>CAJTMG010000053.1 GCA_910577405.1 uncultured Oscillibacter sp. | reverse complement strand
GTTTGCTTTGAGGGAATATACGGTCATGGAATTGGAGAAAACCTTGGATGGGTTTTGGAACCCCAAAACGCTGCCCTAAGAACGAAACTCCGTGAAGTATTTGCGGACTGGTATGACGATGCAAATAATGAGCAGGATGAAAACTGCGTTATTTTGGCAATCCGTATTACAAGTGCAACGATATTTAGAGACCACGGTGCTGTGCGTTATAATTTGGACTTTGTTAATAAGATAGAAGTTGAACAGTAGATCTGTAGAATGGTGGACGAACAAACAAATCGGGATTGAACAAAATCTTTATGCTACAGCCTTGGCAGGCCATCGCACAGTGATTTTGTTCAATTCTAGCTTTTAGAAGGATAAGAACTTATGAAAATGCCTAAAGAAAATATTGGCACAAGTATGTTTGCTCCATGTTGAATGAATTGTCTTGTTTGTTATAAACATTGCTACCACAAAAAACCATGTGCAGGCTGCTTAAATAGTGATAAGGGAAAACCAGAGCATTGCCGTAAGTGTAAAATAAAGGATTGTATCAAGATCAAAAAGTTGCCTTATTGTTTTGAATGTTCCGATTATCCCTGTAAACGGATTAAAAACATGGAAA
>CAJTMG010000052.1 GCA_910577405.1 uncultured Oscillibacter sp. | reverse complement strand
TAGATAGTGTCTACACAAGGAGAAAGGACTGTGATAGAATAGAAGCATCATAAACAAGACAGGAGAGAAAAAAGATGGAGGCTTCCTATCACAGACATGACATAAGCGATAAGGTGTGGTCATTGCTGGAACCACATCTGCCGGGACAGCGCGGCCAGTGGGGAGGGATTGCCCAGGATAACCGCCGTTTTATCAATGCAGTGTTTTGGGTACTGCGGACCGGAGCGCCCTGGCGGGATTTGCCTCCCGATTACGGGAAGTGGGGCAGCGTCCATCAGCGATTTATCCGTTGGCGCAGAAAAGGTGTTTGGGAAAAACTTCTGGAAATTCTGATAGACGAACCGGATTATGAATGGCTGATGATAGATGCCAGTCATATCAAAGTGCATCCCCAGGCGGCGGGAGCGAAGGGCGGCAATCAGGACATGTCCAGAACAAAAGGGGGCTCAACACCAAAATACACTTGGCCGTGGATGCGAATGGTATGCCAGTCCGAATCCTTGTTACAGAAGGTACCCGAGCGGATTGTAAAGAAGCTGTCCACCTGATAGAGGGTATTTCTGCGGAAATCCTACTGGCAGACCGGGGCTATGACACAAATGATATCCTGGCCTATGCGGTTTCGGCAGGGATGGAGCCTGTGATTCCGCCGAAGAAGAATCGTAAAGAACAGCGTGACTATGATAAATATCTCTATAAATTGCGTCATTTGGTCGAAAACTGCTTCCTGGCCCTGAAACGCTGGAGAGGTATTGCCACTCGTTATGCCAAAACCTCTGATGCCTTTATCGCTGCGGTTCACGTCCGTTGTATCGCTATTTGGGCTGCTATTCGCGCTTAACTCATGTAGACACTATCTA
>CAJTMG010000051.1 GCA_910577405.1 uncultured Oscillibacter sp. | reverse complement strand
TCTTCGCCAGAGCGGAAGTGTTGGTGTTGTAGTTGCGATAGGCGTTCATAGCCAGAATATTATGCTGGATCCTCATTGTTTTGACTCCTTTCGGTCTATTAATGTGCCCCAGAGCATCCTTTTACCAGGGCACAGGTCTGTGGCGCGCCTGTCTGCTCTGCCGTGGCCTTTGGCGTGTCAGACTTATGGCGCGGGTACTATATTTCAGCCCATCCGCGCGCGGACAGGTAGAAACCTAATCATTCAAACTGCTTTGTCTCCCGCATTTTCCGGCTGTACAGGGAAAATGACCTCCAGCTTTTTTTGCAGCAACAGGGCTTCCGGGGTGTCGCCCATCTGTGCCAGAAGTTCTCGCATTTCATGCAGCGCCTGCTTTTTCGCGTGGTTCCACGGAAGCTGCCGGATATACCGCGGCGAGAGGTCCAGCACGCAGTCCGGACGCTTGCCGCCTCTGCGTTCCAGCACGTCTCCCCGCAGAATCGGGACCTCCTTCGGCGCGCTGATAATCAGATGCACGCGGTCGCCGCTGAGCCGGTCGAACTGCACAACCGTGTCGTTGCCAACGGTGAAATACTCGCTGGGCTTCATCGAAATACAAAGCATAATCAATCTCCTTAAAATTCCGTTCCCGTCTTCCTGACAGTTTTTCAATGAACAGCAAAATATCATGTTGAGTGGACTCCCCAAAAATCAGGGTTCAGGCTGCGTTCCTCAACGGAAGTCGCCCTCTTTTCTTCCCACCTGACAGCTTCCGGAAAGTGCTGATTTCATGGGCAAATGTTATCGTTTTGTCCATCAAATCAGCGCTTCCCCTGCTGTGCTCATGGGCATTCACCGCCGTCCCGAACGGTATCGCTGAGATTATGAAACATCGCTACGCGGCGCTTGTCTCCTTGGATTTGTACTGAAAAAGCCCCATATCACGCAGATTTCTGGCGGCGTTGACCTCTCTGGAAAGCGCCGCGCCGCAATGGGGACAGGTCCAGATTTTCTCCCGCTGGCCCAGGCCTTCGTGGACAAATCCGCATTCGTGGCAGGTCTTTGCTGTGGGCGTGTAACGGTCGACTGTAATGCACGCCTTCCCCTGCCGCTGTAACTTGTATCGCAGGCAGTCCCGGAACATCCCGAACCCGCTGGCCATCACCTTTGCGCCCTTCAGCTTCTGCGCAAGGCCATTCAGATCGGCGTCGCGCACACATACGGCGTCCCAGGCGTTGGCTATCCGCCGGGATTCCTTATGGATGAAATCGCGCCGCTGATTGGCTATGTGCTCATGCAGCAGTCGGATTTTTTGCTGCTGCTCCTGATAGTTTCTGGACCCCTTCTGCATCCGTGAGAGCTTCCTCTGCATCTCCGCCAGCTTCTTTTGCGGCCGCTTCCAGGAAGGCATTTCAGGACGACGGCCCTCGCTGTCCACATAAAGACTGCTGATGGAATGATTCAGGCCCAACGTCGTTTTCTGTGTTGGCTCAACGGCTTCCTGTTTCTTTGCCTGATACGCGAAAATCACAGAGGCAAAATATTTTCCTGTAGCCGTCCTGCTGACCGTCACCATCCGCAAATCCCACCAGTGGAGAGGCTTCCGATGAACAGCCGCCTTTATGAAACCCAATTTCGGCATCTGAAGGCCATTCCCCAGAAGCCGGATGGATGGTCCCGTGCGGTACTGCCGGCAATAAACAGTGAAGGAATCTTTTCCGGACTTTTTCATTTTGAACTGCGGGTATTGGAACGCCCCTGGATTGCGAAAGAAGTCCAGAAACGCACGCCGCAGGTTCTGATGGACTGTACACAGCGGCTGACTGTCGACTTCACGCAGAAACGGCGCTTCCTTCTTGTAATGGGCTGGAGTAGGGATAAAATGCAGGTCCGCAGCGGCGTAAAACTCCTGTACATCAGCCAGTATGTGGTTCCAGAGCCAGCGGCAGCATCCGAAGGTCTTTTCCATCAGCTCCGCCTGCTCCGGTGATGGATAGAGCCGGATTTTGATGGCCGTGTTCCATTTCTCACCGGGCATCCAATCCACCTCCCCGCTCTGCCTGTTACAGGTTGTATACTTCCTGTAACAGCAAACGGGAATTGAAAATTTTTTCATTTACCCCTTAATTTTGCCGTTTACACGCCGATAT
>CAJTMG010000050.1 GCA_910577405.1 uncultured Oscillibacter sp. | reverse complement strand
TAAACAGGCTCTTACTCTTGTATTTCAACCCACGTCCCCCGTGCGGGAGATGACTCCGGCCCGAAAAATTGCTCGAACCGGGTGTTAAATTTCAACCCACGTCCCCCGTGCGGGAGACGACTAAGCAGTGCGTACCGGCAGCGAGGCAACGAGGATTTCAACCCACGTCCCCCGTGCGGGAGACGACGCCTGAAACACGGTTACCAGTCCTTTGATCGACAATTTCAACCCACGTCCCCCGTGCGGGAGACGACCAGGCACCGCCAGCACAGACACTACAAGGCACAGCGCATTTCAACCCACGTCCCCCGTGCGGGAGACGACTGACCACCCGGCTCCAGCAGTTGGAGAGCGCCCCAAATTTCAACCCACGTCCCCCGTGCGGGAGACGACACGCTGGGCGGAACCGACTGCCGCACTTGATGGAATTTCAACCCACGTCCCCCGTGCGGGAGACGACATATGCGCCTCCCCTGCGTCACGGCTTCCTGTAGCATTTCAACCCACGTCCCCCGTGCGGGAGACGACCTGATGCGGGAGCTTGGCCTTGATTGGGACAAGGAATTTCAACCCACGTCCCCCGTGCGGGAGACGACCTTGGGGTGAGCGCCACTGCGATTAAACACTGGAATTTCAACCCACGTCCCCCGTGCGGGAGACGACGGGGTGAGCGTGTGGGACCGTTTCGCAGGATATTACTATTTCAACCCACGTCCCCCGTGCGGGAGACGACGTGCGGCTACAGCGGGTTTGAGGAGGCAGAGGATATTTCAACCCACGTCCCCCGTGCGGGAGACGACCGGGGCTGGGAATCCGCTTCTGAGCTTCCGGCGCGATTTCAACCCACGTCCCCCGTGCGGGAGACGACATTTGCAAATTCTCCACAGGCGATTTGATCAGAGATTTCAACCCACGTCCCCCGTGCGGGAGACGACCTGGCCTGCACGTCAATTGTGTATACGTCCTCCGATTTCAACCCACGTCCCCCGTGCGGGAGACGACCAAATTCTGGACGTTTTGAGTCAAATAATAGGGCATTTCAACCCACGTCCCCCGTGCGGGAGACGACCTGGGAGAGGCGGAGGCCGGAAACCTGACCGCCAAATTTCAACCCACGTCCCCCGTGCGGGAGACGACCACGAAGAGCGGCACCTGGGCGCCATAGTGCCTGATTTCAACCCACGTCCCCCGTGCGGGAGACGACGTGAAGGATGATTATACACCCGGAAGACTGCCGATTTCAACCCACGTCCCCCGTGCGGGAGACGACGTTTCCCTGGTTCCGACACCACAGCCGCTATATACGATTTCAACCCACGTCCCCCGTGCGGGAGACGACTGAGGTCAGCGTGGTCGAGCTGTCCGAAGTAGATATTTCAACCCACGTCCCCCGTGCGGGAGACGACCCCAGAACGCTGTCCCCGGCTGGGCCTGGGTCGGTATTTCAACCCACGTCCCCCGTGCGGGAGACGACGGTGGATGTGCTGATAATCCACAATTTTGCATTCATTTCAACCCACGTCCCCCGTGCGGGAGACGACACGCAAGCGTGACACCCATGGGGAGTATTTACAAATTTCAACCCACGTCCCCCGTGCGGGAGACGACTGGACGGCGTGCGAGGCGTTGGCGGACAGTATTGCATTTCAACCCACGTCCCCCGTGCGGGAGACGACTCCTCAAAGTTTTTCATCGTCAGCTCCTGTCTACCAATTTCAACCCACGTCCCCCGTGCGGGAGACGACAGAGATTTTATGCAAATAGGGAGGCGGGTTAATGATTTCAACCCACGTCCCCCGTGCGGGAGACGACAACGTAAGTAGGGTCAAGTGTGCGGACAACAGCGATTTCAACCCACGTCCCCCGTGCGGGAGACGACGTGGATACAATTGGGACGGTCATATCTGGTTCTCTGTATTTCAACCCACGTCCCCCGTGCGGGAGACGACCGTCAAAGCGGAACTCCGTGTGCTCGTAACACTTATTTCAACCCACGTCCCCCGTGCGGGAGACGACAAGGGCACCTTTTTGATTTCCAGTTCTTTCAAGAATTTCAACCCACGTCCCCCGTGCGGGAGACGACCTACCCCTTCGGCTGTTTGACTATGCACATCGATATTTCAACCCACGTCCCCCGTGCGGGAGACGACATATCTGGTAGATCTCAACACGCTCGCCAGACTTATTTCAACCCACGTCCCCCGTGCGGGAGACGACTGCTGCAAATCAATCAAACAAACCACCCATTTCTGTATTTCAACCCACGTCCCCCGTGCGGGAGACGACGAGCAAGATGTAATAGAGGGCGGACGACGTAAGCAGATTTCAACCCACGTCCCCCGTGCGGGAGACGACTGTCTTTGTCTTCGCTCCGCCCTTGGATTTTTTCCATTTCAACCCACGTCCCCCGTGCGGGAGACGACTTTGAAGTCTTCACAGGCCCACCCTCCCCAGAAGATTTCAACCCACGTCCCCCGTGCGGGAGACGACGCAGATTGGGACAGGCGCAGACGGTGAGCCGATTTTATTTCAACCCACGTCCCCCGTGCGGGAGACGACTGGCGGTTGGGATGTCTCAAAAGGAGCTTGCAGATTTCAACCCACGTCCCCCGTGCGGGAGACGACCCTTCTCTTGATTTCCCTTACGCAATCTGGGCAAATTTCAACCCACGTCCCCCGTGCGGGAGACGACTTCCATCAGAGGCTTCCCTCCCTATCGCTGTAGTCGTAATTTCAACCCACGTCCCCCG
>CAJTMG010000049.1 GCA_910577405.1 uncultured Oscillibacter sp. | reverse complement strand
CCCCGGCCTGCTGATTACAAATCAGCTGCTCTACCAACTGAGCTACACCAGCAGTTCCAACAGCATTGCCTATTCTAGCAGACCGTTTCCCATTTGTCAACAAAAATTTTTCCTGTTTTCACGGTTTTTTCAAAGGAGAGGATTTACATGTTAAAAACCAGCCGCCGCCCCGGGACGCGGGCCCTGCGCTGCACCCTGTGCGGCCGGGAAATTCTCCGGGGCGAGGAGTATTGGGCCTGCAACGGGCACCTTTCCTGCGGGGAGTGCTTTCCGGACCTGGCCCGGCGGGAACTGGCCCCCTGCCGGGAGGTCCGGGGAAGGGAGGAGCGGCCATGACCCTTTTGGAAATGTCGGCCTCCTACCGCAGCAGCGCCGCCGCCATCCACGGGCGCATTGTGGAGCTGCGGGGGCTGGAGCGGGCCCAGGCGGACCCGGAGGCGGCCTTCCGCCTCCGCCGCCGCATCGACGAGCTGACCCCCCTCTGGCGGGAGGCCCGGGAGCTGGCGGCGCTGACCGCCCATTACTATGACAGGAGCCATCAAAACCATGAGAACTGCACGCTATGAGGGGCCCTTTGACACCAGGGCCAGCGAGTGGATCGGGGACCTGACGGTCTGGAACCGCCAGAACGCCGCCGACAACTCCGAGCGCCTGGAGCGCCTCCGGCGGAATCTCCGCCAGGCCCGGGAGCGGGAGCTGACCCCCCGCCAGCGCCAGCTGGTGGACCTCTACTACGACCAGGGGATGAACATCCCCCAAATCGCCCGGGAGCTGGGGCTGAACCGCTCCACCGTCTCCCGGACCCTCCGGCGGGCCAAGGCCCGGCTCTACCGGTGCCTGCGCTATTCTTTGTAGACTTTTCACGGGAAAACCCAGGATTTTCCTGCCGTTTCGTCCATTTTGTCCCGCTTTTCCTCTTGCGGTTTTGCCTTGAAGCGGATATAATCAAAGCCAGTGCTCATAAGGAAACAACTTAAACTGCCCTCCCCCGAAACGGCGGGACGGGCGAGGCCGCCGGGCCGGGAGGAACGACATGAAGGACATGATGTACAATTCCCTGCACAACCGATGGCTGCGGCTGGTGGCCGCCATGCTGGGGGAGGGCGTGGTAGCCCTGGCCCTCCGCTTATTCATCGTGCCGCTGGGCCTGTACTCCGGCGGGCTGATGGGCTTTTGCCAGCTGATCCGCACCCTGCTCCACAACACCCTGGGCCTGGAGGCGGACATCGCCGGCGTCCTCTATTTTATCAGCAACATCCCCATCCTGCTGCTGGGCTGGAAGACCCTGGGGCCCCGGATGACCTTCAAGACCATCGCCTGCACGGTGTCCTTTTCCTTCTTCTACAGCATCATCCCCTCGCCGTCGCTCCCCATTGTGGACGACTACCTCACCTCCTGCCTGCTGGGGGGCATCATCGTGGGCATCGCCAGCGGCATCGTGCTGACCTGCGGCGGCAGCGGCGGCGGGCTGGACATCGTGGGCCTCTGCCTGAGCAAGCGGGGCAGCCGCTTCACCGTGGGGAAATTCTCCCTGACGGTCAACTTCTTCCTCTACGCCGCCTGCCTGGTTCTCTTTGTGCCGGAGGTGGCTATCTACTCCGTTATCTACAACTTCTTCTCCGCCATGGTGCTGGACCGGATGCACCAGCAGAACGTGAACGTCCAGGCCATGATTTTCACCAAGGAGGACGAGAAGGAGCTGGGCCGCTTCATCATTGAAAAGCTGGGCCGCAGCGTCACCTATTGGGAGGGCACCGGGGCCTACAGCGGCAAGGGGCTCCACGTGCTGGTGGTGTGCCTGTCCAAGTTCGAGATTGAGGATCTGCTCCACGCGGTCCACGAGCGGGACGACCACGCCTTCGTCACCGTCCAGGAGCGGGTCCGGGTCTTCGGGAACTTTGTGCGGAAGCTGGAGTGACCGGGGGAGAGGCGTTTGATCGGTACCATACCGTTAAAAGAGAGGACCGCCCCGGGGCGGTCCTCTTTTTGCGCGGTCCTTTCTTTTTTTGGCGCAATTTATATTCTGTACTCCTTGACAAACAAAAACCTTGTTGTATAATGTAACGATTTAGTTCACGCTAAATGGTCGGGTCGGGAAAATAAAATATAGGGGGATATTATATGCACGACTTTAAATATGTTACCAGAAAAGAACGCGCCCCAGTCAAAAACGACCTGATTGCTATTATAAAAAGGACTCAAAATTTACTTCGGGATGATTTGACTTTTCGCTTTGATTTCGTGGGAAGTGATAGGCGTAATATGGTGACTTACGCCCCGCAAACAAATATTGGCTATGATTTTGATATTAATTTGGAGGTCAACGACGATGATTGCAATTATACTCCGGAAAAAATCAAATTCAAAATTATACAGGCGTTGAATAAGGCAGCCCATAAGTATGGATACGTTTACACTGAAGACTCGACCCGTGTTATCACCATCAAATTCAAGGACAGAAAAAACTCACGTATTCTTCACAGCTGCGATTTTGCCATTGTAAATAACTATACAGATGAAGAGGGCCATAAACGGCAAGAATATATTCGTTTCAATAAAAGGCAGAACAGTTACACTTGGGAGAAACAGCCTGGTGGATACTATATGCTTTGCGAAAAAGAACAGTGGATAAAAGATAATGGACATCACAATGAATTAAGAAAACTGTACTTAGACAAGAAGAACAAGAACAGCGATTATAATAAACATTCACGATCCCTTTATGCTGAAGCTGTACATGAGATTTGCCAAAGATATGGCTTCAATGATTAACTTTGCCGTTGGTTTGAGGATGATAATATCCTCTTAACCACAGAACCTACCACAGACGTGACCGGAACACATGGAAAACACCTCGTTAAAGAGGCTTGCAGATGAAGTGAACTCCAACGGAAACGGCTAAAAAGAGCAGAAACAAGCCGAAAAAGTTTTCTGAACCTTTTCGCATCGCAGAGGCCGGGGGGCAATCCCCTTCGAGTCCACCATGAAAAAGTCTGTAGCCGCAATGGCTACAGACTTTTTTCTTGCCCTCCGGC
>CAJTMG010000048.1 GCA_910577405.1 uncultured Oscillibacter sp. | reverse complement strand
TCATGGCCTCGGAAGGCTCCCCGGCGCCGAATTTCTCCTGGAACACATACTGGCATTTGAGATTCAATTCCTTCATAAAAGGGGTGTAGATGAACTCGTTGGTGAGCACCACATCCCGCTCATTCAGCTTGAATTCCTCTGCCATAGCCGCGAAGGTGTCGAATTTGTACACCGTGGGGGCAAAAATGATCTCGCGCTTGTCGGCCATCAAAGCGGCGGAAAAAGCATCCATTTTCTGAGCCATAACTTTCATTCTCCTTTAAAATATATCATTGTTATTTTGGCAGGATCGGCCATCCCTGTCCCGTCAAATCCATTATGCGGGCAAAGCTGTCACCTACAGCACTTTTCCTCAGAGCACTGCCATAAGGCCTGCTTCTTATTTATGGAACATTCGCCCTTTCCTGTATCGTTTACAGAAGTTGCAGCAAAGCGTAAATAGTGGTACTGATGCCGCCCAAAATAAAGACATAAATGATCAAATGGTGCGAAAGCCGGTCACTGACGCGTTTATCAAGCAAGGCTCCCAGCTTCATCCCCAGCACCGCCGCAGGCATGGCCACAACACTCAGCAGCAGCGCCTCTTTGCCGTAAAGCCCCTCTGCGAACAGCAAAATCAGTCGAAAGGCGTTGTCCAGCAGGAAGATAAAGCACGCATTTGCACGGAATTCCTCCCGATTTGTGGCGACACGCTCCATATACGCCAGGAAAAGCAGGTTGATTCCGAACAGGCCCGCAGTCAGCCCGGAGAAAAAGGACGCAATTGCACGCAGATATATATTCGGTTTTGCGTTCTCGTTGTGCTTTCGCGTCAGCATCTCCACACCCAGGCCGATAATCAGCAGCCCCAGCAGGAGCTTGAGCCATTGCGGAGAGCCGAATTTCAGCAAAAGGGTCCCGGGAATGATGCCCAGAAGCACAAATACGCTGATTGGCAGTACAATTTTAGCGGAAAAGTGACCGCGGTTTTTCCAGACCATATTTGCGTTCAAAATGAGGGACACCGGCGCGAGACCCGGCGTAATGACGCTGTTGGGCAGCCGCAGGGAGAGCAGAGGCGTGGAAATCAGCGGGTCGCCAAACCCTGCCAGGCCCTTCACAACAAAGGCAACGCAAATACAAACAAAGTAAAAAACAATGCGATTTGGCTCCATAACGCTCCTCCCGGCAACTTTTCAGGAAAGGCTCTTCATATACGCGATGGCCTTTTCCGCCGCTTCCTCTCCGCTGGGATACGGCAGGCATTCCACAGACAGATAGCCGTCATAGCCCACGTCCTCCAGCGCGTGCAAAATGCGTGCAAAGTCAAACTGACCGCTGCCGGGATACCGCCGGGAGTTGTCGGCCAGATGAAAATAACCAATGCGTCCCTTGCAGCACCGGATGGCCTCTATAGGGTCGCATTCGTCAATACCCATATGGAAAGCGTCTAAGTGGGCAAAGCAATTTTCAGGCTGGTATTTCTCCAGGAATTCCATGGTTTCCGCGGCAGTTGTGAAGATATTGACCTCATAACGGTTAATGACTTCCAGATTCAGCGGCACGCCCCGGTCCTTCCCGTAGGCCCCAAGAATCCGAAGATTTTTCGCCAGACGGTCCAGGTATTTCTCCCGGTTTCCGCCCTTGGGAACGTTGCCCTTGACCCAGCCGACTACAATGCCGGCTTCCAATTTCTGGGCCATGTCAATGTACTGCCGCATTCCATCCATGGCCGCAGAAACGATATAAGGCTCGTCTGCCACCAAACTGCACATCCCTTCGGTGTTCAGACGGCCCGTAATGACCATAGCGACGCGTGCGCCGGTGCGTGCATAGGCGTCCCGGATGGCGTCATAATCCAGCTCCACGTCCTCCCGGGTATGCACCTCGATGGCGTCATAACCCAGTTTCGCGGCCTTCTCCAGATTCTCCACCACGGAGCCTTGGAGCAAAATCGGCGCGGTTACAGGTGCGGCGTCCGCGGAGGAGACGGCGTATTTCCAGTTTTTCATAGGATTTTCTCCGATCATTCATAGTATAAGTGAAGAGGGAGTCCCCCTTGGAGACCCCCTCTCCGGGAGAAAAGAAGAAAGATGTTAACAGAGAATCCTTCTGTTACTATTATTTTGACCGGACTTCACATGAAATCCGTGCCCTCGGAAATCAATCCGGGAAGGTGAGCATGACCTTGCGGGACAGCTCCTTGTTCTGAGCCATTTCCATCGCGGCGGCCAGGTCTTCAAACTTGTAATAATGAGAAACCAGAGCCTTGAAATCATAGGTATCCTTGATCTTGCTCATGAAACGGATGGTGCGGGGGAACCAGTTGGTGGTGCCGCCGGAGCCAGCCAGATGCAGGGTCTTCCAGATGGTCTTGCCGATTTCCACGGGGACTTTCCGGCCGATGGAGTGACCGACAACACCAACCCGCGCGCTGTGACCGGCGATGTCGAACAGGGACGCGATGCCGATATCATTGCCGGAGCACTCGATGACAACGGAAGCGCCGCGGCCATTGGTGAGCGCCTTGATCTGCTCTTCCACGGGGCCGGCAGTGGGGTCGACCGTGTAGTTGGCGCCGTACTTCATAGCGTTCTCGCGGCGGGCGGCAACGGGGTCGACAACGATAACGGTAGCGCCGGAAGTAGCGCAAACCATTGCGGCAGAGCAGCCGATGGGACCGCCGCCGATAATCACGCAGTCGTCGGAAGCATCGGGATTGCAGCCATTGCCCCAGACGCCCCAGTAACCGACGTTGAAGTTCTCGACGAAAATGCCGATTTCATCGCTCCAGTCCTCGGGGATAACGTGGGTGTAAGCTTCTTCCAGAATCATGTATTCGCCAAAGCCGCCCGGGGAGTCAGGACGGAAGCCGACTTCGCGCATATTCAGGCAGGCGGAGGACATCTTGCCGTCCTTGCAGTTGGCGCACTGGTGGCAGGGAAGCACGCAGTCGCCAACAACCTTATCGCCAACTTTGATAGAAGTCACTTCCTCGCCCACTTCGGTGACACGGCCTACCCACTCGTGACCGGGGGTGTAGGGTCCCAAATCGTAACGGCCCTCTGCGGACTTGCCCTCGAAGCACTCCACGTCAGACTGGCAGATGCCGCAGGCCAGCAGCTTGATCAGAACCTGGTCCTTCCGCAGGGCGGGCAGCTCTACTTCCTCAATCCGGAGGTCAAAGGGACCGTGCATAAATGCCTGTTTGCACTTCATAATAGCATCTCCTTCTTAAAATATCATATGATTTTTATTGGTTTGTCTAGATAGTGTCTACACAAGGAGAAAGGACTGTGATAGAATAGAAGCATCATAAA
>CAJTMG010000047.1 GCA_910577405.1 uncultured Oscillibacter sp. | reverse complement strand
TGGGGGTTCCAGCGTTCTGACGTTTTGAGTACTGATTATCCGACTTTTAGGTTTATATGGCCGCTATCATGATTTGGTTACTTTGACCAGCTTACCGTATTTTTCAAACAAGGCCTAATCAAATCCAGTCCTCACAGTCCAGCATTTTTCGTAGTCCTGATTTGACTTCGTTTTCCTGGCAGCATCCAAACTGTTGCACCGCAATCATCCAAAGAGCAATGGGGATGCAGAAGTGAACTGGAAGTTTTCTTAAAGCCCAGTTAATTGCTCCCGGACCTTGTCACAAGCATATTGATCGTATAACGCAGAGGACTGATGGCAATGCCGTCCAGAATCGATTTTCCGTTTGCGGCCTGTATGAAGTTTCGTTCTCTTTACAGATTGTCTTTGAAGAACTGCTCCATAGCGGCGGCGTTGGCGTCCTCGCTGCCGCCCTCCACGATGACGCTGATGGTATCCCCCTGCTTGATGCTCAGCCCCATGATGGCCATGAGCTTGGTGACAACCGCAGATTTGCCGTCCGCCCTCTCAAGCGTGATGGTGCTGTCCAGCGCTTTCGCCTCCTTGACCAGCAAACCAGCGGGACGGGCGTGAATGCCAACAGGGTCCGTGATCGTGTACACAAACTTCTTCATGGAGACCTATCCTTTCTGACACATATTGAAATTTTGGTCTTTTTTATTACAGCGCCTGTTCCAAATAATAGAAGCCATAGGCAGGAACCGGCAGATCCTGAAGGACATGAAGTTCACCCGTCAGCATATCGGTAAACGCTCCTGGATCGTAGGGGAACGTCACCTTCTTGTCCCAAGGGGTGAAATTGAACACGCCTATGATCTTCTGTCCCTCAAAGTACCGCCCGATGGCCAACAGACCATCATCCCCGGTGTCCAAGGTCCACACATCGGCCCCAGTCCCAAAAGCCGGATTTGTTTTGCGCAAAGCACCCAAGGCGTTGAGTCCACAGAACACCTGGCCTTCGGGGGTATCCAGATCGTGGGCGTGCTCTGCCAGATCCCAGCGCAGTTTCCCACGGTGAAGGTATCGGCTGTCCTCGGCTTTCTTCGGGTCGTCCTTATAGCTGTAGTCATTGACCTGAGCCAGTTCATCCCCGCTGTACAGCAAAGGCAGGCCGGTTTGCATGAACATCATAGCATGAAGGGTCAGATCAAAGCGGACAGCCTGCTCCATGGCGGCAGAGTCGTTCTCAAACCCCGCTTCCTCAATACCGCACAGACTGGCGGTCGTTCCGCACTGACGGGCATCACCGCTGGCAGGGTCATCGTTATACAGTTCGCCCCGACTGACACTGCCTTCACAATACCCCTGAAACCATTCGCTGAGGAACCGTTTGTGCGCTTTTTCTTCAATACCAGCATTCCGGCCCAACCAGTCGTAGTCCAGACCCCAGCCGATATCGTCATGACAGCGGAGATAATTGAGAAATACGTATTCTTTGGGCAAGCTGTTGACGATATCCAACTGACACCGAAGCAGCCGGGTGTCCCGAGTGGCGACGGTGTGCCAGGTGGTACACATGGTAGTCACGTTATACAGCAGGTGGCACTCCGGCTTCTCTACTGTCCCGAAATAGGGAACCACCTTCACTGGTTCCATGACTACCTCGCCCAGGAGAATGACAGAGGGACAGACGATCTCTCCAATCATCCGCATCATCCGCACGATAGTATGGACCTGGGGCCGGTTGCGACAGTCAGTGCCTAGTTCTTTCCAGATATAAGGCACGGCGTCAATGCGGATCATGTCCATTCCCTTATTGGCCAGGAACAGGAAATTATACATCATCTCATTGAATACGCGGGGGTTGCGATAGTCCAGGTCCCACTGATAGGGGTAGAAGGAGGTCATAACATAGTGGCCACAATCCTCCAGCCAGGTAAAATTGCCGGGGGCGGTGGTAGGAAATACCTGGGGGACCGTCTTTTCATACTCCGCCGGAATGGACCAATTGTCGAAGAAGAAGTAGCGGCTCATATACTCCCCATCGCCCTGACGCGCCTTTTTTGCCCACGCATGGTCCTCACTGGTATGGTTCATCACAAAGTCCATACAGAGGTTAATACCCTTTTTATGACAATCGTCAGCCAGCTTTTCCAGGTCGTCCATAGTGCCCAGATCAGGACGGACAGCCCGGAAATCGGCCACGGCATAACCACCGTCACTGCGCTCTGGAACGGTGTCCAGGAAAGGCATCAGGTGAAGCATATTCACTCCGGTCTGCTGGATATAGGGCAGCTTTTCCCGCACGCCGTTCAAATTCCCAGCGAAGTTGTCGATGTACAGCATCATGCCGGTGAGGTCGTTGGAGCGATACCACTCCGGGTCGGCTTCCCGGTCCAGATCACGCTTCTTCAGAGCATCGGAGCGTTCTTCCGCAAAGCAGTACAGATTCCCGCACAGCTCGACAAACATGGCATCATTGCCGTACAGCTCCATATACAGCCAGCGCAGCTCATCAAGGTGCCGGGTCAAGCGGTGTTGGAACAGAGCGTCTTCTTTTTTTGTCAAAATACTCACCTCATTCCATCAAATCAAGCCCAATTGCGTAAACGCACGATACAAACCGTCCTTATTCACTGGCGGGCAAACCATATCGGCAGTTTTTTTCAGACGCGCGCCGCCATTGCCCATACATACCGAATATCCCGCGGTCTGAAGCATTTCCAAGTCGTTCATGCTGTCGCCGAAAGCAATCGTGTCTGTTATAGCGATTTTCAAATGCTCACTCAACCGCTGCACGGCTGTTCCTTTGTTGAATGCCTTGTTGATCAGCTCCCCATTGACGATTCCGCAGGCGTCTGTATCCTGTATGCAAAAGTTAAAATCGTCCTTCAATGCCTGCATCGGTTCCTTCAGACGTTCCTGACCGGGGCTCATGAAAGTCAGGCCATAAATCGGCTCGCCATCATATTCCGCCATGGGCCGGATATCCAGTTCGCTTTCAAGCTGTACCCGCCAACGAAGCAGCTCACTGTTGGCCTTGGACTGCGAGTTTGCCGCAAGAAATTCCTTGAAGCCTTCATCGGTATAGGTATAATTTCTGCTTCCGATTGTGCGGTAAACTCCGTTCTCCCGGAAAATGGCCAGGGCCCGTTCCTGCTGTTCCGGCGTCATAGGACAGTCATAGATGATCTGACCGCCGTATTCAATACAGCCACCGGCACAGCTGATCACGCCGTCAAAGCCGTACTTCAGAAGCGGTGACAGCATTCCGTAATTCCGCCCGGAACACAGGACCGCCTTATGACCGTTTGCCTGTGCGCGGCGGATTGCCTCCAGTGCCGAGTCCGGGGGAACATTTTTCCCAGGTTCCGTCAAGGTGCCGTCGATGTCCAAGAAAATCAGTTTTTTTCCCATAAGGATCTCCTGTCTGTTAAAATGATTGCGAGATCGACTCTTTGATACGTACCAGAAGCCATCTCCGTGAAAAGGCGTCCTCCCGTACATTGCCCACATCAAGACCGATGCACATCAATTCCCGCCCGGACCGCACGCTTCCTTCGTCAATCTGATACCAGCCTTCCGGGTCCAGTCCCCGCAGCCGCAGACGTTTGGACACCGTGTTGGGTTTTGCCTGGACCTGCACAAAGGTTACCAGAAATTCCTCCCGATCCCGGCTCTGGTACATCCACGCGTATTCATTTCCTCCGTCCAGGCCCTTCAGCCGGTACAGCCTGCCAAACTGAATAACAGGCCGGACTTTTTTATAGAATGCGATTTCATCCATCAGGCAATTGATTTCTTCACCCGCCATCCGGTCAAAATTCAATTCCAGCCCCAGGTTCCCCCACATCGCAGTCGCGGCACGGGCAGCCATTGACTCCCGGCGGCCCACCTGATGATTTGGAGTTTCAGAGATATGGCATTCGACCGCAATAGAAGGATAGACCAGGGATGCGCCATATTGGATGGTCAGTCGTTCCACGGCGTCCGTATCATCGCTGACCCACATCTGAGGCGTATAGTAAAGCATTCCCGGATCAAAACGGCCTCCGCCTCCGGCACATCCCTCAAACAGCACATGAGGAAAACGGTTCGTAAGGACATCCAGCACATGATACAGGCCCAGCATATAACGGTGCGCCTGCTCTTTCTGACGGCAGGAGGGAAGATAGGTTGACCCCAGATTTGTGAAATTCCGGTTCATATCCCATTTCACATAAGTAACGGGGTTTTCTGACAAAATTGCGCTGATGCTGTCAATGATATATTTGCACACATCCGGATTGCTTAAATCCAGCACATATTCTTCCCGGGAAGTTTCCATCCGGCGTCCCTGCACCTGAATCGCCCATTCCGGATGAGCACGGTATAAATCACTGTCCGGCGACACCATCTCCGGTTCTGCCCACAGGCCAAAAGAAATACCCTCTCTGTTGATTTTCTCAATCAGGCTGGAGAGCGAACCGCCCAGTTTTTCTTCATTCGCAATCCAATCCCCGACAGAGGAAGATTCATCCATCCGCTTCCCGAACCAGCCGTCATCCAATACAAATTTGAGTTTTCGTATTTTTTCAATTTGGCATAATGACGATAAAAAAGCAGACGGATTCAGTGAAAAAATGAAAATAAAAGAAGAATTCCATCCTG
>CAJTMG010000046.1 GCA_910577405.1 uncultured Oscillibacter sp. | reverse complement strand
CACTCTTTGCAGGAACACTCCGTGGTCATGATCCGCGGCGGCCGTGTCAAGGACCTTCCCGGCGTGCGGTACCACATCATCCGCGGCACTCTGGATACCCAGGGCGTGTCCGGCCGGATGCAGTCCCGCTCTAAGTACGGCGCAAAACGGCCTAAGTCCAAGTAAGCACCGTTTGCGGCGCACTGTCTGAAATCGCTTTGCCGAACTGGTTTATATAGATGCCGTTCCCTGTTTTTTCATATGACAGAGTATTGAGCATTGCACCTTCGGCAGGCCACAACGGAGGGCTTCGGCCTTTCGAGTACCTATGAGATCATAGAGTCATTATGAAGGAGGGAAGCATAGTGCCCAGAAGAGGTAATGTTCCCAAGAGAGAAATTCTGCCCGATCCCATGTACGGTTCCGTGCTGGTGACCCGTCTGGTGAATAACGTGATGCTGGACGGCAAGAAGGGCGTGGCTCAAAAGGTGGTCTACGGCGCCTTCGAGCAGATCAAGGAAAAAACCGGCAAGGACCCCGTAGAGGTCTTTACCCAGGCGATGGACAATATTATGCCCAACCTGGAGGTCAAGGCCCGTCGTGTGGGCGGCGCCAACTATCAGGTCCCCATGGAGGTCCGCCCCGCGCGGCGCACCACCCTGGCCCTGCGCTGGCTCACCACTTACTCCCGCGCAAGAGGCGAGCGGACTATGGCAGAACGTCTTGCCGGAGAAATCATGGATGCCGCCAATAATACCGGCGCGGCAGTCAAGAAGCGGGAAGATATGCACAAGCAGGCCGAGGCCAACAAAGCCTTCGCCCACTTCCGCTGGTAAGTTAGGAGAAAAGAAGTTATGCCGAGAAAAACTTCACTGGAAAATACAAGAAATATCGGCATTATGGCTCACATCGACGCAGGCAAGACCACCACAACCGAGCGGATCTTGTTCTACACCGGCGTGAACTATAAGATTGGCGAGACCCACGACGGCACCGCAACCATGGACTGGATGGCCCAGGAGCAGGAGCGCGGCATTACCATCACTTCCGCCGCTACCACTTGCTACTGGTCTGGTTCCAAGAATCAGTTCAAGCCTACCAGAATCAATATCATTGACACCCCGGGCCACGTGGACTTCACCGTAGAGGTGGAACGCTCTCTCCGCGTGCTGGACGGCTCCGTGACGGTCCTCTGCGCTAAAGGCGGCGTGGAGCCTCAGTCTGAAACCGTCTGGCGTCAGGCCGATAACTATAAGGTCCCCCGGATGATCTACGTCAATAAGATGGATATCATGGGCGCGGATTTCTACAACGTCCTGCATATGGTGGACGAACGCCTCAAGTGCAACGCCGTCCCCATTCAGCTCCCCATCGGCAGCGAGGAGACCTTCAAGGGAATCATCGACCTGGTGGAAATGGACGCCGATATCTATTACGACGACTTGGGCAAGGATATGCGGATAGAACCCATCCCCGAGGATATGGTGGACCTTGCCAACGAGTACCACGAAAAGCTGATGGACGCCGTTTCCATGTTCGATGAAGAGATTATGGAAATGTATCTGGACGGCCAGGAGGTTCCCCAGGAACGAATCCGCGCCGCTATCCGGAAGGCTACCATTGCCAACGAGATGGTTCCTGTGACCTGCGGCACGTCCTATAAGAATAAGGGCGTGCAGAAGATGCTGGACGCAATCGTGGACTATATGCCCGCTCCGACCGATATTCCTCCCATCAAGGGCGTCAACCCCAAGACCGATGAGGAAGAGGAGCGGCCTTCCGACGACAGCGCTCCTTTCTCCGCCCTGGCTTTCAAGATTATGACCGACCCCTATGTGGGACGCCTGAGCTTCGTCCGGGTCTACTCCGGCCAGCTCAACACCGGCACCGCTGTGCTGAATTCCACCAAGGGCCATCGGGAACGGGTGGGCCGTATTTTGCAGATGCACGCCAATCACCGGGAGGATATCGATACCATCTATTCCGGCGATATCGCGGGCGTGATCGGTCTGAAGAATACCACCACCGGCGATACCCTCTGTGATGAGAAGGCTCCTGTTATCCTGGAGTCCATGGAGTTCCCTGAGCCTGTAATCCGGGTGGCCATTGAACCCAAGACCAAGGCCGGTCAGGAGAAAATGACCGTTGGCCTGATCAAGCTGGCGGAAGAGGACCCCACCTTCAAGACCTTTACCGATGAGGAAACCGGTCAGACCATTATTGCCGGTATGGGCGAGCTGCACCTCCAGATTATCGTGGACCGTCTGCTGCGGGAATACAAGGTGGAGGCCAACGTGGGCGCGCCTCAGGTGGCCTACAAGGAAACCATCAAGAAGACCGTGGAGCAGGATACCAAGTATGCCCGTCAGTCCGGCGGCAAGGGCCAGTATGGTCATGTCAAAATCCGCGTGGAACCCAACGAGTCCGGCAAGGGTTACGAGTTTGTCAACGCCATCGTGGGCGGTTCGATTCCCAAAGAGTATATCCCTGCCGTTGACGCCGGTATCCAGGGCGCTATGAACGCTGGCATCGTGGCCGGATTCCCTGTGGTGGACGTGAAGGTTACCCTTTACGACGGCTCTTACCACGAGGTGGACTCCTCCGAAATGGCCTTCAAGATTGCCGGTTCCATGGCCTTCAAGGAAGCCTGCCGGAAAGCCGACGCTACCTTGCTGGAGCCCATTATGAAGGTTTCCGTGATCGTGCCTGACGAGTATATGGGCGACGTGATCGGTGATCTCAATAGCCGCCGCGGGCAGATCATTCAGCTGGAAGCCCGTCCCGGCGCGCAGCAGATTGACGCCCATGTGCCCCTGGCTGAGATGTTCGGCTACGCTACCGACCTCCGGTCCCGTACCCAGGGCCGCGGCCAGTATACCATGGAACCCAGTCATTATATCGAAATTCCCAAGAATATTCAGAACAAAATTGTCGAAACCCGCGTAAAGCCCAATTGATTTTTTCGCGCGGAAATACAGAATCCAGGAAATCGCAAAAAAGGATTGATTTTCCGGGCGAAATATTGTACAATAAGCAGTGCTATATGTCGCGCTGCCGCCATTGGATTTTGTAAATTGTTAGGAGGACTTACAAATGGCCAAACAAAAATTTGAACGTACCAAACCCCATGTCAACATTGGCACCATCGGCCACGTTGACCACGGCAAAACCACGCTGACCGCCGCTATCACCAAGTGGCTGTCCTATCAGGGCAAGGCTCAGTTCGAGGCTTATGACAGCATCGACAAGGCCCCCGAGGAAAAGGCTCGTGGTATCACGATCAACACCGCTCACGTGGAGTATGAGACCGAGAAGCGTCACTATGCCCACGTGGACTGCCCGGGCCACGCCGACTATATCAAGAACATGATTACCGGCGCTGCACAGATGGACGGCGCAATCCTGGTTATCGCTGCTTCTGACGGCCCCATGGCCCAGACCCGTGAGCACATCCTGCTGGCCCGTCAGGTGGGCGTGCCTGCCATCGTGGTGTTCCTGAACAAGTGCGACCAGGTGGACGACGAGGAGCTGCTGGAGCTGGTGGAGATGGAAGTCCGCGAGCTGCTGAGCACCTACGAGTTCCCCGGCGACGACCTGCCCATCATCAAGGGTTCCGCTCTGAACGCTCTGGTGTCCGATTCCAACGACCCCAATGCGCCTGAGTACGCCTGCATCAAGGAGCTGATGGACGCCGTTGACGACTATATCCCCACTCCTCCCCGCGACGACTCCCTGCCCTTCCTGATGCCCGTCGAGGACGTGTTCACCATCTCCGGCCGCGGCACCGTCGCTACCGGCCGTGTGGAGCGCGGTCAGCTCAAGCTCAGCGAGGAAGTCGAGATCGTTGGCCTGGCTGACGAGACCAAGAAGACCGTCGTTACCGGTATCGAGATGTTCCACAAGCTGCTGGACTTCGCTGAGGCCGGCGACAACATCGGCGTTCTGCTCCGCGGCATCGACCGTAACGGCATTGAGCGCGGCCAGGTTCTGGCAAAGCCCAAGAGCATCAACCCCCACACCAAGTTCAAGGGCCAGGTCTACGTTCTGTCCAAGGACGAGGGCGGCCGTCACACCCCCTTCTTCAATAATTATCGTCCCCAGTTCTATTTCCGCACCACCGACGTGACCGGCGTGATCTCCCTGCCCGAGGGTACCGAGATGTGTATGCCCGGCGATAACGTCGAGATGAGCGTGGAACTGATTACCCCCATCGCTATCGAGAAGGGTCTCCGTTTCGCTATCCGTGAGGGCGGCCGTACTGTTGGTTCCGGCGCTGTCACCGATATCGATGAGTAATTCTCAACCCCTGTAATAAAAGGACTGCCGTTGGTTATCCGCGGCAGTCCTTTTTTCTGTTTTTTGACCCAAATACTGGGATAAGGCCGATTGTTCAGAAGCTATAGACCATTTTTCTGGGATGGAGTTCCGATAAGGCCATGCCCGCCGCGGCGAAGAGAGGGGGGAGCAGCCAAAGGGAACCGTGGGTCTGATAAATCACGCAGGCCAGAAGAACGGCAAGAATGCTGGAAGTCAGGCCGGATACCACACGCGCCGCCACGTCGCCTGCACCGGGACCCGCCAGCCAGGTAGCCGCCAGCTTGACCGCCCTCCCACCATCCAGCGGGCGTATGGGCAGGAGATTGAAACAGGCCAGGATCAGATTCACGCCAATAAATTCCGGCCATCGATCTGGGACGGTCAGGGAAGTGAACAGCGCCGCCGCCAGATTCGCCCCCGGACCCGCCAGCACTGCCAGAAGTTCCCCGCCATAGGAAAGCCTGCCGCTGTTTGCAGTCAGTTCGGCGCCCAGCGCGGTCAGACGGAATGCCTGGATGCGGGCGCCCAGAAGCCGCAGTACCAGCCAGTGACCCAACTCGTGTACAGTTGACGCGCCAAGGACCAGCATCAGCACCCCGCCGCCGTTCACCAGAGCGAACCATGCCGTAAGGAGTACAAAACCCGGCGTTACTTCCAATTTACTGCGTGGAAACATAGTAGATGGGATTCAGATAGCCGCCGTCCTGGTGCAGTTCAAAATGCAGATGGGGACCCGTTGCCATGCCGGTTTCTCCCACCTCCGCAATCTTCTGCCCCCTGCTGACCGGCGTGCCCGACGTGACCACAATCCGGCTGCAATGGGCGTACAGGGTCGAATAGCCTCCCGCGTGCCCTACGATGCAGTATTTCCCGTAACTGCTGCTCTCGCCTGCCGCCGTTACCGTGCCGTCCGCGAAGCAGTCGATTTCCGTCCCGCTGTTGGCCGCAAGGTCTATTCCGTAGTGAAACCGTTCCTCGCCCTCGATTGGATGCTCCCGGTAGCCAAAATCCGACGTCAGCACACCCATTACCGGCGTTGTGTAGTCAAAATCCAGTATCGCCTGCTCCATGCTTACCCCTTCCGGCAGATTTTCCTCCGAATACAGCACGTAGGCCATGCTCGCCGGGTCCTCCGCAGGTTCCGGATCTGATTTTGTACCGTCCTCGTCCTCCGGAACAGACTCGGGCGTATCTTCCGGAGCCGCGTTGTCTTCCGGTTCAGCGGATTCGGGCAGGTCTTCGGTTCCGCGATGGAGCTGCAAGGTTGCCAGCGCGCCGCCGTCATGGAGCCGGAGCGTCCGGTTTTTTACGGCTGGTTGGGCCTGTGGATGAAAAACCGCTTCGTAAACCTCCTCTGCCGCCTCCGCCGGGTCCTCACCGGAAAATGCCCGTCCTACCGCCGAGAAGACCGCCTGCACGTCCATATTCTGTGCCATCAGTACGGAGAGACGCTCGTTGAATTCCGCCATCCGCGCCGGAAGCAGTAATTTGGCCGCCACCAGAAATACAAAGATCCCCCCGCAGGCTATCAACTGTACAAAACGCCGCGTTTCTCCCGACGCCTTCCGCTTCTCCGACTGTCCCGCCGTCCTCCGGAGCCTGCCCTTGTTCCCCTGCCCCGTGATCTTCCGAAGCCGCCGCCCCGTCTGCCGTGAAGTCATCGCTATCCCTCCATTCTTGTCTCCTTTCACCTTATGACGCTCCTCACCGGAAAATGTCCCGTCCTTTTTTCGATTTCTTAGATAGTGTCTACACAAGGAGAAAGGACTGTGATAGAATAGAAGCATCA
>CAJTMG010000045.1 GCA_910577405.1 uncultured Oscillibacter sp. | reverse complement strand
GTTTATGATGCTTCTATTCTATCACAGTCCTTTCTCCTTGTGTAGACACTATCTAAGAAAGCGAAGAATCTGTATCGCCGACAAGCTCCTTCCAGAGGGTTTCATAGGAACGGGCTTTTACCGGCTTCTCGTCCGCGTATTCTGCAATCGGGCTTGTTATCACGTCGGGATTTTCTATACTGGCCAGCAGAAGGTCCAGGGCGTTCCGAAGAACTATCGCGTTCTCGTGAATCAGATACGCCGGGACCGTCCGACCCTGGAACGTGTCCTTGGGGTACTTCCTGCCCTCCACGTCCATATAGTCCCAGATCTGCGCCACATGATACCGCACCGAACGCTTTTCCTCCTGAATCCAAGCCATCAGGAAGCGTCCGCCGTCGTGAAGGAGAACGATATGCCGCCGGTCCGGTTCCTCCCAGGTCAGACGCAGCTTTGGGTACTCGCCGCGGATGAAACGGCTCAGGATCTGCTGGAGACGGTCCCGGTTTCGCTCCATGACCTCCAGTTTTTCCGTGCCGCCCTGCTCGTTTGTCCAGACGGCGGAATCAGGATACCTGGAGAAATAGAAGATTGCGTCAAGGCGGTTATGGGCGCGTTTCAAAGGGAAGTCAGCAAGAAGCTGTTTGTCCAGATTGTACTTGTTCCGGCCATGGGAGACGTAAACTGCGCAGACCCAGAAGCCACCGGCCATATACTTCACATTGTTGGGCCAGCTCACCTGCTGAAAGATTTCCCCCAAATGCCGCTGGATGGTGATGAATTTCCGATGAATCACCTGAGCGGACAGCGTCCCCCGTCGGAAGGGCACGGATTTCAGTCCCTCCTGGGTCTGATGGTACAGGGACGGCTTTTCCAGCACCGCATAGGACGCCGCCCGGAAATCATCGAAGTACAGACAGGCAAACCCTCCGCCGCCCTTCAGGAACACCAGGGACCGCCGGGGTTCATAGCCCTGTTCCTCCCCTACGGGTATCGTGCTCCGCCAGGACAGCTCCAGACGTTCTATCCGGCCCTGCGCGAAGCCGTTCAGCAGTATCTCCAGCTTTTCAGCGGTCACGGAGTCTCCCAGCAGTTCCGTGGGGAACAGCCAAAGGGAGGGCGTATTCTTGTCATCCTCCGCGTTACGGCACAGCGTTTTGTAATCCGGTTTTCCGTAGACCTCGTCTGGAAGCGTTTCCAGCAGTTCCATGGGGATCTGCGGCGGCGTCAGGATATCCTCCAGAAGCTGTTGGGCCAGAGTCAGGGCGCTTTCGGTGTCAGGAATCCCCTCGTACCAGTCGTTCCACATCACCTGCCGTCCATTGGGAAGCTGTTCGAACAGAGTCAGGGTCTCCGTACGCTCCAGCCAGACACAGCCATAAAGATGGTCCCCGTCCTCCACGTAGACCTCGAAGGGCAGCACGCTCTCAGGGGGAAGGTTCCGGAGCGTCAGCGGCTCACCGTCCTCGTCCCACTCCGGCGCGGGGACTGCTTCTCCAGGCGCGGGCAGACTGCATACCCGCTCGGCGAGGCAGGAGGCCAGAAACCCACGTCCCTCCTCCGGCATGGCGGTATCCGTCAAACGGCCCAGGAGCTCTTCCCGAACCGCCTCGTATTGGTCGTACGGCGCCGCGGTCATGGGCAGCAGAAACAGCAGGGTTTCCGTATCCGCCAGCGCCGTCCGTTCCCAGTCCAGGCAGGCCCGATAGATTGGGGTCCCGTTCAGCAGAAATCCCGCGTACCGAAGATGCAGGCGGACCTCTATGATATCCGTACCCAGCGCGCAGAGAACAGTTTTTGGCTCCGGAGCCTCGCCGTCTGCTGCCTCCAGGAATCCACAGCTCCATTCCGGTATCCAGGGCAGCTCTTCCTTCAGATAGTCCCGCAGCCAGCGTCCGGAAACCGGGTCCCGTGCCTCGTGGAACGCCGTATGCAGCCAGTGCCGCAAAAACGCCCGGTTCCGGAACGACACGGTGAACGGCGCGGCAGTATCCTCCTGATTCCAGCAGCGGACTTCCAGCGTGTGACGCATCTCCCGGACCCGTTCCAGAACCTGTTCCGCGCAGGGGGCTTCCGGGTGGTCCTGGTAGAATGTCTGTATGGTCCGTACAAAAAACTCGCCGCCCCATTGGATTTTGAGATTCAGCCAGTAGCGCAGGAGCTGTTCCTCCACAAAACGCCGGTTCCGCAGAGCGCGCTGGACCTCCGGACGGGCAAAAAAGGCTTTCGTTTCCGCGTCCGCCCGGGCCAGGTCCGACGGAACGCCGCTTCTTTCCAGCCCCAGGACTGTCTGCCGGAAGCGCTCGTAATCCCGGTTCAATTGCAGGAAATTCATGTCCGCTTCCCCTACGTCCGGAAGCCGTTCCAGGGCGTGTTCCCGCAGTCCGCCGTAAAGCAGCTTGTCCCGGCCCATAACGGCGGTTTTCAGGCTCAGACGGGTCCATAGAATACGGTACAACTCATCCGGCAGATCGTTCCGGCGGAAAAAATGCTCTATCAGCCGCAGGCCCACCGGATGCCGTTCCGAATCCATAGCGCGGCAGGCACTGCCATCAGTCAGATTTCCGGCGGCATAGAAATCCAGAATCCGTCCCGCCTCTGATAATGCCTGCTCACTCCAGACGCCCGCCTCCGCCAGACGAAGCAGCTTTCCATAGTCCTTAAAGCTGGATTTGACCAGACGTTCGCTGCCCTTGGGTTCTTTCGGGATAGGACCTTTGGCGGCAAGGTAAAACAGCGCCTCTATGCCCTGGAACTCCGCTCCCAGATCCGGACGAAACCGAAGCGTCAGCCGTTTCTCGCCGTCCTCGTCCTCACGCTCCAGCTTTGTCACCGTGAACTGATACGCCTGATACAGCCAGAGCAGAAATTCCGCGTTCACCGGAAATTCGTCCTCCAGCCGGTTTGCTTCCTCCAACAGCAGGGCCGTGAAACGGGGTTCCCGCATAACATCCAGAAAGGGGCCGGAGGTGAAGTAATCCAGCCACATTTTAGGATTTTTCCGCTGTTTCCCGGTATAAAGCGCCCGGAAATTCTGAAAGGCTTCATGGTCCTCAAAGGGGTTTGGTCCTTTCTCTGCAATCCTGGGTTCGCCAGTAAGGGTCCAGTTTTCTTCCTGTACGTCCGGCGCTTCGTCAGGGGGCGGGGCTGTTTCCTCCGCACCCTCCGCATAGTCCAAGGCCGCCTGATACGCCTGCCGCAATGCCAGAAAGCCTGCCGGGTCTTCCTCCGGGTGGCAGATCCGGGCTTTCTGCGCGTAGGCCCTCCGGATTTCGGAAACGTCTCTTGTAGGCTCCAGACCCAGAAGTTTCCATATCTGTTCCATGTTTGGCTCTCCTGTCTGTTCAGTTTTCCGCCCATAACGCCCGTAGGGTCCCATAAGATTCCAGCGGGCAGAAATACCGTTCAATCACTGGTTCCGTGCAGTCCAAGTCGTCCAGCAGCAGGTCCACGCAGTCCCGGACGCCCTGCAGGTCCCGATGAATCCATGCCGCCGGGACCTCCTGACCGCAGAAAAGTTCGGTTCCTGGCTTCTCTGATGACCTGCTGAAATACACCCGTTCGTCCTCCAGCCAGCAGAGCAGGAAGCGTCCGCCGTCCTGTAAGAAGACCAAATGCCGCCGGGACTCTTCCGGTTTCCCATAGGCCCAGGTCAGCCGCAGACGGGCCAATTTTCCGCCCATAAATTGCAGCAGGCCCTCCGACGCCTTGCCATAACTGCCGCTTCGGATTTCTGTCAGCGTCCGTTCGCCCTTCGGAGTCAGGGTTTCCATCTGTACCGGATACCGGCTGAATATGTAACGGGCTGCCATTCGCTGTCGGCTTCGGTTTGGCGGAAAGCCTCCCACTTTCTGACGGGCCATCAGCAGCTTGTGCCGTCCGTTCTGCCGGTTTACGTGACAGTCCCACAGCCAGCCGCCAGCGCCCTGGGACTGCGGACGTCCTTCCAGCAATTGGCCGAAAATCCGTTCCGTCTCCCGCAGGATGCTCTCCGGTCCCTCATGCACCGCGTAAGACGGCAGGGTTCCCATCCCGAAGGGCACCTGTATTGTATCACTGTCCTCTACTGTCCGATAGACCTCCGGCTGGGACAGGACCGCGTACCATATGTCGAAGCCCACCCGGTCCTCAAAGTACAGGCAGGCGTATCCGGAAGGCTCCTTCAGGAAAACAAGCTGACCCGCGAACCAGTCTATTTCCAGACGTTTCAGCTCGCCGCGGCCATAGCGTAACAGCAGGCTTTTTACTGCGTCCTCCGCCTCCTCCCGCTGCTGTCTCTCCTGCCCCGCCCGGAACTGCATCACTTCAACGGCGTTCTCAAGGGTGTGTTTCTCTTCTGGAAGCTCCGGCTGTTCGGCGAATTCCCATTCCTGTTCCGGGCCGGACAGCTCCGTAAAATAAAGGTGCCACGGCGCTTCACGCATTCTTACCCGGAAGCCCTCCGGTGAAACCGCTTCCTCCAAAAGACGGCGCGCGGCAGGGAACGCGTCCCATGGGCTGACGGACTGCTGTTTCTGTACCCGGCTCCCGGCTGCGGTCTGCTCGAACAGCGTCAGGGTCCCTTCTCCTTCGTACCAGGCGCATCCGAAAAGCTGCTGCCCGCTCTCCGCCCACAGGGTCAAGGGCAGGACCTTCTCCGGCGGGCGTACCGTTCCGGATTCATCCCTTGGCAGGCAGCAGACCGAACCGGCCAAACAGCGGGCAATCTGTTCCCGATCCTCCTCCGGCGCGGCGGTGTCCTCCAGCCGGCGGGCAATCTCTTGGGTCACCCTGTCGAAATACTCCAACGGCGCGGCGGTCAGAGGCAGAATCCAGAAGAACCCGTCGCCAGTCTCACCCTCCGTCCGCTCCCAGTCCAGGCAGGGGCGGTATACAGGCAGGTCCTTGACGTAATACTCGATATGCCGCCGGCAGAAATCCAGTTCCACTTCTCCCATGCAGACTGCCAGCTTCCGGACAGCTTTTCCGTCCGGCTCCGCAAAACGACGGCTCCACTCCGGCTGATAGGGCAGGTTTTCCTCCAGGTATTCCAGCAGCGTGTCTCCTGTCTGTGGGTCCTGGGCAGTATAGAACGCCGTGTTCAGCCAGTACCGGAACAGCGGGCGGAATTTCAGGGTAAGCCGGGCGTACCAAGGATAAACTTCAGCTTGAGCGTCCTCCCGGTTCCAGCGCTCTGTGGTACGTGCCCGCAAATCCTTTGCCAAACCCGCAGCAACCTCCCCAGCTCTGGGAATCTCCGGATGCTCCCGGTAGTAGGCCAGCATTCTCCGAACCAGACCTTCTCCCATACCCTCCCGCCGCCAGTTGGTGTAGGTCAGAAGCTGTTCCGCCGCAAACCGGGGGCTTTTCAGCGCGGCCTGCATATCCTCACGGGCAAAAAAGGCAGCCGATTCCGCGTCCTCCCGTTCCGGATGGGCTTTGATGCGCGCCCGGTACGCGTCGTGGTCCCGGTTGAGCTGCAAAAAGTTCTCCGGCTTTTCTCCCGCGATTCCCGGCACACGCTCCATGACCAGTTCCCGCAGAGGCCCGTAGAGAATTTTCCCCCGACCCATGACCGCGCTTTTCAGGTCCAGCTTCCGCCATACGTCCCGGTACAGCTCCTCCGGCAGGTCGTTCCGGCGGAGAAAATGCAGAATCAGCCGCAGGCCCGCCGGGTGACGCTGATGCTCCGGATTGGCCTTAGGGTCACAGCGGTCCTTGATATAGAAGGGGATGTAGCGATTCAGAACGGCCAGATATTCCTCCTTTGCCTGGACGTTCCATGTGCCGCTGTCCGCTAAATTGTTCAGGTGGCGGTAGTCCCGGAAGGATTCCTTCATCGCCAGTTCGTCGCCGCCGGGCCGCTTAGGGATGGGACCCTTTGCCGTAATGCACAGTATGGACAGCAGGCCTTCAAATTCCGTGCCGGGGACCGTTCGCAGCTGCCGTTCCCGGACCTCCAGACGCCCTTCCTCATAATTCAGCTTCATGTTTTTGTCCGCGGAAATCTGATAGACCATACACAGCCACATCAGGAACTCCTTGCTGGGCGGGAGGGTCTGTTCTGTCTCTGTGACCTTTTCCAGCAGCAGCGACGTAAAATCAGCGTCCCAGCCCGCGTCCAGAAAGGCGTCAGAGGTGAAATAATCCATCCAAAGCCTGGCATCCTTCCGTTGGCCGCCCTGGTACAGCTCCAGAAATTTCCCAATGGCTTCCCCATTCTCATAGGGATTGGGCAGCTCGTTCACCTCAGGTATCCGCCAGTACGCAGGTTCCTCCGGCTCGTCTTCGTCCTCGTAATCCTGGTGCAAACTGTCTCCGCGGTTGTCCTGGCTCCTGTTCCCCTGACCGGACAGCTGGTCTCCTCCGCTTTCCGCCCATGCCAACGCCGCCTGATACGCCTGCCGGAGACGCAGAAAGCCCTCCTGGTCGTCCTCGGGATGGCACGCCCTGGCCTGTTCTGCGTAGGCTTTCCGGATGACGGCTTCGTCCCTTGTCGGCGATATCCCCAATGTCTCCCAAAAACCGTTCATCTGCCGCCCTCCTTAAAATACCGTCTTTGCCTGAAGCGCTTCCTTCAGCCGACGCATCTCTCCTGCTGTCAGGGTTACGCCTTTTCCACAGCGGCTGTGGTCCTCCGTCCATGCCCGGATGTCATAGACCGGCTCCCGTTTGTTCCAGCTTATTAGATTCAATTCCTTGGTCCAGCCGTTATTCGGGTCGGAAAGAGCGGCAATTTGCGCGTAAATCTGAAATTCCATCGTCAATCCTCCTCGTCTTCGTCAAATTCCTCATCAAATTCTTCGTCAAATTCTTCATCAAATTCTTCATCGAGGTCCTATAGCGATAGGTAAGCCTACCGTTTCCGATGTTTCCGGCTTTTCCCCCGCTCC
>CAJTMG010000044.1 GCA_910577405.1 uncultured Oscillibacter sp. | reverse complement strand
TTCAGGAACGTTTCACCGGCGCTGGCTGGAGCATGAACGTCATGCGTATCGGCGGCGAAGCCCGGCTGTTTGACCGTATCAGCTTCAAGGGCAATGAGCCTGTGAACCGTGAGCAGGCCGCTCAGCTGGCTCTGAATACCCTGAAGGCTACCATGGTCGAGTACACTGGCGGCATCAACGTGTCTACCAGCGACGGCTCTACCATGACCAGCCCCCAGACCCGTATCTATAAGACCAGCAACCAGGAGTATGCCCGGCATATCCTGAACAAGAAGGCCAGTGAGCAGGGCAGCGTTTCTTCTACGGACGCTCTGTACACCGTAGAGTTCGGCGAGGAGCACTTCGTTGACCTGCGCATGACCCGCGATGGCAATGCTTATGATGACTTTGGCCGTCCCTCCAACGAGTGGAGCTACAAGAAGGTCACCATCGGCACTTTCCCCATCGGGGCCGACAAGACCTACACTGAGCAGGTTGCCCACAACGTCATCACTGTGAGCAATGCCAGCAAAGCCCGTTCTCTGGAGCTGACCGGTAATGAGGTTAGCAAAGACACCACCATTACCGTGAACGGCAAGAGCTACACCACTACCGAAGTGAAGTCCCTGATTGGCGCGAACCTGACCGACGTTGGCCAGATTGCCGACTTCACTGATAACGGTACTGTGGTAGAAGTCTACATCGATGAAGAAAAGGCCGATTGGGTCAGCGATATCGTTGTTATCAAGACCCAGCTGATGGAAGTCAAGCGTCTGGGCAAGGAGTCCGTCTCCCTCGACCTGTACGACAACGGCTCCGCCAACAAGGGCAAGACCGTCTTTGGTTTCAACCAGCCCGCTATCGACGAGAAGGTTGACAACGTTGAAATCGACGACGCTTACTACAGCCTGCTCTCCGGCCTGAAGGTCGGCGACGTTGTGGCAGTCGTGCCCGTAACCACCGACGACGGCAGCAGCTACACCGTAGCCGAGGCTTATGTCCCCGAGACCGTCTCCGGTTCTCTGAAGAAGGTCAATACCTTCGGTACCAGCAGTATGTCCACCGAAATCAAAAACGTGGTCTACGCTGGCAAGAAAGAAAGCACCATCGGCGTGACTGTTGGCGATACCGCTTACAATATCGCCCTGTGGAACAAGGACCTGGTGGACGTTGACGGCGACAAGCTGGAAGTCACCACCAAGGACGTGACCCTGACCCTGGATAAGTTCGGCAACGCTCTGCTGGCCAAGGATGTGGGCGCTACCTCCGACTTCATGATCGTTGGCAGCTACTATCAGAACCTCGTCAATGGCAAGCTCATGAACTATGTCAAGGGCTGGGATATCTCCGGTGAAGAGCTGACTCTGAACCTGGGCAGCAAGAGAAGCGTGTTGCCTGAGAACTCTGGCTATCAGGCTGGTGACCTGGTGCATTACACCAACTCCACCACTGGCGACGCTGACTGGAAGCTCGAAAACACGGGTGTATCTGATGTCTTTACTGGCACTGATCGTACTACTAACGCTCTTTATAGCATTAAGGCAAGCAACAGCCGTATCCGTATCGCCGATGACGATCCTAACTATAAGTTGCTTGGCAATGACAACAATCCCTGGATTGACAAAGGCATCAAGTTCATCTATGTGACCTTCACTGATGACGGCGATGTTGACTCTATCTCCATCAAGAACGGTGTCCAAAAAACCGATAACAACGAATTGACTCGTTGCTACGGCCACACAGCCCACCCCGCTGACGGCTGCTCCTATAATCCCGCTCAGCTGGCACTGAAGCTGAAAGATGGCAACGTGACTGCCGATTCGACTGTAAAGGCAGTTGTCATTAAGAATGAGTCCAACGACGCAGTTGCTTCCAATATGCTGTACATCGTCAATTATGCGGGCAGCGCTGGCAAGACCGATAACGGCGACATCGTGTATGAGTACACTGTTGCTATGAACGGTTCCAACGGTCTCGTAGACGATGAGATGACCATCTACTCCACCAAGAAGCTCTCTCGCGGTCAGTGGGCACGCTACACTGCGGAGAAGAACGACGATTTCGAGAACTTCTACAAGCTGTCTCCCGTCGACCAGCGTATGCGTGCAACCTCTACTATGGATGCAACCCTCAAGGCTGATTCCCTTGGCGAGAAGGGCTATCCTGTTAAGAACAACAAGTCCTTGGTTAGAGTAAACTCGGATAAACTGTACGCTATTGATGGCAAGCAGTTGAGAGGCAACGTTGAAAACGATCCATACAGACTGCCCAATATTCACACTGAGGCTGACAACCTGGGTCTTGGCGACGTTGTAGGCAATGACCTGATCAGCCTGCGCTATGCGGTTTGGGTTGACCTGACCAACAACGGCATTGACAGCTACGAAGACTTGGCTGATCTCATCGACGATGGCTACAGCCTGAACGATGTGGAAGTCAGCATGATTTTCAACGACGACAAGGACAAGGATAACTTCCGTCAGGTAGCTATGATCGTTGTCCAGAGCGTTGGCAAGGCTTCCAGCGGCGGCAGCAGCAGTGGTTCCTATGACAACGGCGAAGTTGGCGGCACTTATGAAATTGCTGACAACGGAACTCTCAATGTTCACGCTACTCTGACCCGTCCTGACTGGGCTGCAAGCAACGCTGTGACAGCGAGCGGCAGCAACCTTTACATTTACGCCGATGGAACTCTGCTTAAAACTGTTGATGTTTCTGGAGAGGGAAGCAATGGCGTTGTGCGTACGGATGTCCGTGTCGGCGACCAGAACGTCGATAAGTCCGAAAAGATTACTTGGACCTACGCTGTGACTTGGGATAAGGTAGCTCTTAATATCGAGGGTGTACCCGCAGATGTCACTTGGAATGGTGGTAGCAAGCCCACTTCTCTTAATAACACCAAAACTTCTCAGGACATTGAGTTCACTCTCCCAGAAGACACTTATTACAAAGTTGAAGTGGTTGTCTCTGGTGGTACAACTTCTACCCCGGTGCTTGATAATGGTGCTAACAGCGTTGCAGCTCTGAACGGTGAACTGACCGTTTCTGTTACCCCGAGTACTAACGAGAAGGTTGTTGTGACCCTCACGGCAACACCGATTCCGGAGGCCAACGATCTTACAATTGTTACTTCTACCAAGGCAATCACGATTCCTAGTCTTACCAGCGCAACCACTGCAGCTGAAGCAGGCCAGTTGGTCAAGAGCTACACCATAGATCTTGCGACAAACCAGAGCGGCCAAGCATTCACCCTGCCCCAGACGAAACTTGCAGACAACACTTATGGTGCGTGTGCCAAGGGCAGCCCCTTCTCTGACTGCGGCGCAGCTGTTCCGGGTGTCGTAGCTTTCCCCTACAGCTGCAAACAAGGCGAGACCGTCACCCTTCTGGTCACTGACGAGGAAGGCGGAGTGGCGTACAAAGCCCCATCTACTGCGAACGGAACGCTGCGGGTGTTCTACATCCAGGTTACCAAGATCGGTGACACCATGCACAACGACGACCGCAATGGCGCAAGTGGTTATCTTGCCGGTGCTGCAACAGATGCAGGCAACAAGATTAACGGCGGTGTGGAGTTCAACTACATCATCATGGGCGACAAGACCGGCATCATCGGAAAGGGCAGCTTCACAAGCCCTACCTATACCCCCCCTGCTGCCACTGACGGCACTGAAGCTGCCGAGTAAGCTTCAGCATCCCACAACGTACCTACCCACCCTGTAGAAAAGACCCCGGGCTATGACGGTCCGGGGTCCTTTTTTGCATAAATTAAGCCCGCATCGCAGGGGTGCAATGGAAAGAGCATAGCAAAAGACGGGACCCATTTCCGGGCCCCGCCTTTCGACCATCTAGGCGTTTTCGTGCTTAGATGAAGGTTTGCTTGAGGTAGGTGTAATCAAGTTGAAGCAGGATCCTTAGCCGCAATCGCAGTAACAGTGACGTTTGCTGCGGGCATGGTCACGGAAGCAGTCCACTTGCCGGGCTTCGCGGCGGTAACAACCTGATCTTCGACCTGATCAGCGGTATAGAAAGTGTCAGCCGCAAATGTGGCAGCGCTCACATCCTCTACCTCTGTAAGTGTACCATCAGCATTTTTCTGATAAACAGTACCAGACTCAGCCTTAAGAGTAGCTTCGTCCGCAATCGCTGTCGCACCAGTCTTCAGAACCTTTTTAGTAACAGCAGCCGTAGGAGCTTCAATCTCTGCCAGGGTTGCAATCAGCTTTTGAGCATCGCCACAGGTAAGCTCCAGAGTCTTGCCGGTCAGGGTCTCACCCTGTACATAAGCGGTCTTAGTTACAGTAAAGGTAATCGTACCTCCGGCCACAACAGCCGCAGAGGGAGCACCAAAGGTGTAACCAGCGAGGGTAGCAGTACCCAGGCTCAGGGTGTACGTAGTGGGAGTAGTAGAACCGGCAGCGCTCAAGTCAATAGCGTCCGCAGAAACGGTGACGTTGCCAGTTACAGTGAGAGTAAGAACTACCTTCGCCGCCGCAGACGCAGTACCAGGAGTAACAGCAGGGTTGGTAGCGGGGGTGGTTGCAGCAGTCACAGTAGCACCAGTAATCTTCGTGGAATCAACAGTCGCCTTGGGAGTGAACTCACCATTCTCACTCTTGGTGTAGGTAACGGTGATTTTCTCGTCGGCAGCGATTCCAGAGGTCTTGCTAGCTACAGCAGTCCAGCCTGCGGGAGCGGTTACAGTCGCGGTGTAAGTGGTAGGCTCAACAGATCCTCCAGTAATGAGTTCCACCTTGACGGTAATAGCAGCAGTACCAGAGACGGCCTTTCCTTCATCCAGCGTAACATTCTGACCAGATTCACCCTGAGCCGTTGCAACGTCCAGGGCAGTTCTCGCCTTAAGAACGGTGCTGCCTTCCTTCACGGTGATGTAAGCCGCAGTGACATCATCAGCAGCCCGAGCGCTCACAGTGGCAGGAATCTTCACGTTGATGCTGGTTGCACCCTTTGCAATGGGATTGGTAACAGTAACATCAGCAGGCAGAGCCTCAGCGTCTTCGGCCTTGACAACAACCTTGTCCCAAACAACTTTGATATTACGGATGCTCACGTCATCGGCACTGTCAGCAGTACCGTCGCCACGGCCAGTAATGGTGCTGCTGGAACCGCTGGCCGTATCGAAAGCGCCAGTCCAGTTGGTCTTTGCACCGTCAATGTACAGATCAGCAGTCAGGGTGCCCTTAGCATCGGCGTCAGCCCAAGAGGGACGGGTAACAACGAAGTCCACGAAGGGTTCGCCACGGCTGTTCAGGCGGGCCTTCCAGTTAACTTCAGTACCGCTGTTCTCGCTGCCGCCATTGGTGGTCGCGCCAGTGCTCAGGATTACGATCATGGATACCTGACGGAAGTTGTCCTTGCTAGGATCATCATTGTAGATCATGCTGGCACGGACGTTATTAAGGTTAAATTCCTTGGTACTGCCTTGAGTAAGATCATACAGGTCATCATAGCTGTCCATGCCATTGCCGGTCAGGTCAACCCAACGAGCATAGCGCAGATTCAGCAGGTAAGCGGCATTGTTATCGCCAGCGCCCAGATCACCCACAATTTCATCAATGCGGATATCAGCGGCTGTCAAGGCGCCACCATTCGGTTTTTTCAAAGTAGTCGAATTCACCTGGACAAGCGCCTTGTTGCTAGTGGGGAAGTTGCTGAAATTAGCTTCCATAGTGGAAGTAGCACGGCTCTGCTGATTCACGCGAGACAGGTTATAGAAGTTCTCGAAGTTATCGTCCTTCACCTCAGTGTACCGGGCCCAATCGCCACGATTCAGCTTCTTGGTGGAGTAGATAGTCATCTCGTCGTCAACGATGCCGCTGCTGCCGTTCATCGCAACAGTGTACTCGTAAACCAGTTCGCCATCATCGCTACGCCGCTGTACGCTGCCCTCGTAGTTAACGATATACAGCATATTGGTCGCAACAGCGTCGTTAGACTCATTCTTGATAACGACAGCCTTGACAGTGCCGTCAGGCTTGACAGTTCCGTCCTTCACCTCTACGGCCGCCTGAGCCGTATTGTAGTTAGAGAGGAGGGCACCATTGCTATCCTTACGGCCAGCATTCAGCTCAGAGTTGCTTGCAGCCTGAACGCCATTCTTGATTTCGATGGACTCAACATCATTACTATCCGACTCAAAGGTCACATAGATGAACTTGATGTTCTTATGAATCCACGGCTTGAAATCCTCGGTGCTTCCGCTGACATAGTCAGCACCAACAGTGCCCTTGTAAGCCTGCTTCAACAGAATCCGGCTATTGGACGCCTTGATAGCATAATTAGCCTTCGGAGAAGCAGTGCTATCTGCATCCGTACCGGTCTGAACATCGAACACACCGTTTGTGGGTTCTTCGCTCAGTCTCCAATCAGCATTGCTGCTGGTGCCGCTATTGGTGTAGTAAGCCAAATCGCCAGGCTGAATGGTAGAACGGGCCTGTGTTACATCTGCGCTGCTGCCCAGGTTCAGGGTCAGCTCTTCACCGGAGATATCCCAGCCCTTGACGTAAGTCACGAGCTTGCCATTGACGAGGCTCTGATAGTAGCTGCCAACGACCATGAAGTCAGAGGTAGCGCCCACATCCTTAGCCAGCATAGCATTGCCATACTCGTCCAGAGTCAGGGTAACGTCCTTGGTAGTAACGTCCAGCTTGTTAGCGTCGATATCAGCGAGGTCCTTATTCCACAGGGCCACGTCATAAGCGGTATCGCCAACGGTCACGCCAATAGTGTTGACAGTCTCGCCAACAGTGTTGCCATTACCATAAGTAGAAACCTTGTTGAGCTTGCCGGAAGCAGTCTCAGGCACATAAGCCTTAGCCACAGTGTAGCTGTCGCCGTCGTCGGTGGTCACGGGCACAACCGCCACGAGATCGCCAATCTTCAGGCCGGAAAGCAGTGTGTAATAAGCGTCGTCAACTTCAACGTTGTTAACCTTCTCATCAATGGGCTTCTGGTTAAAGCCGATCACAGCCTTGCCCTTATTGGCAGAGCCATTGTCATACAGGTCAAGGGACACAGAGTCCTTGCCCAGACGCTTGACTTCCATGAGCTGAGTCTTGACAACGACAACGTTCTTAACCCAATCGGCATTGTCTTCATCGACATAAACCTCAACAAGAGTGCCGTTATCGGTGTAGTCAGCAATCTCACCGACGTCTGCCAGTTTTGTACTCTCAACCTTGCCGTTCACGGTCACAGTAGTAGCGCCATGGTCGCGGTTAGCAAGAACCTCAAAGCCGGTCAGACCCAGAGAACGCGCTTTGCTGGCGTTGGTCACAGTGGCAACATCGTGCGCAACCTGCTCGGTGTAGACCTTATCGGCCTCGATGGGGAAGGTGCCGATGGTGACTTTCTTGTAGCTCCACTCGTTGGAGGGACGGCCAAAGTCATCATAGGTGTTGCGGTCGTGGGTCATGCGCAGGTCAACGAAGTGCTCCTCACCGAATTCCACGGTGTACAGAGCGTTCGCAGCAGTACCCAGCTGGCCGCCAGCCTTCTTGTTGTTGATGTGAGCAGCAAACTCCTGGTTGCTGGTCTTGTAGTTGCGCTGAGGCTTGCTGGTAACGCTTGCATCGCCGGCGGTTACATTCAGGCCGCCGGTGTACTCGACCAGAGTGCCCTTCAGGGTATTCAGAGCCAGCTGAGCAGCCTGCTCACGGTTGACAGGCTCATTACCCTTGAAGCTGATGCGGTCAAACAGGCCAGCTTCGCCACCGAGACGCATGACGTTCATGTTCCAGCCAGCGCCGGTGAAGCCTTCCAGAT
>CAJTMG010000043.1 GCA_910577405.1 uncultured Oscillibacter sp. | reverse complement strand
CAAGCGATTTCGTCGCATTTTTACCCGCTATGACAAACTGGATATTATCTTTTTGGCTTTTGTCTTTTTTGCTCTCATTGTCGATGCGCTTATGTGAACACTACCTAGAAGCGGAAGAGGATCTGTGGCGAATGATGGCTAAGCTGGAAAGCCGGATCAACAGGGACGAATATCAGGACCTCGAGCTGGAAATCCTCGGCTATGCGGGCGCTGTGAGCAATGTATCCCTCTTGCATGGCATCCGGACCGGCATCAGCCTGGTGTATGCTATCAACCATCCGACGGAGATGTCGGAGTACATAGTGGCCCGGGACGCCCAGCGCAGAGCAAACAGCACTGTCCACTCCGCCAAAAAGTGACGGAAAATCAGCAAATCTATGCAGTCGCACTCCGCACGGGGTGCGTGGGTTGAAATTGTCCTTGTAACCCCATGTTTTTTACAGTACGCGTCGCACTCCGCACGGGGTGCGTGGGTTGAAATTCCTTTAGGGTTATCTGTTGGACGACCAGTTCGGGTCGCACTCCGCACGGGGTGCGTGGGTTGAAATTTGCTGCGCCAAAAGTAGGTGTATCCCCTGTCTAAGTCGCACTCCGTACGGGGTGCGTGGATTGAAATCAAGGTCCACGACAATAACTATTTGGCGGGGCCGGGTCGCACTCCGTACGGGGTGCGTGGATCGAAATAAATTAAAGCAAACAATTGAGGTTAGCTACCAACTGCCACTCTTGGACGCGCAGTGGGATGGTCCCGGACTGTCCTGCTGCGCGTCCTACGCCTACAGTGCTGTCTGCGGGCACGGACACGATGGATATCTCATAGGGCTGCCATTTCCGGGCAATCTCGCATGGACCCGCAAAACGTCCGTCAGTGCTGGTCTTGCCCGCCTGCACCTCCTCCATATTGTCAATGCGATAGCCCACGGAAACCCCTTTAAGGGTGCCGGAACGCACTTTCTGGTAGATGGTTTCCGCCATTTCGTCGCAGTCAAACTCAACCTCCGCGTAAGCTCTGCCGCCGTCCAGCCAAACGCGGTTGACCTTGCCGATTACTGCGTCCCGATTATGGTTGTACAGCAGGCACCCGATTTCGTTCAGGCGGCTGAGATCCACCGCGTCGGGTGCATGGTCCAAAATCTCGACCCCATACCAGCGCTCGTAGGGGGCCTCCGACGAGAAAGAGAGGGTGAATTTCCGTTCGTTCCCCGCGCCCTCCATACTCCGGATGCCGGACGACACCGCGCTCTGACGGTCATTCGTCCTCTTCCCCGCCGCTCTCTCCGGGGGGCGGCTTTCCATTGTCCGGGTCCGCGCCGTCGGGGTCCGGCTCATCGCCATAGAGTCCGCCTTGTCCAAGTATCACACCTCCCAAGTCAATGCCATGTTGCTCTTGTGCGTACTGCAATACCTCGCAGATATCGTCCACCTGTTTCCGCCAGTCCGACCCATTCTCCGCCGAGATCTGCTTGAAGGTCTTCGCCCCGGTCTGGAGGGCGATTTTTGTTGCCGCCGCTTCCTTGGCCGGGTCAATCCAGTCCTTGGGCGGCTTTTCAAACGTATGGGCAAAATAGATGTCCTTCCTGCCCCAAAAATCCGGGATATCCAGTGCCCCGGCCAACACCGCCGAAATCAGAAACGTCTCATAAATCTCGTTGACTACCGCGGCAAGCAGCTCGTCTTCCTCTGCGTAGGTCATGCTGTCCTCAATCAAACCCTGCCTTGCGCTGGAATAGGTGCATTGGCTCATGTCCCGGGAGGTTGCTTCGTAGCTCACGCCCTGCCCCGCGCCAATCATCCGCTGCAAGAGCTTCACAAACCCGGCGGCATCGCTTGCCTGTCCCTGGGGGTTGATCTGCTGTATCTCATCGCCAGGGTTCATCTCGAGAATCATTCCGGGGGTCAGCATTTTCCCTTCATAGGCCAGCTTCGGTCCCACGGCCCCCACACGCCCCACGCCGCTCTGAGGTAAGCCCCGCTTGATCCCAATCCCGAAACAGGCTTCAATCCGTTGCTTCATGCTGACGGCCGTCATAAACTCATTCGCGTCCCGGATACGGGTGACGGTCTGGCTCATGTCGGACATTTCCCGGAGCTGGGACGGGCGGCGTTTGCTGAAGTAGAAAATCACGTCGTTGGCAGGCAGATAGATGGGGTCCAGACTGGTCATGCCGTCAAGGGTGTACTGTCGTATCCAGTAGCCCACGGCGGCGTTATATGCGTTGTATTCGATACCGCCCACGACCCGGTTCCCCTTATGCTTCGGGGCCACCTGGGACGCATCCAGCTCGTCGACCTCAAACAGTTGGAGTTTGAAAGGCAGGATTCCGCCGGAGGTGTAACGTTTGACGATCAGGATTCCGCCGTCCACCTTCTTCCGCCGGACCGCCATACGGAGTATCTGATTCAGGCTCTGGGCGCCGGTCACGTCGCAGTTGCGTTTCTTGCACCAGACCTTCCAGAGACGTTCAATCTGCTCGTTCAGCGCTTCGTCCCCGGTTTCCGCCTGCAAGATCAGACCCTTGCCCACTACATTCCGGACAAACGGACCGATCACGGAATTCATCATGTCGCTGTTCCGCTCAAGGTCCCGCGCACGCGCCCGGACGGTATCACGGCTGTAACGGTCCGTATATTCGGCACTCTGATTGACGGCCCGCCAGTTTGTATTTGTCCGCCCGTAGTTCCCGGCGTCGTAGTTCCGGTACTCCTGCAAAACCTGCCGCCATGCTTCCCGGTTTGCGGCGGTCTCGGGGCTGAACCAGCCAATCACGCGGTCAAGCCAGTTCATGCCCTCACCTCCCCTCAAAGAACGCCGCATAAGTATCACTGAACAGCGGCGACAGGGCTTCATTGGCCAACTGCGCCTCCAATTCATCCCGCATGGCTTTCAGCAGGGCCAGGTCCGCACGGGTCAGACTGCGGGAACCAAGCCTGTAACTCTGTCCGCCCAGCAGCACCGCCTGTATCGCCTGATTGACCTCTGACAGCCGTTGTTTCGCGTCATATGGCGTTTCCATAGGTTCCTATCCCTCCTGTAACCAACGTTCATTCTGTGTAATCCAGCGTTCCTCCGGCGGCGGCGGTTCCGGCTGTGTTTTCCGGGGCTGGACCTCTTCCAGGTGGAAATAGCGTGCGCCCAGAATATCAGCGGCACACAGGGCGTAAACCTCGCAGTCCAGGTAATGGTTATCCGCATGAGATGTTTTGGGGACCCACTTCTGCACGGTCCGGGTGCCGCTGCGGACGTTCACCTTGTGTTCTGCCGTCACCTGTTCCGCGTACTCCCGGTCACAGCCCTGATAGACCATCCAACTGCCTGTACCGTTCTTCTTCTGCATCCGCCCGGCTATTATGTCCTTGTATTTTCCGGTGTCCACGATGACCAGATTCATGCCATAGGCCCGGCTGTCTGTGCGGTTGACCTTGGAGAGACGGAAATGGGTATCCATGGGGTTCGACGATCCCTTGCTCGGAAGCGCCCAGTCGGAGTTGTTGGCGCAGAAGTCATAGACCAGATCGGTATTGTCGCCGCTGTCCACCAGAGCCAACGCCACCACCAGCGGTTCGCCGTCTTCCCGGAGGTATTGCAGGTTCATGACCTTCTCGATGTCGGCAAAACTCCCCGCCTGTCCGTGGGCGATGTTCTGGCTTGTCAGGTGATTGCCCCATGCCCGGATGCTCCAATAGACGCTGGATTCCTGCACGTCCACGCCGGCGGTCAGGATTTTCGCCCAGGCCGGGACCGTGAATTCCGGCAAATCCGTCTGACGTTCCAGAACCAGGTCCGCGTTGGTTTTCAGGCGGGTGTCCTCCCAGGGTTCCGCAAGCCAGGAGTTCACAAAATTCTGCAATAATTCTGGGTCGTCCTTGCTGGTCAGGAACGCTTTGACAGCCTCCGAAAACCGGACAAACGGCGAGTACAACGTATTCAGCCAGAAAGCCACCTTCCGGGCGGGAACGGCTCTCGCCTCCACCGTCCGCCACTCGCCAAGCCGGAGCATCTGGGGTTTGTGCCGGTCCGTGATAATCCCGCCGCACTCCTGACAGACATAGGCGGCCAGCTCTGCACGGTCGGCGTAGCTCATACCGTCCTCTCCGGGGAACTTGACCTGTTTCCATTTCAGTTCGATGTACTTCCCGCAGTGGGGGCAGGGAACGAAATAATGCTTCACAACGTCCGCGCCCTCCAGAGCTTTCCAGATATGGCCGGTCTTGAGGGTAGGGGTGGAGGTAATGAAAATCTTGCGGTTCCGGAAAGTCTTGGTTCTCTCCCGCGCCAGTGAAATGGGGTCCGCTTCTTTCTTGCTTGCGCCGGGGTACTTGTCCACCTCATCCAGCAGAAGAAAGCGAATGGGCTTGCTGGCCAACTGGGAGGGACTGTTGCTGCCAATTGCGGTCAGATACATCCCGTCAAATTGGAGTTCGGATTTGGAGCTTTCGTTTTCGTGATACCGTGACCGCAAAGTCGGCGCGGCGGCAATCATGGGCAGGAAACGGTTTGTGATAACGCTGTCGCTGAGGGTGTCCGACGGGTAAACGACCATGGTGGGAGAGGGGTCCTGCTGAACAATCCAGCCCGCCATATTCAGCAGAGCTTCCGTGCCGCCTACCTGTGTTGGTTTGACAAAGATGATTTCCTCCGTCTCAAAATTGCTGAATTCGTCCATGATGCCAGCAAGATAGGGTGTGCGTTCGTTCCTCCACGGGCCAGGAGTTGCGGAGGATTTGCTGTCCAGAATCCGGTACTTCTCCGCCCACTGGCTGACGCTGATATCCTCCGGGGGATGGAGGGCGGCAAGGGCTTTGCGAAGATAGGGCGGCGCGTAGTATTTGCGGTAACGGACGCTTTTCCTACGTCCCACGTTTTCCTCCAGGCAGTTTGTCCACGCCCGCCGCCACGAAGGATTCTAGCAGAACTTTCACTTCCTGCTGAAGCTCCTTTTCCAGCCGCCGCGCCTCCAACGGTTCCACTACTCCGCTAAGGGTATCCATCAGCCGCGCCGGAACGCCGAGGGAAAAGCGTTTGAAGACCACGAAGAACCGCTGATAATCCATCGTAACCTCTTCCACCGAAATATACTTCCCGGCGGCGATATCGGTTTTCAGACGGTGCAGTTCGCTCTGGCTTTCTTTCAACGCGATTTCGGCCTGCAATTTCTGCTCCTTCAGCTCCGTTTCTCTTTCGGAATGCTTTTTCCCATAGGCTTTATCTGAAAGATACCGGACGTAGTTCTGGATGGTGGGTACCAGATCGTAACGCCTGCCCTCCGCCGTTTCCGTGGTCGGCAGAACCCCCTCCTGGGTCAACTGCTGAATACGCCGGACGCTGACCCCGAAAAGCTGTGCAATAATTTCAACCCGGTACATCCCGCCACCGGCCATATTCCCCGCTGGCATACCGTTCGCCTCCCTTCGTGAAATTCAGATTCTCAAACCCCGCCGTCAATCAGGACCGCTTTTTCTCCTGTATAGGCTTCCCAACGCTTCACAATCACGTCGCAGTTGCGGGGATCCAGCTCCATCAGATACGCCGTCCGGCCCAACTGTTCCGCCGCCATGAGGGTCGACCCGCTCCCGCCGAAGAAATCCCCGACAGTCCAGCCGGGGCGACTGGAATTGGCCATCAAACGGCCTATCAGGGGCACGGGCTTCATCGTGGGGTGGAGGCGAGATTTGCCCGGCCGCGGCGCATCCAGTACCGTTGTCTGGTCCCGCCAGTCCCGCAGGAGGCCGTCGACATAGGCCAACAGCTCCTGTTTGCGCATCCCTCGCAGATCCGGCGGGTCCTCCAAGACTGTGCTCAGGGACCGGCCCCCTGCAAAGTAATGCGCCGCACCCTGCCGCCAGCCGTACAGGACAGGCTCATGTTGCCACTGGTAGTCGTGCCTGCCCAGGACAAACGCATCCTTACGCCAGATCAGGCATTGCGAGACTTTGATTCCGTTGTCCTCCATAGCCTGCCGCAAAGCCCCTTCTGTACTGTCCGAATGGAAGACATAAACTGCCGCGCCGGGCCGTAAGACCTCCGCCAGTCCCCGGAAAGCATCCTGCACAAACTCACCGTAGTCCATGCCGTCCATGCGGTCATTGGCAATCTGGTCCATCACCCGGCTTCGCCCCCGCGCCGCAAGGTACTCCATCTTGTCGCGATAGTCCACGTTATAGGGCGGGTCCGTGATTGCCAGGTCAAGCTGTGCGCCGTCCAACAGATACCGGATGTCCTCTATGTCCGTGGCGTCACCGCACAGCAGCCGGTGGCGTCCCAACTGCCACAGATCGCCGGGACGGGTAATGGGTGCGGCCTCCTGTATCGCGGCATCCGGTGCAAAGCCGTCGTCCTGCGCCTCGTCGGGGATTAGTCCAAGTCGCAGGCCGTCCAGGTCAGAGCGGGTAAAACCAGTCACCGTAAAGTCGTAGCTCTCCAAATCCAGCCCGGACAGGACCTCCCGCAGCTTGTCCTCGTCCCACTTGCCAGTCAGCTTGTTGAGGGCGATGTTGAGGGCCTGCTCTCTGGTCTTGTCGGGGATATCCAGCACTACCACGTCAGCCTCCGTATACCCCAGGTCCATCATGACAGTACGCCGCTGGTGGCCCTTGATAATGGTGCCGTCGGCGTTGATTACAATCGGGTCCGCATAGCCAAACTCATCCAGACTGGCTCTGATCTGCTGATACTCCGGGTCCGACGGCTGGAGGGTCTTGCGTGGGTTATACTCCGCCGGACGCAGATCAGCCAACCGCCGCCGAACAAATTGCATAGATATCCCTCCATCAACAAGAAGCTTGCGTAACGAAACGGCAAAAACAAAACAAATTTTATGGGCAAAAACACTGCGCCTCTCCTGCCCCGTGATGGGGGACCGGGGTCAGTAGTACCTACGGCCATGAGGAGGCGGCTCCGCTGTCAACAGGCTTCCGATCATGCCGCGTCCCTGCCGGGTCATGCGCATGATGTACTCTCGGCTGTAACACTTGTCTATATGCTTACAGACACAGCATAGCATAAACAAAAGTCCTTTTGGGTCCTGACTTTCTCCAAAGCTATTGACAAGCCCTGTGTCCCTCTTGCCGCGCCCTTGCCTGTACGCTCCGGCTTTGTGCTGTCAGGATTGGCCCTGTCTGTTTTCTGCGGAACTCCATTAACAGCAAAACCGGAGGCCAATTTTCAAAATCAACCCCCGGTATTTGTTTACAGCTTCAGCTTTTTTCTGACTTCCGGCATAGCCAGTAATTTATCCAGCCCTTTGTTGTAATAGATAAAGCATGGAGAGCGGGTCAGGTAAACGGACCTATGTATTTCTTTCCAAGACTTACAGTCCAAGTGTCGCAATTCCAGAATAGTACGCTCCATAGATTCAGGGGGCAGCAAATCCAGAACGTCCATAATTTCCAACATACAGGCGCGTTCCAAATTGGCCTGCTGCTGGATACGGTTCTGGATTTCAGCCGATGGGAGTTCTGTTTGCAGGCGGCGAAGACGTTTTTGCAGAAGGGTCTGTTTTTCCTTTGCGCGAAAATAGCGGGACAGATACGCTTTCAGGCAGCAGCGATCTTCAAACTGTTTTGCTGCCGTCATGGGAATCCCCTGTTATTCCGCGCCGTACGGTCAGGATGTACACTTGTCCGGCAATCATCTTGCAGCCCCACACAGCCTTACTTTTGTCGTCCCAGTCCAGGATTTTGACGCCCCGGCTTCGGATAATGGACAGAATGGTGTTAATTGCAGCCACCAGCACACCAGTGGAACACGTCTCAAGGCCGGACTGTATTGCCGCCGGGCCGACTGTCCTGCAATGCGGCGGGACGCCTTTCTTTTTTGATTTTCGCTTTTTCATACAAGCCCTCCCCTCAAATTCCCAAACGTTTGCGATTTTACCACGCTGTCCGGTCAGCCAGCGCGATGGAAATTACCCGCTGCACATCCTCCGGCGTATGTACCACGGCGGCGGTTCCTCCTGCGGCGTTGATGGCCTGGATTGCCTGCGCCTGCAATGGAGACAGCCGTCCGACCCTGGGCCGCTTGACCTCGAAGCCAAAGAAGTGTCCGTCAATGACTGCGCAGATGTCCGGAATACCGCCCTGGGTGTAGGGTCCTGCGGCGGCCTTCCAGACAAACGCGCTGGGGTACTTCTCTTTCAGCCAACGGAGGATTTTCGCCTGATACCAGCTTTCCTTGTGATCTGTTTTTCCGTTCATTCTGTCTCCTTGTTCAGCGGCGGGGCCTCCTGGAACTCCGTGCCCTCCTCTGAAACTGGCAGTTCCGCAAAGAGTTCAATGTTCCCCCGTTCGCTTTCCATAAACCGGCTGGCCATCATATCGGCGGTCTGGAGGGCAAGCACGGCGGGATACATCTCCATGCTTTTGCCTACGGCGTTGTCGTTCTCATAGTCGCCGGTCCTGCCCATATGGTGCCAGATGGCGTACATTTCCATACTGGTGAGGGTGGTGTATTCCTTGATGAGCATCACACTTTTCGGCCCGTGACCCAGGGGCATACGGTCCAGCACGGTGTAATAAGGGACCTTTTCCCAGTTACCGGCGGCGTTCTTGGCGTTGCGATAGCTGACAGAATAGAAGTACGTCTTGCAGAGGTCGTGGAGCAGGGCCATCATGATTACGCCGTCGTCGGGGATGGCATCCACAGTCTGTCCGGCGGTCCGATACTCCCAGGCATTTTCGGCAGAATTCCAGTCCAGCAGGCCACGGAGGGCGTCCAGGACGTTGAGGCTGTGCTGGAGAAGACCGCCGGGGCAGGAGAGATGGAATTTGGTGCTGGCGGGGGCCGAATAAAAATCGCTCTTACGGATGTATTCCAGCAGCTTGTCCATGCCGGGCCGGTCGACCTTGGCAAGCTCTGTTTCAAAGCGGGTGATGTTATTTTCGATGTTCATTCCGTGTCCTCCTTATGGTTGTTCACAATTTGTTCATGCTGGGCGGCGGAAGGATCTTGTTTCACCTAAAAGAGAAGTCTAGGTGAAACAAAATATTTCTCTCAACCCCTTGCGGCTCTAGCAGTCCTATCCGCGCATTTCATGTTTCACCTAAATTTGAGCATATACCATGCCTTTTTGAAAAAATGTCAATATGTCAATAATCTGTGATATATGTGCATATTTGCAATAAAGCTATATATCTGTAAATTAGGTGAAACAGGTGAAACACAAAGGCGCTTTCCTTTGCTGCTCTATGATTTGACCGCGTTTCACCTAGCGTTTCACCTAGCGTTTCACCTATTTTTAGATGAAACATACCTGCTTAAAATGGCAGGTCGCTGTCATCGCAATCATCGGAGAACATTTCCTGCTGTTCCCACTTCGGCAAAACTTCGGCAGACGCGGCGTTTTCAGGATTTTCCGAACTACATAGTTTCCCAATACGGAACTCCACAAACCGACTGTTCCTGTTTCCAAATCTTTTCATAATTGTGTAGGTTTTTCGCCCTCCACGCTCAATATATGCCGTAATCAAATTTTTCTCGGCCAGATATTTCATGGTTTTCCGTGGACTATACCCAGCC
>CAJTMG010000042.1 GCA_910577405.1 uncultured Oscillibacter sp. | reverse complement strand
ACCCCATCTCGATCAGATGCGGTGACCATATGAAGTTTGGTGTTCCACCCACCACGTGTTCTTCCGACGGCTTGCGCTCCGTTTTTTTCAGTGCACCCATTCCGTCAGGATGAACCTTGATGCAGGTGGAATCCAAACTGACCACGTTTACTTGGATTTTGATGATTCCCAGTTGCTGCAAACGCAAAAATGCTTTTTCCAAAACTCCCTTTTTCGCCCAGCGGTTTATCCGGACATAGATCACGTGCCAATCTCCGTATTCTTTGGGCAGGCTCCTCCATTTGCACCCATTTTCCATTACGTACAGCGCCGCATTCAATACATCCAGATTGCTGATTTTTGCTGGTTTCCGCTGTTTCGGAAAGCACTCTGCGATTTGTTCGTATTGTTCTTTCTTCACTTCCATTCCCTTATTATAGCATATCTTTGCTTGTGTGAACAGACCCTAGTACGGACGGGTCATGCCATTGTATTTTGACACATTCATCCATCTCGCTCATGTAGTGGATCAGACCATCCAGCGCATCAAACCCGTAGTGCTTCCAGTCGGTCCCTGCGGCCATCATTCTTCTGCCTCCCCCGTGTGGGGCACGCATGCGATGAAGAGGCAGTAGTCGGCCAGCTCCCGGCCCTGACGTCCCAGGTCATACGCTGCTACCATATGGTCAGCAATCGCCTTGTACAGGCCGCAGTTGGTTTCCGTCATTTCGTGCCCCTGCCGGGCGAGATGCTTCCGCAGGCCATCGCGGTCAAACCGATAGCCATACTGTTCCAAGATACTCATATTTCCTCCTTGATTTTTACCCGGGAGGAATGGTATAATGGATTTACCATCCCTCCGGGGTGTGGTGGATAAGGCAATCGGGTATGGCTTGCGAGGCTCCCCCGGTTGCCTTATTTTTTGTCCAATTCAGTTTTGACAAGCTGGATTCCTTTGTTTACAACATCGGTCCGCGTGATTTTCAGAGACTTAGCACACTCGTCTAACAGGTCTAATTCTTGCTGGCTCATACGCAGTTGCAGACTCTTATCTCGCTTGCTGTCTCCCTTAATTGGACGACCTGTTCTTGGCGACATTTCATCACCTCTCTTTTGCCATGGCTTAATAATAATATAAGCAACTGCAAAAGTCAAGAGTTTTCCGAAAAATTTTTTAAGGAGGATAAACATGAAACGAAAGAAGAGAGCCGCCAAAATCAAGCGGCAGCTCGAACTCATCAAGTGTGTTCTTGCTGGTAAAGGGCGGCCAAAGAATCCTGAAGCACCTGCGAAAAGTTAATGTTGTTGTTTTCGGCAAACGTGTTGAGCCATGCGGGAATCGTGAGATTTTTTCTTACCGATTTTTCTCCGTACTTCTCCGCGTAAGCGTCAATATCCAGAACCAGCATACTTACGAAGCCGCCCGGGTCAGGGGTAATGCTCTCCAAGGGACTTGCTTCGGGCGCGGGTTTTCCATCTTCCAGTTCGTCAAGAACCCAGCCGGACGCGGCATCCATACCCATGAGGATTGCTTCCGCCAGCGTGTCGCCTTCACTGACACAGCCGGGGAGATCGGGAACCTCGACGGTGAAACCGCCCTTCTTTTCTTCGAAGGGATAGAAACAAGCTGGATAGGTTAATTTCACAAAAAAGACCTCCTTTATTGCATTTACGTCGCAGTACCGGGCATCAGAGCCCGGCCTGCTTCAAAATAGATTGGATTGTACGGGGATCAAGGTCTCCCGGATGATTTGGGATGGAAACCTTGCCGGGTTTTGTCGGATGAATGTAAGAATAGTGAGAGCCTTTGGCTTTCTTGAACTGCCATCCGTCCGCCAGAATGATTTTTTCTATTTCCCGGAATCTCATGCTGTAACCTCCTTACAATCATATTATACGCATAATGCGCATTGATGTCAAGGGGCTTTTGAAAAAAATTTTTAAGGAGAAAAAATAATGAAAAAGAAGAAGAGAGCCGCCAAAATCAAGCGGCAACTGGAGCTGATTAACACAGCCAAGACCGCCAGCCGCGACCTGACCCCGGATGAGCAAGCCGAGGTAGAGGCCCTGCAACGGGACATCGACACGCTCACCTTGGAGATTGACAGCGAGGGCGACAGTGACGACGGCAACCCCGACGGCCAGCGCAGTCTGAGCGGTGGACAGCCCCAGGCAACGCCCCCCGCGCCCAATCCTGTAGAGGACACCCGGCAGGCAGTAGAGGCAGAGCGGCGGAGGATTGCAGACATTATGGCCCTGTGCCGGGACTTTGACATGGAGGCGCAGGAGTACATCGACAAGGGCACCAGCATGGAGCAGGTCCGCGCCGCCATCCTGGACAAGCTCCGGGCTACCAGTGGCCCCATCCCTACCGGCGTCCATGTGATGGAGACCGGAGAGGATGAGTTCCGGCGGGATGCTGCTGAGGGGCTGTTGCTCCGCGGTGGAGTCCAGCTGGAGACTCCCGCTAACGGTGCGGCCAAGTTTGCGGCCATGACCCTCCGGGATTTGGCCATTGAGTGTATGGAGCGCGCTGGGATCGCTGGCGCACGGTACATGAGCAATGACGACCTGCTCCAGGAGATTTGCACCCGGCAGTATTTCAATCCTACTGCCGCTTTCCCGACTATCCTGGACAACGCCATTCAGAAAGCCTATGTCGAGGGTCACCGGACTGTTCCCGTCACCTTCGACCAATGGACCAAAAAGGGCAGTCTGAAGGACTTCAAGACCCACGACAACAACTATCTTGCCGGACCCGTGGGCGAATTTCTGGAAGTCCCGGAGGGCGGCGAGCTGAAGAACGACATCCCCACCGACGCGAAACGGCCTACCCGGAAAATCAAGACCTACGGCAAGCAGTTCACGCTGTCCCGGCAGGCCATCATTAACGACGATATCGACCTTGTGACCCGCATTCCCGCCCGGTACGCCGCCGCCGCCCGGAAAACCATCAATACGCAGTGCTATACCATCCTGATGGGCCTGGACAAGCGGCATCCCACGATTTACGACGGCCTGCCTCTGTTCAGTACCAACCATAGGAACGTCCTGACGACCGGCACGAAAATCAACCAGGCGGCAATGCAGGCAATGATTATGGCCCTCTCTACCCAGACGGACGAGTTTGGCCAGCCCATCATTGTACGGCCCGACAAGCTGATTGTCCCCGCCGGATATTCCTTCGATATGTATACTCTCTTCAACAGCCCGGTCATCCAGACCACGGACAACACCCAGGCCGTCAACCCCCTCTACCGTTACAAGGACAGCATCAGCATCATTGAAGACCCCACCATCAACGCGCTGGCCGGAGGCTTTGGAAACGTCATGCCGTGGTGGTTGACCGGCGCACGGGAGGATACGGACTTTATCGAGGTCGACTACCTCAACGGTCAGGAAATCCCCACCATCCGCCGCATGGAGACTCCCGGGCAGCTTGGCTTTGTGTGGGATATCTATCTGGACTGGGGCATCAACGTTATGGACTTCCGCGGGGCCATCAAGAACCCCGGCGTGAAGGTCAACAGCCCTCTGGCGTAACCGGGGAGAAAGGAGACAGACAATGGCAGCAACAGCAGCATATCTCCAGCGCGGCGAGGCGTTGGACTACCGGAATACTACGGAGGAAACCATCCCCCACGGCGTGATTCTCACCATCGGGACCCGTGTCGGCGTGACCGGCTGTGAGATTCCGCCCGGCCAGCTGGGGACCCTTCATGTCTGCGGCGTGTTCCGTGTCAAAAAGACCGATACCGCCGCCATGACCATGGGCCAGACCGCATACTTTGACGGCACGGGCGTAACCGGTACTTCCGGCGATACCGCAATCGAAATCGGTTACATTGCCGCCTCCGCTGAAGCCGCAGACGAAACGGTCCTGGTGAAACTCAATGGCTGATCTGATTGCCGCAGCCTGTATTCAGACGGACATGGGCTTTACCCGCTACCAGCCCGGCGATATACTTCCGGCAGATCACCCGGACGCTCCCGCATGGCTGGAAAGCGGAGCGGCCTTCTGGCGAGAAGGAGAGAGTCTTCCGGAATGGGTAAAGGCTGAACAGGCGGCGGCGCGTCCCGGGCTTCCCGGCATTTCTGCGGGCAGCGAGACGGACGGGGACGATCTGGCAGGCAGGGTCCCCATGACAGAACAAAGGAGGCGAGAGCCATGCCTACCTTCAAGGACATTCTGAAACAAGATATCTGCAACGTATTCCTGAACCCGGATGAATTCGCGGAAATCCGGACGGTCCGTTATGACGGAATGGAATACCCCGATATCCCCGTCTCTCTCCAGGAACTGGAGGCAACTGACCGTCAGCGGCTGTCTGCCAGTGGATTTGGACGGGGCCGGACGGATGGCGCGCCAGGGCTGTATCAACAGAATTGCGTGCTGTTCTGCGCTGTTTCTGATTTGGGCGGAAAAATCCCTAAGCAGGGGAATTCCATCCAGATCAGCACGCGAGAGGGCAGTATATATTTCCATCGATACTCCATCGGCCTTGTAGGGAACGAAATGGGAATGCTGCGGCTGGAACTGGAGGCAATCGGAGATTGAGTATCATACAGGTAGAAGCCACCGGGCAGGAAACGCTGGAACGAATGCAAAAACTTCTGGCAGGAATCCCCGGCGGCGTGGAAAAGGCCGGCAAAAGCGCCATGTCCCGAACCGTGTCTCACCTCCGGACCAACAGCGCAAAAGCTATCCGGGAGAGATACGACATTCCGGCGGCGAATATCCGGGCCAGCGAGAGCGTAAGCGTCCGCTACAGTTTCCAGAATGGCATTCAGGCCGCAGTGACCTTTGCGGGCAGAAAAATACCTCTGTACAGATATGGCGGAGCTTCACCGGCACAGCCGTCAGCGGATACCGGCAGGCTTGTAAGGGTTATGATAGGCGGCCAATGGCGTACAGTGCATCCGGGTGTTCCGGTTCGTGGACATCAGCTGAAAAGCACAAGTCCGGCAACATTTCAGAATGCTTTTGTGGCCAGGATGAAGAGCGGTCATGTGGGCATTTTTAAGGCAACCGGCGGAATGACTTCCGGGAAAAGCGATGAGATTCGGGAGCTGATGGGTTCTTCCGTGCCGCAGATGCTGGGCAGTCCGGATGTGACGGAAAGCCTTGTGGAAAAAGCGGTGGAAAAGTTTGAGGAACGTCTTGAACATGAAATCAACGCAATCCTGAACGGCTGGAGGACCTGAATCTATGACCAGAGTAATTCTGTTGGAACGTCTGAAAGAATTTACGGAAGCCGCTGTGTGTGACCTGCGCCTGCCTGTCCGTCCCGGAGAGGAAGCGGACGAACTGCCCCCGCCCCGTGCGCCCGGCGTTTACCTGATGCGCCTGCCCGAATTCCGGGACGCCATGCGGAAAGCCCCTTATATCCTCCATCAGGTGGTTACAGGCAAAGACAGCCAGACGTCAGGCCACGCGCTACCGGATGCAGTGGCAGTGGTGCGGACGGTGTTCTGCGTGTATCACGAGGACTGTCAGGAAGGGGCGCTGGCGCTTCTGAATCTGATGGAACAGCTGCGGATTGCGTTGCTGGAACAGGCTGTGCTTGGCGGACAGTTTGTGCTGGACCTGAAAACAGGCGTGGAAATGCTGGCGTATCCGGACGACGGAGAATCCAGTATTGCCCCATATTATCTGGGGGAGATGGTAACGACCTGGAAAATCCCTCCCGTGAAACGGCTTGCGTCCGACCGGGTGATACACGGAATGCCGCCCTGTGACCCGTGTCCGAAGCATCTGGAAGAAACGAGAAAATTGAAAGGAATGAATCAGAATGGCAAAGAAAACCATTGAAACGCCGGTTGATGGTGTGACGGAATCCGCGCCTGTTCCCGGTACGATGAAATCTGCCGCCGCGCCGGAAGTCAATCAGTCCGGCTTCTGCATTTACATCGGGCCGAATATCAAGGGCCTGATTCAGACCGGGACCATCTTCCGGGGAAGCCGTGAGAACGCCCTCCGGACCGCCGCCGCCGCAATTGAACGGTATCCGCTGGTGAAGACGCTGATTGTCTCCGGCGATACGCTCCCGGCTGCGCGGCTGAAAGTGAAGACTCCCGGCAACGCTCTGTACGCCAACTATCACAAGCTGGCGGGAAAGTGAGGTAATCCAATATGGCAACTCTTGGCGTACACGTCTATGAACAGGCCACGTCGGTAAGCACGCCGAATGTGGCAAAGGTCGGAATCCCCTTTGTGGTAGGGACCGCGCCTGTGCATACGGCCAGCAAACCTGCCGCGTCCAATACCCCCATTCTGGCAACGAGCTGGGACGAGGCGGTGGAAAAGCTGGGGTTCTCCTATGACTGGAAAAACTACACGCTCTGCGAATTCATGTACTCCCATTTTCAGCTTTTTGGATGCCAGCCGGTGATTTTCTGCAACATCCTGGACCCGGAAACGATGAAGAAGACCGTAGAACCGAAGAGTTTCCCCATAGCCGGTCATCAGGCGGTTCTGCCCGTTGCGGCCATTGCGGATTCGCTGACGGTAACGATTGCTGGCGCGGAGGAAGGCCAGACGGTCACGCTGGAACGAGATACGGATTACAGTGTGTTCTACGACCGTGACGATTCCGATACCTATGTCTGCATCGTGGAACTGCTGGAGGGCGGCGCGGCCTATGACGCTGTGTCTCTGAATATTGGTTACGACGCTGTGACCCCCGAAACCGCAACAGTGGCCGATGTGGTGGACGGCGTAGGGCAGGTGGACGCGGCCATGACCGTAGTCGGAACCGTGCCGGACCTGATCTGCGCCCCTGGCTGGTCCCACAACACGGTCGTCGCGGCGGTGATGGCGACCAAGGCTTCTGCAATCAGCGGTCTGTTCCGGGGCAAGGCTGTGATTGACGCGGACAGCAGCGCGGAGGGCGTCACGGAATACTCACAGCTCTCCGGTTACAAGAACAAAAACAGCTTTGTTGACGTGGATCAGATTCTTTGCTGGCCTATGGTGAAGCTGGGAGACTATATGTTCCATCTGTCGACGCAGCTGTGTGGACTGATGGCCAGTGTAGATGGCGAGAACCGGGGTGTGCCATATGAAAGTCCCTCTAACAAGAATCTGAAAATGGACGCCTGCTGTCTGGCCGACGGCACGCCGGTCAATCTGACATGGCCCCAGGTGGAAATGGTCTCCGGCGACTGGGGCGTGGTCACCGCTGTGAACTTTATGGACAGCGGTTGGGTGGCTAAGGGTAACTATACGGCCTGTTTCCCCGGTAATACCGATGTCAAGGACCAGTTTATTCCCGTTTCCAGAATGTTTGATTACATTGGCAACACCTTGATTCGGACGTTCTGGCCCAAACAGGACAAGCCCCTGACACCGGTTCTGCGGGATTCCATTTTGCAGACCTGTAACATCTGGCTGGGCGGCCTGTGCGGGTCCGGATACCTGTACGGCGCACGGTGCGAGCTGCTGGCGGAGGAAAATCCCCTGACCAGTCTGCTGGCGGGGCACATCACCCTGCACGTCTACAACGCGCCGCCGGTCCCGGCACAGCGGATTGACTTCATTCTGGAATACGACGTTTCCTATGTGGAAGCGGCTCTGACGGCGTAAGGAGGGATACATCATGATTTACCCCAATGGTCATGTAGATTACATGATGTACAAAAACGGCGGCGCTCTGATCGGCGTTGGCAAAATCACCATGCCGCCCATCAAGTACAAGACCGTTGCCGTTACGGGCGCGGGTCTGATGGGCGACGCGACGATTCCTCTTGCCAGCATGATTGAGGCGATGACGGTCCAGATTGAATTCACCAGCGTGACGGATGCCGCGGTGGAATTGGGTTCCAACGAATGGCATGACGTGGCTGTATATGTGGCGGAACAGTATTTTGATTCCGTCAACCGCACGGAGGAAATCGAACAGACCCGCTTTGAGATGTCCATCCGGCCCACGGAAACCAGTCACGGCACGATTTCCACGGCTTCTGCTGCGGACGCCTCCGGGACCTACAGCGTGTGCAAGTATGCGGTGTTCAAGGCCGGACAGAAGGTTGTTGATATCGACCAGTTCAATCAGGTTCATATGGTGAACGGCAAAGATTGCGCCGCTGATGTGCGTAAGGCAATCGGGCTGATGTAAAAGCAAAAACCGCCCCCGGAAGGACGGTCTCTTGCATCATGTTTACTGCACATCAAGACGTTCCTTGAGCGCTTCCTGCAAAACGCGGGACAGGCTGAGATTTGCGTTTGTAGCGGCATCGTACAGCCGCTTTGGAATGCTGACAGTGCGCCGGATGGCACGGTCGTCTTTCAATTCCGCACGGACCAGATTTACAAATTCCCCTTGTTCGTAGGCAACGTCCTCCGCACGGCTGGCAGCAGGGATTTCCTGGCCGATCTCAATCGTACACTCCAGCCACTGCTTCAAAGCGTCCTGCGCCATATACAGGGCGTTTTCCAGGGATTTTCCCTCAGAGATGCAACCCGGAAGATCGGGATAAGTGATCGTGTACGACCCGTCGTCTTCGTTGAAGTGGAACAGCGCGGGATATACAAATGTGTTCATCGTGTTACCTCCCATTTTATTTTTGGGAGGACGCAGGGATTATTTCAGCCCCGCGTCCTTCAGGATTTGTCTTGCGGTGTTTTCATTGATTTCGCGATGCCGTGGAACCTGGATGACTTTGCTGCCGGGTTTCCATAGATTTGTATGGCTTCCGTCATCCCGGATGATGGAGTATCCGGCGTCTTGCAGTTTTTTCATTACGTCCCGGCGTTTCACTGTATCACCCCTTTCCATGATTCTATTATAGTACATACTTTATGTAATGTCAAGAAAAAATACATAAAAGTATGTAAAATTTTTAAGGAGGACATTGTTATGAAAAATAGCGACCCTGCCGTCAAAAAGGCGTTGGAACCCATCCGCGACCCTACCAATGAGGACCTGGCGGAAGCCGCTGTCGCGATTGAACAGGCGGCGCAGAGCGAACCGGATAACTTCGTTTACGTCCATACGTTCAGCAGGCCCTTCCAGTGGGAGGGAAAAACTTACGACAAGCTGACGTTCCATTGGGATACCCTTACCGGCGCGGACCATCTGGAAATCGAATTTGAAATGATGAAACAAGGAAAGACCTTGGTAGTACCGGAATTCACCGGCGAATACCTCTGCGGTATGGCTGTCCGGGCCTGTGATGAGCTTCGGGAGATTGCCCCGCCTGCCCGGAAAATTGCGATGAAAGCCTTTCCCTTGAAGGATTTTTCCGCGATTTGCAGCAAGGCAAGAAGTTTTTTAATGCGCTCGGAGTCGTTGCCGGAGACGGAGGACAGTGGCTCCGGAAGCAATGCCTGATTCTGTCGGCGTATGCTCCGGCGGATTACTGGCTGTCCCGGTCCCTGCTGGAGCTGCCCGCCTGGATTCGGGCGAATAAAGAACTGACCGCTGAACTGGCGGAGAATCAAAGGAGGTAATAGCGCATGGCCGGGAAAAAGCAGTATGAAATGCTGTTTGCTCTGAACGCCCGGCTGAACGGCGGATTCAGGGGAACATTCTCCAGGGCGCAGGCGGAATTTACCCGGCTGGGCAAAGAAATCCAGAGCCTGCATAAGGTTCAGAATGACATTTCCTCCTATCAGAAACAGCAGGCGGCGTTGGAAAACACCCGCGCCAAACTGGAAAGCCTGCAAAAACAGCACGATCTGCTGCAAAAGGAAATCAGCGAGACCACCGGTTCCACCGCCGGACTTGAGAGGGAAAAGGTCAGGCTGGAAGAGCGGATCAAGAGCACGGAAGCGGCTCTGGAACGGCAGAATCAGAAGCTGTCGGCCACCGGCGAACGTCTGAGAGCGGCTGGAGCGG
>CAJTMG010000041.1 GCA_910577405.1 uncultured Oscillibacter sp. | reverse complement strand
GAATGTCTGTATCACCGCGAAAGGTATCTATTGAACGCATTGCCTTGAAGAACGTTTCGCTTGTGATCTCCTCCGCCAGACCTTCGTCTTTTGACAACTTCTTAAGAAAGAGAAATACATCATTAAAGTATCTTCTATAAATTTTCTCAAATTCTTCTTTGGAACCTGCCACTTTCTCACCTCCTCCCTTATAAGACTTCGCATTTCAAAAAATCTTACAAGGCTTTTGAAATATTTTTGAAAACAGTTTTTCCCCCATAGACTTGCGTGGAGCTGATACCCCTCATGGCATATTAGATTTTGACGAAATTAGTATAAACTTCCACTTGCCCTATACGCAAGATGCTATTATTAAGAAATGCGAGCAATCCCCGCATTTCTATCAAATCATAATCAATTCCGCAAAAATGATTTCCTCGACCTGGGCCTTGCAGCAGTTCATCAGTCCCACAGGCCAAGTAATATTAGTACAGTCACAGGCAAAAAATAATTTTGGGCTCATTTTCTTTGTTCAGGCGGATTTCTTTCACGATACTGTGCCAAAAATCACGGCGCTGGATTGGCGGCATAGCGGAATAGGCGGTCGGAAGGTCTGCGCCGAGGCAGCCCCGCAAGCGCTCGAAGTCCGGACGTTTGACTTTCGGTTCTTCTTCGTCCAGCTTCTCGCGGTACTTTTTGTAATCCGCCTGATACTCTTCCAAGGTGATATAATCCCCTATGTACAGCTCCTTCAGCTTCTCCAACTTGCGCAGTATCGCCGCCCGGTCCACCTTGGGACGTTCCGGCGCGGCTGCGGAGGACTCCCATTGCATCTGATACGCATCCAGTTCCGTCTGTATGTGCTCCAGAAGCCATGCCTCCAGCTTTTCCTCGTTGACCTCTTTCCGGTGCGGGCAGCGGTGATAGTGCATCGCCGTGGGACAGCGGTAAAGGTGATATTCCCAGTTGTTCTTCTTCCGCTTTGTGACGCAATAACGGCCTGACATCCTCCGCCCACATTCCGTACAGATCAGCAAGCCGGAAAACAGATAAATCCGTCCGCTCTGATTGTGGCGAATGGACCGTTCCTTCAAAAGCTCCTGTACCCGGTCAAATTCATCCGGCGGAATCAGCGGTTCGCAGTAATTAGGGTTGTCGCGATAGACCCCTTTATAGAGAGGATTGGCCAGCATTTTACGGGTCCCATCCAGCCACAGGACACGGTTGAACTGTTCTCCCACCTCCCGGGCCGCACGGTTGATACTGCGGTGGATTTCGTAGTGACGGAACAACTCCTGCACAATCGGAGCCGTCTCCGGGTCCGGCACGATGTGTTTGTTCTCCACCTTCAGACCCAGGGGCGGGTTCCCGAAGATCGCCTCGCCACGCGACACCTTGTTTTTGAAGACGAACTTAATGCGGTCGCTGTCCCGGTCACTTTCGTCCTGGGCTACGGAGAGACGGATATTGATGTACAGCCGGCCATTGGTCGTCTCCGTGTCGTAATGCTCCTGGGTCGTCTTCCAGGCTACGTTATGGGCATCCAGGATCTTCTGCACCTCGTAATAGTCCGCGATGTTGCGGAACCAGCGGTCCAGCTTGATGAACAGAATCACGTCAATTTCCCCAGCTTTAACGCCCTCCAGCATCTGCATGAACGCGGGCCGGGCCGTGTACTTCTTCCGGGCACTCTTGCCTTCATCGATGAACACCCCAGCCACAACAAGGCCGTTGCGCCGGGCGTACTCTTCCAGGTCCTCTCTTTGGGCGGGGATAGAATACCCCTTTTTGGCCTGCTCTTCGGTGCTGACGCGGATGTACAATGCGGCACGGCGTACCGGAGGCGGGCAAGTCTGTTCTTTGCGCATAAAAATTCACCTGTCCTTTCAAAAGTGGTTGCAGAAACCCAGGACAGGTGGTATAATAACGCTGTTCGAGGGCGCTATGTTGGACCGCCTGTCCAATGTGGTTCCTGCCGCCGCCGGTGTTTGCTGCACTGGCGGCGGTTTTTTTATTTATCCGACATTATCACCACTTTCGCCACCACCATTTTCCATGGTGGTCTTTTCTTCGGTTCTGCTGCCGCGGGACTCCGTGCCGCTTGTAGTATTCAAAGCAGATAAGCCCGTGTTCGGCGCAATACCTAAGCTCTTTTTCATAAAGGGCCTCAGCTTCGGCCACGCTGGCCGGCGTTCCAGCCGCCGGTTCCCTTCCCTCCAGGTCCGCTTGTGTCCGTTCCTGTCCGGATGAGGCAGGGGCAGGAATGTCCTTACCAGCTTCCGCAGCGGCAGGCTTGGTCAACCGTTCCTTGAAGTGCTGGAGCAGATTTTCCCGCACAGCTAGATCGAGTTCAAGATAGGCTTTCAGAATCTCTGTTTCCAGTTCGGTCATACCGTGCCGTTTTACATAGTCACTCAGATCGAACGCAGGCTCCGGCGCGAACATTTCCCCTTCGCCAGTACGGAGCCAGGTTTCGTTGATGCCAAACTTATAACAAATAAATTTTATGGTTGAATCACTTGGTATAGCTCGTCCCATTTCGTATGTTGCAATGGTATTTTGCTTCATTCCTAATTCATCTGCAAATCTTTGTTGCGTAAAGCCAAGCTCTCTGCGCATTTTTTTTATGCGTTCATTCAAGATTTCCACCTCCTCTAACAGTAACCATAACACAGGAAAATCGGTACGTCAATAAAAAATCGAAAAATCAATAAGAAAGGAGGTAAACATCAAACACTAAGTGGTAGTATAGTCGCATAATCAAGGAAGGAGGTAAGCACCACACACGGGAAGGAGGTGAAGGCCATGTTAATCAATTTGAAAGCGGAAATGAAGCAGGCGGGTGTTACGATTTCTGACATTGCGAATGCAATCAAAAAAACTGACCGCGCCGTTCGAGAACGGATTAAGGGGAACGGACACTTTTCCGTACCAGAAGCTACAGCTGTACGAAACGCTTTTTCCCCGGAAATGGAAATTGAGTATTTGTTCAGCGAAAAAGAGCCGTCCCCCGAAAGGGACGGTGATGGCAAAGCGCAGCCGGGAAGCAAAGTATATTTTGAAAGCATTGAAATCCCAGGCATCCGCGTGAAAGAAGTGTGCGCCAAATGCGGAACCGTTTCTGTAACGTTGGCGTGCGAGACTTGGATGGATGCCCAAACCGCGCAACGCCAATATGAATCGGTCTGTTTGCCAGAAATCCCGATTGGGCAGAAATTGCGTATTTATGTGGAGCAGTCAGGAGCTGAAAGCCAGTTTTGCAACAGAGCCAGCAGGTAATATTTCCGCAAGCATCATCTCGACAAATTGAATCTAATATAGAGTCCACTGTTCGTTATTCTTTAAGTAAAACGTAACTTCATTTTTCTCCACTTCAAAGTGCTCCGAATCGATAAATGGAAATGCCGTTTTTATGGAATGCTGTACGCCTGCTCCTGTGACATTACCCCTAAGTGCCGCAGCTTTTACACAGTCGGGTATCTGGCCGATAGGAAAAGCTTCATCCTTTTGTAATTCAAAATAATGCTTAACAATATGACGATTGGACGCCAAACCGTTTTGTGAAAGAAACAGGTTTAACTTAGAAATCATTTGTTCATTCAGATCTAAATTTGCGTCACAGGTGTAAACCGCAACGGTAAAAGGCGCAGATGTACAAACGCGTATCCATTGCAATTCGGGAAATTTGCTGGCCAGTATTTTTTCGTAAAATAGCCGGGTCATATTGGAACCTCCACAATTAAGATGGAAGAATTATATCATTTGCGGAAGAAAAGTTCAATGAATGCGGATGTAAATATTTCATGAACGAAATCTGCAATCAGAAAGCGGACCGCAGAAACCGAGTAATCCGGCACATAGCGGAATCCCGGTAGCGAAGCTGGGATGATGGCAAACCTTATGACCAACAAATGACAGAAAGGAGGCGGACACCATGACAAACGAAACCAAGATTCTTCTGGCAGCAGAGAGCGAGTCGGAGATGGACGCGGTGCGGGAATTTATGGACACCCTGGGTCCGGACGGCCGGAAATCCCTGCTGGATTTCTTCCATGGAGCAAAGTTCATGCAGAATCTGATGACGTCCCGTTCCCCGGCAGCGGACCGGCCCGGCGCGTAGCGGAATCCCGGCGGCGGAGGTTTTTGGAATCTCTATGCAGACAATCTACAGCTGGATGCGGAGCGGGAAACTCCAGGCGGTCAAAATCGGGAAGAGCTGGTACATCCCCAAAGAAGCGGTCAGCGAGTTGCTAAAAAACGGCGACAGCCCGGCGGGGCACAGCGATGAGTGACAGAAAGGAGGGAAACATCGTGGTCAAAAAAAGAAACCTGGTATCGCTTCGTGTTCGCAGATGGTTATGTCTCCATTTGCCGGGGCATGAGTGCACAGGAACTCAGCGTTGAGGAAGCCAAACGCGGCAGACTGATCTCCAAAACGGCAGAGCGGTAAGGAGAAAAGGCTGCTTTGCATGGCAGGCACGAAATGGCCGCGCAGGAGCACTTTCCGGGCTGAACAGCCAGCGCCTGACCCGGCGGCCAGACACGGAACGGGAAGGAGGTGAAGAGATGCGGGCAATTATCGTATTGAACGGCACAGCCGAAGAAATCGCCGCCCTTGCACTGGCGGTACAAGAGCGGCAGGAGGAAGACGTCTTTTCTACTTTTGCTGAGAAGTTTCATCGGGAGCTTCAGAATCAGCTGGAAGCAGCCCGAGCTGATCGAGAATCTCAGTGACAACACGTGCGGTGGTGGCGGGCTGGCTCTGCAACGCTTGAACAGCCGCATGAATGAGCGCGTCACGGTTATGTCCTTCCTGCTCGAAAACAGCGTTGATGGACTCCCCCAAACGCTCCTGTTCGTCCGCCACAATGCACTCCACGATTTTGTTGTACTCAGAACGTGTCAACACATTCACCCCCTTCCTCCACGCCAATCATACCACAGGCGGGAGGGAGGGGCAACCCAAAAAGAAGATTCAAGAGAGGAAGGAGGCGGAAGCATGAGGAAAGTAGACGGCGGCGTGTTCCTGAATGAGCCGAATATCTGGCTGATTGCGGAGACGCTGAGGAGGATTTTCAACGAGTCCGTCGCGAAGGAGTGCGGCGTGGAACTGACGAAGGTCACCGTTGTGCGTAAGGATACCGGCGAGATTGTACCGCCGGGGAAACGGAAGGAAACGGCGTGAACACGGAACAGCCTAAGTACACCATGGAGCACGTCAAGGACGCCTGCGAACTTGCTGTTCTTCTTCACAGCATCCCGAAGGGTAAACAGCCCCTGCTTCTGGCGGCGGCCGAAGGGTTTATCCAGGGCATGGAATCGCAGGAACGCTTGATGTCCCAGAAACCGGCAAAGGCGCGGCCAGCCGGAGAGCGAAAGGAGGTGAGCGATACGGGAGCAGGAAGTTTGTGGGAGCAGGTCGAAAGCGACTGTCTTCTCAAGGCAAAGGCTTTGCTGAAAAGCGAAACCGTCCCGACCGAGGCAACAGTCAAGATGGTTCGGTCTTTAGTAGAGGCTGCGGTCTTAACCGATGATCTTGATCTTCGTTGGAAACAGCACGAACACCCGGCAGAGCCCTTCGGGGGAATATGAACCAAGGGGGTGTAATTGAATGAAACGACTGAAAGACTGGATCGCCTATCTGAGGGCAAACATGCAGTATTTTGTTGATATCCATTCTGATGCACTGTTCAAATTGGAACTATTTTTCATGGTTGTGGTTGGGATCGTGAAAGGTCTTGGGTGGGCATACATCATTCTCACGCTCTCGGGTATGAATTGAACAGAGAAATTAAGAAGGAGATGAGAAATCACATGGCAGACCTTGAAATCAAGCGGGGGCCGTTCCTGGGCACGAGGGAGGGAGGCAGAATTATGTTGGACGACAAGATGAAAACCCTCGCTGGTGACATTCTTGAAAAATGCCGCCAGCAAGGGTTGAAAGGGGACCGGCTGTGGGCGTTCCTTACTGTCCTCCGGAGCCAGCAGGATGATTTGAGCGGCTGGTACAGTGAACAGCCCGGCAGCAAGGCGTCCGCTGACTGTGCGAAAGACGGTCTCACTCCCGCTGATATCTACCAGCACTTCAAATACTTTGAGGCCGGCTTTGACGTTTTCCGCTACGAGGACGACGGCTTTCCCAGCGGAGAGTACACAACAGAACTGGGTCCGGACAGCCCGAAGGCTCTGGCCCGGCTGACAGCAGTGCTTGACAATCTTCGGAAGGATAGAAGAATCCGGCTTGTCATTGACTACGACCCGGATTTCCCCGTGGCCATGGCCCGATTCTGGGGAACGTACAAACCGGAGATTCAGGCAAGAGTGGACGCAGAGGAGAGCAAGAGACGGCAGCAGCATTTGTAACGACTACCGTTTGCAGTAAGTGTGTCCCTCTGGAATTCCGGGCAGCTGGCCAAATTCTTTAATCAGCAATTGGGCAACATCCGGATCAATATCCTCCGACCAGCGCTTTTGATTTAAAAGCATTGCGGCATATTCCTTAAATGGAGGATGAGAGAGACTGTAATCCCAACTCTCCACACTCCTTGAGAAATACGCCCTGATCTGTTCGACGGCAGCAGCGCGTTTCTCCTGAAGACTGAACTCGCGGCCAGTGTTCCACTTTTGAGCATGAATAATGGGAGAGGTCCTGTCCTTAATTCTCTCACGTTCTTTGTAAGGAAACAGAACGCCGAAATGTTCACAAGCAAGCAAATACTTTTCATGCCTTCTGGAATGTTTGCGTACATCCGATGCAATATCCTCAGCATACGTAAGTCCACATTCTTCACAAGTTACCATTTCAAATCACCTCCTGTGCCTGTTTTTTGTATTTGCCTCCTTTCACAGGACAGTATATCACGAAAAATGAAGGCGGACAAGGAGTCAACAAAGAGAGGAGGAATCACATGGCAGACCTTGAAATCAAGCGGGTGCCGTTCCTGGGCGCGGAGCTGATGGCCGCCCGGGACCCGGAAAACCAAATCTGGGCGGGTGTCCGCTGGATGTGCGACGGAATCGGCCTGACCCGAAATCAGCGTGACAATCAGATTCAGAAAATCAAGGCTGATAAGGTCTTGACTAAAGGGGCGAGAAATTTCCCGCTCCCTACCAGCGGCGGCAATCAAGAGGTCATTTGTATCAAGCTGGACTACGTCCCCCTTTGGCTTGCGAAAATCAACATCACGCCCAAGATGGAGCGGGAGACGCCGGAGTTAGCCGCACGGCTGGAACAGTACCAACTTCGGGCGAAGGACGTGCTGGCGGCGGCGTTCCTGGGGTCCCCGGCGGTGGAACAGCGGACCATCACCACGGACGATTACCTTCGCGCCGCGTCCATCGTGGCCAACTGCCGTAACGAACGACTGCCCTACGTGCTGGGCTTTCTGGAGAAAGGCGGGCTGGAACTGCCGGAAATCCGGAAGATGGATACTACGGCATTCAAGCTTGACCCTGATGAATTCGTCCGGGAACTGATCGAGGGCAGGGAACCGTCCGAACGAGGCTATTTGTTCAATGTGGACGAGTTCAACTGCTACTGTCAGACGAAGGGCGTCAGCTCCAGAATGGCAAAGCGGTATCTCTACTCCAAAGGTTACATCGAAGCCATGAAGGAACCCGGCGGAAAGATGGCCTATTCGGTGCCCATCTATATTAATGGCAAAACCCGGAGGTGCGTTGTCGTGAGGCCCCTGAAATCCATCGGCAACGCCTAACACCTGACAACATAACAAAACACCCCATCAGGCGTTGGAGCACCTGACGGGGCTGGCGGAACCAATTGAACATACCAATCGGCCCGCATGAGGATAGTATAACACCCTCCTGCCGGCTATGCAAGCGAAAAGGAGGAATTTTCTATGACCGAGAAAGAACGCAAGGAACTCTATTACAAGCACCTGACGTCCGAAACCCCGCTGTGTGTCAACTGCCAGTATTACTACCAGCATTATAGCGACGAGGGGGAAGAGGTCATGTGCGGTCACTGCCGGTACCCCAAGTTCAAGACCCGGATGCCCTACGACACCTGCGGCAGCTTCCTGCTGAAAGAATACCCCGGCGGATTCCGGCTGACGCTGGCGACGGCCCGGAAGCTGGCCCTCCAGGAGTTCGGCACGGCGAAGGGCCTGAAAGCGGACCGGGGGACGAGCCTTGAAGGGTACTTCCGCATGGAGATGGGGAACCTCATTATCACCATCAATCCTGACATCGGAATGAGCGGGTACATCGAGGTCCGTGTGTGGATGTGTACGGCAAATCATACGTGCGTCGGTTATTTCAATAGGGAAACCCTGGAGCCGGACTACAACGTGATGGAGATGTACGAACGTGAGGGGAAGCGCGAGGCGTTGGAACAGTGGGTACATACCAATGGTCTGGAACCGTGCCACAAGCTGATTGACGAGGTGTGGAACAGTTGGCGAAAGAGTGACAAAACAGGGAAGGAATGAAAGCAAGTGAGCGAAAAACAAGCGAAACGACTGCGGCGGATGGAGAAAGACGTGGAGAACATCCGTGATGGCCTGAAAGAAGCTACATGCGGGGCATACGAGCAGGAAGTCCGTCTGTCGGATGCAGAGAGCGGTTTGAAGGATCAGGACGCCCGCCTGAAGAAACTGGAGGGCGGATTGGACAGTTTCCAGCGGTACCTTCTGGAGACGAAGGATCATGCCGCGCTCAAGGCCCAGGATGAACGCTGGACCGCTGTCCGGAGGGCCATTGACGCGGAGCAGGCCGTGAGGATCTGGAAGGCTGTCTGCGCGGGTACGATCGCGGCGGCGGCCTTGACCATCCTGATGTCGGCTTTGGCCATCAACGCAAGGGGTGAGAGCGTCCAGCCGGAGCAGACCTTGCCTCCGGAGCCTCCCGCAATCGTCAGGACCATCCAGGCCGTCCAGAACGCGCCCGACGCCCCGGAAGAGAACGAGAACGAACGCATTGAAGCCGCATTGTTGGCCCGCGCCCATAAGCTGGAGGACGTCCGCGTTACATATTACGACGCCCATTGCGTGCGGTGCTGCGGCAAAACTGACGGCGTTACCGCAAGCGGCTTGCAGGCGACTCCTTACGTCAGCGCGGCTGTGGACCCGGCGGTGATTCCCCTGGGGGCCGACGTGCTGGTGGACTACGGGGACGGCGTTCTGCATTACCTCCGGGCTGACGACACCGGGGCTGGCATTACCGGCAATCGCATTGATATCTGTGTCGCAAGCCATGCCGAAGCGCTCTGGCTGGGCGTTGACAGGGCTGACGTCTATTGGGTGGAGGGCTGATATGGACATCAAGAAAAGAAGTGGCCGGCTGTCCATAACAACCAGCAGCGGGGAATCGAAGATGGAGGTCCGTGGGAGCAGCGCGGACATTCTGTTCAATTGGCTTGTTATGACGAGTCAGGTATGTAAAGTCCTTGGAATTCCGGTGGAGGAACTTATTCGCGATTTGCCTGCTGTCATTCGGGACTATGAGACGCTTGTCTTTCGAGGAAGTATCGCAATTCGGGCTCTCGACAGAAAGGGTGGGAATTATGAAAATGGCCCTGCTGGGAAACACCCTGCTGATTAAGGATGCCAGCGATGAGCAGCGCACCGCAATCGAAAGCTGGAATCGTATGGAGTGGAACACAGAGACACAAATCTTCAGCGGTCCCGCGGATTTGGAGCTGCTGAGCAGGCTGGCCAGGATGGTCCGTCTTCCTCCGGCGGTGGCTGGGTACCGGGACCGGCTCTGGGATGAACAGAATGCCGCGAAACGAACGGACACAAAACTGCCGGAACTGCCCTTCGCATGGCCGGGAAAGCTGACCCTCCGGGGGAACGTCCTGCAAGTCAGCGGCCTGGATAGTGAACAATTCCACATCATCAAAAGCTGGCGGCGGCTGAAGTGGGAGCAGAAAACGCAGTCTTTCCGCGGCATGGTCAGCCTGGAACTGTTGGACAGGCTGGCCGAAATGGG
>CAJTMG010000040.1 GCA_910577405.1 uncultured Oscillibacter sp. | reverse complement strand
GGGTGAAGGATTCGAACCCTCACATACAGAGTCAGAGTCTGCTGTGCTACCTTTACACAAACCCGCTGTATCTCTCGCGTGTTCAGCGAACAATAATTATTATACGCAATTTTCTCCGTTTGTCAATAGTTTTTTCAAAAATTTTTTCTTCTTTTTTCAAATACTCCCAAAGCTCTCGGATTTCATCCCAAACAGTACCGAAAAAACCTGTTCTGCGTCCTTCCGGGAACTTTTGCGGCAAGAGAAAGGACCGGTCCTACGACCAGCCCTTTTCTCTGTTTGGAAGATTGGATGAAAAGAAGTTTTTGTCTCTTGCAATATTAAAGATACGCTGAATTTGTTAACGAAACCAGCATCAGATGTTACAAAAGTCTGAAATCTTTCTTTTCACAGGGAACAGAGCTTCAGAAGTTCCTCCCAGTTCCGGTCCACTTCCTTCTGGACGGCTTCAAGCATCCACTCGCTGCCAGGCTTGAACATATGCGCGAACCGGCCCTGTGGACGCAGATATTCCTCCACCGGCAGCTTTCTTTTCGGCTCATAGCTCAGGATATACTTGCCATCCACGACTTCGTACAAAGGCCAGACGCAGGTTTCCACAGCCAGACGGGTAATCTCCATCAGCTTCTCCGTCGGATAGCGCCAGCCCCGGGGACAGGGTGCCATGACGTTCAGAAATGCCGGGCCGGGCGTGTAGATGGCTTTATGGGCTTTCTCGGAAATATCCTTGAAGTTCCCGATAAACGTCGTCTGAGCCACGTAGGGAATCCCATGGGCGGCCATGATTTTTGTCAGATTCTTTTTCTGCTGGAGCTTGCCGGGAACCGCCTTGCCTACGGGGGTGGTGGTGGTATCGGCGAAATGAGGCGTGGAACTGGATCGCTGAATGCCGGTGTTCATATAAGCCTCATTGTCGTAGCAGACATAGACCATATCATGACCCCGCTCCATGGCGCCGCTAAGACTTTGAAAGCCTATGTCATACGTCCCGCCGTCGCCGCCGAAGGTAATAAATTTGTACGTCTCATCCAGTTTGCCTCGCTTTTTCAGGGCCTTGTAAGCCGTTTCCACGCCGGAACAGGTAGCCGCCGCGTTCTCAAAGGCGTTGTGGATAAAGCTGTCCTTCCACGCGGTGTAGGGATACATAAACGCGGAGACTTCCATACAGCTTGTAGCGCCGGTGACCACAGCCTTATCACCGGGTTCCAGCTGCCGAAGCACCGTCCGGATGGCGATGGGAGAACCGCAGCCCGCACACATCCGGTGGCCCGCCGCAAAGCGCTCCTCCCGCTGAAGATTCTCTTTCAGATTGTAGCTCATGACTGTTCTCCCTCCTTATTCCCGCACATCCAGGTAACGATAGGTTTCTCCTGCGTTCCCCGTCCGCGCGATTGTTTCCAGGTCCCCAAAGACGTGCTGGATGCTCTCTACCCGCACATCCCTTCCGCCCAGACCGTAGATATAGCTGATTCCCTTGGGGCCGCTGACGCCTTGCGCATAGAGGGCCGCGGCGGTCTCGGCATAGAGGGGGCCGCAGTGGGCGTTAAAGCTGTCGGCCTTGTCCATCACTGCAAACGCTTTCACAGTTTTGAGTGCTTCCGCGATCTCCTCCGCCGGGAAGGGCCGGAACGCGCGGATCTTCACCAAACCCGCTTTCTTCCCCGATGCCCGCAGTTTCCGGATGGCTTCCTTGGCCGTTCCAGCGGATGAGCCGATAATCACAATGGCTTCCTCGGCATCGTCCATCATGTATTTCTCAATCAAGCCGTATGTACGCCCGGTCAGCTGGCCGAATTCCGCGCCTACCTTCTTGATTATCTCTTTGGCGTCCATCATAGCCTGTGCCTGCTGACGCTTGGTTTCGATATAGTACACCGGCGTGGAATAGGGGCCTACGGCGATGGATTCCTTGGGATTCAGCAAAGAATGCTCAGGCTGGTACTCGCCCACAAACGCCTGGACCTTCTCCGTTTCCTCCAGCTCGATGTTCTCAATGGCGTGGGAGGTGATAAAGCCGTCCTGACAGACCATGATGGGCAGGCTGACGGCTTCTCCAATCCGCATGGCCTGCAAATAGTTGTCGTAGGCTTCCTGATTGTTTTCGGCAAAGAGAATCAGCCAGCCCGCGTCCCGGACAGCCATCACGTCAGAATGGTCGTTGTTGATGTTGATCGGCCCGCTGAGCGCCCGGCAGGATACCGCCAGCGTAATGGGCAGACGGTCGGACGCGGCTACATAGAGCATTTCGGCCATATAAATCAGCCCGCAGGAACTGGTGGCGGAAATGGCACGACAGCCCGCCGCTTCCGCTCCAATGCAGGTGGACATGGCGGAGTGCTCGGATTCCACGGCGATAAATTCCGTGTCAACTTCGCCGTTATCCACGTAGGCGGAAAAATACTGGGGGATTTCGGTGGACGGCGTAATCGGGAACGCGCCCATCACGTCGGGGTTGATCTGCTTCATGGCATAGGCTACGGCTTCATTGCCGGACAGTCTTTCTCGGATTCCCATGTCTTCCCTCCTCACTTCTCGTCTTTCACCATCGCAATGGCGTCAAAGGGGCAGACATTGGCGCAGATGCCGCAGCCCTTGCAGTAAAAGTAATTGAAATCGCCCCGTTTGCCGTTCTCCATAGGGATGGACATATCCGGGCACACCGGCACGCAGAGCAGGCATTGCTTACACTTCTCCGCGTCCAGCACAGGCTTGATGGTACGCCAGTCGCCGGTCTGAACGGTTTCCGACGTGCCGCCTTCAAAAATCGCGCCGCCGGGAGTGATGTCCTGCCAGGTGACCTCCGGCGTCATATCCTTCGCAAGATGTTTCATCCCTCCTGCACCTCCTCCATGGAACGCTTCAAGGCCCGCATATTGCCCTCGATCACCTGGGGCTTCGCGGCAAATTTGTGCTGGAACGACGCTTCCATATCCTTGATAAATTCCGATTCCTCCACCACGCCGGAGACTTTGACGATTGCTGCCAGCATGGGGGTATTGGGGAAGTTTTTGCCCAGCTCTTCCTCGGAGATTCTTCCCGCGTCAATCGTGCATACCCGGCCCTGATAGCCTTTCAGCAGGGGACGCAGTTCCTCAGGCTTCTTGCCGGAGTTGATCACGATGGCCCCTTCCTTCTTCAGGCCCGCGGTCACATCCACGGCGCTGAGCAGGGTTTCATCCACGACCACCACATAATCCGGATCGTAGATGTTGGAATGGACCGTGCTCCGTTCCGTGCTGATGCGGTTATAGGCGGTAATCGGCGCGCCCATGCGTTCAGGGCCGTACTCGGGGAAGCCCTGGACGTACTTGCCCGTATTGAACGCAGCGTCGGCCAGCAGCAGGGACGCCGTCTTTGCCCCCTGCCCTCCCCGGCCGTGCCAGCGGATTTCTACCATATCTTTCATTCTGGCTGACTCCTTCTTCGTTTATTTGCAGGCGGCGATGATCTCGATTTCGCACAGGACCTTCTTCGGCAGTTCCCGCACCGCCACGCAGGACCGGGCAGGCTTACCGGTGAAGAACTTCGCGTACACCCCGTTAAAGGCCGCAAAATCCCCCATGTCCGCCAGAAAACAGGTCGTCTTCACCACGTCCTCAAAGCCCAGTCCGTTGGCCTCCAGAATAGCCTCTACGTTCCGGCAGCAGCGCTCCGCCTGTTCCTCGATGGAAGCGCCCACAATCTCGCCGGTCTCGGGGGACAGGGGAATCTGCCCGGATGCAAACAGAAAGCCGCCTGCGCGCATAGCCTGGGAATACGGTCCGATTGCCGCCGGCGCCTTGGGTGTAGAGGTCGCTTCGATCATAATAAATCACTTTCCTTTCCATACTTTCCCTGTTTTGAAAATGCAGGGTCGAGAACTCTTTCCAAGCTCTTGTGGGTCAGTATAGCAGACTTCGTCAAAAAGCGCAATTGGCAAAAAGTGCAGAAGCCGCGGCAGTTTGTCCTCCATTCTTGCACACAGGCCGTAAGAAAGTATCTTTTTACCCGCCCGCTCTTTTTTGTCTGCGGGGAGGAAACATTTCCGGCGGTTTTGTCTGTAAATTCACATCTGCCGCTCTTCCGCCTGGCCGTAGGTCTTGAAGCGTTCCCGGGCAAGCTCTCTCTGATGAGGCCCCAGCACCACCGGTTCCCCGATGCAGGACGCGTGATATTGCAGCTCCGCAAGAAATTCCAGATCCATCGCCAGCGCGCAGGCTTTCTCCAGGCTTTCCTCCCAGACCACCAGCCCGTGATTCGCCAGGAGGACCGCCTTTCCTTCCCCGCAGATCTCCACCGCAATTTCTGCCAGCTCCGGCGTGCCGAAGGTCCGGTAGGGCGCCCAGGGAATCTCGTCGCACCCGGCGGAGAGAATCATATAATGAACCGCCTCCAGGGGCCTGTGCAGCACTGCAAAGGTCGTGCAGTACATCGAATGTGTATGCACCACCGCCCGGGCCTCCGGATGCCGCCTGTAAAACGCCTGATGCAGGCTCCATTCGCTGGTGGGTTTCCAGCCTTCCAGAACCCGGCCCGTCTCGTCCAGCACCGCCGCGCTCTCCGGGCTGAATTCTCCGCAGGGGCATCCCGACGGACTGACTGCCATCCTGCCTGTTTCCGGGTCGTATACGCTCAGATTCCCGCTGGTTCCAGGCGTCAATCCAGCCGCGCTCAGCCTCCTGCCATATTCCGAAAGCGCCTTCCGTTCCCGCTCCATAATCATGCTGTTTCCTCCTTTTCCGGTTCAGCGCGTGATTTGCTGCCAGCGTTCCAGTTCCTTTCGAAAACGCTCTCCGTCTGAAAGAAATTCCAGCCAGCTTTCGTAAAATTCCGCAAAACTCCCCGCCGTAAAGCCGTATCCACCCTCGTTGTCCATGTCAAAAATCTGCCCGCGACGGTCCCCTGTCACTGACAGACCAAAATCCCATTTGACTTCCTCCCCTGTCCGCATAACTCCCTCCTGAAACGTTGTGCCGTTCTTCTATCGGCGTCAGCAGACTTCCCCAGGCACGCAGGGAATCCATTCCTGTTCTATCCGCTCGATGTCCTTCAAAGGAACATACATATAATAATCCTGCCTGTTGTACTGCATAACGTTGACCCCACGTCTGCAATACCTTCTGGACAATGCGATGCTGCTGAAATTCAATATCATCAGACTCCCCGTGATACGTGACACCTTGAATTTGCAGCCGTCGTAATAGGCGTAGGTTGCTTTCTGAAACACCAGGGACAACTGAGTCAAAGCAACGTTCTTCATGATATACCGTTTTTCTGCGCCTGACACCTCCGAGAAACCCAGAGAGACGTCATTCGGGTCATCGCTTACCAGCCAAAATCCATCATCATGGCACTCAAACTCAAATTCCCGATTGCGGAAAATCGCATACCGGCCAGTCGTGTGTATATTCATTTCGCCCCTCCTATACACTCCATGTCCTGAAACCGCCTCTTTTGCCTCAATTTTATTATATAACTTGTCCGCAGTATTTTCAAGATATCAGACGGCCAGAACAGCATAATTCTGGAAATTTTTTCTATACCGCTCCGCCTCAGCAAAATCAAGGAGCTTGACAGGCGGCGGCTTTGATGGTACAATTTCTCCGTTGCCGGAAAGTACACTCTGACCGGCGACCGAAGCACTGTCGATTCTGGCGGCAAGGATACGCTCCAAGCCGTAAGAGACGCAGGCCCTATGGGTATGCCATGTCTCCCTCCGCCAACCGGCAGGGAGATTTTTCTTTTGACAAGGGGGGGAAACTTCTATGGAAAACCGCATGGCTGTGCTGGCCGTGATCGTTCGCGATTCCGGGTCCGCCGCCGCGCTCAACGCCCTGCTCCATCAGTACGAGGACTGCATCCTGGGACGTATGGGCATTCCCTGCCGCGACCGGGGCATTCGTCTGATCAGCATCGCCCTGGACGCTCCGGCGGACGTGATCTCCGCGCTGGCCGGGAAAATCGGACGTTTGGAGGGCGTGACCGCTAAGGCCGTCTATGCGCCGCAGGATGGGAGTTAGGATGAGAATTTGATTTGTTTTCGTGGATTTCCAAATATTTCTGGAGGTGCTGTTATGAAAATTTCCCGTAAATTGACCGCCGTTTTTCTCTCTTTCCTGCTGGCGCTGTCCCTGGCTTCCTGCGGACAGAGCACGGAGGATATAACCGAGACGACAGACGATATGTTGATTCCTCCCGCGACCGAAAACGTAGTGGAGGGCAGCGAGCATATGACCATCAATCCCCGTCCCATAGCCGCGCTGAAGGGTCCTACCGCTATGGGACTGGTCTCCCTGATGGACCAGAACCGGGACGGAGGCTCGTACGAATTCACACTGGCCGGTTCCGCCGACGAGGTGACGCCTTTGCTGATCAAGGGCGAGCTGGATATGGCCTGCGTGCCTGCGAATCTGGCGGCGGTGCTGTACAATAAAACTGAGGGGCAGATTGTCACCTTGGCGGTCAATACCCTGGGGGTGCTCTATATTGTGGAAAACGGCGGCGAAAGCGTTCAGTCCATAGCGGATCTGTCGGGGAAAACCATTGTGGCCGCAGGTAAGGGTTCTACGCCGGAGTTCGGCCTGCGGTACCTGCTGGCTCAGAACGGCCTGGACCCTGATACAGACGTGACCATCGACTGGAAGAGCGAGCATACGGAATGCGTCTCGGCTCTGGCGTCCGGGGCGGCGGAAATTGCCCTTCTGCCTCAGCCCTTTGTGACCGCGGCGCAGGCAAAGCTGGAAAATCTGCGGACCGCCCTGGACCTGACGGCAGAGTGGGACGCGCTGGAAAACGGCTCCGCTATGATTACTGGTGTGATCGTCGCCCGGAAGGACGTTGCAGAAAACGAACCGCTGGTGATGGACGGTTTCCTGGAAGAATATGCCGCTTCCGTTGATTGGGTGAATGATCATCCCGCTGACGCCGCCGCTTTGATTGCTGAATACGGCATTGTGGAAAATCCTTCCATCGCTGAAAAAGCCCTGCCTCACTGCAATATTGTCTGCATCACCGGCCCGGAAATGAAAGACAAGCTCTCCGGTTATCTGGAGGTCCTCTTCAATGCCGCGCCTGAATCGGTAGGCGGCGCTCTGCCCGGTGAGGATTTCTATTACAGTGCGTAAGGGCCTCCGCGCCTGGCCCGTGCTGTTCTGGCTGGCGCTTTGGCAGCTCGGCAGCATGGCGCTCACGGCTCTCTACCCCCATGGGCATCTCCTGCTGGCGTCGCCGGTACGCGTCCTGCTGCGGCTATGGTCCCTTCTGCCGGATGCTTCCTTCTGGGGAACGGCGGCGCGTTCGGCACGGGGGATTCTGGGCGGCTTCCTTCTCTCCTGCCTGATGGCCATTCCATTGGGCGCTCTTGCCGCTGGACATTCCAGGCTCCGGGAACTGCTGGCGCCTTTGGTGGCTGTGGTCAAGACCGCGCCGGTGGCCTCCTTTATTATCCTGGCGCTGGTCTGGCTCAATCCCCGGACCCTCCCCTGCTTTATCTCCGCGCTGATGGTCTTCCCTACGGTCTACCTCAACGTTCTGGAGGGCGTGGGCCAGATGGACTGCCGGCTACTGGAAATGGCCCTCGTCTTCCGTGTGCCCTTCCATCGGCGGCTGTGGGGGGTCTATCTGCCGCAGGTCCTGCCGTACTTCCGCTCAGCCGCGTCCCTGGCCTTGGGGCTCTGCTGGAAAGCTGGCGCGGCGGCGGAGGTCATCGCGCTTTCCGGCGGCACCATCGGGGAACGGCTTTATAACGCAAAAATTTATCTGCAAACCCCGGACCTTTTTGCCTGGACTGTGGTCATTATTGCAGTCTCCGCAGGCTTCGAGCATCTGTTTCTCAAGGGGCTGGACGCTCTTGAACACCTGCTTTGCTCCGGACGGATGCTGACAGGAAAACCGCCTGCCTGCCGTGATGTCTCCGCTGGAATCAAAGTGACAAAGCTCCGGAAGTCTTACGGGAAAAGGCCGGTGCTGGACCTCTCTTTCTCCGCCGGGCCGGGAATTACCTGTGTGACCGCGCCTTCCGGAACCGGCAAAACTACCCTTCTGCGGCTTCTGATGGGACTGGAGGAACCTGACAGCGGAACAATTTCCGGGAGCCATACCTGGACGGCTGTGTTTCAGGAGGACCGTCTTTTGGAGGATCTGAACGCCGCCGAAAATCTGCGCTTTGTGCTGGGGGACCGTCTGGAGGGCGCGGCGGAACTGCTCTCCCGTCTTGGGCTGGACCTGCTGGACCCGCGGCCTGTACGGGCTTGGTCCGGGGGAATGAAACGGCGTTTGGCACTGGCACGGGCTTTGCTGTCGCCTGGGGAGGCTTTGGCGTTGGACGAACCGTTTACGGGGCTGGATGAGGCTCTGCGGGGCGTGTGTCTGGAATGCGTGAAGTCGTCAGGACGGCTGGCCCTTCTGGTCACTCACGATCCCCGCGACGCCTGCGGCCTGCCAGTGCTGCGTTTGCCGGTTCTCGGGGATTCAGATGAAACTTCCAGCTCTTCTCCTTAAAACTTTGGTGAATTTGAATGAATTTGCTTGTGGCGCTCCAGCCGGGATTGTGTTATACTTTCTGTGTATGACCTTTCCCGGCTGACGGGAATTCTGCCATTGAGTCATTGGAAGGAGTCCATCCATGATTAAGATTACTACAGACAGCACCTGCGATTTGCCGTCTTCTCTGCTGGAGCGCTACAAGATTCCTGTTTTCCCATTGGGCGTTGTCAAGGGCGGCAGGCTCTTCCGTGACGGCGAGAATATCCATACCGCCGATATCGCCGCCCATGTGGACGCCGGGGGGGATTTGCCTACCACCAACGCAGTCAATGCCGCAGATTACGAAGACGCTTTCCGTAAACTGACAGAACACTGCGACGCTGTAATTCATATCAATATCGGCTCCGCGTTCTCTTGTTGCTGCCAGAATGCCCGGCTTGCCGCTGAGGAGACGCCGGAGGTCTATGTGGTGGATTCCGAAAACCTTACCGTCGGCACCGGCCTGCTGGTCCTCGCGGCTGCGGAGGCTGCTGAGGCCGGGAAGTCTGTAGGGGAAATTCTCGCCCTTCTGGAGAGTATGATTCCCCGCGTTGAAACCAGCTTTGTCCTCGACCGGCTGGATTACATGAAAAAAGGCGGCCGCTGCTCTGCTGTCACTGCCTTGGGCGCTAATCTGCTGAAACTGCATCCCTGTATCGAAGTCATTGACGGTAAAATGTCCGTAGTGAAGAAATACCGCGGCTCTATTGAGAAGGTCGTCCGGGATTATGTCTGGGAACGTATCCAGAACCGGAATGATCTGGATACCAGTACGGTTCTGATTGTCGATACCTGCTCCGGCGATGAATTGGCCTCTATCGCGCGGGACGTCCTTCACTCCGACGGCCGCTTCGGTCAAATCCTGGAAGCAAAAGCCGGCTGTACAATTTTCAGCCATAGCGGTCCCGGTACGCTGGGAGTTATCCTTCTGCGTAAAACCTAGATGCCTGTCCAGAAATGAAATGTTCTGTAAGCTCATCCGCGCATTGCTTAATTTTGATGCAGCTTGTACAGATTCTTTGCCGTGGTTGACAGTCGCGGCAGCACCAGAGGCAAGCCTATCAGCCCCCGCCAGTTTCATCAAGGTCCCGCTCTCTGCCATAATATCCCCTCTTTCTACGGATGCACTTTATAGAGAAGCCGCACAAAAATTTGATGGTCTTCATTTCCGCTTTCGTACATGGCAAAAAGGGAAAAACAGGCAGCCGGTTCAAGCCCTCGCCAATATACGGTTTGTTGTATGCCGCCCAATCTCCCATGTGGTTCATTGGGTGGTTTCAACATTTCATGGAAATACTCCTTGCCAAAGACCATTTTATCCTGCTTCAACCGCTCACCATCCAGCGCAAAGCCCTTTGTTATGTATTCTTTCAGGATTCCCGTGGCCCGGATACGTAAATGGGCTGCTCGACGGGAATTGATATTATAGAATTGCGTCTCCCTTGTCTGCGTCTTTCCGGCCACAGCTCCATACTGAGTGGTTATTTCCATTTTAGAAACAACCACTTTTTTGTTTGGCTCACCTTCCTTACAAACATGGTGGCGGACAATCTGCTTAATCGGGAATTTAAACAGCATGGACCATGCAAAGTCCTTCTGACAGACATTACTTACATCCCTTATCACGGCGTTTCCCTGGATGCGCAAACACTGGTTCACAGCAACCAGGACTGCCACTATACTAGTCTGCGTTTCATCCAGATCCTCAATGTCCCGCAGGTGCAAGTACTGGGATAATGCTCCGCGTAAAATGGGTAAAAAAGAGAACACAGCGACTGCTGCATTCTCAAAAAAGATTTGGAATTTTCCGTTTATCAAATGTATCTTGACAACAATGCCGTATCAATCAGTAATTTCCTTGGAGATCAGGAGGACGGGAAGGGTCCAGAGCAGGAGAAAGATTTCCAGAGCCAGGGGATTCAAGAGGGAGTAAGCGCTGAGGTAGAGCATATAGAAAGCAAGCAGGGTTCCAAAGAAGCTCCCTGCCAGCGAGAGGATGGCGGCTCCCCGCACCGCGCCGCAAAGACGCTGGCTCCCTGCGACGGTCTCCGCGTAAGGCAGCAGGCCCTCCCGGAAGAGCAGAGCGCGCGGCAGTCCCCGGTCCTTTTCGGCTTCGCTGAGGGCCACCCGTTCGGAGAGGTCCGGGAACTCAGGTTTCACGGCTCTGCCAAACTTTTGACGAAGCAGGGCGGGCGTGATA
>CAJTMG010000039.1 GCA_910577405.1 uncultured Oscillibacter sp. | reverse complement strand
GGGGCGCGTCTTTTTCCTTGCTCCTTCTAAATCCTCTCGTATCTCTTCATACTCTTCCCGCCTGATATCGCTTGGATATTGACGCATTCGCCATCATCTCCTGCCTGTTTTCCCTTTTTATCTGCTTTTCCTTCTCGTTTGTCAAAAGATTTTAAACAGGCTCTAAGAGGAGTTTGAACAGCCACGCAAGTCGTCTCCCGCACGGGGGACGTGGGTTGAAATTCGTTACCTATGATGAAAACGGCCTGGTTGATACGTCGTCTCCCGCACGGGGGACGTGGGTTGAAATGTTTTCATCCGGCTGGGCATGAAGTAGGGGGCGGGTCGTCTCCCGCACGGGGGACGTGGGTTGAAATACACACGCGGTCATATTCAGCCGCCACAATGTAGTCGTCTCCCGCACGGGGGACGTGGGTTGAAATCTTTTGTCTCGTTCCATCGTCTCCAGAATGGCTCGGTCGTCTCCCGCACGGGGGACGTGGGTTGAAATCACTTCCGTCTCAACGTCAGTAATCAGCCGGCCCAGTCGTCTCCCGCACGGGGGACGTGGGTTGAAATGCATCAGTCAAACCCATAATATCACCTCGTCACAGTCGTCTCCCGCACGGGGGACGTGGGTTGAAATATGGTATAGTGTTTTGGGGTGATATAATGTCAGGTCGTCTCCCGCACGGGGGACGTGGGTTGAAATTGGTCACGGCGGGGAAGACGGGCATAGATCAGATGTCGTCTCCCGCACGGGGGACGTGGGTTGAAATCCCTCTGAGCAGAAGCTGGGGCTTGACCTCAAGGTCGTCTCCCGCACGGGGGACGTGGGTTGAAATGGCATCCTGCTGAGCGACGTGTACGAGGACCGTCGTCGTCTCCCGCACGGGGGACGTGGGTTGAAATCGCCTACCCCTGGTGTATGGCCTTTGTCCAGTGGTGGTCGTCTCCCGCACGGGGGACGTGGGTTGAAATAATCAGCCGTCACCGCCTTCCGCCTCTCGGCCTCCGTCGTCTCCCGCACGGGGGACGTGGGTTGAAATATAAGCCTGCGTGTTGCTGACCGGGAATTCGTAGGTCGTCTCCCGCACGGGGGACGTGGGTTGAAATCTCCGCAGACGTTGCGTCTGAATTGGACCATGTAGTCGTCTCCCGCACGGGGGACGTGGGTTGAAATGAGCCCTGGCTGAGGCTGCTGCACATCTATATTGGTTTATCACAGTAAAGCTATACTCCCGGTCAGCTTATTGACCTTTTTCTTTGGGCCACAAATTGCGATGCCGAGATATTGCAGGTTACTTTCAGGAACATGGCTCATCTTCTCAATAAATTCGTCATAGGTCTTGCAGCCCTGGGCCAGATCGGAGAAATCCACCACTGTCAAATCTTGAAAATCAGGCTGATAGAGTTTTTCCCGTATCTGCTTGATAATCTCCGGCGAACCGCGCAGGATGGGCACAGGAAATTCGATGATACCAAGATGTTCACTGCCGCTTTGGTCAGTAACGTCGGCCCCTACCACCTCCGGCATTTTCTTTCCCAGGGTGATGCCCATGATTGCCGCCGTGTTTGCGAGTAAGCCCCGTGGCAGGCTTTCGTCAATCACCATGACGCACTTTTCATTTTGCCAGTCCATTTTGCTTTGCCTCTTTTCTCAAAAATAGTTTGCTCTCTGACAGGAGCAGGCCTACCAACGTCAGAGTTGTGCCAACAGCGGACAGGGCGGTGATTTTCTCATGGAGAATTGCCGCGGAAGTCACCACTGTAATAACAGGAACCATATAGATGTAAACGCTCGTTTTGACCGCTCCCAACGCCTTGACCGCGAAATTCCAGGTGACAAAGCACAGGGCCGATGCGCCCAATCCCAAAAAGAGAGTATTAAACAGATACACAGGATTTGCAAACCTTGTCAATTCCAGCTTGAAATCAAACAGGAACAGTGTCGGGAGCATGAACAAGATGCCATAACAAAACACGCGCCGGGTAGTGAAAATGGTGTGATAGCCGTAGCCGCTGATTTTCTTTGTCAGCACAGAATAACAGGCCCAAATCAGCGCAGCCAGCAGTGCCAGCAAATCCCCGGTGAGGTTTAGCTCCAGCTGAGAGCCGTTGAAGCTGATTAAAGCAATCCCGGACATGGCCACTACAAAGCCAATGAAAAAGCGGGCATGAGGTTTTTCTTCTTTCAGAAACAGATGAGATAGGATGGCCGTGAAAAACGGAGCTGCGGAGATAATCACCCCGACATTGGAAGCCATTGTGTAGGTAAGCGCGATATTTTCCAGCAGATAATAAAGGCATATTCCACACAGGCCAGCGGCGGCAAAGGTCCATTCCTGCTGCCGGTTCGTCCCCTTCAAACGCCGGGGGCAAACTATAAACAGAGCCAGCAGTCCCATGACGAAGCGGAAAAACAGTATCTCTACCGGCTGGAAGTCCGCCAGCAGTATTTTGGTGGAGATAAAGGTTGTTCCCCAAATGATGATTGTAAGCAGGGCGGAGAGATGGCCCGCTGTTCCGTTATCCTTCATGCGGCATTTCCTCCGTGTTCTTGAATATATCCCGATAAATTCCAGGGGCCAGACCAATAAATCGGTTGAAATAATTGGTAAAATGGCTTTGATCAGAGAAGCCGGTTTGCAGCGCTGCCTCAACAGGGGGAACACCTTGTTCCAGCAGCTTTTTGGCCTTGCTAATACGAATGTTTTCCAGGTAGCTGTACGGTGTGACGCCTTTTGAGAGAGCAAAGGCCCGGAGCAAGGTGGATTTGCTCAATCCGACACAGCGGCAAATCTGTTCCAGATAAATCCGCTCGGCATAGTGTTGTTCCATAAAGGAGCAGGCTTTTTCAATTTCCTTCCGACACTCCGGGACGCAGCTTTCATAAGGCTGGCCGTATTGCTGTATCAGCAGAGAGGTCAGGAGCAGCAGAGCTTCCTCTTTTCCAAACTCGTTGGAACCTTTCATTACCAGTTCATGAAGAGGGCGCAGATAGCAGGTGACTTCTTCATCAGAGATTACGCTGCGAGAAAATCCGGGCAGTTCCCGTCTGCCGGTGACTTCCTCCGTCAAGTCCAGCATGACCTCTTTGGTGATGTTGAAGCCTCGATAATCCAGCGTGCCGCCGTCATTCTGAACACAGGCGTGACTGTCTCCTGGGTTGAACAGAAGAACATCACCCCTCGTGATGGTGTACTCCTGATTTTTGCAGGACAGGACGCGTTCTCCCTCCTCCATAAAGCCAATGACATAGTATTCATGGAAATGGTTCGGAAAAGGCTGTACGATACCCTCAAAACGGTAAGCCTCAATGTGCAGCTCGTCATCGTAGACTACGGTTCGCACTTCTTTTTTCATACGGTTTTCCTCCTTGGTGATGCCTATTATACCAGATAGGATTTCTGCTGGCTTGTAAAATATCTTCATTTTCTTCCTGATGTTAAAAAGTGCGCCAAAGGAAATATTTTCCTTGACGCACTTTCGATTTGTCAGCAGCTCCGCATGATTTTGTGTCCTTTTCCAGATCAGTGACGCAGTGTTTCCGTTCCTGGGATGCCGCTTCAGGTTAACCGGACTTCGCTGCGCAGGAAACCAGAAGGCTGCCGAAAATTTGTTTGGATGGAGTGTTTGTTTTTTGCCTGCAATTTTTAAGAACACACTTTTTGATATGCTGGTGCAGCTTATATTCTTTGGCTGGCAATTCACATTGCGTTCAGTTGTCCAGACGAAAACAGCAGCAAAGAACCGGCATCCTTTTGGAAGGGCTTTATGCTGCAATTTGTCAATGTAAAAATCTACCTGTTCGGTATTACCGCTTTGACTGGATATGTGACCAATTACAGCACCGCCCTCTGGGTATTGATTATGTTTGAGCTTGCGATTGCCACTATAGGAACAGTAGCTACCACACTTTGGATTGGAGCGGGAATGGCAATCCAGACAATTTATCTCAGGTACTACCGTCCAATCAATATCGTCCTGGCATTGACACTGTTGGAATGCGTGTACAGCATATTACAGTAAATATAAGTTTGCGGGCAGTTTTCCCAATCACGGGAACTGTCCGCATTTTTGCTATAGTCAGTTTTCCGGCTCCAGGGGTTGAAGCTGCGCCCCTGTTCCTTGGCCCGCCGGGAGTACACATCACCAAAGGGCTGGTGAATGAGGCAGAGGTCCAGACAATCCAAATCAATCAATTTCCGGTCTGGGAACCAGGAGAATTCCCGATTCCCAGAACCTCAATTTTCACAGCATTCATGACAGCCGCCGGGCAATTGGACCCTTGATAACGGCTTCGATATCCTCACGGCCGCGCTGGGTCATCTTGTCGATGGGCGGCAGTTCACCCGGCGGGATACTTCTCCGGTCAGCTGGATACTCCAGACACTTCTTCAGCGCCAGTTCAGCGATTCTCCCGGCCTTCCGGATTCCCGGCCTTTTCCTGCTCCTTTTTCCTGCGGCATCCCACAATTCCAAAAATCATGAAGAACGCCATCACCACTACGAGGAAAAGCTCCAATACAATCTCATTCATTACTTTTCTCCTTTTTCGCCCGACATCTTTGTAACCAGCGTAGAAACCAGCACAACCACCGCGGCGTAAATCAGCTGAATGCCTACCGACTTCAAAGCAATATCAACAAACATCTCTTTTATCCTTTCCCATACCAGCGTCAGGCATTGCCCTTTGCCTTTTCCTCAAGGTAAATCTTGTATTCCTCTGACTGGAACCACTCCTGAGAACGGAAATATCCTGGTTTCCCATCGCAGACCAGATTGCCGACTACCAGCACGACAAGAGACACAACGATAATCACATAGCAGATATGAACGTTCCCCATATGCAGCGCTTGAGGCACCTGGGGGAAAAGGGTCCAGACCGTGGCGATTACCCAGCTGGCTGCAAAGGCCGTTACACCCACAACCGCGTTCCGCTTCCACCACAGGCCGAAGATAAACAGGAAGAAAACAGGAATCATGAAGGAGTACACCCAGGTAAACATATTCACGATGGTAGGCAGGGTCAGGGCCATCAGACAGGTGACAACCGCGCCGACACCGATAAAGATACGGATGTAATTTGCCTCCTGCGTTTCAGTCATATCCTTTTTGTAGAACTCCTTGATAAAGTCCACAGTAATGACAGTCGCGGGACCAATCAGGAAGCCGCCGTAGGAGGAAAGCAGAGCTGCGACAAAGGCGGCAAACAGGATGGCGATAAACCAGTCCGGGAGAGAATTGACCAGCATTTGAGCTGTCACCAGCTTATTGTCAAACTGCGCGAATTCCGGCATGGTTCTGGCAGTTGTGGCGATGCAGATGGAGATGGCGCCGATAATGACGTTCATGGGACCCACAAACCAGCAAATTCTCTTCAGGGCCTTCTCACTCTTGGCGGACGCGGCGGTTTGTATGGTCTGTTGTCCGCAGCAGTGGGCAAAGAAGGGGGAAAGCAGAATGGGAATCACGACTTCAATGAAGTGATGCTGACCGCCAGTGAAGGACAGGAAATTCGGATACTCCGCAGGGTTGGCTGCATAAAATTCTTTTACGGAGTCGAAGGTAAAGCCCGGCAGCATTTTCAATACAAAGAACAGCGCGCCGAACATACCTACATAGAGGATGATAACGTTAATCTGATTCAGCATAGCAGCCTGCTTGGTTCCGCCGAAGATGATGTAGCAGAGGCCGATAACGCTGCTGACCACCACCATGTAACGCAGAGGGAAGCCCGTCATGGAGTTGATGATAATGCCCAAAGCTTGAGTCTCAAAGGAGGTCACTGCCCAGCCTACCGCGATATTGACGGCGGCTATCAGAACAGACAGTTCCTTGCAGTAGAGCTTGGTTGAAATATCGCCCGTGGTGGTGACGCGCATCCGCCGGGCCCAGCAATAGATGGTCACTGCTCCCAGCACCATAGCGAAGCCGTTCGCCATCACGTGCCAGATTTGAGAGGTTCCCAGAGACAGGCAGCCTTCCCAGGTACCCGTCAGATGTCCCGAACCCAGCAACGTCAGACACATGGTCGTCCCAATCGCCCAGGTGCCAAGACTCCTCCCGCCAAGGGCAAAATCGGACTGGCTTTCTCCCTTGCTGCGCTTGCCTTTCTGAATCAGCCAGCTTACAACGCCGATGGACAATACCTCGTACAGTACGACTACTAAAATAACGCTCGTTTTCATAGCAAATTCTCACCTCTTATTTCCCCTGAAAGCTCTGCCAATATCCCGCAAACAGATGCAGAGTCCTCCTAAATTTTAGATTTCCTGTGCCGGTTCCGGGAAGCCTCCTGTTCTTCTTTATCGTTCAAAGATTTCAGAAAATCACGCATATAAGACAGAAGTTTTCCCTTGTTCGACTGCAAATTGACAAAAAAAGAGAAGGGGGTGGTGTTGGGCGCCGCAAAGACCGCAATTTCATTCTCCATGTCCTCAAGCAGCGCTATCAGCTCGCTCACTAATTCCCCTTCTCCGGCCTCCTGAAACCGGCCCTGCTCCCAATCCTCATGCAGCTTTGTCCCCGGCATGATGGACACCGAATTCAAATACAGAAGATATGGGTGCAGTTGATTCAGCAGCGCCGCGGTCTTTTTTGCGGATTCCACGCAGCGTCCTTTCCCGGCCAGTCCGCCTAAGAAAATCATGCGGTAATCCACGCCCGCCTCTTCCAGTTTTTTGCAGCCGGAAAGTATGTCCGCGACGGTGTATCCCTTGTTCACATTTTTCAGAACCTCGTCGTCCCCGCACTCGAAGCCAACGACCAAATCTATAAAGCCCAGTTCCCGTAAGCAGTTCATCTCGTCCACGCTCTTCCGGGTCAGGTCGTCCACCCTGGCATAGGTGGAGATACGGCTTTCGGGAAAGTATTTCTTGATGAGCTTTGCAACGGCCGCCAGCTTGTCCGTGGAAAGTGCGTAGGGATTCCCGCCGTTGGCCCAAATTTTCCTTGCGTGGGGATGCACCCGGCTGGCCTCCTTCAGGTCCGCCTCTATCTGCTCCAAAGGCGCGATGGAAAAGGGATATCCTTTATAAAAATTGCAGAATGTACAGCTGTTATGGGTGCATCCCACGGTAACCTCAATAAAGAGGCTGTCCGCATCGGTCTGCGGTCTTACAATTGGTCCATTAAAAGTCATAGCTCTCCTTTTGACGGAGGAAGCCTCTCCCTAACGTCCGGCAGGGGGCGCAGTGGATTTCCGGACCACAAGCTGAGGCGGAATCGTGTAAGCATCCAGATTGACGTTTCCCGGATGGTCTATCATATCCAGAAGAGCCTGTGCCGCCTGTTTTCCGTATTTCGTCTTGGGGTGGGTCACGCTGGTAATGGGGAAGTCCAGGACCGCATAGCTGCTGTCGTCGTATCCGGCTACGGACATTTCCTCCGGGACCCGGACGCCCTTTCTGCGCAGGTACTGAATCAGCCGATAAGCCGCCCGGTCATCGTGGCAGACCACCGCGCTTACCTGGTCCAGTATGTCATCCAAAGCGTGGGGACCGGATTCCAGAAACAGCTTTTCTTTTTTGCAGTGCTCCACCCAGATGATATTCCTCGGATTATACTCCGCCTGGTGTTCATACACGGAATCCCAGTAACCCCGGAAGCGGTTCTGTCCCGTCAGCTCGTCGCAGCAGAACAGGGCTCCGATGCTCCTGTGTCCCAGAGAGAACAGATAATCCGTCAGCAGCTTTGTACCCTCACGGTCCCGCAGAGCCAACGCAGGGAATCCCTTGATCCCGTCCGCATGGAGCATCAGGCAGGGGATTCTGGCTGCGATTTTATCCAGAAGCGGCTGATTTACGGAGAGAAGCCCTGAATTCACCGGTTCGATAATCAGTCCCGCCGGCGGGTTTTCCAGGAGCTGTTCCAGTACCAGACGTTCCTTGATGTAATCGCTGTCCGTGATGAAGGGATTGAGCATATACCTTCTTTGCAGGAGGCAGTCTGAAGCCCCCCGCATCACGTCCAGAAATACGTAATCGCTGTTCATCATCACCAGCGCGATGTTCCCCGGCTGGTCCGTATGCGGCACAGGGCGTTCCGTGTCTACAGCCCGTTTCTGAACATATGTCCCGCTCCCCTGGACCTTTTTCAGATACCCGGATTCTTCCAGCAGCTTCACCGCGTTCCGCACGGTCTGCCGTCCTACCTGAAATTGTAGGGAAAGCTCGTCCTCCGTAGGGATTTTTTCCCCTACTGTATAGGTTTCGTTCAAAATTAACTCTCTTAAATTATCAGCAATTTGTTCGTATTTGAAATAAGCCATTCTAACCCTCTCATGCACCTTTGCAGATTTCGGAACGCGTATAGTTCCACCTAACAATATAAATCCAATATCCAAAATGTCAAGGGAAATCTTGAAATATTGCGCTTATACCGGTGTCTACATTGGGGCTGGCAAGAGAGGTTCAGAGGCGGCAGGACAGGTCAGCGGTAGAAATCGGGCTTTTTGGGCAGCTTGATTTCCTTTGCGGTACCGCCTTCTTCGCGGCACTGTCCCAGTACATTGGCGGTGAGGCAGACCATATAGCCGTCCCAGGCCGACGCTCCGCCGGGTTCCTGGCCCATACGGGTACGGTCCACCCAATCCTGAAGCTCGATGTTGTACGCCTCCACAAAGCGGCTCTGCCAGTCCGGACTGATGGCTGTAGTACGGGAGCAGTCCGTTTTTGTGATAACCGCAGGGGGGTCCGGGAGCCGGGCTGTGCCAAGGTCGCCTACCACCTCGCACTGAATGTCATAGCCGTAACCGGAACTCTGACTGATTTCAACGTCAATGCAGATGCCCTTTTCGGTGCGCAGCATCATAATCTGGGGGTCCTGAAGCCCTTCCTTAGCGGAAATCCGGCTCTGTCTCGGCAGCACTACCTGGCCGGATACATATTCATCTTCCAGAAGCCAGCGCAGAACATCGATTTCATGTGCGCCGGAATTCTTGATAGACATCTCAGAGGTCATTGTTGCCGCGTGGCTCATATTCCGGTGGCAGGCGTGAACCACCATGGCCTGACCGATTTTCCCCTCCTGAATGGCCCGCTTGAGTTCCTGATAGCCAGGGTCGTAGCGCCGCATAAAGCCTACCTGTACCACCCGGCGTCCCAGTTCCTGCTCCGCACGGACAATCTCTTCACATTCCGAAACCTCCGTTGCAAGAGGCTTCTCGCAGAACACCGGCTTGCCGGCCTTGATGCTGGCCATGACATACTGAGCGTGAGCCGGGTCCCAGGCAGTCACCATCACCGCCTGCACGCTGGGACTGTTAATCAGCTCTTCGCCGTCCGCATAGAACCGCGCTCCGTACTGCTCCGCAATCTCCTTGCCTACAGCCTCGTTGACCTCGGAGACTGCCACCACCTTGCAGCCCGTAATCCGCTGGCTCAGACGCTTTACGTGGTCTCTGCCAATGGCCCCCAATCCAATGACTCCAATCTGTAAATCCATAGTACCCCTCCTTAAAGTAATCTGTCCGCTATGTTGAAGGCGCCGCCGTTTCTACAGCCCATCCCGTACCCGGCCGCAGCCTTCTATGCAGCACAGAAGACCGCGGGGGTAACCGGGTACGGGCATTTCCGGGACCGCCGCATGAGAGCTTGCACGGCAGCGTCAGGAATGATGAATCAGTTGATTTCGCCCCAGGGATACAGAATGACTTCCAGCGCCTCACTTCTGCGCATGGCTTCCAGCCCTATGGCAAAGTCTTTCAGAGGCAGACGGTGCGTAACCAAATAGGAGAAATCCAAAAGCCCGCTGTTGAGACCGTTGGCCACCTCCTGCATGGTGTGGACGCCGATAAAAGTCCCCAATACGTCTATCCCGCGGCGGGAGATTTTGTGCTGGCAGATTTCCTGGGTTGCCAGCTCATTCAGGCCCACTACCAGCACCTTGCCGCCGGGCCGCACCGCGTCGATGCAGTCGTTGATCGTAGTGCCTACACATTCAATAGCAATATCCGCGCCCAGGGGCATCTCTTCCCGGATTGCCGTTTGCAGGTCTTCCTCCGTCACGATCACGAACCGGTCCGCGCCGCTCTGAGTGATATAAGGCCGCCGGTACTCGCTCAGGCCAGCTACGATCACCTTGCCCGCGCCCATGGCCTTGCAGAGCTTGCAGAAATACATTCCTATGGGGCCGTCGCCGACGATCACTATATTATCACCAGGCATAATCCTGATTTTTTTCAGACCGCCCATGGCTACGTTCAAAGGCTCCGCAAAAATGGCCCTGTCCACCGGTACGTCCTGGTGAATCTTAATCAGATTGCTGTCCGGACAGACCAGGTACTGTGCAAACGCGCCGTCGTACTCCATGCCGATGGATTTCATATTCGGACAGACATTGTAATCGCCCTTTCTGCATACCTCGCAGGTCTCGCAGGCGATATTGTTGTCCATAATCAAACGGTTGCCCTTTTGCAGTCCCTGTACAGCCTCGCCGCATTCCACGACCTCTCCTACAATCTCATGGCCGATGATTGTGCCGGGGGTCGCCGTGTAAATGGGCGGGTCCGACAGAATATGTACGTCTGTACCACAGATGCTGCACGCCAGAACCTTCACCAGCACGTCGTTGGCCCGCTGAATCCGAGGGATCGGACGCTGGGTGATCTCGTACTTGCCTACCTCCTTGAAGACCACGCAGTCCATCAAGTTTTCATTCATTTTCCCATCCCCTCATGTCTCTTTACGAATGAGGCAGACCGTGAGGATAGACAATCACACGGCAAGCCTTCTTGGAGCGCATGGCGTCGATGCCCTTATGAATATCGTCCAGGGTCACCCGATGCGTGATGAATCTGTCAAGGCCCAGTTCCGGGTTCCCCAGCAGCTCGATGGCTCCCGGGAAGTCCTTGCCCAGTGCGCCCACCATGGAGATTTCATTCAGAACGAACGCGCCGGGGGCAATCTCCGAACGGGCATTGTTGTCCAGGCCGAACAGCAGAATCCTGCCCTGGGGATTGATGAGCTTCTGGGCCTCCGGCAGGATGTTCCCCCGGCCTACGGCGTCAATAATCAGATCCGCCTTGAAGGGCCAGTTCTGCTTCATCACGTCCTCAATGTTCTCCTTCATCACGTCCACTACGATGTCCGCGCCGCAGTTCTTGGCCTCCTGCACACGGTCCTCGCCCTTGGCCGTTACAATCAGATGCTTCACGCCGAATACCTTCAGGGTCCGGATGAAGGTCAGTCCAATGGGTCCCGCGCCGTACAGAATCACGTAATCCACCGGCGTAGGCTTCACCTTGCCCAGAGCGCTGACCACACAGGCCAGAGGCTCGGTCTGGGCAACGATTTCAGGATTGAGATTCTTGTCCACGTGGTAGAGCTGGCCTGCCGAAACAAGCGCGTACTCGGAGAAACCGCCGTCGGCAAGCTGGCCGTAGTGGTCGGAATTGGAGCAGAGGTCACCCCGATTATGGGTACACTCGTAGCACTTCCCGCAGCGGACTCGGGGATTCACCGCCACCATCTCGCCGACCTCAAAGCCGTCCGCCTCCGGACCCTTTTCCACAATGGTCCCGCAGAACTCATGGCCGTAGATAATCCCCGGCTTCATGTACTGTCCCGGAGGAACCGCCAAACCGTGAATATCGCTCCCGCAGATGCTGGCGGCTTCCACCTTGATCACAACGTCGTCCGGACGCCTGACCTCCGGCATGGGCACATCCTTGACCCGCAGAACGCCCTCTCCTTCAAAAATGGCTGCTTTCATCGTGTTCGCCCTCCTTATTATCAATATCCGAAGATTTCCTTCAGCTGGTCCACATAGTGGATATCCTCCTCGTCGCCGCCCCGGATGCCCGTCACGTCGATGAACTCAAAGTCCGCGCCAATCACGCCGCCCAGGGTACGGGTAATCAGGCCGGTATCGCCCATAGCGCAGATGATGCAGGGCACGTCCAGGAAGGTTTCCCGCATCTGCTTGGAGACCTCGGAGGTCCGCACGGCGTCTTCGTAGTTGGTGGCCGTCAGATAGAACTTAGGCAGGTCTGCGCCCTTGTCCAGGCATTCCTTGAAGGTATCAATAATCTCCTGATTGCCCGGCGTCTCAGTCCACTTGTGCTGGGAAATGACCAGTTTGGTGCCGTTGGCCTTGCAGACGTCCTGCATCGCCTTGATGTACTCGGGAGAGTTGTCAATCTCACAGTCGGCGTAGGCAATAAGTCCGGTGTTAATCAGAGCCTTGGTCAGCTTCAGACGGATGGCATCGGGATACCACTTGCAGCCACCCTCCTTCTTTACCCGGAAAGTCAGCACCACAGGCACGCCGGGAAGGATTTCCTTGATTTCCTTCAGCGTCTCAATCCAGTACTTCTCGATGAACGCCCCGCTGCCCATGGGAACGCAGTAGTCAATGCGCCATTCCACCATTTCCGGATTATAGCGGGCCACATCACGGGCGGCGGTCAGAATGTCATCCTTGGTGCGTTGTTTAATCATCATGCAGCGGAGGAAGCGTTCACCGCCCATCACGTGGCCGTCAATGTTGTACTGCACCTTGCTCTGGAGCTTTTCGTAGGAATTGTAGATGCTGTACAGACGCTTGTGCTGGTCGTAGCTCTCGAACATACCGCCTTCCGGTTCCACAAGCTTGTAGAAGCCGAAGCTGTTGCCGCAGTGCTCAGACAGTACGCGGGTAATCAGACCGACCTCGCCCAAGGGGTACACGCAGAACGGAATGCTGACCAAATCGCTCTCGCGCATTTCCTTAGCCGCATAGCCCAAAGTAATCACGTCGGGGTCGTCCTTCACGCTGTAGGCCAGATATACCAAATCGGCGCCCTTAGTTTCCGCCGCCTTTGCAGCAGAAATGATGTCTTCTTTGCTCTTGGTACCTTCCAGGCAGACATGAGAGAGGAGCAGCTTCTTGTTGGTGCGGGCCGTGACCTCTTTCAGGGCATTGAGAAAGGAATTTTCTGCAAATTCATCCGCACCAATTACGTCCACATATGCCGCGCACTGCTCAGCCGTCCTCAGCTTGTCATCCGCGGTGGATTCGAAGTCAAAACCGCAGGTGTTCAGATTCAGAATGACGGCCTTCTCTGCCATCAGCGCCGCGCACTCCGCCAGAACCGGCGCAATGTCCTCCATCGACGCCATGCTGCCCGCGCAAATCTCTACGCCAGCTTCCTCAATCCCGCACGCCTTCTGAATCTGCTCCTTCAGCTCCCCAGCCCCGGCCGCTTCGATGGAAATGAATTTCTGATACGCATTCCCACCAACAACCACGTTCTTCAGCTGTACGGTCTTCTCAAATTTTGCCATGTCCAATTCCTCCTGTTTCTTTTTGAAAGATTTTGTTTTGTGGATTATTTATACTTAATTTATACGCTAATTCATTCTATTTGTCAAGAATATTTTAGAATAAATTTCAAATTTATATGCTTTATACAAATAATATACCTCCAATTTATGCGTATTAAACATATGAATCATTTTAATTCATCCTATTTTCATTGCCCAACGAGTTACGTCTGTTGCTGGTCATTCTATGGCAATGATGCAGGCCTTAAGGCAATTCAGCCATAGCCTTCTGTCAGGCGATGCAGAAATCCTTCGGAATACTCATGCTGATTTCGCTGCCGGTAATGGATTTCATGGTCGGGACCTCGGCATCCTGACGGCCCTCGAAAGTGATATAGAGGTTGGTTTTTACCGGGAAACAATACGCCAATTTTGTCTTCTGGCCCCGTCCGCAGAGGGGGTAATCGGAGTGATCATCAATAAGACTGGCTATTTCAAAATGCAGCCACCGGGGCAGGGGATGATACCACGCTGACACAGATCGTCCGGCTGGTAGACGAGGCCGCCTTGACTGATCTCCTCTAAAAATAGTAAGAAGTACCGGCCATGAGGCAGGTACTTCTTTTGCCATATCAAATTCATTTTGCTAGTGCTTTGTAAAGTCTAAACCTCTATAATAGGGTAAAGATGTTTCAGTTTGG
>CAJTMG010000038.1 GCA_910577405.1 uncultured Oscillibacter sp. | reverse complement strand
GTAGGCGTATCCAGAGCGCCGATCATGTTCAGCAGGGTGCTTTTGCCGGAACCGGATTCACCAACAATGGCGACAAACTCTCCCTTGGGAACAGAGAAGGTAACATCCTTCAAGGCGCGTACCGCCGTCTCGCCGCTGCCATAGGTTTTGCAGATGCGTTCTACTCTCAACAAGTCCATAAGTCACATACTCCTTTCGTCATTGGACTGTATGAACATCATAGCACCCAAACCTTACTCTCAGATGAATTGCAGATGACAATTTTGTCATAATTCAATATCAGAGCAACGGGCCGGCTCTCTTGACCAGCCCTCGGAAAATTGATGATAAAGGTCGTTACAGCCATAAGCTCACTGTGGACCTCAATACTGCCGCGGTGGGCCTCAATGATCGACTTCGCCAGCGGCAGGCCCAACCCGATGCCCTGGGTGTCCTTGGAAAAACGGCTGCGGTAAAACCTCTTATTGTCATATTACTGCCAAAAGCTGAGAACCAGGGCAAGAGCGACAATCCCCAGCATCATCTGCACCAGAGCCACGCTGATTACCGTAGACATGAGGCTGCCGGGCCGATGTTCCTGTTGGGTGTAATCTTACCCGCATTATTTCAAACGAAATTTGCGATATACGATGACGCCATCACCCGTAAGTTTGTGGAGCAGATCGCTGTCCTGAATCAAGTTCCGCTATCCTGGGCTGGAGGCCGACAAAAGCCTGAACAGACAGCGGTGCAAGTTCAAATACCACTTCTTAGGACATTACCACATGGACCAGATCATCCGACTGAAGCTGTGAAAAGCGTCCGGCAGGGCGGAAAGAAAATCAGTTCCCACCTTGTCGGACGCTTTTCCGTTGCAGCCACAATTCCCGCAGATTGGGCAGTATATTTTCAACCCCATTGCGCCACAACGGTTATTGGCCTGCATCTTTTTTCTCTACAGAAGGAAGAGGAAATGAAGGCTTGAGGTTTTTCTGCTCTGAGGAAATAATGGAGGCGATAATCATAGTTCAACAGAAACGGCTTAAGATTTCAATACATTAAAGTACCGATTACGAATTCAGCCCCAGCTCTGACAGGTAAGGCATTGCTGGAATTGCGCCGTTGCGGGAGCAGGTGACAGCCGCCGCACGGTTTGCGAAGGTCAGAATATTCTCCAGCTCGGTCTGGTCCAGACCATCCAAAGGGTGAACGGCCTCTCGGCGGGCAAGTTGGCTCAGCACTGCGCCGAAGAAGGTATCGCCCGCGCCGTTGGTATCCGCCACCTGTACAGGCACCCCAGGTTGACGCCAGGTCTGGCCCTTCCAACGGCAAAAGACGCCTTCACTGCCCAGGGTGACCAGCACCAGCTTTACGCCCTGTTTCTCCAGAATCCCGCTGCCCTCCTCCAAGCCGGACGCGCCGGTAACCAGGGGCAGCTCTTCCTCCGCCAGCTTTATCACATCCACCAGCGGCATCGGCAGGCGCATCCATTCGATGGCGTCTGCTTCCGTAGCCCAAAGCGCCGGACGGTAATTAGGGTCATAGCTCACCAGAATACCGGCTTTATGGGCGGTACGGGCGGCGAAAACGGTAGCGTTACGGCTCAGCCCCGGAGTAAGACTGACAGACCCGAAATGCAGAATCCGGCTGTCCAGAATCGCGTGCTCGTGGACTTCCTCAGGAGAGAGCTGGATATCCGCCCCCCGAATAAAGCCGAAGCTCCGCTCGCCCGAGCCGTCCACGGACACGATAGCCATAGTGGTAGGCGAACTGGCGCTGGTACGAAGGCCGGAACAATCCACGCCGTCCTCCGTCAGGACCTGCCGCAGGTAAGTCCCGAAGCCGTCTTTGCCCACCTTGCCGATCAAGGCAGTCTTTGCGCCCAGCCGTGACGCCGCTACCACGACGTTGGCTGGAGCGCCGCCGGGGTTTGCGGCAAATATGGGAACCCCCGCAGAATTGTTGCCGGTCTGAGTCAAATCAATAAGGATTTCACCAATGGCAGTGATGTCTTTCACACAAAAAACCTCCTGTCAAAATGATTCTGTCAGAAAAGCAGCCGCGTCCGCGCCATAGGTCCCACAGGATTCCGCTATCTTCCGGGCCCTCTCCCCCCGGACGCTGAAGAGTTTCCCGGACTTCCATTTTGTTCCGGACAACCTCTTCGCAATCGATTACCTGCCACATTCGAGGGGATTATATCAAAGAATTTTTCTCTTGTCCAGTCCTTTCTCATCTCCCGCAAAAATATTTACAATTTTGTCACGAATTCTGTACATCTCCGACGTTTTATGCCAGAAATATCCTTTTTTAATTGATATTTTCAAAGAGATAGGCCTCAGATTGGGGACTGTTCGACTATTATATATAATCTTCACTCCTCCACAATCTGGATGGTGGAACCCACATACAGATCAGGCATGGTTCCCTCCACATAGATGGTCCCCTGGAGTTCCACCTCAGTTTGACCGCTGAAGGAAACGGTGCAGTGGCCCAGGCCCGCCAAGGTGACAGGCGCCTCATCGCCCACGGCAGTAATTTTGTAGGACACGCCGTCCAGGACCAGGGTCTGTCCCGCAGCGATCTTGCCGTTCAGCGGAGTCACATCCACATGGTAGCAGTAGTCGGTGATCTCATCCGGGGCATTGTCTCCGAACAGGACAAACATATTGGCGTCCTTGAACTCATTGACACACTCGCCCAGGGCTTTGACCTTGTTTTCATAGATGACTTTCATGATAAAATCTCCTGAAACAGTCGTTTATGGTTTACGCATACAGACCGAAGCTGGCAACGTAGGCCAGCAGGACCCGAATCCAGCCGGTGGCAAAACGGGAATACATAACAGACACCACGCCTACCTCAATGGTCTCTGTTTCCGCCTCGGCAAGGCCAAGACCCACGGGAATGAAGTCGCAGGCGCCCTGGCAGTTGATGGCGAACAGGGCAGGCAGGGCCAGCTGGGGGGCGATATTGCCCTTGCCGATTTCCGCGCCGACCAGTGTGCCGACGATCTGAGCAATAACCGCGCCGGGGCCAAGCAGAGCTGACAGGCCGGGGATGGAGCAGATAATGCCCAGGATCACCAGGCCCACGATGTTGCCCGCCAGAGGCGTCAGGATGGAGGCGAAAGCGTCGCCAAAGCCGGAGCCGTTGATGATGCCGATCAGCATGGACACGAAAGCCATGAAGGGCAGGAGGGTGGTGATGCAGGTCTGGATGGCGTCCCGGGCGGCCTGGTAGAAGGTGTTGACCACTTTGCCAGCGGCGAGACCGATCTTCGTCACCAGAGACTTGTTCTCCTGCTTTGCCAGAGTTTCGGAAACCTTGCTGTCGGCGGTGAATTTTGCCTTTTTCTCTTCTGTCTTGGGGGCCGCGGGAGCAGGTTCGGAGCTGCCGTCCGCCAGGGAGACCTGCTCAGAGGTAACAGCGGAGACATAGATATCTTCCGTAATGAACTGAGCCATGGGTCCGGATTTGCCTACGGGCATGACATTGATGGTGGGGATGCGCTTTTTGGGGTAGATGCCGCAGCGGAGGGTCCCCCCGCAGTCGATGATGACCAGCGCCAGCTCCTCCTCGGGGCAGTTGGTCTTGAAGCCGTTTACCGGAGTCAGGCCAGTCAGCTCTACGATCTTGGAAAGACATTCTGGTTCCGCGCCGCCGCCGGTGATGTACATGACCTTGTTTCTCTGTTCAGTGGGGGTAATGGTCAGAGGGCCGCCGAAACCGCCGGGGCCGCGGCTCACTCGAATAGAACGATAATCAGACATTTCCGTTTCCTCCTTATTTGGCAAGTTTGAACTCGCGGCTCAGGGTGACGCCCTGCTGCTTTTCCACCATCTTTGTGGTGAACTCCGTAGCCCAGCCAGAGATGAAATTGGCGATGATGCCAACCAGCAGATACCGGACAGCCAGAGGCGTGGTGTCCAGGCCCAGGGCGGTGATGCCGTTGGCGATGCCCAGCCAGATAAACAGCTCTGAGGCGTTGATATGGGGAAACAGTCCGTTGTTGGTGTGGCAATGATAGGTGGCGGAGGCGTAGTAGCAGGGCTTATAGAACTCCGGCATAAACTTGCCAATGGAGAGGGCCATAGGATTGCCCAGCATAAAGGCACTGACGAATGGCAGCACTGCATAGCGGAGGACCGGGTTTCCGGTACAGACCCGGGCCAGCTTTGCCACGGTTTTTTCGCCCGCCATAGCCATGATCGCGTTCATCAGCACCAGCAGCATGACGATGGTCGGGATGATGCCGGTGACCCAGCTCATAAATTGCTGTCCGCCCAGGGTAAAGAGGTTCATAAACCCGGCGGCCAAGTTAACGATAAAATCCATAGTGATCCACCTTTCAGATTCTTCCGGTCAGGGTCCGGCCAACCCTCTGGAAAGGAGAGGGCGGCTGAGGGATTTCCTCGCCGGAGATAAATTTGTTATATGTGTTCCGGGCGTCCAGAATGGCCTTGCGGAGGTTCTTACCGTATTTCGGCAGGTCTTCCTCTGCCAGCCCGCCCACATATTTTCCTTCAAATCCGGGGAGCGGGGTCACGCGGGCAAAACAGGTTACGCCCATGAGCTTTCTGCCCTCCCGGATTACGCCGTCATCATCGATCAGAAACATCACAATGGCCCCGGCGTGGAAGCCTCCGGCCTGACGACCGCAGGCGACCTTTCCCTGTTTGCGGAGCTTCATGAACTCCCGGGAAAAGTGGCGCATCTGCGAAACGCTCAAGACGGCCTGAAGCAGGAACATGGCCGCAATAAACAATCCTAATTGAAGCATGATAAATTCTCCTTTCAAGCCTGTCTGTAGAGCGCCCGCAAAAGCGCCTGAAAATCTTTCGCTTTGGTAACCTTATCCATAAGGGCGCTGTCCTTGGTGAGGCTGATAATTTCCTCGTAGACCCGGATCAAAAGGCCATCCTCGGAGTTGACCTGTTCCGGCAGGGCCATCAGGAAAATCAGGCGGATGTTCCGCTCGAGATAGCGCACCGGCTTGGGGAAGGTTCCTACTGCCAGCACCAGCCGGTCCCCAACCTTCTGGATCGTGTGGGGAATGGCGACCGCGTGGTCAAAGGCCATGGTCCCCAGCTTCTCCCGTTCCCGAAGCCGCTGAGCAAAGCCCTCGTCCACCTCGCCCTGCTCAGTCAGGGAAGCGACCATCTGCTCTATGGCTTCTTCATAGCGCTCGCCGCCGGTGAAGCGGAAAAAGCGGCTCTCGTCCAGCAGTCCCACCATGACAAACCAGTTATTGTCCAGCACAGGCACGTCCACCTGTTCCCAATACTTGGCCTTTTCGATCTTGTGCCGCAGCTCCTGCTCATTGAAAATCTCATGGATGAAAATGACCGGCTGATCTGTCTGACAAGGGAGCTGAACCGTGGTGAAAATCAGGCCGAATTCCGAAAGAATTTCCGGCGTTGTCTTTTCTACTGGCAGCAGCGACAGCTTCACAGAACTGTCCAGCACCCGTTTGAGCTGCGCCGCTACCAAACGAGCTGTCACCCGGCCTGTGCCGCAGACTACCGCCGCCCGGAATGGACGTTGACGCTTGGCGGCTTCCTCCAGAAACACCCCGAAGTAAGAGGCCAGATAGCTCTTTTCGTCCTCTGTCACCTCCACCCCGTACTCTGCCCGGATTACGCTCGCAGCCACCCCGCCCATCTGCCAGGCTAATGGGTATTTCTCCCGGAGCTCCGCCAGCACATCGCTTTTCAGCCGGACGTGGAACCGCAGGCGGTTAATCATAAACATCAGGTGATAGAGAAATTCCTCCATGAATTCCGGACGTTCCAGATCGATGTTCAATTCCTTTTTGATTTGACAGAAAATCTTGTCCGCCAACGGTCCCATAGCCTGATCCAGCTCAATGGCCTTCATGTTATCCGCGTCTGTGGGCGTCCGCATCCCCACGATGGGCAGCAGGACAAAGAGCTTTTCCTCCGGCGGGAACTCCACATGAAGGAAGCGCCCAATGTCCTCCAGCAGCTGGTCCACTGCCAGAAACTCCTGCCGGGCGGTCAGGCTATAGAAGGACTGGGGCAGATTCTCCAGGGGATGCCCGGTGAGAAAGCGGTCCAGCATCACCGTCAGGAAGCGTTGGAAGGACTCGCTTTGCTCAAAGGGGCTTTCCGCAAAGGAGCGGTCCACCAACTCCGTAATCTCCGTATCCAGGGGATAGTCCCGGTAGAGTCCGTCATAGGCGTTTTCCAATACATAATGCCGCAGATCTGCTTCTCTGCCCTCCAGCACCAGACCCTTACTGGTTTTCCCCACAATGGCAAGGCCGTTTGCTTTCAGTTCCGCCCGGAGCTTCTTCAGATCGCTGATCAAAGTGCTGCGGCCAATGCTCATCTCATAGGCCAGTTCGTCCGTCAGCAGGGGACCCTCCGCCCGCATCAGCCGACCTAACACGTAGTCCATGCGGTTCCCGGAGGAGTTGAACTGTTCGTTGCTCTCCGCAAGCCGCCGGCACGCCCCTTGAAACGCTTCGCCGTTGTAAATCTGAAGGGAACAGCGGCCCTGAACGACCTCAATAGCGGCACAGCCTTTCAGTTCTTCATTGATCTGTCTTATATCATTGCGGATAGTCCGTTCACTGACATCCATCTTCTCCGCAAGTTCTCCGGCAGAGAGGGTAAGTCCCCGGCTGAGAGCCAGAAGAATGCTTGCTATGCGGTTCTCTCCTGTTCCCACGCTGCTCCCCTCCTGTCTGTTTTGATGTTATCCTCTGGATTTGCCTCCCGAGATGTTGATGGTAGTTCCAGTGATGTAGCTGGCCCGGTCAGAGACCAGGAACGCCGCCAGGTTGCCCACTTCGTCCAGCTTGCCGTCCCGTCCCATAGGGATTACCTTTGTGTAATCAGTAGACAGCTCCTCGGGTTTGCAGCCCCGGGTGTAGGCCAGGGCCTCATTATAAGCAGGGCTGCGCAGGCCGGTGGGTTCCAGAATGCCCGGCGCAATGGCAACGACCCGGATGTTATACTTGCCCAACTCCTTGGCCCAAGAGCGGGTGAGGCTGTCTGCCGCGCCGTTGGTAGCGGAGTAGACCGACTGGCCCTGGGAACCCTCCTTGCCCGACTCGGAAGACATATTGACGATGACGCCGCCGCCCTGCTTCAGCATCTGCCGGACACAGGCTTGGGTACACAAAAACATACCCTTCACATTGATGTCAAACATTTTGTCGTAGGAGTTCTCGTCCAGTTCAAACTCAGGCCGCTCGCCGGTGACATCCACCAGCAGACGGGGCAGGTTGATTCCGGCGATGTTGACCAGGGCGTCGATCCTCCCGAATTTTTCCACCACGGCATTCGCCAGAGCCTTGACATCTGCCAGACTGGTCACGTCGCACTTGACGCACCATGCGCCGTCCCGCTCCTCGCCGGTGGTCACGCTTACGTCAGCAATTACCACATTCGCCCCGGCCTCCGACAGCGTCTGCACGGTATGCTTGCCAATGCCCGACGCGCCGCCGGTGACAATGACCACTCGTTCCTCAAGATTCAGCCAGCCCTTTTCCATAATACTTTTCCTCCTGTTTTCCGCGCCTGGGCGCTTTTGATGGTCTCATCATACAGGGGGAATCGGGTTTCTTTAATACGGTCTTTTTTCCGGCGATGGAAAAACATTTTGACGTCTTTTTTCCATGGCTCGGAAAAAGAGAAACCGAATTGTGTTCTTCTTACAGTAAAATTTGCGTTTTTTTGTGCAATATGCAGAATTTGATTGAGGCCTTGCCTTTATTATATCGAAAACAGATCCCCATCTGCAAGGATAAGGACCTGTTTTTATGATTTTTTGGAAAAAAGTTTGAAAATCAGTGTCAGACTGCCCGTAATATCACTGTGTATCTCCCAAAGCAAAAACAAATCTGGAAGAGCTGCCAATTCTGTCAACGGCTGGAAAACCATTGCTGTGGCCGTTGGATTATGCTAAAATCAGAACCAAGGTGATTTTCAATGGAAGAATCCTTGACGTTTCAGACGCTTGACCAGAAATTGAGGAATTATAATCCCTTTTTCATATCCCTTTCGGACGATATATCGGAGGAATTCGCGGGTAAATCGGAATAGGGTCTTGTACTTTGGGAGGAAATCGTTTATAATGCTAATGATGTATACAGATTTGCGGGGATGTGTAAGTTCCCGCCCAATCCCTTGAAAGAAAGGATGTTCTCATGATCCAATTCAAGTCTGAACAAGGTGAGATCTCCGTCAGCAGCGCGGTGTTTTCCAACATCACCGGAATGGCCGCGACAAACTGCTTCGGTGTGAAGGGCATGGCCTTCCGCTCAATGACCGACGGGCTGGTCCACTTGCTGCGCCGGGAGGCCATGAGCAAGGGCGTGAGCATCACCTACCATGAAGATAATTCCATTTCCATCGAGCTGCATATCATTGTGGAAAACGGCGTGAATTTGCCTGCGGTGTGCCGTTCCATCATGAACGAGGTGCGCTACGTGGTGACGAAAAACACGGGCGTGTCCGTCAGGGCCGTGGACGTGTGCGTGGATTCCATGACCCTGTGAGGAGGAAGGATATGAATGAACAAATCACCGGCGCCCTCTTCAAGGAGATGATTCTTCACGGCGCCGCCGCCATCACCGCACAGAAACAGGCCATCAACGACCTGAACGTCTTCCCTGTTCCAGACGGCGACACGGGCACCAATATGTCCATGACCATTGCCGCTGCCGTTGCGGAACTCCGAAAGACCACCCCCGCCGCCGTGGACCAGGCCGCGTCCATTACCGCCTCCGCCTTGCTTCGTGGGGCCAGGGGGAATTCCGGCGTGATTCTCTCCCTGCTGTTCCGGGGCCTGTCCAAGGGCCTGAAAGGGAAGGAAACCGCCGGGTCTGCCGAATTTGCCGCCGCTATGCAGGAGGGCGTTTCCGCTGCGTACAAGGCCGTGATGAAGCCTGCCGAAGGCACCGTGCTGACTGTGTCCCGTCTGGCGGCAAAACAGGCCGTGGACGCCGCAGCCGGGGGGCAGAGCCTGGAAGCCGTGCTGGAAGCCGCTATTGAGGAAGGCCGGCAGACCCTTGACCAAACCACCGAGATGAATCCCGTGCTGAAAAAGGCCGGGGTGGTGGACGCCGGCGGCAAGGGCTACCTGCTGATTCTGGAGGGTATGCTGGCTGCCGTCCGGGGAGAACCTCTGCCGGAAGTCGACGGGGACGCCGCGCCGGAAAAAACCAAGGCCGATTTCGAGGTCTTCGCCGGGGAGGAAATTACCTTCGCCTTTGATACCGTCTTCATTGTCCGGAAATCCCGTGTGGAAGTAGACCTGGAACCTCTGCGGTCTTACCTGAACAGTATTGGCGACAGTCTGGTGATCGGCGAGGACGATGAAGCGTTCAAGGTCCACGTCCATACCAATATTCCCGGAAGCGCCCTGACCGAGGCCCAGCGTTACGGTACTTTGGAGCTGGCAAAGATAGAGAATATGCGCACCCAGTACGAGGACGTTGCCGCGGGGAAAAAGGCCCAGAGCGTGGATGACCTGGAGATGGAAGAGACAGAGGGAGAATCTGAAGGGCATACCGTGGCCGCTCCGGAGAAGAAATATGGCTTCCTGGCTGTCTGCGCCGGGGACGGATTGGCGAATGTGTTCCAGGATCTGGGCGTGGACGCGGTGGTTTCCGGCGGACAGACCATGAATCCCTCTACAGAGAGCATCCTGGAGGGCGTGGATAAGGTGCCGGCGGAAACCGTGTTCATCCTGCCGAATAACGGGAATATTATTATGGCCGCTCAGCAGTGCGTGGGCCTGACAGAAAAGAATGTAGTGGTGATTCCTACAAAGACCGTGCCCCAGGGGATTACCGCTATGATGAATGTGGATTTCGACGCCGGAAGTTCCCAGGATATCACGGATGCTATGAACGAATGCCTTGCCAGCGTGACAACGGCCCAGATCACCTATGCCGCGAGAGATTCCGATTTTGACGGCTTCGCGATCAAAGAAGGGGATTATCTGGCCCTGGAAGAGGGGAAGCTGTTCGGCACAGACGGTTCCCTGCCCGCGCTGCTGGAGAAGCTGGCCGCAGATGCAGCAGACCGTCAGGCGTCGTTTATTTCCCTTTACTTCGGGGAGGACGTGGCCGAGGATGAAGCCCAGAAAGCCGGGGAGGTTTTCCAGAACGCCTGCCCGGACGCGGAAGTGATGGTGCTTGCCGGCGGTCAGCCTGTATACTACTATATTATTTCTATGGAATAACGCCAGAGAACGGTTCCAGAGTTTGACTTTGGAGCCGTTTTCCATATCCGGCGGAAAGGAGGCCCGTTATGGAGGTCACAGGCCGGTTTGCGCCGTCACCCAGCGGGCGGATTCATCTGGGGAATATCCTCTGCTGTCTGCTGGCCTGGCTCAGCGCGCGGAAGCAGGGAGGACGGATTGTGCTGCGGATTGAAGATCTGGACACGGCCCGGTGCCCCATGCGCTATGCAGAACAGATGATGGAGGATTTGCTCTGGCTGGGGCTGGATTGGGACGAAGGACCCGGCGCGGATGGGGGACACGGGCCGTATTTCCAGAGCCAGCGTACGGAACTGTATCAGGCGGCGTTGGAGCGGATCAAGGCTCTGACATACCCCTGTTTCTGCACCCGGGCGGAGCTCCATGCGGCCAGCGCGCCTCACCGGGAGGACGGACAGGTGATTTACAGTGGGAAATGCCGTGGACTGACTCCCGGAGAAGCCCTGGAACGCGCCCGGACCCGTCCTCCTGCCCTGCGCCTGCGTGTCCCGGATGAGGAATGGAGCTTCCAGGACGGACATATGGGGGCGTACCGGGAACATCTGGCCAGGGATTGCGGGGACTTTCTCCTGCGGCGGTCCGACGGTATGTTTGCGTATCAATTGGCGGTGGTGGTGGATGACGCGGCCATGGGTGTCACGGAGGTGGTCCGGGGCGCGGATTTGCTGGATTCCACCCCGCGGCAATTATATCTCTGCCATCTGCTGGGACTGACGCCGCCAACATACTGCCATCTGCCCCTTTTGCTGGCTCCTGACGGCCGGAGGCTCTCAAAACGGAACGCTGACGCTGGCTTGGATGTTCTCCGGGACCGTATGCCCGCGTCGGTGCTGCTGGGGAAGCTGGCTATGCTGGCGGGCCTGAATCCATCGGGTGAACCGAAAGCGGCATGGGAACTGGTTCCGGATTTTGACTGGGAAAAGGTTCCCCGTACGGATATCCGCCTGCCAGAGAAGTTTTAGTAAATGAGAAAAAATAATTCGTAATTGAAACGGTGGTGTATTGTATGGCTGTTTTTATGACTGGTGATACGCACGGGAAGTTTGACCGTCTGGAAGCGGGGGCGTTTCCGGAGCTGGACGCCCTGACCCGGGAGGACTGCGTGATCATCTGCGGGGATTTCGGCGGCGTCTGGGAGGGCGGCAGTAAGGAGAACGATATGCTGGACCGCCTGAACCAACGGCCCTTTACGACGCTCTTTGTGGACGGAAATCATGAAAATTATGATATGCTGGCCCGGTTTCCGGTGACGGAGTGGCGCGGCGGAAAGGTGCAGGCAGTCCGGCCCAATATCCTGCATCTGATGAGAGGGCAGGTCTTTGCGCTGGATGGGAAGCGCTTCTTTACTATGGGCGGCGCCAGTACCCACGACGCGCCGGACGGAATCCTGAATCCGGGCAGTCCTACCTTTCTGGAGGACTATCAGTGGATGCGGTCTTCCGGGGCGCGCTTTCGGGTGAATCACCGCAGCTGGTGGGAACAGGAGCTGCCGTCGCCGGAGGAGCTTCAAACGGCCAGAGAGAGCCTGGACCGGGTGGGCTGGAAGGTGGATTACATTGTTACCCACTGCGCGCCGGACAGCATTCAAAAGGGTTTGGTTCCGGACCGCGGTTCGGACTGCCTGACCGAGTTTCTGGAGGAAGTCCGGGTACGCTGCGCCTTTGAATACTGGTTTATGGGCCATTATCATAGGGACGGCGTGATAGAGAATCGATACGTCCTGCTGAAAAATGAAGTGCTTCGGCTGTAAAGGAGAAACGAAATGAATCTGGAAACTGTAAAATCTGCCATGTTGGGACTTGCCGTGGGAGATGCGCTGGGAGTGCCAGTGGAATTCCGTTCCCGTGATCGTCTGGACAGGGAGCCTGTGACGGGTATGCGGGCCTACGGAACCCATCAGCAGCCCGCCGGAACCTGGTCTGATGACACCTCCATGGCCCTGTGCCTTCTGAAAAGCCTGACCCAGTGCGGAGTGGACTGCGGTGATATGATGGCCCGTTTCTTCCGCTGGGCTGACGAGGGCTACATGACCGCTCACGGCAAAGTCTTCGATATGGGCATCTCCACCCAGAAGGCCCTCTCGCGCTACGGCCGGGGCACTCCGCCTCTGGAATGCGGCAGTCAGGGGCAGTACGACAACGGCAACGGCTCCCTGATGCGCATTCTCCCTATGGCCCTTTACCTGCACTGCCGCTTTGGTCCGGAGTTCTCCAGCAAACCGGAAGCCTATGAGTTGATTCATCAGGCCTCCAGAGTTACTCACGCTCATCCCATCAGCCAGATTTCCTGCGGAATTTACTGTGCCATAGCCAACGAGTTTCTATGCGGACACTTTGCGCCGGACGATATGCAGAGAGGAATTGCCTTTGCCAAGGGCCTGTATGCCATCCTGCCGGAGTTCGCGCCTTGGCTGGAGCAGTTCGGCTGGGTGGACGTGAATGTCCTCCGGAGCCTGCCCAGAGAGCGGGTCCGGAGCGACGGCTTTGTGATCCATACCCTGGAAGCCGCGCTTTGGTGTCTGCTGGCTTTCGACAGCTACAAGGATTGTCTGCTTGCGGCGGTGAACCTGGGAGACGATACCGATACCACAGGGGCCGCAGCCGGAGGTCTGGCCGGGATTCGCTGGGGCTGGGATTCTATTCCTGCCGAGTGGCTCCAGGTCTTGGCACGGCGCGGCGATATCGAAGCCCTTTGCTGCTCTTTCTGGAATGCGGCGCTCTAAAGTTTGGAGCTTGATATTTTCGGCTTGTCCACGCAATACAGTCAGAGGCGGCGCTGGGTCGGGGTCAGGCAGCTGTCCAGGTCCTCCATGAGCATCCGGCACAGCTTCTGGTCTCCTGAGCCTCCATGATTGAAAAGAGCGCTAAGCGAGCTTTTGCCCCTCAGCGCCCCTTTGAAGTAAGGATTGTTAGATTCACAATATATGACCGGACAGACAGTCGCTGCCCTTATCGATTCTGGCTGATTTTATGAGTGGCGTTGTCACAGACAAAGGCGCAGCGGACCATTCTGCATAAGGCGGAGGAGGCAAAAAATGTATGTAACGGTACATAGCAGATCGGCGGGAATCTGGTTGAAATCGGCGCCGCGCACACCCGGCTGCTCTTTGACGCAGGGGTCAATCTGCCGCCTTTGGATGGTCCGAAAAGAGAGAACCCCTTTGAGCTGGAGGGACTGAGTCAACAGCGCCTATCTGGGTCAGATGTTCAAAGGATTGTCATTTTGTATTTGCCATTGATGAAAGACAGGGTATAGCTGAATCCCGTATCGTTCAGACACTCTTTTGAAATGCAGCGTTCGCCCAGAGCACACTTTCCTCCGGGTAAGTATCACACTTATATGTGCGTACTTGATTTTAGTTTCATTCTTGTTACAATAATATTAGATGTGGGTAAAGTCAAGCCCACAAAAACAGGAGGTATTTTGTATGTGCAAAAAAATCGTTGTTATTACTGGCAGTCCTCGAAAGAAGGGCAATAGCTTTGCCATGACGGAGGCTTTCATCCAGGCGGCGGAGGCGAAAGGCCATACTGTTACCCGCTTTGATGCCGCGCTGAAAAATGTGGGCGGCTGTCGGGCTTGTGAAACCTGCTTTAAGACTGGAAAAGCCTGTTCCTTTGACGACGGCTTCAACACGATTGCCCCTGCTATCCTGGAGGCCGACGCAGTGGTTTTCTCCATGCCCGTTTACTGGTATTCCATCCCCGCGCAGATTAAGGGCGTCATTGACCGTCTGTTCTCCTTTGTGGTGGGCGGCAAGGATATTGCGGGCAAGGAGTGTGCTGTGATTGCCTGCTGTGAAGAAGATGATATGTCTGTCTTTGACGGTGTGCGCGTCCCCATGGAACGTTCTGCCGCGCTGATGAAGTGGAAGATGGTGGGGGAGGTTCTGGTTCCGGGTGTGCTGAATGTCGGTGATATTGCTAAGACAGACGGCTGTAAACGGGCGGCGGCTCTGGCAGAGAAGTTTTAAGGAGGAAAAGCACTATGCCCAAGAAAATTGTCATACAAGCAGGGGTATAATCACGCCCGGGGCTTTACCGATGCACTGGGGCCGTTTACCCCCAACAAGCTGCGCCAGGTAGATACCGGTATTTTGCTTGTCACTACGATCAGCGTCCAAAAACAAGGGTTGAATATCGCCCATATCGATGCTATACTTTGAGCAGGACAATTCGGCAAAATGGCTGGCATTTCCGTTAATACATAGTAATATTGAATCGACAAAAGCAGCAGGAGGACGATGCTATGAGTGGAAAGCATTATCAGATTTCCCCGATTGAACTGGTCCAGTGGGCGGAACCGCTATTCGACTTTGAGGGGGGAAGGGCAACAGGATTTTCTGAAAAGACAATAGCCTCCTATGAGTCATCGGCAGGAATACGGCTTCCCGACGCTCTGCGGGAATATTATCTCGCCTGCGGCAAGGCCAGCCTGAACTGTGCGCTGCATGAGATATTCATCCCGGACAAAAAGGCCAAGCCCTTTAAGAAGCGCCTGACTTTCTCCTACGATCACATCGACGAGGACCTGGAGACGTTCAGCAAGCCGGGAGAAGAGGACTACCCGGAGCTGGCGAAGATACGCGCCCTGCCCCGGGAGCGTTGGGGCGAGGTCACAGGCAACTATCTGCTGTTCTGGTGCGAAAATCAAGGCTGCTGGTATGCGGGCATCAAAGCGGAGGATCTGGCCCAGCCCAACCCGCCAGTGTACTACAACGACC
>CAJTMG010000037.1 GCA_910577405.1 uncultured Oscillibacter sp. | reverse complement strand
GATGCTCTATCTGGCCAGCAGGAAAATTGTCGGGCACTGGACCGCCAGATGTCGAAATTGGGACGTGGTTTTGTCCCAGCTCCAGCTCATGTTCCTGGACCGCCTGACTGTCTGAACCTGGCTTCCCCTTAGCGTTTCCGAGCAGAGAGACGGCATTCACGCTGCGCACGCATACCGTCTCTCCGCTCGGAACACAGGTGGATAAGCCGAGTTAAGCCAGGTTGTGTCCAGCCAGGGAAATCCTCTGATTTGCTCCTGTTTCCTTGACTACAGCTTGTTTCCTTTTACACAAAATTTTCAGCCGGGCCAAAATTTCCGTTCACTCGGGACAGCTGCCCTATACCACGGAAGATATTTCCCACAAAATCCAGTCATTTATGCGCAGATTACAGCATCATCCCTCTGCTGTTTCCAGTTTCTTCCTCCATCCTTCGCTTTCCTATCTTTTGCTGCAGAAGTAATAATTGCTTAAAATCAGATATTTTATGGAGCCATGTAAAAATGCAGCCCACCCTTTTTCTATAACAGATTGGGAACAGCGTCAGAACCGTTCATCGTTATAGCGGCGGGCAGGTCGTGATAAATTGTCTGTGAACAGCAAAAAATTCCACGACGTCCTCTTCCTGGTGTGGTCAGGCCTGCGAAGAAAAGAAGATCGTATTGCGATGGAGAGGATATCTATGCAAAATTCCAAAGAAGGAGGGGAGGCAAAATGATCGATCCAAACAGTCTGATGGAAATGCTGGAGTCCTCATTTGACGGAATCTGGATTACGGACGGCGAAGGAAACATTCTGTTTGCAAATTCCGCCAACGCAACTCTGATCGGCATGAAAAAAGAAGATATTGAAGGACGTTCCACACAGGATTTGTTGAAGGATCACATTTTCTCTGATTCCGTAATTTTAGACGCGCTTCAGCAAAAGAAACGCATTTCCAAAGTCAGCAAGAATTTTCTGACAAATCTGACGGTGCTCGCTACGGCTACTCCGATTCTGGGAAATTCCGGGGAGGTTAAATATGTGTTTAATAATGTGCGGGATATTACCGCTCTCAATCAGCTGCAAAGCGATTTGCAGGGAAAGGATGAAATTATACGACAACAGAGTCAACAGCTGGAAAGCATGAAAATTCGCCTTGGAGAGAGTACGATTGTAGCAAACAGCAGTTCTTTCAGTTCTGTTGTAAAGCTGGCGCAGCGCGTAGCCGCTTTTGACGGTTCCACAGTTTTGATTTTAGGGGAGTCAGGCACAGGCAAAGAACTTGTGGCGGAGCTGATTGTAAATAACAGTCCGCGAAAAGATAAACCCTTTTTGCAGATCAACTGTGGGGCGATTCCGGAAAATCTGGTGGAATCTGAGTTATTTGGCTATGAAAAGGGTTCTTTTACCGGAGCGGACAACAAGGGACGCAAGGGCCTGTTTGAAGCGGCAAACGGCGGAACAATCTTCCTGGATGAAATCGGTGATTTGCCCATGCACGTGCAGGTCAAGCTTCTTCGCGTGCTCCAGCAGAGGAAGGTAACGCGTGTGGGAGGAACAGAGCCAATCCCTCTTGATGTGCGCATTCTTGCAGCGACCAATAAAAATCTGGAGGATATGGTCCACAAGAAATTGTTCCGGGAGGACTTGTATTATCGCCTGAATGTGGTTTCCATAGCGATTCCTCCCCTTCGCGAACGAAAAGAAGATATTATTCCCCTCATTCACCATTTTCTTTTTACCGTAAATCAAAAGTACGGCACCCATAAAGCCATCTATTCCGATACGATTGATGTGTTTGAACAGTACAGCTGGCCCGGAAATGTGCGGGAATTGGAGAATCTCGTGGAAAATCTGGTGATTACCACGCCGGGTGATATCATAAAAAAAGAAAATCTTCCGAGTAAGTTCAGCCCTGTAATCAAAGCGCTTCCTTCAGAAGAAATCCGTCCTTTGCGTGAGATCGTGGAACGCGCGGAGCAGGAAGCCATTCTATATGCGATCCGGAAATGCGGCTCTGTGCGCAAAGCTGCAACGGCCCTGGCAGTCAACCCTTCTACGATCACGCGAAAAATGCAGGGATTTGAACGCCATTCCTGTGATTGACTCTAAAAAAGTGCTGGTTTCCTTTTGAACATCATACAAATATAGAAATGTTGCAAAAACGCAACACATATTGTTAATCTGCACACACTTTTTGACTTGATGACAAGCGTCGTCATTTTATCCAAAAAGTGTGCGCATTTTTTTCTGTCTGAATAGTCAAAATAATTAATTTCTTTTTAGATAAAACTGCTAAATATTTTTGTATTTTTCTTTTTTTGACGATTCTGGCACGGAAATTGCTTAATAACACAGCGACACAGCAAGACAGGCGTATTGAGAGAAACCGAAAACAAGCAAATAAAGGAAGCGACGAGATGCGAGAAAATCAATTAAAAAAGAAGATACGCAGTGGAAAGAGCGCCATTGGAACTTTTGTAAAGCTGATCGACCCGGCGGTTCCGGAGCTGCTGGCCTTGGCGGGCTTCGACTTTTTCGTGCTGGACACTGAGCACGTGGCCGTTGACCGGGAGCAGCTGACGAACATTGTCCGGGCGGCGGACGCGGCGGGAATCACGCCCATTGTACGGGTGCGGGAAAATCAGCAGGTGGAGATTTTGCAGAATCTGGATCTTGGATATGCGGGCGTACAGGTTCCCAATGTGGACACTGCCCAGGAAGCCCGGGATCTGGTTTCCTATGTAAAATATACGCCGTTGGGAATCCGGGGTCTGTCGCCCAGCGTGCGGGCCTGCGGGTATGGAACCTGCGGCGTACAGGAGTATATCAATGCCGCAAATGAAAACACGCTGGTAGTTTCCCATTGCGAGACAAAGACCTGCGTGGAAAATCTGGACGAAGTGCTGAAGGTTGAAGGACTGGATGTGATTTTCATTGGCCCCATGGATCTATCCCAATCCTATGGCGTGCCCGGCAGTCCAAGTAATCCGGAAGTGCAGGCAGCCATTGAGACGGTTACCGCCAAAACGCTGAAAGCAGGAAAGGCCGTTGGAACAGTAGCGGGCACGCCGGAAGCCGCGAAAAAGCTCATTGAAAAGGGCGTGCAGTATATTTTGCTGGCCTCTGATCAGGGCATGATTGTCAAATGGGGCAAGACTGCCATCGAAGCCATTCAGAAATGAGGTGGATTCATGGAAAAAGTATTTTTAACGGAACAGATTCACGCCGACGCGGTCGCTTTCCTGAAAGAGTGGTTCGAGGTCGTGCAGGGGACGTCTGTTGACGCGGCAGAGATGATCCGGCAGGCCCAGGGTTGTGCGGCGATTCTGATTCGTTCCGTCAGGATCACAGCAGAAATTATGGACGGGATTCCTTCTTTGAAGGTCATTGCCAAGCATGGTATGGGCGTGGACAACATTGATGTAAAGCACGCCACAGAAAAAGGCATTCTGGTGGTCAACGCCCCTTACTCAAACCTCAACGCTGTGGCGGAACACATAGTAATGCTGCTGCTCTCTCTCAGCAAGCGGACGGTCCGTATGGACAGCCTGACCCGAAGAGGGGAGTTTTTCAAGCGGAATCAGTACAAAACGACCGAGCTGAAAGGCGCGACGGTGGGCATCATTGGTCTGGGTAAAATTTCCCGCCTGGTGGTGAAAAAGCTGTCCGGCTTTGAGATGGAGATTCTTGCCAGCGACCCGTTTGTCTCTCAGGAGGATGCCGCTGGGCTTCCGGTAACGATGGTAACTGCGGATGAGGTGTACCGCCGTTCCGATTTTGTGATTGTCCACACCTCGCTCTTTCCTTCCACGTTCCATCTGGTAGGCCGGGAGCAGTTCCGCCAGATGAAGCCGACGGCCTATATCATCAACGCCGCCCGCGGTCCGGTTATTGACGAAGCGGCTATGATTGAAGCGCTGCGGGCAGGCGAGATTGCGGGGGCGGGTCTGGATGTCTTTGAGCAGGAGCCTCCGGAAAAGGACAATCCGCTCTTTGCCATGGAAAACGTCATCCTGTCCCCCCACAACGCCGCCCTCAGTGATGGAGCCCTTCGGTCTATGGCAATGGACAGCGCGCAAGGGGTCACAGAATATCTTATGGGAAAACCAGTTACCTATCCAGTAAACGGAGAAGTGCTGAAAAAGTAAAAAGGAGCTGATAGAAATGTCTTATACTACCGTTTATCGTTTCCAGGACCTGGAGGGCTATGAGAGCGTCATCTCCAAGGGCAACTCCAAGATGTCCTTCATGGGCTTTGGCCGCATCCTGCTCCCGGCGGGGAAAACGCTGGAGTACACCGTCAGCGGCGAAGAACAGGCCATTGTCCTCCAGCAGGGGGATATGACCTGCTGGGTGGAGTATGAGGGCGCTGCTGTTATCAATGGCGCCAAGGGCATTCGCGGCAATGTTTACGATGATCTGCCCACGGCCCTCTATGTTCCCCCCAAGGCCAAAGTGAAAATCACCACCGAGAAGGGCATGGAAGCCCGGGTCTTCACCGCTTACTGTGAAGAAGGCAACGTTCCATACTTCTGTCCCCCGGAAAACATCGAAGAGGGTGAGCCTGGCGAGTACATCTACAAACGGAAATACCGCTTCATCTTTGGTCAGCCCGGCAAACACAACGATCATATTACAAAGCTTCTGATTGTGGGTGAAACCGTCTCCGTCCCTGGCGGTTGGATCGGTTTCCCTGCCCATCGGCACGACTATGAGCGCCCCGGCGAGGAAGTCGTTCTGGACGAGATTTTCTCCTTTCAGATGACCTCCGAGGGAACCGGCAAAGGCGGTGTCATGCAGCACGGCTACGACCTGACAGAAGATTTTGAAGAGAAGCTCTGGGATGAGGTCAACGTCATTGAGGGAAATAACACCGCCATCGCCCTGCCCACTGGCTATCATACCACTGTAGCCATGCCTGGTACCTGCGCATACCTCCTTTGGGGACTGGCTGGCGAAACCAAGAAGTATAAGGTTCAGTTTGACGAACGGTATTCCTGGCTGGAAGGCTGTCTGTATTAAGGAGAACCGTCATGAGACTTGCGGAAAAACTCCGCCGTTTGGAGGTGTTCCCTGGAGAATTGGCGGTCTGCTGGCTCGGGCAGGCAGGATTTTTCCTGAAGGACCATCAAGGAAACACGTTGGTGATTGACCCCTATCTGACCAATTGCGGCGAACAGATACGGGGGTTCAAGCGGATTTCCCCGGTTTTGATGGAGCCGGAAGAGCTGGCCCCGGACTATTACATCACGACGCATCTGCACTTCGATCATTTTGACTATGACGCAATTCCTGTCATTGCCCAAAGCACGCCGGAGACGTTGTTTCTGGGACCGTCCAGCTGTCAGGAAAAGCTGCTGGAACTGGGCGTGAAACGGCGGCGGCGTCTGGACCGGGGCGAGACTTATCAGGACGGCGCGGTTCTGATCCGGGCAGTCACAGCGGATCATGGAGACATGGCGCCGGATGCTATTGGCGTGCTTTTGGAGCTGGGAGGCCACCGCATTTATTTTTCAGGAGACACCGCATTCCACAAATCGCTCTGTTTGGAAGCCGCCGGTTTCAAGCCGGATATCGCCGTGCTTTCCATCAACGGACGATTTGGGAATATGAACGCGGAAGAGGGCGCGTGCGCGGCTGGGCTGTGCAATGCGCAGTATGCCGTTCCCTGTCATTTCTGGACTTTTATGGAACATGGAGGCGACCCGGGGGCTTTCTGCCAATACCTGCGGAAAGGCGGCCGCTGTCAGCCATTGTGTTTCTGTCAAGGGGAAGTCCAGACCATCAATGAGAAGAACGAGCTGCAATACAGAAAGGAAACTGCTTAATGAAAGCCATTCGCTTTATGCGTCCGGAGGTCATTGAATACTCCGAGATCCCCAAGCCGGAACTTCGTCAGGGCGAGGTGCTGGCGGAAATTGCCTATGCCGGATTCTGCGCCACGGATATTGAACTGCTGACCGGCGAGATGGTCCACATCAAGAATGGAAACACCACCTATCCTATCATTCCGGGTCACGAATGGAGCGGGACGATTGTTCAGGTGGGGGAAGGCGTGCGAGGCCTGGCTGTGGGGGACCGTATTACTTCGGACGTCAGTCTTGGCTGCGGCGAGTGTGATGAATGCCGGAAGGGTCATTATAATCTCTGCCCCAACCGGGAGGTCATCGGCTCCTACCGCAACCGGCAGGGGGTGTTTGCCCAATATGTCGCGGTGCCGCAGCGTCATGTCTATAAGATTCCCGATGGCCTGAGCATGGAAGAGGCTGCGCTGGCGGAACCTGCTGCTACGGCGGCCTACGCAGTGTCAAAGGCTCGGATTCCTGCCGGGGCGGAAGTCCTGGTCATTGGTGACGGCCCCATCGGACAACTGGCCGCGCAGCTTGCCAATATCCAAGGAGCCAGCAAGGTAATCCTGGCCGGAAGCTGGGATGAAAAACTGGAAATCGCAGAAGCGTGCGGCATTGCGCAGACCATCAATTATCATCATGAGGACGTTGCGGCGCGGGCAAAAGAGCTGACGGACGGAGGCCCTGAAATTGTAATTGAAACCTCCGGCAGCAACAGCGCTCTGACTAGTGCTGTTCAGGCGCTCAAACCCACCGGGCGCATTGTGGCGGTAAGCTGGTATAACGGGGCAATGGTGGACGTTCCGATGAACACGCTGATTGTCAAGGACGCGGAACTTGTCGGCTCCCTGGCCAGCCCGAATTCCTTTGGACCGGTGCTGCGCTACATGGCGGAAGGGAAACTGAAGGTCAAGCCTCTGATTACCCACGTCCGGCCCCTGGAAGAACTGGAGAGCGTGGTTAAGATGGTCCGCGCAAAGAAGGAAATGCGGATCAAAATCCTGCTGAAGCCTTAAAAGTAAGACCGGCCCTGAGGGTCTGTCCATAAATCAACAACTCAATCTGAAAAGTGAAAGGAAAGAACGATCATGGCTGAACTGAAAAAGCAAACCGAATTCAAGCTGCACAAGAGGGATTCCGTCCGCTTCGAGGAAAACACCGCGCCGGTGAACCTCGCCTATGCCAAGGAAGTCAACGACGTTGCGATTCTCCCCCTGGGCGCCATCGAGCAGCACGGCCCCCATTGTCCCAACGGCCTGGACAGCTTCAACGCAATCTATCTTGCCGAGAAAGTGGCCGAACGTTCCGGCGCCACGGTCCTGCCCTGCCCCATGTACGGCGGCCATCCCTATATGCACATGGGTATGCCGGCTACCATCGCCCTGAACTACGAAACCAACATTGCTCTGATTCATGATATCATTGCGGGCGCTTCCAATGTCGGCTATAACAAGTTCATCCTTCTGGTGGCCCACGGAGCGGACAGCAGCTTTATCACCGCCGTCCACAAGTTGGGCATGGAAGGCTATTTTACTGTGGCCTCCACTTGGTATGACTTCCTGGGCGACAACAAAAACGTGCTGGATGACTTCATGTGGCACGCAGACGAGGCCGAAACCTCCATGGCGCTGTCTCTGTATGGTGACCTGGTTCACATGGATCTGGCCATCGACGGCGGCGGCACTCCTCTGGTGGACGGCAAGTGGAAGAAGGCCCCTGGCGAAATGTCCCACAAGTGGCAGATGTACCATTTCGACGGCACGTTTGCCCTGCTGGAGAAAGACGACCTGGATTACGGCGTCATCGGCAATCCTACCAAAGCCAGCAAGGAGAAGGGCGACGCTCTGGTAGAACAGGTTGTGGAAGGCTACAGCCAGTTTATCAAGGAACTGCTGGAGCAGCATCCTGTGGGCATCAATCCGCTGGGCTTCCGCAATCCGCTGGGCTTCAACGGCTTCAACGGCGGCGCTTACCCCACCTTCGACAAGGATCACGACGGGCGCGGCCGCCGGAAATGAGCGTCTCCGGTCCTGGAGGGGGGCGTCCTCCCTCCGGGGCTGGTTGTAAATCACGATGTCTTTTAATGAGATTGTACTCTGGGTCATGGCCTTTGGCGCGCTGATTGGCGGCCTGGACAAAATTCTTGGGAATCGCTTTGGTTTGGGGAAGGAGTTCGAGAAGGGCTATGAGACCATGGGGCCTCTGGCTTTGGGAATGGTGGGAATCGTATGCCTGACGCCTCTGATTCAGCAGGCCGTGAACGCAGTCATCGCCCCGTTCTTTGCCCGTCTTGGGATGGACCCGGCCGTGCTGGGCGCGATTCTGGCCAACGACATGGGCGGGTATCAGCTCTCCATGGAACTGGCGCAGAACCCCATGGCTGGAAAGCTGGCGGGGGTTCTGGTGGCCTCTACTTTGGGGGCGGCGCTGGTGTTCAACATTCCTGTTGGTCTGGGCATCATTCCAAAAGAGAAACAGCCATTTTTTATTCAAGGACTGCTGATCGGCCTGATTGCCATACCCTTTGGGAGTTTCTTCGGCGGACTGGCGGCGGGATTTCCTCTGGGTTTGACGGCGGTGAATATTGCTCCGGTGGCGGTGCTGTCCGGGGCGCTGGCGGTTGGACTGGCCGCTGCCCCGAAGAAAATGACAAAAGGCTGTATGGTGTTCGGACGGCTGGTAGGAATTCTTTGTATCGGGGGATTGTCCTGCGCGGCTTTCACCTCCATCACCGGACTGGCGCTGATCCCGGGCATGGCTCCCATCGACGGCGCGATGAAAACCGTGACAGAAATTTCCATTGTGCTGGGCGGGACCTTCCCGATTCTTTCTATTCTGATGAAAGTCCTGCGCCGTCCTCTTTCCTGGCTTGGGAAAAAACTGGGGCTGGATTTCGTCAGCGTCAGCGCCATGGTGTTCTCTCTCGCCAATTCCGTGTCTATGTTCGTCATGACCAAGGATATGGACCGCCGGGGCATCATTGTCGCTACCGCCTGGTCGACGACTTGCGGCGCCGTGCTGGGGGACCATCTTGGTTTCACTGCCAGTGTGGAACCGGAGATGATTTTCGCTTTGGCAGTCACCAAGATCAGCGGGGGGATATTGGCGGTATCACTGGCTATGTACATCACCCGGAAACTCCCTGCGCAGGCGTCTGAACATTGAAAAAACAAGAATCGGACAAACGGGAACGCAGCATTTACTGTACAGGAAGAGAGGAAATATTATGAAAAAAACGATAAAGGCTCTTTTGTCTCTGGCAATGGCTCTTATGATGGTATTCAGTCTGTCGGCCTGCGGCGGTTCGGGCGGCGATGACGGCAGCTCCTCCGGCGGGAAGGAAATGAACATCAAACTTTCTACCGTTCTTACGGAGGAATCCATCTCCGGACAGGGCCTGAAGAAATTCAAGGAAGAAGTCGAATCCAAGTCCGAGGGACGCATTACCGTAGATATCTATTATAACGGCGTTCTTGGAAACACAAACGCCGTTATGGATATGGCAGCCGAGGGCGACGTGCAGATGATGACCATGAATCCCGTAGCCATGGAGACGCAGGTGACGGAGCTGGCCACTGCTTCCAGACACTTTACTGGAAGGTGCGCCATTTCAGCTGCTCCATGCCGGTTTTCACCAATCCCAACTGTGTACTGAACGGCGGTCTGGAAATGTACTGCTTCAACGACACGATTCGCCAGGATACGCGGGAGGCCATTCCGGAGGAAGCCTATGCGGAGTACGCGGCGTTCCATAACAAGGGGCCGAAAGGAGGGCTGGAATTATGATGGTGGCGCTGGTCCTGATTTTCGTCGGGCTGTTTATTCTGGGCGCGCCGATTGCTGTGGCCCTTGGCGCGACTTCCCTGTTCAACACGCAGGTCTTTGAGACAATCTCTCTTTCCTCTTTTACCAAGGTTGCCACCAATGGCTTCAACTCCTATTTGCTGGTAGCCTGCCCGCTTTTCACCTTTGCCGGGGATATCATGGCCAAAGGCGGCATTTCCAGACGGCTCATTAATGTCGCAAAGCTGGGCTTCGGCAACATCACCGGCGGTCTTGGCATTGTCACCATCATTGCCTGCATGATCTTTGCCGCCATTTCCGGTACCGGCTCCGCGACGGTTTCCGCCATCGGCCTGATTATGATTCCGGAAATGGTAAAGGCACACTATGACCGTTCCTACGGCACCTGCATGGTAGCCATCGGCGGCGCAATCGGTACCATGATTCCCCCGAGTGTCTGCATGGTCGTCTATGCTACCACAGCGGGCGTGTCCCTGACATCCATGTTCACCGCTGGAATCCCTGCCGGCATTCTCTTTGGATTTGCTCTTATCGTGTACTGCTACATCTCCTCCAAGCGGAAGGGCTATGTGCCGGACGCCAAGGTGAAGCGTTCCTTCAAAGAGACGCTCCATATCTGGATTGACGCCATTCCTGCCATACTGGTCCCCGTGGTCATCCTGGGCAGCATTTACAGCGGTATCTGCACGCCTACGGAATCCGCCGCTCTGGGCTGTCTGATCGGCGTCATTGTCAGCGTCTTTATCTATAAGGAAGTCAATCTGAAGATCCTGCCCTATCTCGCTATGCACGCTATGACAATCTCCGCGCCGGTAATGTTCATCATCAGTATGTCCGCCGGTTTCGGAAGCATCCTTTCTATTGAGCAGGTCCCCGCGAAAGTGGCGTCCATGATCCTTTCCATCACAGAGAACAAGATCGTACTGCTGCTCATCATCAATGTAATTTACCTGATTATGGGAACTTTTATGGAAACCAACGCTGCAATCATCCTGACCGTTCCCATCCTGCTGCCCATTGTCACCGCCGTGGGAGTAAGCCCCGTTCATTTTGGCATTGTGACCATCATCAACCTTGCCATCGGCTTTGTGACCCCGCCTCTGGGTGCGAATCTCTTCATGGCCTCCGCGATTGGCGGCGTGCCTCTGAACAAACTGGCAAAAGATATCTGGCCCTGGATCGGTATGGCCGTAGCCGCGCTGCTTCTGATTACCTATATTCCGGAACTGGTGCTGTTCCTGCCCAGGATTATGGGTTACACGGTCTGACAACGGAGGTAACGGAAGGCTATGCGTTATTTACTGAAAAGCCCTGCCAAGTATGTGCAGGGGCCAAACATCCTGGGTGAGCTGGACCAGTATCTGCAAGGTATGGGGAAACGTCCGCTGGTGCTGCTCAGCGTGTCAGGAACAAAGAGAATCGGCCCTACGCTGGAGAAGTGCTTTTCCGGAGCGGACTGGCAGGTGCGTCAGGAAGTCTTTCAGGGAGAATGCAGCCAGCGTCAGATTGACCGCCTTCTTGAAGCCGCCCGGACACACCGCGCCACTGCTGTGATCGGCATTGGCGGCGGAAAGATTCTGGATACTGCCAAAGCTGTGGGACACTATGGGCAGATTCCTGTAGCGGCGGCGCCTACCGTGGCCTCGTCGGATTCTCCCTGCAGTTCCCTCAGCGTCATTTATCACGACGACGGCGCCTTCGACCGTTATCTGCACTTGGATTCCTGTCCCCAGGCAGTTCTGGCAGATACGGCGGTCATCGCGAAAGCTCCGGCCCGACTGCTCGCGGCGGGAATGGGCGACGCTATGGCCACCTGGTTTGAGGCGCGTGCCTGCCGTGCCTCCGGAAGCGACAATCAGCTGGGCGGAAAGCCTACCCGCGCGGCCTCCGGACTTGCCCGCCTGTGCTGGGACTTCCTCCGGCGGGACGGTCTGGCAGCCATGCGGGATGCGGAATCCGGTCTCTGCTCGCAGGCGGTGGAAACCATTGTAGAGGTCAATACCTATCTTTCCAGCGTTGGCTTTGAAAGCGGAGGTCTGGCGGCGGCCCACGGTATTCAGAAGGGCTTTACACAGATTCCCGCGCTCCGGAGTCAGCTCCATGGCTTCAATGTTGCCTTCTGTACCCTGGCACAGCTTGTTATGGAGGACGCGCAGGAGGATTTGAACGCTGTGGCGGCATTCAGCACCTCCATCGGGCTTCCCATCTGCTTTGCGGACCTGGGATATCCGGATGCGGAGCCGGATGCTGTACGCGGGGCGGCAGAAAAAGCCTGCGTTCCCACCAGCACCATCCATCATATGCCCTTTGAAGTTACCAGCGAGATGGTTTATCAGGCTTTGATGGACGCCGACGCTTTTGGCCGGCAGTATCATCAGCAGGAGGAGGGGGAATGAGCCAGGACTGTTTTGCACGGGCAGACGCTCTGCATGACCACGAGACGAAGCTGCGGGCCATTCAGGTAACAGACGCGGACAGTCTGTGCGCTTACCTGAAAGGCTTCTGGGAATTCATATACAATCACAAAATGTTCGGCTGCGTCTACGACATCTACGACGATGGAATTGAGCTTTTCCGGGAGAACGGATTCGTTTTGCGGGGCATTCAGGAGGCGGAACATGAAGTCATGCGGCTTTGCAGCGCGTTTCCGGATTTGAGGGTGGAAATCGAGGACATCTTTGCTGTTCCCACCGGGGAAACCAGCTGCAAGGTCTGGATGCGGTATTATTTTACCGGCATAAACAAAGGCCCCAGCATCTATGGACCGCCGGCAGGACTCCGGTTGGAGAGAGAGAAGGCGTTGAACCTCAGCGCGTTCTATGTTGAAAAGATCGACGGAGAATGGCTGATCGTTCTGGAATGGACCATGCACTCCTGTGATTATATCCGGGCTGTCTGCACGGGCGAAAAGGGCTTTACAAGTCTTGATATGTAAGAAAAATTCGTTGGAAATCTGAAACAAAGGAGGAGGTATTTATGGGCCGTAAGGAAGTATTGGCGGAACGCCGGGCTCTGGAAGAATATTATTACAACTGCAAGCTGGAAACGCCGGAGGAAGCCGCAAAGCAGTTTGAGGTGTATACCAGACTGATTTGGGAATTCCATCAGGCGGGGCTGTGCTACGACTATTATTGCGACCACACCGTTACGCATCTGGAGGGCGTCGGGACCTGGGTCGGGGGCAAGGACGCGCTTGAGGTGGAGACGCTGCCGACTTTTTCCCTCTACCCCAGCAAGAAATGCAACTTTAAGGAAATCTACGCGGTGGGCGACCCGGAACACGGCTATCATTTCGGACAGATTACCAGCAATTCCGGCGTTGTCTCCCGGGGCGGCGCGTCGGCGGATGGTCTGGGAGACGGTTCCGTATTCCATGAGGACAGCGCTTACTGTTTGTGTGAGTGCTATGTGGAGAAGGTAGAAGGCCGCTGGTGCATCGTGAAGGAGTTTGTCATCAACGGACAGGACGCGCTTCGCCGCCGCACCCGGAATCTTCGTCCCTTTGCCAAATCCCTTCTGGAATTTTATGACGGTCTTGAGGAGACAAAAGCCAAAACGGAAGAGGAGGCAGAGTGATGAGTATGGTATGTTTTGGCCTGGCAGAGCAGCTGCACGCGAAGGAACAGGAAATCCGGTCCATCCCGGTCACGGACGCAGATTCCCTCTGTGCCTACCTGAACAATGCTTCGCCATGGACGGTTGGGGCACTACTCTGCGTTATGATTTTGCCCAGGACATCGGCGAGACAGTGACCCTGATCAATATGAGTCCCGACATGAAAAAGATCATGATTGTCACCGGCAAGATCACGGGCTGTGACAACTATCTGGTTCCCGAATGCAAACTGGCCATGCGCTTCAAGGTTGCCGACGCCAACCACTTCCATGAGTGCCAGAAGTGGGTGGGACATCATTTCTCCATGGTTTACGGCGATTATGCCCAGCAGATTGCCGCTGTTGCCGCGGATTATGGGATGGAAGTCCTTCAGGCTTAACTCAGAATCCGTTTGAAATCCGGGGAGGGGGATACTCTCCTCCTCCCCAGAAAGCAGGTGCCGCAGTATGATCTATTTTGACAACAGCGCGACGACCCGTGTGGATGAAACGGCGGCGGAACGTGCTGTGCAGATAATGCGCGGGCAGTTTGGCAATCCGTCGTCACTGCATGGCGTTGGAGCGGAAGCCTATGGCGAGCTGGGGATTGCCCGGAATCAGATTGCAAAGATGCTGGCTGCAAAAACAGACTGCGTTTATTTCACTTCCGGAGGGACTGAAAGCAACAATCTGGCGATTCAGGGCGGGGCGCGGGCAAATATGAAGACCGGCCGTCATATTGTTGCCACCGCGATTGAACACGATTCTGTTCTTTTTGCCTGCCGGTACATGGAGCAGCAGGGCTGGCGTGTAACCTATGTCCGTCCGGACCCGGAAAGCCATCGGATTTCGGCGGAGGATGTGATCGGCGCGGTGGAGGCGGATACGGCTTTGGTGTCGGTGATGTTCGTAAACAACGAGACTGGAGAGATTCTCCCTTTGGCGGAAATCGTGGATGGCGTGCGAAAGAAAAATCCAGATACGCTGATTCATACGGACTGCGTGCAGGGATTTGGGAAAATTCCGTTCAAGCTCTTTCAATATGACGTGGATATGGTTTCCGCCAGCGCACATAAAATACACGGTCCAAAAGGAATCGGCGCGCTGTATCTTCGCCGCCGGGATATGGTGGAACCTTTGATGTACGGCGGAAGTCAGGAGGGGCGAATCAGTCCCGGAACGGAGAGTGTTCCTTTGGCCTGCGCCTTTGGTGAAGCGGCGGACAAAGCCCTGTATCGCATGACAGAACGGCTTGAACAAGTTGCAAACGTCCGGCGGCGCCTGGAGGACAGATTGCTGGAAAAAATCCCCGGAGCAGCGGTCAACTCTCCCTCAGACGCGTCGCCATATATTTTGAATGTCTCCCTGCCTGGAATTCCCTCTTATGATATTATAAACTGGCTCAGTATGCGGCAAATCTATGTTTCCGCTGGTTCGGCCTGTTCAAAAGGCGCAAAAAGTCATGTGCTTCAGGCGATGGGCTTTGACGGCGAACGAATAGATACCGCGCTCAGAATCAGTCTCAGCAAATACAATACGTTTGACGAAGCAGACCTGTTTGTTGACGCGTTGGAAGACTACCTTCATGTGAGATAAGTCGGACAATCCAATGGCTGTTCATACTTTTTTGCAGAATCTCCCGTAATTCCCTGAAATTCGATGGGGAATTATGGGAGATTCTTTCATACCAAGAAATTAACAAGGGATACCAGCGGCAGAAAACCAACCGGCGCAGTCCGATGGATGGATTCGCGAGAAAGTCTCAGCAATACTATGTGGAAGCTGGGGCAATAATATGATTTGCAGCTTGCGAAGAATCGCCTTGATTTTTGACCACATATTTTTGCTTGGATTCAAATCGGGGCTGTACGCTGGCAAGTGCCATAATTTCATGCCAGCCTTCTGAAAAAGCGTGTTTTTGAGATAGTCCAGAAATTTTCCGCGGGTCGTTGTGTAACATCAATTTATTGTTTACATCCTGGATGTTGATTTATTCGCCGTATCTCCATAAAATTAGACTGTGTGTTGCAATACAAAAACTGCTGTGACATTTCTGTGACATTATCGTGTTATCCTATATGGGAAAGGAAGTGAAGCCATGAGGATTTTAGTCGTTGAAGATGACAGTCTTTTGAACAATACTCTTTGCTACAATCTTTCGGCGGCGGGCTACACTGTGGACGCGGCTATGTCAAAATCAGCGGCGGTCAATTTCTGTGAAGCGCAGGACTATGATTTGATTGTGCTGGATGTCAACCTGCCTGATGGAAGCGGGTTTGACTTCTGTACGGAAATCAAAGAGCGCCGTCCGGATACCGCCGTGATTTTTCTGACGGCAAACGATATGGAAAGCGATATGCTAAAAGGCTTTGAATTGGGAGCAGACGATTATGTGAC
>CAJTMG010000036.1 GCA_910577405.1 uncultured Oscillibacter sp. | reverse complement strand
AAATGAAAAAATTTTCAATTCCCGTTTGCTGTTACAGGAAGTATACTTTTTGTAACAGCTTTTGGTATAAAAAAATAACGGATATCTCTGCTTTTTTTGCAAAGATGTCCGTTTTTTTATGATTTTTATACAACGCTTTTCCGATCTCTTCGGGGAAATGCCGATTCTGCCCGCTGTGCTTTGGGATCTTGGGGTAAGGTCTGACGCTTACGTAATCGCGGAGAAACCGTAAATTTTCAAAAAAGACACCACATCCGACTGTAATTTCAGATGTGGCGTCTTATCAATTGTTTACGGTTTCCAGCCTCTGTCTGACATCCTGCCATTCATTTTTGATTACGGTTTTGCGGACACCCATCATTCGCGGTTCTTTTTTTACTCGATGCTGATTGCGCTTACCGGACAGCCGTCGCGAGCCTCCTGAGCCTGATCCTGTACGCCGTCCGGAATCTCGCCGCCGTGAGCAAGGCCATCGTCGCCCATGGTGAACACTTCCGGACACGTACCAGCGCACAAACCGCAGCCGATGCAGTTCTCGTTTACAGTTGCGTTCATTTTCTTGCCTCCAACTGAAATTATCCGCTCTCCCTTATTGGGAAGGCTTCGGCTTACAGCTTGCCCCGTTCCGGTTGTTTTCATTCCAGTTTCAATCCATTTTTCGGCCAGCGCTCCCGCAGTACGTTTACCGTCTCAACGCCGTAGTACCGGAACAGCTCCAGCGCCTCCCGGCTGATACGTTCTCCTGTTACCGCTATCGGTATCGCGGGGGGACAGGATACCGTTGGCGCGCCGCAGACCCGTCCCAGGCTTGCTTCCGCCGTCACCGTCTCATGGGGCGCAAACAGGGCGTCCCGGACGGACAGCACCCGTTCCCCTCTTGCCAACGGAAGTACAGGACGGGGGTCATAGGCGACCGATCTGACGCAGTCGAAGGCATCAGCCGCAATCTGGAAGGCTTCCTCGTTTGTGGAGCCGGAAGCCATCAGCACCACGAAATCACGGTCTGCATACTCCGCTTCTGCTCCGGATGTCCGCAAAAGACCTGCCAGCTCCTGACCCGTCCAACCCTTTGGCGCGGCGACGGTCAGCTTCAGAGGCTCGTCCCCCCTCAGACGCCAGCCCTTCCCGGACAGCCGCCGTTTCAGCTCCGACATCCTCCGCGCCGCTGTCCGGATGCGCTCCGGCTCTTTCTCCGACAGCGCTTTATTGCAGAAATCCAGCGACGCCATTGTCAGATAGGACGGGCTGGTAGACCCAAATAATGCCAGCGCTGTTTTCGCGTCCTCCCCGAATGCCGGTGGTACGTCTTTCGCTATATGCAGATACGCGCCCCCTGTCAGTACCGGCAGCGTCTTATGGGCGGAATCGCAGCAGAGGTCCGCGCCCAGGTCCAGCGGGTGCAGGGAGGGCGTCAGAAAGCGCAGGTAGGCTCCATGGGCGTTGTCTGCGAGAAGCCGCGTCCCGTAAGCATGGCAGACCGACGACAGGCCCCCAATATCCGCCAGATTCCCCAAATAGTCCGGGCTGGTGACGTAAACGGCGGCCGGGGGGGCATCCATCCGGGACAGGGCGCGGTCAAGGCTCTCCGGCGTGACAGGACAGGCGCAGAGAGAATCCGTTTCCTCCGGCCATAACCAGAGCGTCTCAAAATCCAGAAGAGCCGCCGCATAGACATAGGCTTTGTGGACATTCCGGGCGGCGGCGATCACCCTCGGCGCGCCCTCCGGACGGTGCAGAAGCGCCAGATACAGCATGGCCCGGATACACTGACTTGAACCCTCCGTAGAATAGCATATCGTTCCGGAACCAAACAGGGCGGCAGCATTTTTTTCGCTCTCCGCAATGATTCCGGAGGCTTCATAAAGGGAGTCCGCCCCTTCGATCTCCGTCAGATCCCAGTTCTCACAGCCCAGAGGACCCTCTCCCTTGTGTCCCGGCATATGGAACCGGCTCATACCCTCTCTCTGGTAGCCCCGCAGGAACTCCGCTATGGGTGTGGTCACGCTTCCTCCTCCGCCAGAGCCGCTTGCAGCATAATGGCGCACTCTATCCGTTTCCGGAACAGCTCGCAGCCCGCCTCGTATACGCCCCGGATGCTCCCCGACGCGTGGTAGGCATTGGCCGCGCAGCCGCCGGAGCAGTAGAGCTTAGCCCAGCAGTCCGCGCACTCGGGCCGGGCGTAGGCGTTGCAGGCGCGGAATTCCTCCCGGAGAGCCGTGTTTGTTACGCCGTTCCAGATGTCCCCCAGCTTATACGCTTCCTCGCCCACAAACTGATGACACGGATACAGGTCCCCCCAGGGCGTCACGGCCATGTATTCCGTCCCTGAACCGCAGCCGGATACCCGTTTGTAAATGCAGGGACCGCCTTCCAGGTCCAACATATAGTGATAGAACGTTATCGGACGGCCTTCCTGACGGCGTTTCAGCATTTCCTTTGCCAAAAGCTCGTATTCGCCCTTCACTGTCTCCAGGTCCGCCGCTGTCAGTGCCGCAGGGTCGTCGGGCGCGCAGACCACCGGCTCCATGCTCAGTTCCGTGAAGCCCAGGTCCGCCATATGAAACAGGTCCTTGGTAAAATCCGGGTTGGCATGAGTGAAGGTTCCCCGCATATAGTACCGGACGCCGCCCCTCGCCTGAACCAGCTTTTGGAATTTGGGTACAATCCGGTCATAGCTTCCGTTCCCTGCGTAATCTAACCGGAGACGGTCGTGGATCTCTTTGCGGCCGTCCAGCGACAGTACCACGTTGTCCATTTCGCGATTGGCAAAATCAATCACATCGTCGTCAATCAGCATTCCGTTGGTGGTCAGGGTAAACCGGAAATGCTTCCCGCTCTCCTCTTCCCGGCTCCTTGCGTAGGCGACCAGGTCCTTGACCGTCTGCCAGTTCATCAGAGGCTCCCCGCCGAAAAAGTCCACCTCCAGATTCCGACGGCTCCCGGAATGCTCGATCAGGAAGTCTAACGCCCGTCTGCCGGTTTCCAGAGACATCAGCGCACGGTCCCCGTGGAAGCGTCCCTGGCTGGCAAAGCAGTAGGCGCAGTTCAGATTGCAGGTATGGGCCACGTGGAGGCAGAGGGCCTTGACCACGTCCCCGGAACGCTCCTTGAAGGTCCCCGCAATCTCCGAAAAGGTATCCGGCGAATAGAGCTGGCCTGACCGCACCAGTTCCTCCACATCTGCCACGCACTCCCGCAGCTCGTCCTCCGTGACCTGATGCTGTTCCCTCAGCGCCGCTGTGATCTCTTCCGGCGTGTGGTCCGGGTAAAGCGCTATCACGTCATAGGCAAGCTCGTCTACTATATGAATCGCCCCGGAACAGGCGTCAAGCACGATGTTGTATCCGTTCAGCTTGTACTGATGTACCATAAATTCCTCCTGTATGAATGCAGCAGCCAAAAAATCAGCCTATGAAACCCTATGCCCTTGAAAAAAGCGCCGCCTGAATACCGGCAGCGCTCTTTCTAAGGTCCTTGCTTACTTCTTCTCGCACTTCTGGTTCGCTACGCCGCAGCTGGTCTTGCACGCGGACTGGCAGGAGGTCTGGCACTCGCCGCAGCCACCCTTCTTCGCGCTCTCGCAGAGATTGCGGGTCTTGAGAGTCTTGATTCTCTTCATAGTCGATTTCTCCGTTCTGTCAGAATTTCGGCGCCCGCCCCGATTGGACGGAGACGCCTAAGTATCTGAAAAAGCATAGCATATTTTCCCCTGAAAGTCAATGGGCTGGAGGCGCTTCCATGAAAATTCTGCAAAACGGGTCCCCAGAGACAGCTTCCCTGATAATTGAAGGAAGGAAGCTCTTGATATACATTAGAAAATAAGCTATACTATTCCCTGAGGCAGTGCATGACAACGGCGGACGGGCATAGAAACGCGTCAGTTCCCTTTCCGATCCTCCTCCATCAAACCCTGATGAATGAAATCGCCGCCGCAAACGTGCAGCAGCCCTGTATCCTGAACAGCTTCATCAGCCAATTCCATACCGAATGAAAGCTGCGCAGCATCCTGACAGAACAGACATCCCCACAGACAGGAGGTCCTTATGCGCGCTGACCTGCATACCCATTCTTCGGCCTCTGACGGCCAGCATTCCCCCGGACAGCTTGTCCATTTAGCCGCGGCGCAGGGCATCCCCGTCCTGGCCCTTACCGACCACGATACCCTTGACGGCATTCCGGAAGCCCTGACCGCCGGGTCGGACTGCGGAATCCGGGTTCTTCCAGGCGTCGAGCTGAGCGCCAAGGAATACAGGAACTTTCATATTCTGGCCTACGGCTTTCAGGTCCATTCCGAAAACGCCCTGTCCCAACTCTGCGGCTGGATGAAACAGGGACGGGATGAACGGAAATTCCGGATTCTGGACTTTCTCCGGGAAAAGGGGCTGGAACTCAGTCTGGAAGAGGTGGAGGAATTCGCGGGCGGCGGCGTCATTGGGAGGCCCCATTTCGCGCGGGCTTTGATCCGGCGGGGCTATGCGGACAGCGTGCAGGAAGTCTTTGACCGCTGGCTGGACACCCCCGAATATGCCCGCATCAAACGCCCAAAGCCCGACGCCAGAACCTGTATCGAGACCATCCGAGCCTCCGGCGGAAAGGCGGTCCTGGCACACCCCTATCAGCTCCGGATGGATTCCAGCGCCCTGACCGATTTGACCGCACAGCTTGCCGGGTACGGCCTGGAGGGGCTGGAGTGCTATTACCCTAAGCATTCCCCGGAACAGACCGCCTTCTATCTGGAACTCGCTCGGCGTTATGACCTCCATCCCACCGGCGGCAGTGATTTCCATGGGAAAGCCGTCAAGCCCGACGTTTGCCTTACCGCTTATGAACAGGACCTCCAATGGCTGGAAATCCTGTAACGCCTGCGGCACAAAATTTCCAGATCCATTGGAGCCCAGCAGGACAATCATACCTCATTTTTAATCCTATTGGTGGTTTTTATGATGAAACAGACACATATTCTTCTCATAGTGGACGGACAGGGCGGCGGCGTAGGAAGCCAGCTTGTAAAGCTCCTGCGCCCGAATCTTCCGGAGGACTGGCAGCTTCTGTGCGCGGGGACCAATGTCATGGCAGTCAGTGCAATGCTGAAGGCGGGCGCGGCACAGGGAGCTTCCGGTGAGAACGCTGTGATTTACAACGCTTCCCGGGCAGACCTCATTCTGGGCCCCATCGGTATTGTCCTCGCAAACGGCATTCTGGGGGAAGTCTCTCCCGCTATGGCCGCCGCTGTCTCCGGGTCACAGGCGCATAAAATCCTTATTCCCGCGTCCAGCTGCGGCGTGGTGGTGGCCGGGAACACGGGCTGTAAGCTGGAGGAAACGCTCCGGCAGGCGGCAGCATTGGCGGTTTCGTACATGACGGGAAATTGACTTCCTATCTGTCCGGAAAGAGCGCTTGTGCCAGCAGTTCCATGGCGCCGTCCAGCAGAGCCGGGTCCAATGCCGCGTAATTTACCACCAGCGTATGGGCGTATGCAGGACTGGGCCGGGCCGCGTAATCCGATAAAAATCCAAGACGCACCCCCATGCCCTCTGCCCGTTTGCGGAGGGCTTCGTCGTCTTCCTGAACGTCCAGGCGGAGCAGAAAGTGCAGGCCCGCGTCCCGCTCCAATATGGCCGCGCGGTCTGCCAGGGGACCCGTCCGGAAGGCTTCCAGAACAGCGGCGCGGCGGGTTCGGTACTCCTTCCGCAGACGGGCCAGATGCTGCTCGTACCAGCCGCCGGAGAGAAACCGCGCCAAAACCTGCTGCTCCAACGCCGGGACCGTACAGGCGTAAAAGCCCAGCTCCTGCCGCCAGCGTTCCAGAAGACGGCGGGGCAGGACCATAAAGGCCATCCGGAGAGAGGGCGATATCGTCTGGGAGAAGGAATTTATGTAGATGACCCGGCCATTGGCATCAATGCTCTGTAAGGTTGGTATGGGCCGTCCGGAATAGCGGAGCTCACTGTCGTAGTCGTCCTCGATCATCACGCCGCCCGTCTCCTCCGCCCATCGCAATAACGCCTGCCGCCGGGCAATCGTGGTAACGGTTCCGGTAGGATAATGATGGGCTGGGGAAATATGCAGCACGTCCGCGCCGGATTCCCGCAGGGCTGTCAGGGAAACTCCTTCCGCGTCCAGAGGCAGAGGTTTCCAGACCGCTCCCCACTGGCCGTAGACCTGACGGATTTTGGGATATCCTGGGTCCTCCAGGGCAAAGACCGCGTTTCTGGTACGGTTCCCTAAAAATTGGGCCAGAAGCAGATAGAGATATTCCGCGCCCGCGCCTACCACAATCTGTTCCGGCGACGCGCTCATGCCCTTGAAGTCCCGCAGGTCCCGGGCAATAGCCTCCCGCAGCGCAGGCAATCCTTGATGAGGCACGGGCGCCAGCAGTCCGCCCTCTGAGAGTACCTGCCGGGTGAGCTTCGCCCAGACCGACGCCGGAAAACGGTCCACTTGCGTCCGCCGCAGGTCCAGACGCCATTCCTGCGGAGCGGCTTCCGGCGGCAGGGGCGCTGGGACGGCAGGCGGCGCGGGCGGACGGTCGATCCGCGCGACATAAAAGCCTTGCCGGGGCCGGGTTTGCAGATAGCCTTCCGCTTCCAGTTGGGCATAGGCGTTTTCCACCGTTATCACCGAAATCTGTAGGTGCGCCGCCAAGCCCCGCTTTGAGGGCAGCCGCGTGCCGCTTTCCAATGCCCCTGACAGAATGTCCTCTCGTATCCGGCGGTACAGATATTCGTACAGCGGCACGTTTCCTCGTTCTTCCAGATTGTATGTCAGCATTTTCGCGCTCCTTCTGACCTTATAAAAAAATACAAAATTGGTCCTTTTCATCATACCACTTCCGGCGTATGATGGCAACAGCATTCAGAAAAGGAGCGTGTAACCATGGAAAAAATATTGCGTAAAGAATGGAAATCCAGCCGGGAAAATATCCGGATTCTGGTGCAGACGGGACTGTTTGCGGCATTGGGCTGTGTGGCAACAATGGTGCTCCAGGTGCCCTCCCCCAACGGCGGGTACATGAATCTGGGCGACGCGGTGGTGATTCTGGGCGCGTGGCTTCTGGGTCCGGCTTACGGCGCGATTGCGGGCGGCATCGGACCTGCCATGGCGGATCTTCTGTCGGGCTATGTGATGTACGTCCCTGCAACACTGGTGATCAAGGCGGCTATGGCGGTTACGGCTGCGCTTTTGTATCGGGCCTTCCGGAAGCGGGGTCTTCTGGTGTGCGCGGCGGCTGCGGAAATTTTGATGGTCGCAGGCTACTGGCTCTTTGACGCGATCCTGACGTATTTGGCGGGCGGGGCTTCCTTCGCTGTCTGTCTGACCGGCAGCGCAGTCGGACTCCCCAGCAATCTTGTGCAGGGCGTCTTCGGCGCGGCGGTTTCCGTACTCCTTGCCCTCGCTCTCCGGCACAGCGCGTTTGTCCGGAAATCCTTCCCGAACCTGTGAGGGCAATTCTGACACACTGGCTTTTTGTCCGGAAATCTCTGCATAAATGGGTCGTTTTGCAGCAAAAAAGCGTCCTGCGGTACTGTCTTTCCTCCGCAGGACGCTTTCTTTTTTATTCAGAATCCACCAAGGCCGTCGGGTCCTTGACTGCCCCACTGGTCCCGGCCGCCGTCACTCCAGGGCGGAACGTCTTTCCCGATGCCGGATGTGCTCTTTGCCGTCTCGAAATATTCCAGCTCCGTGCAGACGTAATTCGGATAGTAGAACAGCGATACCATCAGACTCCACAGTCCCAGAATCAATGCCATGACCCACGCGGGAATCCCCAGTGCCCCGGCGGGATTTGCAACCGCAGCGGTGTAGGCATCATAGAACGCGTTGTAATTGCTGAAAGCGGTAAAACGCACCTGGGAAATCGCCAGATAACTCACCACAAAGGCAGGAAGTGTTGAGAGGATTCCCCAGCCAAGATAGCTTAAATCCAATAACAGAAGCTGACTCTTATAGCCCATAGTCTGCCGCTTGCTCATATCCAGGGCTTCCATAACACCAATGCCGGGGTTCTCGTACAGATTCCAGAACGCAAACCGGTAGCGGAACGCGGCGACAATGCCCGGTATCACAAAGAGCATGGACCAGAGGGTGATGAAGAACATACGGACAATGCTCAGAAGAATGATTTTCCCTACAAATGAGAAGCCGTCAAAAAGGGTCAGGTACTCCGCCCGCTCCCCTCGACGGATGGCTATGCAGTACAATCCAAAACCCGCCGCCAGTACCGAGGACAGAAGGCTCGTGAATATCGTGATAAAGCTCCCTATAAGATTGCTGCCCGCCATACTGTCAAACAGACTCAACAGTATCAGCAGGGCCATATAAAACGCTGTCATTATCTGTGCGGGTACGCTGGCCGTGCGCAGTACCTCCGCCGCCTTTTGCTTGTACGCACGCCGGTCTATCAATTCAAACATCGTGATTCCTCCTGCTTTTCTTGCTTGATGCTTTCAGTGTAGCACGATTTTCCATAAATAGCAAGCCCTGTGCCGCCTTTTCCACGCGCTTCCTCCCAGCCTGCTGGAAGGGATACCTCTGCTCCGTCTGTGTCAATCAGTACGTCTTCTGGAAAATCCTCCGCACTGATGATTCGTGAGAGGACTTCCAGAGAGGTATAGCGCAGTATGACACATTGGGGGTCCGGCCATGGAAGGGATGATAATTCTTTGGGGTCATAGTCGTTCCGGATGTCCCCGTTATAGTCAAATTGGAAGCTCGCTTTGCCCTCCGGAAATTCTGCGTCCAGTTGCTTCCGGCCCCAGTCTGTTATGCTGGTATACCCTTGGAAACGCATTCTTCGGATGGACTCTGGTCCGAATGCTCCATCGCCTAATAAAATGACCCATTTGCCCATGTTCTTCCCTCTTCTTTGTATATTTTGGAATTCTTCTTTCCTTCCGGCTGGCCGCGTGGTATACTGGAAACAGCATCAAAAAGGAGGACCTGCCGTGAATACCGCCCCCCATTACGCGTCCGATGTCCTGTTTTTCTTCGACGGAAAGCCGGATGAACTCGCCCTCTATCAAGCCCTCTTCCAGCTTATGGACGCCCGCTTCCCTGACGCTTCTGTGAAAGTCCAGAAATCACAAATCAGCTTCTATGGAAAACATCTCTTTGCCGCTGTCTCCCTCCGCAGGCGCAAGGGCTGGCCGGTCCACTGCATTCTGGTTACCTTCGGACTTTCGTATCAGAAAAGTTCTCCCCGTATCGCTATGGCCGTGGAACCTTCGCCCAACCGCTGGACCCATCATGTGCCTGTGGGCTGTGCGCAGGATTTGGACGGCGAGCTTCTTTCCTGGCTTCAGGAGGCTTTCGGCTTCGCAGAACAAAAATAGAACGGCGGGCTTCCGAACTGCTGGAGGCCCGTCGTTTTGTCCTGGCTTATTCCGATAACAGCGTGAATCCTGCAATGATAGCCAGTTTCTTCTGCCGTGACAGTCCCTTGATGGCCGCTTCCCTTTTCAATGCCGCAGAACGATCCGGCTGTGATTCCTGGTAGACCAGCGTCAAGGGCAGGCGGCTGCGGGTATATTTCGCTCCCCGGCCCTTCTGATGCTGCATCAGACGACGGGGGACGTTGTTCGTGCTGCCGGTGTACAGAGTGCCGTCACAGCAGCGGAGAATGTATACATACCAGCTCATCCTGTTTCGCTCCTTACTTCCTCTGTCTTATCGCAGATTCTTCGGGCGTTCTTGTCCGGATTCGTTCCTGTTCTTTTTATTATATCATATGCCTGCCCAATTCGCAAAGGCCGCATAGGGACTTCCCCAAAATTCATAGGAATAAGACAGTGACGGCCCGTTTGCTGTCTTTCATTCCGGCTTGCCGCTGGCCGAAAAAAGCGGCGGTCGGGGCTTTGCTCCGGCCCGGAGGTCTGCCTATGCTCTCGGTCGCGCTCCTCTCCTTCGCCAATACCCTGCTCTTCAGTCTCCGGCTCTCCGGCGGCGGTTCCTTCCCGAAACCCCTCTCCGCTGAGGAAGAACGTCAGTGGCTCCAGCGCTTTGCTCAGGGGGACCTTGAGGCGCGGCAGGTGCTGATCGAACGGAATCTTCGGCTTGTGGCGCACATCGTTAAGAACGGTTGACGCAAAAGGAAGATTTTTCTCTGTCCAGAACGATTCCCAGAGGACTGCCGAATTTCAGGTAAATGTCCAGATAGAGTTTCTCCCTGGTACTGCCCTTTTTGACCACAATTTTGTCCAGAATCGTTGTTACCAAGGCGGAATCTATGCCATTCTGGAAGGAAAGCTCCTGTTCCAGCACACGCCGGATGTCCTCTGCACGGGCCGTGGTCTGCTGTTCTTTTTCCATCTCCGCCCGCAAAGCCGTCAGCGATTCCTCCAGACCTTGCGCCTGCTTGTTGAAGCCGTCGTTGCGCTGTTTGAATTCCGCCATGGTAATCACGCCCTCAATGCTCATTTCCAGCAGACGGTCTTTTTTCGCCGCGATGGAGGACAGATCTTCTTCTATACGGCGGATATCCTGGGCATAATCGCGGCCGCCCGGAACTGCCCGGATGGTTTCCAGTACGGCGTCTATTACAGCCTGCCGGTCCAGGAGCAGTTCTTCAAAAATGGAAGCCATTACCCGATTCAGCTCCGATGTTCTTACCTGTGGAGCAATACACCCGGCGCGGCCTTGATTGCGGTACTCCCGGCAATACCAGACTTCTTTTTTCCCTTTGGCGCTTTTCAATACCTGCCGGTGGAAGCTGGTCCCGTGTTCCTCGCAGACGATTTTCCCGCTGTAGGGATAGCGGTTGTGGAATTCCGCCCTGCTCTGATGGGCCTTCATCTGACGGCTGCGGCGTTTATACAGCGCGTTGGCACGGTCCCACAGCTCTTCCGATACGATGGCTGGAATCGACGGGTCCGGATACATCACCCATTCGCTTTCGTCCAGGAAAATCTTCCGTTTGCTGCGGTAGTCTACCGTCTGCGATTTGTTGGCGCAGTACCAGCCTTTGTATTTCGGATTGCAGAGAATGTGCCGGATGGTCAGGACATTGAATGGGCCTCCCTTCCGGCTGGTAATGCCTTCGTCATACAGGGTCTGTGAAATCCGCCGGACTCCCATCTGCTGGTTTGCGTAAAGATCGAAAATCCGCCGGACTATCTGGGCTTCCGCTTCGTTGATGGTCAGCACGCAGTCCTTCTTGTCGTAGCCCCACAGACGGTCGTTCCCCAGTACATGACCGTTCTTGATGGCCTGCCGGAAACCGAATTTCAGACGCTCTGAGAGCTTGCGTACCTCGTCCTGTGCTACTCCCGCCATGACTACCAGCCGGAATTCACTGTCGCTGTCCAGCGTGTTGATGTTGTCGTTCTGGAACAGCACCCCTACGTCGTGTTCAAGAAGCTCCTGCGTGTACTTGATGCTGTCCAGCGTGGAACGGGAAAAGCGGGATATCTCCTTCGTAATGATAAAGTCAAACCGCCCCGCTTTGGCGTCCCTTATCATCCGATTGAAGCTATCCCGCTTTTTCGTGCTGGTGCCGCTGATTCCTTCGTCTATGTAGCCTGGTATGAACGTCCAGTTTCCCTTGCTCTGAATCAGTTCGGTGTAATATTGCACCTGATTTTCCAGACTGTTGATCTGCTCGTCCTTGTCCGTGGATACCCTGGCGTAAAACGTCACACGCAGCGGCAGGTCAAAAATCGTCTTGCCGCTCCGCAGTTCATTCCGTATTTTGAGTATGTTCATCTGCATCCGCCTCCTTTGTCAAGCACACAGGATATCGGAAAAATGCAGGAAGGTCCATCTCGGATTGTACCAAATCTGCTGCGCCGGAATAGGTGGATTTCGATATAAATCCAAGCGTTTGAATATGCCCCAATAGAATGCAGAGCAGTTCCCGCTGTGCGCCTTCCAATTTGCATCACCTCAATTTATGAATATGCTTCTGTGCGTCAAAGATTCCAGTTTTATCACAGAGGGCCTTGAATCGCTGGAGTCACTTTTCTCCTCCAAGGAAGTATTCCGCCCCTTTGACGCTTCGAAAAAACGATTCTGACTCCTGAAGTTCGTCCGTAATCCACATATCCGGCAAGGCGCTTTTTACGTCCTGAAAGCAGCTCTGTCCGGGGTCTGACCGCTCGTCCAGAATGACAATGACGCAGGTGTCTGTCCCGGTTCGGACAGCTTATCCAAAACCCTGCCGGAGCTTGATCTGCATCTCTGGAACAACAACAGCTCGAATGAAAGAATTCAGGTCGGAACAGCTTTCTTTCATCCTCTCTGTCAAGGCGTCCGGCTGTGCAAAGGGCAGTCGCAAAATCACCAGTAAAGACACTCAGTCGCCGGGGAAATCAAAGCCAGCCGTCTGCGAGCGCTTACAAAAAAACGGCTTCCCCAAAATAGAGAAGCCGTCCTTTGAAAATGCGTGTACGGAAAATTTCAGGCGTGATTTTCGGGCGACTGCAAACAAGTATACTCTGTCGTCTGCGAGGCCAGCTTCCGCAGCAGAATGATTAATTCTATTATGGAATGTGCCCGCGCTATTAAACTTGCTTTCCCCCTTCAATGCCGCTAAGAAACAGGTTGATTCCGCCCTTTTACGTGTTTTATGCCACAGTATAGATGCTTGAAAGTACATCAGGTCATGTGGCATAGAGCATCTGCCCCAGAAGTTGCTGTTTGCGTTTTGAGATTTGTTTGCTTTCAGCATTCCAATCTTCTTTGCCGCAAACAACTCCATCCTGTCAGCATCGAACCAACGATCAACAGCACCGCAACACAGACCGCCTCTGCCCCCTTTGACACATAGAACTCAGCGTAATCCCAGGCGGGTCGGAGGAAAAATGCCCTGTCTACCACCCATGTGGCGAAAAATCCACCCATTACCACAAACAACGGAAACGCCTTGAGCAGCATGGACACATAGTTGTCGCTGAACCGGGACAAAAACAAGGTCACTGTGCCGATTCCTATCCCCAGCGCCAGCACCATCCCGGTCAAAATAATCAGATACTGCCCGTAGGTCCAGTTGAACCAAGGCGTTCCGCCAGCCCAGACAGAGTTGCCCAAGGGACAGTCTTTCAGCGCGAGAGGGCCTTGCGCCAAGAACGGAATGGCGTAAACTGTCACATTCATCACACTCAGCAGCAGCGCGGAAATCAGCCCCGCCGTCAGTTGGGTATGCAGCACCCACCGCCCCCGTCGGCTGGACCACTGGAGAGATCGAGTCCGTCGAAGCCGGTCCCGCACCAGGGTAGGGGACAGAAGCAGAATGACGCTGATGGCTGTCCATTGGGCCAGATACTTGAAATAGTAGTCAGTAGAATCCATCACCGAGCCGCTCAGGAGGCTTCTGGGCCAACTGTTTACCGCCAGTATTTGCTCCTGCTCCTTTGCTGTGTAGAACTCAAAATAGCCGTGCTGCCGGAGATAATCCCTTGAGGCATCATAACGCTCCAACATATGCTGGATGGTCGAGATTGTATCGCAGTTGGTGCGGTTTCGGATCTTCCACTCCGCCTGTATCTCTATTTCATCGTGGTCGTGCTGGCTGGAAAAAATCTGAAAACTGTCGTAGCCGGTCACACCCACCGCTGCGGCTTCGGGGATTTCTTCCAGCTGTCGGTCAAATATGGCAATCTCCTCCGCCAGCCGGCTGTCCAACTCTGCCCGCTCCTCTGGTTCCAAAGTGGGCCCATACTGCTCCACCCACTCCACCGACAGACCGAACTCATCCTGAGCATAGGCGCCATTGGAAAAGTGTTCAATGTAGAAACTGGGGAACATATAGTAGTAGATCAACCCCAGCAGGACAATGCCCACCAAAATTCCGGGACGCCAGATTTTTTTCAGCTCCTGCCAAAATAAACTCATGTCTTCACGTCCTTTCGCCCAAAGCGTCTCAAAGTCAGAGCCGTTCCCAGACCGCAAACCGCCAGTCCCAGCCCTGTTGCGATGGTCTCCTGCCAGGGAACAAAAGCGTTCAGGCCCAACTCGGTAAACCAGCCATTGACATACAGCCAAACACTGACCGGCTGGAAGGTCAGCAGAGCGTAACCCATCCACAGTCCTGTCTGGGCACAGAGGGCTTGTACCGCCTCGCCGCCGCACAGCAACAAGGTCAACACCAGCGCGGACAGGTAGATATTCTGTACCAACGTCCCGCAGACTGCCGCCAACAGCGCGAACACCACAGTCAGCAGTCCGCCCAGCCCTATCACCGACACAAGGTAACTCCCCACGGTAAAGTCCGCCCAAGTGAAAAAGGGACGGCGTACCAGCATATCAATAATGTAATTGAACTGGCTGGACACACTGCCGCCCCAGATGCCGCTCCAGTCCCATAACAACAAAAACACAACCAGTGTGACCGCCGCCAATAGGAAATAAATCGCCAATGACCAAATAATTCCAGCCAGTGTCTTACAGCGGCATAGTTTTCTTCCAGTGCGGGAAGCATACACCCCCGCCGTCGTCCGCTGCTGGTTTTCATAACCCACCAGGAAGAGCATAGACAACATCCCCAGTACCGCACCCTCGGTGAGGACGGCCCGCATCAGAATCCCATAGAGGAATTGATGGACATTTTGAGTAACCGGTCCGCCGTACCAGTCCATGGCTGCCCCCGTCTCTGACAGATGAGCAACCCGTTCCGCCAGCCGGTCATATTTGTGCTCCATCAAGGCGGCGGCCCCAGAGGAGCTTTTGACATAGCCGGTGTAATAATCAACAAGGGACCGCAAATCGTAGTCGGCATAGATGTCCGTCATGCCTTCCGCGGCGGACAGCAGATGGTCCCGATACTCCGACAGGGGCTGTTGCCGCAGGCCGTCCAAAAAATCGGTGTCCACCCGCTGACCCAATCCGCTGGTCATGGAAGCGGCTTCGTTCCACTCCCAACGCCAACGAACCCCGCTGCCAATGAGCAGGCAGTTGAACGCCAAACACAGAATCAGCACACCCCAAAAGGCAGGCAACCGGGCCAGCTTGCTCCACTCGTATCGCACCAGCCTCATACCTGTCCCTCCCGGTAGACAGCAAGGAACGCATCCTCCAGGCCGGGGGTCACTGGAACAGCTCCCTTGGGCGGAGTGTCGCAGAAGATACGCAAGACCGTTCCCTGTTCCCCCTGCCGCTCGCTGAGGAGAAACTGGTTTTCCTCCAGAGCGGTTTCCGCCGGGACTTCAAACACCCGGCCCTTCATCTTGCCGCAGATTCCCGCCGGGCTATCACAGCAGAACAGCCTGTGGTCCCGGAACATGACAATCTGCCCGGCGATGGTCTCAATGTCGGAGACGATGTGGGTGGAGAGGATGACGATCCGGTCCTCTGCCAGGGAGTGGATCAGATTGCGGAACCGTACCCGCTCCCGAGGGTCCAGGCCAGCGGTAGGCTCGTCCAGAATCAGCAGCTTGGGGTCGTTGAGCATGGCCTGAGCGATGCCTACCCGCTGGCGCATTCCCCCGGACAGCTGCCGCATTTTCTTGTGTTCCGCATCGGACAGGCCCACCAGCTCCAGCAGTTCGCTGATTTTCCCATCGGCCTCCTTTCGAGGGATACACTGGAGCGCGGCAACATAACGCAGGAACTGCCGGGGCGTATAGCTGGGGTAGTAGCCAAACTCTTGGGGCAAATAACCCAGCAAGCCCCGGTAGCTCTCGTCCAAGGCGTGAATGTCCTCACCATCCCATAAAATCTGCCCGGAGGTGGGAAACAGCAGGGTGGTGAGTATTTTGATAAGAGTGGTCTTGCCCGCCCCATTAGGAGCCAGCAGGCCGTAGACACCAGCTGTAAATTCCAGGGAGATGTCCTCCAGGGCGGTAAAATTGCCGTATTTTTTGGTGACGTGTTCAACTGTAAGCATAAAAACGACCTCCTCGATTGGGATAACGGAGCGTCCGTCCCAAAATATGGAGACAGCAGGCCAGTCCAGCCGCCGCCAGGAAAAAGAGGACCAGGGCTGGGATTTGGAGCAGCAGCCGGGAACTTCCCTCCCAGACAACCAGAAGCAGTCCAACAGCACCCCATACGGCGGGCGGAACCACCATCCCCCAGCGAAGTCTCAGACAAAACAGGGTCAAAGCGGCGTAGAGGAACAGGCTGGAAAAGGACAGGCCCAGCATCCATGGCAGGGACCAGACCCGCCCGGAAGTCAGCCACAGCAGGATGTCAGCGGGAACGCATACAATTACCGCCAAACCTCCGAATACCTGCATCCGCAGAGCCAGAAGGGTACAGGCTGATACTCGGCAGCTCCGCCGCCACTCTGCGACACCGCTCATTGTGTCCTTCCAGGCAGTCAGCAGATGTAGGGCGGCGTACAGGGCGAGGGAGAACAGAAACAGCAGTGGGACCATAGGGGAAAACCGGGCCGCAACCGCCCCTGGAATCAGACACAGCAGTGCCGCCAGTACCGGCAAAAATAGGCAGTCCTCTACTCCAAAAAATACTACGGAGAGGGGGACGCTCTGCCGCCTGGCCCTCTGTTCCACTCCGCTCATCTCCACAATGCGACGGATGGCTGCCTGCCGCTCCTCGTCTGTGGGCATGGGGATTTTTTCATCCATGTGGATCAAACTCCTCTCTGATCTGCCCCAAAAGGCGATAGTATTGGCTCTTTACCGCTGCCTCCGATTGACCCAGGGCAGCGGCAATTTCTCCGAAGCTCTGTTCTCCGTAGAGCCTAAGCCGGAACACGGTCTGAAGCGAAGGAGACAGCCCGGACACATAGCCCTCGATCCGCTCCAGCAAATCCCGGTCATGGATCTGAGAAACAAAGTTCTCTTGAACAGGTATCTCCATCTCCTCCAATGGCGTGACAGCAGGACAGAACCGACGGCGGGCGTCAATGACCTTGTTGGCGGCAATACGATAGAGCCAAGTGCGAAAGGCAGCTTTCTTCGGGTCGTAGGAGTGAATCGCCCGAAGCATTGCGAGGAAGATGCTCTGAGTTAAATTCATGGCGTCCTCCTTCTGCCCAGTCTGGCGGTAAACAAAAACGTAGATTTCATCGTAGTACCGCTCTACCAACCGCTCCATCGCCTGACAGGAACCTCCGCGCTGAATGTCCTGTATCCATTTGTTCTCTTGCTCCATGGCCTCACCACCTGTTCCTGTTTATATATTCGTATAACGGAGTGATATCGTTGCAGAAAAGTAAAAATTTTTTTATCTGGCATTTTGTGCTTGACTTTTAATAGTTTATCGTTCAGTATCTGGACACAAAAAAACACCGCAGACTTTTCATAATCTGCGGTGTTGTCCGGGACACAGAAACGGGCGGTATCTTGCCGACATCGCCCGTTTTCTGTGCAGTTGTTCACTTGTTTGCGCCGCCCCGTTTTCTTATGGAACCACGGTTAAGGCCGCCCTTTGTTGTATTGACTTGCGTGTTTTGCTGAAGCCAGGTATTAGCCCAGG
>CAJTMG010000035.1 GCA_910577405.1 uncultured Oscillibacter sp. | reverse complement strand
ACCAAACTGAAACATCTTTACCCTATTATAGAGGTTTAGACTTTACAAAGCACTACTATATCTGTACCGACGAGGGGCGTTTTCTGGATGAACAGGAGCTGGATACCGACGAGCTGCTGATACATATCTCTGAGGGCCGTACAGGGTACTCTCAGCCGCCGGATGTGGAGGACTATGAGCGGTTCTTTGCGGAAAAGCTGACGGAGGCGCAGAATATCATTCACATCACCATGGCAAAGCACGTCAGCGGCGGTTATCAGAATGCCTTGGAAGCGGCAAAATCCTTTGAGAATGTCACCGTCATTGATTCCGGCCACCTCTCCAGCAGTATGGGCCTTACGGTGCTCTGCGCGGCTTATCTGGCGGATCATCATGCCGCAAAAAAGGATATCCTGGAATCAATCAGCCAGATGGAACGGTTTATTTCCTCTGCGTTCATTATCAACAGCACCCACATGATGTGCCAGTCCGGGCGTATCTCCAAGCATATCCAGGTCCTATGCGACGCCCTGCTGCTGCACCCGGTGCTTGTTTTGAAAAAGAGCCGTATGGTGGTCAAACGGATGGAAATAGGCAGCTTTACTCATATGGCAAAGAAATATGTCCGGAAAACCCTCCAGGATACCAAAAATATCGACCGGCGCATTCTTTTTATCACCTATTCCGGTATGGATGAGAAGAGTTTACAGTTTATTCAGAACCTGGTGAATCAATACTGTCCCTTTGAACGGGTCTACCTGCAAAAAGCGTCCCCAGCTATCGCCAGCAACTGCGGTCCGGGGTCCTTTGGCCTGCTGTTCATGAGACGGGACGACGCCGCAATCCCCTTCTTCCAGACGCCGGGACAGTACGACCCGACCCACACTCCCAATCGCTGAAACCTGAGCGCTCCGCTTAATCTGTGCAGGCCGGCAGATTGAGCGGAGCTGTTTATATTCCACACGGCATCTTTGCGGATCTCTGTCCCCTTCAAAGCGTCGTGCCATCTTATTTTACTGGCTGTTTGTCCTTTAAGCGCCGCGCCCTGTCATTTTGCAGAGTCCAAAAAACGCTGCGCCGCAAGGATTTTCTGGTTTCTTCGCTCTCATCATAAGAAGATGCTCCTCGATGCAGACAGCCGCCGCCCTGTTGATAACTGGATTATCGATCATCCGATTATCAACAGAACGGCGGTGTATTATTTCGTTGAAAACCCAAACTGCTCCCGCATATCAAACAGGAAGCGAAGGAAGCTCTCGGGGTAAGGGATAAACGCACCGGAGGCGTGCATAGCAAGGACTTCCGTCAAGGACGCCCAGCGCACACCGGCCACTTCCTCCCGCTGAAGGGTCAGACAGGAAAGATCCAGGTCCCGGCGCACGATGTAGAAATCGTCGAAGCCCTCCGGAAAGTTCACAGTCACAGAAGGCCGCACGCCTGTCAAGTCCAGCCTATAGCCCAGCTCCTCTTGGAATTCCCGCTCCGCTCCCTGACGGCTGGTTTCTCCCGCGTCCACCCCGCCGCCTATGGACACATCCCACAGCTCCGGCCAGACATACTTTTTCTTTGCCCGCTGCTGAATCAAGAGCCGTCCCTGGCTGTCGAACACGCACACATGGACCACCAGCCGCAGCTCGCCGGGGTTCTTTGGCCCGCTCCGCTCCGCCGTACGGCCCAGGGGAACGCGGTCCTCATTGTATAAATCCACCAGTTCCATAAGCACCTCCTATTGTTTCCCCGCGGTCTTATAATCGCCGCCAGGACGGTAAAAGGGACAGCCGGCATTGGTTCCCTTCAAAAAACGCTCCATCTCGTCCTCGTCCAAATCCATTGTGCAGACGTAGGCTTCCAATTCTTCATCATAATCGCAGCACACACAATCCTCACAAATATGCCCCATGCCATCAACCTCTTTTCTGAAAATGCAGCATCCGCCGTTTTACTCTTCCATCACCAGCGTCCGGACAGCCATGATCGCCGCCTCCGTTTCCTCTTCCGTACTCAGGCCGGACCAGGAAAAACGTATCGCGCCCTGTTCTGTGGTCCCTAACGCTTTATGCAGTCTTGGCGCGCAGTGTGCTCCGGGACGGACGGCAATCCCAAACCGTTCCATCAGCTCGTCCGCCGCCGCGCCGGAATCCACGTCCCCGATGTTCAGCGCAGCAACAGCCGTCCGTTCTCCGGAGAAATCGCCGTACACCCGGACCCCCGGCAGATTCCGGACCGCCTCATAGAAGCGCCGGGCCAGGGCGTTGGCGTGAACGTGGAAGGCTTCCCTTTTATCTGCAAGGACATCCAGCGCCGCGCCCAGTCCCGCGATGCCGTGGGCGTTCAAAGTACCGGCTTCCAGACGCGTGGGGTAGTTCTCTGGCTGTGCGGGCGAATGGCTCTGGACGCCTGTGCCGCCGACCGCAAAGGGCCGCAGATCTGTCCCCGGTCCCAGGCACAGGCCGCCGGTCCCCTGAGGTCCCAGCAGCGCTTTATGGCCGGTGAAGCACAGAACGTCGATTCCGTCCCTTTCCATGTCGATTGGCAGGCTTCCGGCGGTCTGGGACGCGTCCAGAATCAGCCGCAGTCCGTGGTTCCGGGCAAAGTCGCTGACCCGGGGCAAATCCAGCAGGTCTCCCGTCAGGTTGGAAGCGTGGGTGCAGACAATGGCCTTGGTATTGGGCCGCAGGAGCTTTGGCAGGGCATCGTAATCCAGCGCGCCGTCAGGACCCGCGGGAACAAAATCCAGCCCCATGCCTGCCGCTTCCAGACGGTAGAGGGGCCGCAGGACGGAATTATGGTCCCAGTCGGTGGAAATGGCGTGGTCCTCCGGCGTGAGCAGGCCTGCGATTGCCGTGTTCAGGGCCATGGTTGCATTCAAAGCAAAGGCCACCCGTTCCGGTCTGGGGGCGTGGAAGAAGTCCGCCAGCTTCTGACGCACACCATAGACCATCCGTCCGGCTGACAGCGCGCCTTCATGGACCCCCCGCCCGCAGTTCCCGCAGGAGGACAGGGCTTCCAGTACCGCCGCGCCTACTTCCGGAGGCTTCCTCTGTGTCGTGGCGGCGTTGTCCAGGTAGATCATATTCGCTTCCCCTCCCTTTTCTTCATTGTAAGACAGCCGGCGGCAAAAGGCAAGGGGCGTTTTTTGTGGATTCCGCCAAAGAAATTTTGCCGTTTTCCTTGACAGCGGTATGGGCAGGCGCATAAAATAGAGACGCTTGCTGATTTTTGAAAGATTCGAGGTTTTACCAATGAAAACACCCTTTGCCACCGGCCCGCAGTTGGAAGCCATCGCCGCTCAGTATCCTACCCCCTTCCATATCTACGACGAGAAGGGCATCCGGGAAAACGCCCGGCACCTGAAAGCCGCCTTTTCCTGGAATCCCAATTTCCGGGAATACTTCGCGGTCAAAGCCACCCCTATCCCCGCTATCCTGAAAATTCTCCATGAGGAGGGCTGCGGCTGCGACTGCTCTTCCCTGGCGGAGCTGGAACTGTCAGCCCGGAGCGGCGTCGTGGGGGAGGACATTATGTTTTCCTCCAACAATACCACCGAGGAGGAGTTCCGGAAGGCTTACGAGCTGGGCAGCATCATCAATCTGGACGATATTACCCTGATTGACACGCTGATCCAGGCCGTAGGGAAAGCGCCGGAAAAGCTCTGCTGCCGTTTCAATCCCGGCGGAGTCTTCCAGCTTGGGGCCAGCCGGGACGGAGTGCAGGTCATGGACAACCCCGGTGACGCCAAGTACGGCATGACCCGGCCACAGATCGCGGAGGCCTTCCGGCGTCTGAAGGAATTGGGGACAAAGGAATTCGGTATTCATGCCTTTCTCGCTTCCAACACCCTGTCCAACGATTATTACCCCGCTCTCGCCCGGATTCTCTTCCAGCTTGCCGTGGACTTGCAGAAAGAAACCGGCTGCCGCGTCACCTTTATCAATCTCTCCGGCGGCGTCGGCGTGCCCTACCGCCCCGAGGACCCTGTGACGGATATTGACGTGATCGGCCAAGGCGTCCGGCAGGCTTACGAGGACATCCTGGTCCCCGCCGGAATGGGTGACGCCGCCCTTTATACCGAACTGGGCCGTTATATGCTGGCGCCCTTCGGCCATCTGGTGACCCGGGTCATTCACGAGAAGCATATCTACAAGGACTATCTGGGTGTGGACGCCTGCGCCTGCAATCTGATGCGTCCCGCAATGTACGGCGCGTACCATCATATCACCGTTCTGGGCAAGGAGTACGCTCCCTGTTCCCATAAATACGACGTGGCCGGAAGCCTCTGTGAAAACAACGACAAGTTTGCCGTGGACCGTATGCTGCCGGAAAGCGCTGTCGGGGACCTGCTGGTGATTCACGATACCGGGGCCCACGGCTCCTCTATGGGCTACAACTACAACGGCAAACTGCGCTCCGCTGAGCTGCTTCTCCGTGAGGATGGCTCCGTGGACCTGATCCGCCGTGCCGAGACGCTGGACGACTATTTCGCCACCCTTATCTGGTGAGCCGGAGACACTTGGTGTATCTGACGGCTTTTCGTCTGTTCCATAAAGCTGGCGCGCGTCTTTGAATGTCAAAAAATCAGAAGCCAGGATTTTCCTTTTGATGGGAAGAGCCTGGCTTCTGTTTTTCGCTGCTTATCTGATTTGCAGGGCTTTGCAGACGTTCCGGAGGGTCAGGCGGAAGACGGCATAGAGCAGCGCCGATACTGCCGCAATGACCATCAGGCTTGCCAGAAGACCCGCCGCTTCAGAGAAGGTAATGCCCGGGGGATTGCCGTTAAAGTACATAATCATGACGTAAAAGGCGTAAATCAGCACGGTTCCCGTAAAGGCCGGCGTAAAGAAGACCCGTTTCACCTGCCCCTGTACCGAACGGCGGAGATACACATTGGACGCGCCCAGATGCCGGAGGTCGTCATAGACTTTGGCATTGGTCAGGGCAATGGTCATGCAGCGGGTGTAGGCAATGACAATCACGGCGGCAAAGCAGACAATGGCGATGAAGACAAAGAGGATCAGGAACACCGCCGTGGTCTTGACGAAATCCACCTTGTCCAGAATCCGGAATTGGGGCATATACTGCCAGCTCATCCGGAAAGCGGAACTGTCCCGCTGTTCGTAGTCGATGCACGTGAAGCCTTCTTCGGCGCAATGCTCCCGGTCCAGGAAATAGCGTCCTTCCTTTGCAATGTACTGTTCGCGGACAACCGGGTCCCAGCCGTCAAACTGCGCCACGTCTATGGTGGAACGGTCGACAATCTCATTGAAAAGGGCCTTGGCAAAGTCGTAGGTTTCCTCACAGTTTTCTACATTGAAGCAGACCTGCGTTTCCTTCCACTCGTCCGTCAGACCCTGGCTGAGCACGGCAAAATCCGCGTCGCTGATGACAAAACGTCCAAACAGGCTGTCGTAATGCAAGGGGTCCAGCGTCTCCGAGACAAGGCGTTCTTTCGTCAGATAGTTCGTCACCAAACCGGCCTCCGGTCTGAAGCCCAGTCTGCTCTCCTCCATGTCCAGTACACCTCGCAGCTCGCCGGAACGCAGGTCCAAATGTTCGCCAGTCAGGATCTCATAGCCGGATGCAGACAAGAACAGCTCAGACGCCATCTCTTCCCGATATTCCGTGTGCCAGGTGGTTCCCATAGGACCATCCACTTCCACATGGTCCTCTCCATCCACTGCCAGACGTATCATGGGCGCGGCGGCAAAGTCTGTGATGCTTACGCCGTACTGTTCCGCCATGGCCCGCACTTCATCCTCCAGCGGGAGATTCTGGTCTGCCCGGAAGTTATAAACGTAGTCTGCCGGACGGGCGTCGTAGCTGATTATGGACCCAGTACCCATCATAGGGGTGTAGAAGCTGCCGAAGTACGCCCCCGCAATCAGGAGGGTCATGACCAGCATATTCCGCACTGTCTGACGGCCCTGAAAGCGCATCTGACTGGTGGCGATGAGATCTTTGTAGAGCTTCTTTTTGCTGTTCCAGCCGTTGACCACCGTATGGAGCAGAATCATATAAAGGCCGGCCAGCATGGGGAGGTAAAACAAAGCTTCAACCCACCCCGGCGGGTACCAGTGGAGGCCCGTTACAAAGAAAGTGGGTATCAGGTAACCGCCCCCGCCGCCCAGTACCAGCAGCGCGATTCCTGCGAAACCATACCAGCGAGGCACGTCCCGGATGGGTTCGGACTTATGGGACTCCTGCACGATATCAATGATATTGGTCTTTTTGACGGAGCGGCCTCCCAGAACAAACATCATGACGATCACGAAGACGGAAAAGGCCAGGGACAGCGTGTAGGCATTGGGTGCAAACGTCAGACGCATTTCCTCCGTATCCACCACGCAAAGCCGGAAAATCTGCCATAAGCCCCAGGCCAGAGGTCCGCCCAGCACCGCGCCCGTTATGCAGGACCCAAAGGAAATCACGCCCAGTTCCCGGAACATCTCCCGCCGGACCTGCCTGCGCGAAGCTCCCAGGGCCAGAAATATGCCCATTTCTCTGGATTTCTGCCGGAAGAACAGTCCCGCCGCGTAAGTCGTGAAGACCCCGCATCCAACCACGGCCAGGACAAAAATCATCATGACCTGCTTCCGGCTGTCCCCGCCCTCCGGAAGGACATTCAGTATCGTGGGCGCCCGCATCATGCAGACATAGGCCGTAATCAGCAGCACCGAGAAGAAACAGCAGCCAGATAAAAGCGCGTACTGCTTCCTGTTTTTCCGCCGCAGAAGGGCATAGACTTCTGAAAAATGTCTCATATACTCACCACTCCTTGAAGATCAGGCATTCTTTTCCAAATAGAATTCCCAACTTTTGATTCACTCCCTGCCCATTTCGCGGATGGAGTCCAGAAGCCGGTCCTGAAAATGCTCCCGGTCCTCCGCGTTTTTCTCCAGGGCGCGCCAGACCACGCCGTCCCGGAGGATCACCACCCGGTCGCAGAAGGAGGCGGCATAGGAATCGTGGGTGACCATAAAAATCGTGGCCTCCAGAGAATCCTTCGCCTGCTCAAAGGAACGAATGACCGTTCGGGTGGATTTGCTGTCCAGATTGCCGGTGGGTTCGTCGGCCAGAATCAGAAGGGGATGGTTGATCAAGGCCCGGGCTACGGCGGTACGCTGTTTCTCGCCGCCGGAAATCTCCGCAGGGTATTTATCCTGGATGCCGGAGATGCCGAAAACCTCGCAGAGCTGGTCCGCACGGCGTTCCACAAGGTCTGTCACCAGTCCGCCGATGATAGAGGGCAGGAGGATGTTCTGCCGCACTGTCAGGCCGTCCAGCAGGAGGAAGTCCTGGAAGACAAAGCCCAGCTTCTGGTTCCGGATCTCCGCAAGACTGTCCTCATCCAGACGGGCCAGTTCTGTATCCCCCAGACGGATGCTCCCGGAACCGGCGGGGATGTAACAGGAAATGCAGTTCAGAAGCGTGGTCTTCCCGGAACCGGACGGACCCATCACCGCTACAAATTCCCCCTTTTTTACCTCCAGTGAGACGCCTTTCAGCACTTCATAGGTATTTTTGCCAACCTGGTAGGATTTGTGCAGATTTTCTACTTTCAACATATGTTTCTTCCTTTCTTACAGAACGAATTGCAGTATGGCGATCACCGCCAGATGGACAGGATAGAAAGCGTAAAAGAACCATTTCGGGATTTTGATTCCGGTATGGGCGGGGACAAAGATCAGCAGCGCCGCAAAGACCGCAAAGAACGACCAGTCCACAGTCAGTCCGCCCAGGGTCAGGCAAAGAGGGTCTTCCGGATAGCCGGTCCAGAGGGCGGGTAGGTATGTCAGAACGTAAAGCGCCGCGCCAATCCTGGGATGATTCCGGCAGAGGAAGAAAATCAGCATCAACTGCACGCCAATGCCGGAATAATCGAAATTCCACCAGCAGACCGCAAAGAACGCCAGCCCGAACAGCCACCATTTCCGTTCCTTGAAACCGTACATCGCCAGCAGAGACAGGAAGAGGGTAAAGAAAATGTTCCAGTTGGCCCAGTTCCGGTCAATCATCCAATCGCGGGGATGGAACGCCAGCATATAGAAGGGCTGGGAAATTGCCGCGAACACCGCCAGACGGCCTAAGTACCGAACAATGTCCCGGGTGTACAGCAGACCCACGGTCATACAGTAGCAGAAGATTGGAAACGCCAGCCGGCCAATCCAGCGGAACGCGCCAACCTCCGGGAAGAACGCCCCGCCCACATGATCAATCAGCATGGAGACGATGGCAATCAGTTTCAGCAAATCCGTATCCAGATTGGTTTTCAGCCGCTCTCCCCGCTCCGGTACCATCGCCGGAGTGGTCAGGGCGCGCCGGATTGTCTGTGTATTCATTATAACTCCCTCCTTGTTTTCCTTGGCTTCAGCATAGCGCAAAAAAACGCCCTCCGCAAACGGGGACGTTCTCTTTGACGGGTTCGGTGTAAAGTTTCGCGCAGAGAACGGAAGCGCTGTCAAGTTTGGCAAATCTGCCGTCAAGTTTGGTTTGGCGAACGGCTTCGGATGTGGTAAAATCGGAGATAAACAATCATTCCTAATTCAAACGGGGGTTTATGCAAATGATTCGTATCGGTATCTGCGACGACAATTCCGACGCCCGCCTTGGCCTGGAGTCCGCCCTGGAACGCGCTTTGGACCGCCGCCGGGTGCAGGGACAGTTCTTCTCGTTTTCGTCCGGAGAGGGTCTTCTGCGCTGGCTGGAACATCACGTGGGCGAACTGGATTTGATCTTTCTGGACATTGAGATGGAGGGCTTGGACGGTATGGAGACGGCGCGGCGGCTTCGGGCTTCGGACGCGGGTTTGCAGCTTGTCTTCGTCACCGGCTATACAGACTATGTGTTTGACGGCTACAGCGTGGGCGCCCTGGGTTACCTGATGAAGCCGCCGCAGCCAGAAAAGCTGGACGATGTGCTGGACCGCGCCGCCGCACAGAGGATTCTGGACGACGCCTTTGTCTGCCGCAGCGGAGAGACCTTTTATCGGATTCCCCGGCAGTCCATCGTCTATTTCCAGTCCGACCGCCGGCAGGTCTCCTGCGTCACCCCGGAACGGACCTACGTCTTTTATGGCAAGCTGGATGACGTGGCCAAGGAACTGGGGGAGGACTTCGTTCGCATCCATCAGCGGTATCTGGTCCGGGCGGGGGCGGTGTCGCGGCTGGACGGCAGTCAGGTCTATGCAGAGGACAAGCCCCTTCCAGTCAGCAGGGCGTACAGGCAGGCGGTTCTGGCGGCTTTGGCACGGGCGTCCCTGGAGGGCTGATGATGTTAATGGTGTATCTGTGGGAGATCGTCCGGGATTGGTTCTGGGTATTTCCGTTGATGATCAGCTCCGTTTGCCTTTACAAAACCGTTTCGGCTTTCCTGAACCTCAAGTCCCGCAGACGTTGGCGCATTATGCTGCTCCTCCTTCTGGGCGGCACGACGGGTATGGTGATCTGGGTCGGGGACAATAATCTGCTTTTTACCCTTCCGGTATTTTTCGCCGTCTTCCTCGCCTGCTCCCGGGGAAGTCTCGCCGGACGGATTGCCGTTACCGCCATTTTCTTCTGCCTGATAATGCCGGTCAACGCCCTGTTGGATACTTACATTGGAGAACTGTTCCAGGCTGCCAGCGATACGTCTTATAAGTTCCTGTATGAGGCCCTTGTCCGTCTCCTGCGCCCTGTCGTCTGGGGAACCCTTTATTTTTTGGGGCGGGAGCTTTTTCCGGAACACCCGCCAAGGCTGTCCCCGACCCTCTGGAAATTGCTGCTGATTCTCTCCATGATGCCCTTTTGCTCCTTGCTGGCGGTGATATTGCTGACTTACAACAAGTTCGATTTCCCGGCGCTTTACGATCTGGCCTTGCGCATGGGTCTTGCGGTTCTGCCCTTCGTGTTCCTGACGGCCTTGGCGCTGCTTTACGCCCTGCTGGTTCTGGCGGAACACGAGCGTCTGAAACAGGCGGACAAACTGGCATCCCTGCGGGAGAGCTACTATCAGGGCTTGCAGCGGGAGGAACAGCAGGTACGGACCATACGCCACGACCTGCGGAATCATCTGACGGCTATACAGGGGCTTCTGGAACGGGGCGAGAGCGAACAGGCCCTGCAATATCTGGACAGGCTGTCAGGTTCCCCGGCATTGCAGGGCGGACGGCGGCTGTGCGAAAACGACGCTGCAAACGCGGTTCTTTCGGCCAAGCTGGAAAGCCTCCGGCAGGTGGGTCTGGAGGCTGATTTCGCCGTCTCGCTGCCCAAAGAACTGCCCCTGGACGCCGTGGACCTCTGCGCGCTTCTGGGCAACGCTTTGGACAACGCGCAGGAGGCCGCTCTGCAAACCTGTGACCATCGGGTCCTCCTGCGCTGCCGGACCGAAAAGGGGCTGTTTATGCTCCGGGTCGTCAACGCCTTCCAGGGACCCCTGCCGCCGGACCTCGTCACCTCCAAGGAGGACAAGAGCGCCCATGGCTTCGGCGTTCCCGGTATGCGCGAAATCGCTGAACGCTACGGCGGCGCCCTGGATATCCGCGCCTCCGGAGGCCGGTTCGAGCTGATCGCCTCCCTGCCCTTGTCCCAGCCGTCCGTTTGTAAGTAAACCGAGGGGCTTTAACGCTGTTTTCTGTCCGGATTCCATATCTTCTGTTGACCCGCAGTGAAAAATCCGGTAAAATAGAAAAACAATATACGCAAATCAGGAGGCTGCCATGGAAAAAATTCAGACAGAATACACAGTGACGGTTTCCGATTTCCGGCAGGCGTCGTATTACGGTCTCTTCCTCCGGCACCGCAGGCCCCTGCAAATCATGTTTGCAGTCCTTCTGGCCGCGGCGCTGTACGGTATCGGCTCCAGTCTGGGACTCGGGACCCCCAATCCGCTGGTCTTCCTCATCGCCGCCGCTTACCTGGTCTGGGGCCTGCTGCTCTTCGCCGGGACGGAACGGGATATCCGGCAGTACCTGCGCACGCCGGGGAATTTTATCGGCTGTACCTACCGGGCCACACTGGAAAGCCATCGGGTGCAGTTCGAGATTCCAGAGTGGAACATCAAGGCCGTGCAGCAAACCGGAAACCTTACCTGCGTCTTTGAGCTGAGCCATTTATTCCTGATCTATACCTCTGCCCAGGACCTCTATCTCCTCCCCTGCCGCGCCCTTTCCGACACCCAGCGCGCCGCACTTCGCGAAAATTTCCGCCGCCGTCTTGGGAAAAATTTCGGTTCACGTTTCAGGACAACTTAACAGGTAATCTTTTCTTTGATAATAACAGGGAGTTTTCAAAAGTCGTCCAACCTCTTTTGAAGACTTCCTGTGTTCTTTTTCTGATGCTGACAACAGCGGGATGTTCCCCAAAACGGCATTCCCTTTGACGATTCCCTTGATAAAAACGGGAAGCTCCAAAAGGTCGTATGAACCCCTTGGAAGCCCCCCGTTTCTATGTTTTTGCTTACTTTTCCGCTTTCTGCGCCTGCTGAACTGTCCGCTTTTCCCCTCTCCGCGCAAGGCAGGCTCCCGCGCCCGTAAACGCCAGCAGCAGTCCAGAAACGGAAAGGGCCAGCCACAGAACCGGCAGCGCTATCCAGCCCGCCCGCGCCAGCAGATTCCCCAACAAACCGGACATCAGGGACGCGCCGACGTAGGTGGAAAAATCAAAGGTCCCTACCAGAGTGGATACTATATTGCGTCCGGAAAAGTAAAGAGGCAGATAGGAAATCATAAACCAGTTGCCTGCGTTTACCACAGCAATCAAAAGAGCAATCAAAACGGCGGTAAACAGCGAGGTCTTGGAAGCCGTCAGGACCAGAGCCGCCGCCGCAACACAGGCAACGGTCAGTGTCAGAATCATGGCCCGCCGCACATTGTCTCCCAGTCTGGTCAGCAGCTCCCGGGCCAGGAAGACCCCCGCCAGCTTCGCAAGGGGCACCAGTACCAGAAGCAGCAGCGAATTTTCTCCCAAATCCAGCACGTTGGTAAAAATCATCGGCAGCCAGAACACAGCCCCCTCCTGAATCGCCCCTACCAGCATACAGAGCAGGCAGATGAAGAACAGCCGGTCCTGCATAAACTCCCGGGCAATCTGCGGCAGAGGCGGCGCGGTCGGACGTCCCCCGGCAGCGGCAGTAATGGGCGCCTTCCGGGAAAGCACGAACCAGGCCGGTATCAAAGCCAGGGCAATCAAGGCGGGCACAAGGAAGTAGGGCCGGAAGGCGCACTCCTGAAACAGCCAGCTCAGAACGATCCAACTGAACAGATAGCCCGTCACGGAACAGGTGGACATCACGGCAGAGACGTTTTTCCGCTGGCCCTCTTGCGTGTGGAAGGACAGCAGGCGCAGCAGGGTGCTCCAGAACATGGACTGACAGAAGCCGTTCAGACCCCAGAGAATCGTAAACGCCGTTCCGCTGGTCTGAAAGGCCAAAATCAGATTGATTCCCCCCGTAGACGCCAAGGCCAGCATCACGAAATGGTATGGATTCACCCGGTCGCCGATCGCCCCGTTCAGAAGCTGGCCTACGGCGTAAACAACAAAATACACCGAACTGGTCAGACCCAGATACTCCACGCTGACTCCCAGCCCTCCCGCCAGCTTGTCCAGCACCGCAGACAGATTCACCCGGCAGAGATAGGCCGTCATATAAGTACACCAGGCCAGTAAAAGCACCGGCAGCAGTCTTCTTCCCTTCATTGCCGTTCCTCCTCTCTTGGATAGCGGCAGCGGGACAGACAGCGCTCCGCCAGGTCCTCATGCTCCACAGTACGGCTCCCGCGCTGCGCCCCCAGGTATGCACAGAGGGCGTCCAGGACCATCAGATGGGTCAGCCGGGCCGCTGCCGCCTCCTGATGCCGTTCCGCTTCGCTGGAGGCCGTGGCCAGCGTCACCCGGCAGAGCCGCCCCAAAAGACTGTCCCCGTAGGACGTGACACAGATGGTCCCCGCGCCTCGGGTCTTTGCAATCTCCATGGCGTCCACGATCTCCGCTGTCTGCCCTGAATGGGATACCGCCAGCGCCGCGCAATCCCCATCCAACTGCGCCGCCGCTACGCTGAACGACAGATAATCCGTCACTGCGTATGCCGGAAAGCCCGCCCGCATCAGATGCAGATACGCGTCCTGTGCAATCAGCGCCGAGCCTCCCGCGCCGATGATCTCAATCCGACGGGCCGACAACAACAGTTCCGCCGCTTCCGTCAGGGCATTGCCGTCCATGGCCTGGGCCGTTCGCCGGATGGCCTCTTCCGCGCCCGCAGCTGTCTTTCGAAGCGCTGCAAGCGGCGTATCCTGCTCCGTAACGTCTCCGAAGGAAAAGCCTGTGTGGGTCTCCCGCGCCAAGGCGATTTTCAACGCGCTGAATCCCCCTGCCCCCAGCCGGGACGCAAAATTTACCACGCTGCCCTCCGAAACCCCCGCCTGTGCCGCCAGATGCGCCAGCGTGCTGTTCGTCACTCCCACCGGGTCCTCCAGTATCACCGCCGCAATCCGACGCTCTACCGCCGTCATCTGCCCGTAGTCCTTCCGTATCCGTTCCATCAACATACACAAGCCCTCCCTCCAGCCTTCTGTCTGCTATTATACAGGCTGTTTTGAATTTTGCAATGAGTTTTACTCAGAATTTCAAAATTTTTTTGCCTTTATACTGAGTTTTCCTCAAAAATATGGTAATTCTGTGGAAAGTGTGGAAAAATCCCTTGGTTCCTTGTGAAATATCTGGGTGGACAACTGAACTCCGTTCTAGTATAATGAAATTGTCTCTATGCAACTCTGTGCAATGTGACAAAAGCTACCCGAATATAATATGGAGGCAATTATAATGAAAAAATTTATGTCCCTGCTGCTGACCATGCTGATGGTCCTGTCCCTGACCGCGTGCGGCGGCAAAACTGACGATGGCGGCGCCGGTACCACCACTCCCCCTGCTGAATCCGGCGATACTGCCGGCGACACCTCCGGCGGCGAGGCGTCCTTCTCCGGAAGCTACCTGATGGGCACCGGCTCCGCTACCGGCAACTACTACCAGTTCGGCAACGCTGTCAGCACCGTGGTCAACAACGTTACCGGCGCAAACCTTACCGTCAACGCCACCGGCGGCTCTACCGAAAACGCCCGGCTGCTGGGTTCCGGCGAGAACGAATTCGCGATGATTCAGTCCGACGTCTACAGCTACGCCCATGACGGCATTGAACTGTTCGACGGCGCGCCGATCACCAACTTCAAGGCCGTTACCGCCTGCTATCCTGAGATGGTCCAGATTGTGGTCCGGAAAGACAGCGGCATTACCTCCGTTGCGGATATGGCCGGCAAGAATATCTGCGTGGGCGCGGTGGGTTCCGGCTACGAGGTGGCCGCACGGCAAATCCTGGGCGCTTACGGCATGACCTACGACGATATTAACGAGACCTTCGCCGACCAGTCCACTGCCAAGAACGGCGTGCAGGACGGAACCTTCGACGGTATGTTCCTCTGCTCCGGCTACCCCAACTCCAATGTTACCGAAATGTCCCTCAATAATAACATCGACCTGGTTTCCATCGACGACGAGCATATGGAAATCCTGCTGAAGGACTACCCCTTCTATTCCTCCTTTACGCCTGAAACCGATGAGTATAACCTGGGCCATTCCATTACTTCCGTGGCCGTGAAATGTATGCTTGTCTGTTCTGACACCTTCTCTGATGACGAAATCTACGCCCTTACCAAGTCCATCTATGAGCATCTGGACGACATTAAGGAAATCAACGCCAAGGCAAATTACATGAGTCTCGACGCGGCCCTCAGCGGTATCCCCAGCGACCTGCATCCCGGCGCTATGCGTTATTACGAAGAGCAGAACATCGAAATCCCTGATTATTTGAAATAAGCTCCTTAATTCCAGACCAAACAGGCAGGGCAGAATACGTTCCGTCCTGTCTGTTTCCCTATATCCTGAATCAGCTTGAAGATTGTACCGGAAACGCAGGGTTTTGTCTCTTTGCGCGGTTTTAAAGAATATAAAGGAGAAAACACTGATGGGAATTTTTAAGAAAAAAGCGCCCGTTCCGCCGGAAGAGGTAGATTTGAGCGCCATCGACCGGGAGTCAAAATATAAGATTTTCTCTCCGCAGGGCGACCGGTTTCTGAAAATCGTGCTGACCGTCTTCGCCCTTTTCCAGCTCTACGCCTCTATTTCCAATAAGGTCCCCCTGCAAATCCTGCGCTATACCCATCTGGGCTTCGCAATCTGCCTGGCGTTCCTGATGTACCCCGCCACCAAGAACGCCGACCGGAAAAAACTCCCCTGGTATGACTGCGTCCTGGCGGCCCTCTTTTTCTGCGTGGTGGCCTACTTTATCCTGAATTACAAGGCCCTGCAATTCCGGGCGGGCGCTTATACCGTGATGGACACCGTTATGGCCGGACTGGGCATCGCGCTGGTGCTGGCGGCTTGCTGGCGCGTGGTTGGCCCGCCGATCGTCATTATCGCCTCCTGCTTCTTCGCTTACGGCATGGTGGGGAAATATATGGGCAGCTTCCTCCAGCACCGGGGATTTTCCCTCAAGCGCATTATCACCCACCTGTTTATTACCACCGAGGGCATTATCGGCAATCCTTTGGGCGTCTGCTCTACGTACATTTTCCTCTTTATCCTCTTCGGCGCCTTCCTGGAAAAAACCGGCATCGGACAGTTCTTCATCGATCTGGCCAACTCCCTGGCTGGCTGGGCGGCAGGCGGTCCGGCAAAGGTGGCCGTGCTGTCCTCCGCTTTGCAGGGCACTGTGTCCGGCTCCTCTGTGTCCAATACCGTGTCCACTGGCTCCTTTACCATCCCTCTGATGAAATCCTTGGGCTATACACCGGAGTTCGCCGGAGCCGTGGAAGCCGCCGCCTCTACCGGTGGTCAGATCATGCCGCCGGTGATGGGGTCAGCCGCGTTCCTTATTTCTGAAGCCTGCGCCGTGCCCTACCGGGAACTGATGATAATTGCAGTCATTCCGGCGGCGCTGTATTTTATCGGCATCTGGATCAGCGTCCACCTGGAGGCCAAGCGTCTGGGTCTGAAGGGCACTCCCCGGGACCAGCTTCCAAGGCTCTGGCCGCTGATCCGGGACAAGGGACATCTGCTTCTGCCGCTGATCGGTATCATTTACCTGATGATTTCCGGCTTTACCGTCACCCGTTCCGCGCTGATTGGCTGCTTGATCTGCATCATTGTGCCTTACCTTCGGAAGGAAACCCGAGTGCCATTCCTACAGATTTTCACAGCCCTTCCGCAAGCCGCCCGGAACGTGGTCTCCGTCGCTACCGCCTGCTCTACCGCTGGCATCATTATCGGCATGGTCACGCTGACAGGCCTGGGACAGCGTATCGGCGCGGGTATCTTCGACCTGGTGGGCAATAATATCTTCCTTGCTTTGGTATGCGCAATGTTTACCTCCCTGATTCTGGGCATGGGCGTTTCTACTACCTCGAATTACCTGATTACGTCCACAATCGCCGCCCCGATCCTGATTAAGGCTGGGATTCCTATGCTGGCGTCCCATATGTTCTGCTTCTATTTCGGCATCGTGGCTGATATCACGCCTCCCGTGGCTCTGGCGGCTTACGCGGGCAGCGCCATCGCCAAGGGCAACGCTTTCAAAACCGGCGTGAATGCAACCAAACTGGCAATCGCTGCCTTCCTGATTCCCTATATGTTCGCCCTGAATCCAAAAATGATTATGATTGGCGGCACCTTCTTGGACGCCCTGCCCATGATCTGTACCGCTATCGTTGGTCTGGTGGGCATCGGCGCGGGCTTCATCGGTTACCTCAACGGGCCTGTGAATCCAGTCATGCGGGTGGTGTCCTTGGTCGGCGGACTCTTCCTGGTGATCCCCGGAACCCTTACGGACGTGATCGGTATCGCTATGATCGCTGTCGTTTATATCAGCAACCGCCTTGCCCATCACAGGAAATCTGCCGGCGTTTGACAAAATGAAACCGGAACTTCTTCTGACAGCAGGCCTTCCTGTGCATGACGCGCGGACTGCAATTGAAAATTAAATTTGAGTATGCAAGAGGTTTCAAGAGATATAAGGAGAATTTCAAAGTATTTTGCGGTGTATATAAAAAACTGATTGACAGGTGATTCAGGGTGTGATATAAATAACCTTGTTGTCAAACGCCCCCCTGGAATTGGGGAACAAAACGATATCTACGGAGGAGAGACTATGTCCACTTTCATGGCAAATAAGGCCAACATTGAGCGCAAGTGGTACATCCTGGACGCCGCTGGAAAGCCCTTGGGCAAAACCGCGGTCCGGGCTGCTGATCTGCTGCGCGGCAAGACCAAGCCCACTTACACCCCCCATGCCGACTGCGGTGATAACGTCATCATCATCAATGCTGGCAAGGCTGTCCTGACCGGCAAGAAGGGCACGCAGAAAATTTACCGCACCCATTCCGGATGGGTGGGCGGCCTCAAGGAGACCCCGTACCGCATCCTGATGCAGGAGAAGCCGGAAGTTGCTATGCGGGTCGCAGTACGCGGTATGATGCCCCGCAATACTGTCAGCAAAGATTCTCTCAAGCGCCTGCACATCTACGCCGGCCCTGAGTTCGAGCAGAAGGCCCAGAAGCCCATCGCTCTGGACGCTGAATAAGAAGGAGGAAGCGTATGTATCAGTCTAAGAAACCCTATTTGTACGGTACCGGCCGTCGGAAGTCCTCCGTCGCCCGCGTCCACCTGTTCCCCAACGGCACCGGCGCAATTACCATCAACGGCCGGGATATTGACGATTACTTCGGCCTGGAAACTTTGAAGATGGTCGTCCGCCAGCCCCTGGAGGCTACCGGCACCACCGGTAAGATGGATATTGTCGCTACCGTTTCCGGCGGCGGCGTAAGCGGACAGGCCGGCGCGCTCCGTCATGGCATCGCCCGCGCTTTGCTGCTGGTCAGTGAGGATAACCGTACCATCCTCAAGAAGGCCGGGTTCCTTACCCGTGACCCTCGTATGAAGGAACGCAAGAAGTACGGCCTCAAGGCGGCTCGTCGCGCTCCGCAGTTCTCCAAGCGCTGATATTACTGCAAAACCCTGGAGCCACAACGGTTCCGGGGTTTTTCCTTGCAGCAATGAATTCTTCCCAATCGGCAGCCATGGCAAGTTCCTTTCTATGATATGGACACTTTCAATTACTGCGCAGAACGTGGCATACTGCTTTTGACACAAGACCTCTGGCATAATATTTACCCTGTATTAAAATTGCCTTGGATGGTTTCAACACCCTGGTTATTTTTTGAGAATTGCTCTAAGTTAAAGGGCCTGGCTCCCCTTGCTTTCTGGAACCAGACCCTCGTGGCCTAATTTTCTTTTTTTCATCTGTCTGCTTGACAGGAGCGATTCAAATAGCCAGCCGCCATCCAAGGTTTTCTTATATGCCGTTTCTATTGGCGTCTTTGTGTCCACAATTCACTTTTACGATACTTACACAATTAATACCAGCGCTCTTGCCGTTAATTCAGTTTCAGTTATTTCCTAATTCGGTCAGTGCTTTCAGCGTTCCATCCATGTTATCCTTGTGCCAGTTCCTGAAGCTGCCGGCATACAAGACAGCGTAGCGGCCGGAACACCGCAGGCCACTCAGCGCTGCTTGCTGGGCGGTCAGACGGATGGTGTCCGACCTGGTGCGGATGGTGATAACGGTGTTGAATTTAACGTCTTCCAGCTCCACCGACTGGATGTCCTCATAGGGAAGGACCAAGGAGACGTCTTTGCACAGGTAACGCCATACGCGGTTGAAGGGGAGCAGGACGATCTCGTGTTTACACATCTGGAGAACATAAAATTCCGCTTTAAAAAACGCCGGAATTTGTTCGCTCAGGTTTTTCGGGGCGTATTTGACAATGATGCAGCGATCCACCAGGGGCTGGTATCCGGCTTCCTGGGTGAATCTCCGGACTTCTTTTGACATGGTGTATACCTCCAAATCGTTCCAGTTCATGTTTGGCGCGGACAGGCGGGAGTAATTGTGTTTTGCCGTTTTCAAACAGGGCCTAGTCAACGGGGGTGACGATGGGCTTTCCGTCGGCGTCCACCAGGATGCTCATGCCGCAACCCGCAGTCAGTGCGGACGAGGCCAGCACATAATTCACGCCGGTCTGGGTGTCCACGATAATTTTCTCCACATTGGTAACTCCCTGGGAGTAAACTTCCACAAAACGGTCCTTTGCCATAGCGGTTCCCCCCCTTCGCATCCCGCCTGTCTGTGAACAGAAGAATAGCACAATGCGGCCCCGCTGTGGGCCAATCTTCCTGGACGGCACAAATTGTTCCTGAGCGGCAAAAACAAAGAGGGAGCCTCAAAAGCTCCCTCTCAGCTTCTTCTTCAATTCGGCTTTTCCGGTTCGGGACAGCAAACACATTCTGCCGCCCACCCGGACTTGATTTCCCTTTCCCTCCACTGCCTCAATTTTGTCCCACGCCGCCAGAAAGGACCGGTGGACCCGGACAAATCGTCCGTCCAGGTCCTTTTCCAGCTCGTTCAAACTGCCCACGAAATCCAGACGGCTGTCCGCCGTATGAAGATATACATGGTGAGCTTTGGGAGCGGCCTCAAAAAACAAGATGTCGGCCAGGGGAATGTGACGGGTTTCATCGCCCGTCCGCAGAGAGAACATCTCTGCCGGGTCACGGCGCTCATCCAGCAGGCGGGCGTGGATCGCCTCCAGACAGCGGG
>CAJTMG010000034.1 GCA_910577405.1 uncultured Oscillibacter sp. | reverse complement strand
GCCGGCGCGGGGGAATTCGTCGACCTTGAAATCCACGATCTGCTTCTTGACCTTCACGGGGACGGCCACGATCTCATCCTCAAACTTGCCGGCCTTCTGAGCAGCCTCGGTCTTCTGCTGAGAGGACACACCGAAAGCGTCCAGCTCTTCACGGGTGATGCCCCACACGTCGCAGATATTCTCGGCGGTGGTGCCCATATGATAGTTATTGAACGCGTCCCAGAGACCGTCCTTAATCATGGTGTCCACCAGCTTCTTGTCACCCATACGAGCACCCCAGCGGGCGTCGAAGGAAGCGAAGGGAGCGGCGCTCATGTTCTCGGTACCGCCGCAGACGACGACATCGGAATCCCCGGCCAGGATAGAACGAGCGGCTTCAATCACGGACTTCATGCCGGAACCGCAGACCATGCCCACAGTGTAAGCGGGAACGGCGTAAGGGATGCCGGCCTTGACAGCGACCTGACGGGCAACGTTCTGGCCCAGTCCGGCGGTCAGGATGCAGCCGAACATGACCTCATCCACGTTCTCCGGGGCGACGCCGGCGCGGCTGAGGGCTTCCTTGACCACGATGGCGCCCAGCTCGGCGGCGGGCACGTCCTTCAGAGAGCCGCCAAAGGAACCAATTGCGGTGCGGCAGCAGTTGACGACATAAAGATCTTTCATGATAATCCTCCGTTTTGTGATTTATTTGCGGCATACAAAACCGCTTTGGACGAAAGTCATAGAGGCGTCGGGGGCTTTGCTAATTTTTTGACAAACCGGATTCCTCCGCCTCACAACGGTCATTATACTCAATATTTTTCTTCCCGTCAATGCCCAATCCCACAATTTTTCCAGTTTCGTTAAAAGTTTGACAAAACCGGCGTATTTTCCGTCACCTTGACGAACCTTCCTCCGCCCGGAGGCTGTCCAGGCGTTCTTGAAAGGCGGCGGCGTTCAGGCGGGCGTAAGCGGGTTCGAGGGTCACTTTGGCCTGTTCCGCGGCGGCTTGCAGAAGGGTGTCAAAGGCTTCCGGGGTACCGTTTGCGGGTGTTTGGTCCGGCAAGCGGCGCAGGATGGAATAGCCCTCTTCTGACGCCAGAATGCCGGAAATCTGACCGGGTTCCAGGGCTTGGGCGGCTTCCTCCAGGGGCGCGGGCCAGTCGCCGGGGGATACCTGACGGGGGCCTGCGGGGTCGTCCCATGCCGCGGCCAAAGACGTAAAGACTGCCTGCTGATCCTCCGCGCCGTTCAGTTCTGAAAAAAGCGTTTCTATGGTTTCACGGGCGTTTTCCCGGTCGTTGGACACCAGTATGCGGTCCAGAAACAGTCCCTCCGGCAGGGCTATGGGCAGAGGGGCTTCGCCGTTAATGTACCGTTCGCACAGCTTGGCATACAGCGCCCCCACCTCCGCCAGCTCCCGACCCTGGACTTCGCTGACGCACCAGAGGGCTTCCGTTTCCGGGTCTGAGGTCAGAGCCTCCCGTTCCTCCTCCGTCAGCGCGCAGCCCCAGTCCTCAGCCCAGTTCTCCACGGTGGCATAGAGGGCCGCGTCTGACAGCGCCTGCTCCTTCGCGTACTCCCCCAGACTGCCTCCTGATACCGGCGTGCTCCAATCCAATGTCAGCCCCGCTTCCTCGTACCGCTCCCGCACCTCCCCGCAGGTAAACGCCAGCCAGCAGAGATACCTCCATGCAGGCGTTTCCCGGCCGTCTACTGTCAGGAGAACCGCGCTTTCCTCTATCTCCGCCGCCCGGCTCAGCAGCGACGCTTCCTCTCCCCCGCAGCCGCTTAACAGAACGCACAGCCCAATGACCGCCGTCAGTTTCCATCCTCTCACACGCATTCCTCCCCCAATCAGGCTGTCCTATTTCTATGCAGTTTTCCGGCAGTTCATTCCAGCCCTTCCTGTCCCATCCACAGCAAAAGGAACCGGAAACCACTTCAGCATCAGCAGTTTCCGGCTCCTTCAACGGTGAATGAGTACGCCGTGTTCTTCAATTTATTCTATCCGTCTTGTTATATTCTCTTTCTATTATCCATTCCGTATTATTTTCTGTTTTCCATTTGATTTGCAAGCCGCAGGTCTTCCACCAGATTCATGGCAGCTTCCAGGGCGTCGGCCTTTGGAGGGAGCTTCAGGGTAACGGCAGGCACGTCTCCGGCGGCAAGGGCCAAACGCTGACGGTACTTGTTCAGTCCACAGACATACAGCACAGCCTCCGGACGGAACACGGCGAGCTGAAAGCGCAGAACGTCCTTCCTCTGGGTGATATCCGAGACGCCCGCCTTTACCGCCGCGGAACGAAGCAGCGCCACATCCAGCAGGGTCAGGACGGGCTTGGGGGCTTCACCGTAACGGTCCAGCATTTCGTCCAGCAAATCGGAGGCGTCCTCGTCCCCCCGAATGGCCGCAATCCGCCGGTACAGGTCCATTCTCTGCTCCGGCGACGGCACATAGCGCTCCGGAATGTTGGCGTTTACCGTCAGGTCCGCGGAGCACTCCGGCGCGATCTTCTTTTCCTCGCCCCGTTCCTCCAGCACCGCCTCCTCCAGCAGCTTCAAATACATATCATAGCCCACGCTCATCAAATAGCCCGACTGTTCCGGCCCCAGCAGATTCCCCGCGCCCCGAATCTCCAGATCCCGCATGGCAATCCGGAAACCGGACCCGAACTCCACATAGTCCCGGATAGCCGCCAGACGTTTCGACGCCGTTTCCTGCAAAACCTTGCCCCGCCGGAAGGTCAGGTACGCGTAGGCCCTCCGGGAACTGCGGCCAATCCGTCCGCGTATCTGATGCAGCTGCGCAAGGCCCATTTTGTCCGCGTCCTCGATAATCAGGGTGTTGACGTTGGGGATGTCAATACCGGTTTCAATGATGGTGGTACAGACCAGCACATCCGCCTCGCCGTCCACCATGGCCTGCATCACGCCGGACAGCTCCTTCTCCCCCATCTTGCCGTGACCCACCACCACATGAACCTCCGGACCCAGGAGCTTCTGTATCCGGGAGGCCGTGGCGTCAATGCTCTCCACCCGGTTATGCAGATAGTAAATTTGTCCGCCCCGGGCCAGCTCCTTCCGCATGGCGTCCTCCAGAATGCCCCAATCCTGTTCCAGGACGTAGGTCTGCACCGGCTGACGGTCCGCGGGCGGTTCCTCGATGGTGGACATATCCCGCAGACCCGACAGCGCCATATTCAGCGTCCGTGGAATGGGCGTAGCGGAGAGGGTCAGCACGTCCACCTGCCGGCTCATTTCTTTCAGGCGCTCTTTATGGCTGACCCCGAAACGCTGTTCCTCGTCGATAATCAGCAGGCCCAGGTTCTTGAATTCCATATTCTTTTGCAGCAGCTTATGGGTGCCGATCAGCAGGTCCACGCCGCCGGTACGGGCAGTCTCCAGAATCCGGCGGGCCTCCTTGGGTACGGTAAAGCGGGACAGGACTTCAATCTTCACCGGAAAATCCCGGAAGCGTCCCAAAGCCGTGGCATAATGCTGCTGGGCCAGAACGGTAGTAGGCACCAGAATCGCCGCCTGTTTGCCGTCAAGAATGCACTTCATCACCGCCCGCAGAGCAACCTCTGTCTTCCCGAAGCCCACATCGCCGCAGAGCAGACGGTCCATAGGCCGGGGCCGCTCCATGTCCTTCTTGATTTCCGCGATGGCCCGGAGCTGGTCCTCCGTCTCCGCATAGGGAAAGGCTTCCTCAAATTCCACCTGCCACGGGGAGTCCGGCGAGAAGGCATAGCCCGGACGCCGCTGCCGTTCTGCGTAAAGCTGGGTCAGGCCCTTGGCGAGGTCTTTTGCAGCCTTCTTCGCCCGGGTCTTCTGCTTTGTCCATTCCGTGCCCCCCAGTTTATTCAGCTTCTGACGCTCCTGGTCCTCCCCGCCGCCAATATACTTGCTGACCAAATCCAACTGTGTAGCCGGAACATAGAGACTGTCTCCGCCGGCGTAGCGGATCATGATATAGTCCTTTTCCACGCCGTCCACGGGAATGCGCCGGATGCCCTCAAAACGCCCCACGCCGTGATGGGTATGAACCACCAGATCACCGGGCTTCAGGTCGGTGTAGGACTGAATCTTCTGCCGGTTGGACGCCTTTTTCTGCCGCACCTTCCGCCGAGCGGGACCCGCAAGCTGGCCCTCCGTCAGAATCGCCAGCTTCAGCTGCGGCCACTCGCTTCCCGCCGACAGGGAGCCGATGGAAATCCGCACCTCGCCGGGAGCAGGCATTCCCGCGCCCTTCAAATCCATCACGGCGGGGATGTTCCGGTCCTCCAGCATTCGTTTCAGATTCTGCGCCCGCGCTTCTCCTGAGCAGAGCAGCAGGACGGCGCTGCTGGTCTGCCGGTAATGCTCCAGGTCCCCTACCGCCGTCTCAAGACTGCCGCCGTAAGAACTGAGCTGTCGGGCATTGACGCTGAGCAACGCCTTGGGCCGCAGGGGGTAGCGTGACGACGGAAGCGCGTTTTCCATGGCCACGGGAAAGGCTTCCAGAGCGGCCCAAAGCTCCTCTGCGCTCAGAAGCAGACGGGCGTAATCTCCGGCCAGAAGCCCCGCCTCCATCAGCACTTCCGCGTCCTGACGAAGCTGGAACAATGCCCCCTTTGCCGCCTCCTCCACCCGGCCGCTTTCACAGACGAATACCATCGCGTCTGAAGGCAGATAATGAATGCCGGTTCGGATTTCGGGGTAAACCGCCGCAAGATACCGGTCCATACCGCCGGGAATCACGCCGTTCTGCAAACCCGCGCCCTCTTCCCGGAGGCGTTCCGCGGCGGGACTGCCCTTCTTCTCCAGCTTCTCCGCCAGAGCCAGAAGCCGTGTCCCCAGGCCCGTCAGACCGCCCTCCGCGCAATGGGGCAGGACCTCGGCGGCGGGCAGGAGAAGGGCGCTGTTGATATTAGCCGTCCGACGCTGGGTGCCGGGGTCAAAAGTTCCCATGGAATCAATCTCGTCATCAAAGAACTCGCACCGCACCGGCTGTTCCATCAAGGGTGAGAACACATCCAGAATGCCGCCCCGCAAAGCATACTGTCCCACGCCCTCCACCTGTTCACAGCGGACGTAGCCTCCATTGGTAAGCCGCGCCGTCAAAGCCTCCAAATCCACCTGACGTCCTGTCTCCAGACGCACCGCCAGCGACTGCAGCAGTTCCGGCGGCATAGTCCGGGCCATCAGCGCGTCCACGGCGGCCACCACGACCAAACCGGAACCAGTAAGGGCATGGTCCTCCTTCGGTCTGTAGGCCGACAGCGTGTACAGCGCCGCCAAACGCCCCCGCTCCCAGTCACGGGAGGCCACCGCGCCGGGCCGGAGCTTCCATTCACGGGCCAGCAGCAGTACCGGCGGCGCTTCCGTCAGAGATTCCAGATCCGCGGCAAGCTGGCGGGCTTCCGTCTCGCCGCCGCATACGAACACCGCCGGACGCCCCGCTCTGTGCGCCGCAGCCGCTCCTATGCACGCCCGCTGTACCGGCTGCAATCCCGTCACCGCCGCCGGGCCTCCCGCTTCCATGCTCCGCAGCAGTTCCTTCGCTTCGGGAAGCTCCATCAGTTTTTCCAGAAATCGTCTCACGTTACTCCTCCGCCGCCTTCGTCCTTCGATTGCCGTCAAAATCCCTTTTCTTTATCATGCCCAAAAGAAAAGCGGAAAAAGAAAACGCCTTGTTATGCTTCCTGAAAATTCTACAGTCAGGAGCCTAATGAACAAAAGACCGCCCGTTCCCTGCAAGGCGGCATAAACGGGCAAATCCTGTCTCTAATTAAAGCTGTTCATAGCCTTCTGACAGCCCTGCTCAATCACGCACTCCGCCGCCCGGACCGCCCTCTGACAGGCTTCCAGAAGCACTTTCCGCTCGCTCTGGGAAGGTACGCCGACCACCCAGTCGATCATATTCCCATCCTCTCCCGGCGCGCCGGTGCCCACCTTGACCCGAGGGAAGTCCTGGGTCCCAAGATGCGCGATGATATTCCTGACGCCGTTATGACCGCCCGCAGAGCCAGTGGGACGGACCCGGAGTTTTCCCAGCGGCAGGGACACGTCGTCGTAGATCACCAGCACATGGTCCGCCGGAATCTTATAGAACTGCGCCGCCTCCCGAACCGCCTCGCCGGACAGGTTCATATAGGTCTGAGGCTTCATCACAAGGCACCGCGCCCCGCCGAAGTCCATCAGATTATATGCGGCCTTGAACTTGACCTTGTTCAGTTTTACGCCTTTTTCCTCCGCCAGCAGGTCCACGGCCAGAAATCCCATATTATGCCGGGTCTTCTCGTACTTTTGACCAGGGTTCCCCAGGCCCGCAATCAGCCATTCCACAGCGGACGTCTTATTACCAAACAGCTTCACCAGCTCCCTTGCAGTTTATTTCAGACAACCCACATAGGCGGGAGAGACGCACTCCCCCGCCTGGGCGGTTCTTATGAACATAACGAATACGCCGGAACGGAATCCTCCGTCCTTCCAAAAAAGCCTCTTACCGGAACAGCTTGGAAATGGAGACCTCCTGATAGATGCGCTCGATGGCCTCGGAGATCATAGGCGCAACGGAGAGATACTTCACCTTGTCACAGCGGTTGGGATCGATTGCGGGGATGGTGTCCAAGAAGGCAAGCTCCTGAATAGGGCTGGCGTTGATACGGTCGATGGCCGGTCCGGAGAGAACGGCGTGGGAGGCGCAGGCATGAACGCTGTGGGCTCCGCGTTCCATCAGGACCTGGGCGGCATTGCAGAGGGACCCGCCGGTGTCCACCAGGTCATCAAAGAGGATGCAGTCCATGCCCTCCACGTCGCCGATCACGTTCATGACCTCGCACTGATTGGCCTTCTGACGGCGCTTGTCCACGATGGCCAGCTGCATATGGAGTTTCTGGGCAAAGGCGCGGGCGCGGGACACGGAACCCACATCCGGGGACACCACCACCATATTCTCGCAGTTGGACCCGAACTTCTTTGCGTAGTAATCCACAAAGATCGGATTCCCGGCCAGATTGTCCACAGGGATATCAAAGAAACCCTGAATCTGCGCCGCGTGAAGGTCCATTGCAAGCACGCGGTCGGCTCCGGCGGCAGTAATCATATTGGCCACCAGCTTGGCGGTAATGGGGTCCCGTGCCTTGGCCTTGCGGTCCTGCCGGGCGTAGCCAAAGTAGGGAACCACCGCGGTGATCCGTCCGGCGGAGGCCCGTTTCAGCGCGTCGATGATAATCAGCAGCTCCATCAGGTTGTTATTCACAGGGGTGCAGGTGGACTGAACCACGAACACATCACTGCCCCGCACGGTTTCGTATAAGGAGACGTAAATTTCCCCGTCGGAAAAGGTTCCCACTTCGGCCTCGCCCAATTTTGTACCCATTTGCGCGCAAATCTCCTGCGCCAGTTTTTTGTTTGCGTTGCCGGAAAAGATTTTGATGTCCTTGCCGTGAGAAATCATTTTCAAACGCCTTCTTTCCATATGATATTTCAATCAAGACTGATGAAATCCCAAATATTATCCTTCAGCGGCCCGGTTCCCCTCTCAAACTGCGCCCGCGCCTCTGGAGGTTCTCTTCATTTCAACGATAGACAGGCAGAGTCAGGTTTTCTGCCGTGTCCGCATCAGCCCGTCGATTTCGGCCACGGTATCCATATTATAAATGGGCAGCCAGCCGGGGACCAGCTCCGCTCCCTGGACCGCGTTGGTCATACGGACCTTCCACGCCTCCTGGAGCTCATAGCCTGACGCGGCGTAGGCAAACCCCGGGCCGGCCTCCGGCATAGGGAACGCGGCTCTGGGCAGCACCAGCACGGCGTCCGGGGTATTCAGGAACGCGTTCAGGTCGGCGGCCTGTTCGGAGACTTCCGCTTCCGGGACGCAGCGCCGGACTTCCTCAGCAAATCGGGGTCCGCACACAACAAAAAACCGCCCGATACCTTCTTTCCGCAATTGGTCGTTCACCCAGGTCAGCAAGGGGCAAGCACACACGGATTCCAGCATCAGCGGTTTGGACTCCGCTGGGATGGCGGCGTCCTCCTCAAAGAACAAAACAGCGCGGGACAAACAGCTCATATGCTTCCTCCTTGGCTTCAGCAATATTCAAGTACACATTTGTATGAAACTACAACTCTATTATATCAGCTTTTTATGGAAAATCCAGCCCTTTCAGAGAAATCCTCCAAAAATTTCTCCCAAATCTTTTACTCATTCCTGCATTTTTTTGTCATAGCCTGCCAAAAGCCGCCGTCTCCCACAAATTTTAAAGCTTTTTTTCGTCATTTCGCAGAATTTCCGGCTGGCTCTTCTGACGGTCTTTCCGGGAAAATGTAATTTTTTCATAAAAAGTAGTTGAATTTGAGCAGGTAATGGATTACAATAACATTTATTCGGAAAAAACAAAGGGGGCCTGCCTATGCTCCATATCGTGCTGGTGGAACCGGAAATTCCGCAGAACTGCGGCAACATCGCCCGTACCTGCGCCGCCACCGGCAGCAGCCTTCACCTGATTCGTCCGCTGGGCTTTGATATTTCAGACAGGGCCGTGAAGCGGGCGGGACTGGATTACTGGCATCTGGTGGAGGTCTTCGATTACGCAAATCTTACGGACTTCTTTCAGCGCCGTCCGGAAGCCGCGGAAAATTTGTGGCTTCTGACTACTAAAGCGCCCAGGCCCTACAGCGAGGCGGTCTTCTCCCCAGACTGCTGGCTGTTCTTCGGCAAGGAAACCGCCGGTCTGCCGGAAAGCCTCCGGGACCGGTTCCGGGACCGCTGCCTGCGCCTGCCTATGATTTCCGACGCCAGAAGTCTGAACCTCAGCAATTCTGTGGCCGTGTGTGTCTACGAGGCCCTGCGGCAGAACGGCTTTCCCGGCCTTCTGGGTACCGGCTCCATGTCGCGCTCCTGACCGCAGGACTGCTTTCAGCGGGATGGTTTTTTCCGGACCGATTCGTTTCCGTGTCCCGACACTTTGCCGGACCGGAGAGGAACACCGGGGTTCTTCCGGGAACGCGTCCCCTTTGCTTTATCCAAACCGGTGCCTGTCACCGTAAAAATTTGCTTTTCTGGAGGAGTTATTCATGAATTACAACAAAAAAACGGTACGCGATGTGGATTGCAGTCAGAAGAAGGTTCTGCTCCGCTGTGATTTTAACGTCCCCCAGGACAAGGAGACCGGCGCGATTACCAGCGATAAACGGATCGTCGCCGCTCTGCCTACCATTCAGTATCTTTTGGAGAACAACGCCGCTGTGATCGCCTGCTCTCACCTGGGCAAGCCCAAGAACGGTCCCGACCCCAAGCTGAGCCTGGCTCCCGTCGCAAAGCGGCTGAGCGAGCTTCTGGGCAAAGACGTTATCATGGCCGCGGATACCGTGGGTCCCGATGCGCAGGCCAAGGCCGCCGCTTTGAAGCCCGGCGAGATTATGCTGCTGGAGAATACCCGCTTCGAGAAGGGCGAAACCAAGAATGACCCCGAACTTGCCAAGGCGATGGCGTCCATGGCGGAACTCTATGTCTCTGACGCGTTCGGCGCCGTCCATCGCGCTCATGCTTCCACCGCCGGCGTGGCCGATTATCTTCCCGCCGTTTCCGGATTCCTTATCCAGAAGGAGCTGGACTTCCTGGGCGGCGCAATCGGCAATCCCAAGCGGCCCCTGGTGGCCATCCTGGGCGGCGCGAAGGTCTCTTCCAAAATTGGCGTAATCAATAACCTGCTGGAAATCGCTGACACCATTATCATCGGCGGCGGTATGTCCTACACCTTCTCCGCTGCCCAGGGCGGCAAGGTCGGCGACAGCCTGCTGGAGTCCGATTGGCTGGATTACTCCAAGGATATGATCGCCAAAGCCGCGGAAAAGGGCGTGAAATTCCTCCTGCCTGTGGATTCCGTCTGTGGTGACAAGTTTGCCCCCGACGCGCAGAGCCAGGTGGTCAAGGCCGGTGAGATTCCCGACGGCTGGCAGGGCCTTGATATCGGGCCGGAAACCGTGAAGCTCTACTGTGACGCTGTGGCTGACGCCGGAACGGTCATCTGGAACGGTCCTATGGGCGTGTTCGAGTTCCCAGCTTTCGCCAAGGGTACCGAGGCCGTGGCTGACGCGCTCAGCAAAACCAGCGCCATTACCATCATCGGCGGCGGAGACAGCGCTGCGGCCGTGGAACAGCTGGGCTACGCTGATAAAATGAGCCATATCTCCACCGGCGGCGGCGCTTCCCTGGAGTTCCTGGAGGGGAAAAATCTTCCCGGCGTCGCCTGCCTGCTGGATCAGTAAGAACCGCGGCTCTTTGACCGTTGTCCGGAAATGCCTTGATAGCCGTTTATTAAGATAAATTTTCCGCTAAAAAAAACGGAACCTCTTGACATTTCCGGTCATTTCGGTTATAAATCTTGGTATCGACTGATTGGAATGGAATCGTTTCCTTCCCACAGTGTCCGTGCCGTCCCTTGCTAGCCCATTATATATATAAAGGAGTCTGAACACATGAATCGCAGATATCGTAAAACTGTCATCGCCGGCAACTGGAAAATGAACATGACCGCTACCGAAACCAAGAAGTTTGCCGAGGACATCCGCAAGCATCTGGAAGCCCGCCCTAAGTGGTGCGAAACCCTCATCTGTGTCCCTGCCTGCAATATCTCTACCGCTATGAAGGCGTTCAAGGACCTTCGTATCTCCGTCGGCGCGGAAAACGTCTACTTCGAGGAAAAGGGCGCGTATACCGGCGAGGTCTCTGCCGATATGCTGAAGGATCTGGGCGTGAAGTATGTCATCATTGGTCACAGCGAGCGCCGTCAGTATTTCTGCGAAACCGATTCTACCGTGAATAAGAAGGTCCACGCCGTCCTCAACGCCGGTATGAACCCCATTATCTGCGTCGGCGAAAGCCTGGAACAGCGCGAAACCGGCATCACCAGCGAATGGATCGCCCTCCAGGTCAAGAGCGCCCTCTTCGGCGTGCCCGCTGATAAGCTTCGCCGCTGCATTATCGCCTATGAACCCATCTGGGCCATCGGCACCGGGAAGACCGCTACCGCTGAACAGGCCGGCGAGGTCTGCTCCGAAATCCGTGCCACTATCCGCGCGCTCTACGGTGCCCGGGTCGCCCGCAGCGTTACCATCCAGTACGGCGGCTCCATGAACGAGAAGAATGCCGAGGAACTGCTGGCTCAGCCTGATATCGACGGCGGTCTTATCGGCGGCGCCGCTCTCGTCCCTGAAAAGTTTGTCGCTATTATCAACGCTGCCAATCAGGAATAATACAGAATCACGGCAAAGAGGGGACTTCGTCCCTTCTTTCCATGTTCTTCTGACAGCCGGAGACAGGAGAATCAGACAGGAACGGAAATGCTCCGCGTTTTTATCCTTTGGCTCCTGTCTTCCTGATGCTGCTTCTATTCCATGAAAGAAGGTTCTTCATGAATAAAACACCTACCACTTTGATTATTATGGACGGGTTCGGCATGACAAACGGCCAGTCCGGAAACGCTGTCTTTGCCGCCAATACCCCCCGGCTGGACCGCTTCTTTGAGGAGTTCGCCAATACCACCCTGTCCGCTTCCGGTCTGGACGTGGGCCTGCCGGACGGTCAGATGGGCAACAGCGAGGTCGGGCATACCAATATCGGCGGCGGACGCGTCGTCTTCCAGGACCTCCCCAGGATCACCCGGGCCATCGAGGACGGGAGCTTCTTCCAGAATCCCTCCTACCTCCGGGCGATGGACAACTGCCTGAAAAATGGCTCCGCCCTCCATCTGATGGGCCTGCTGTCCGACGGCGGCGTGCATTCCCATATTACTCACGTGTTCGCTCTGCTGGAGCTGGCTAAACAGAAGGGACTGCAAAAGGTCTATATCCACTGCTTCCTGGACGGCCGCGACGTGTCTCCTACCTCCGGCGCGGGCTTCGTGGCGCAGCTGGCGGAGAAGTGCAGGGAACTGGGCGTGGGCAAGATCGCCACGGTGATGGGCCGTTATTACGCCATGGACCGTGACAAGCGCTGGGACCGCGTGGAACAGGCTTATGACGCAATGGTCTACGGCGACAGTGAGATTACCAATCCCGACCCTGTGGACGCCGTGAAGAAGTCCTATGAGAAGGGTGTTACGGATGAGTTTGTGGTGCCGGTGGTCTGCGACGCCAACGGGACGGTTTCCGAAAACGACAGCGTCATCTTCTTCAACTTCCGTCCTGACCGTGCCCGTGAAATCACCCGCGCTCTGGTGGATCAGGAATTCAATGGCTTTACCCGGGAGTTCTTCCCCCTCACCTATATCTGCAATACCGAGTACGACGCTTCTATGCCCAACGTGGAAGTCGCGTTCCCCCGGGTGCTGGTGAACAACGGCTTGGGCGAGTACCTCAGCAGTATGGGCATGACGCAGCTCCGTATCGCCGAAACCGAGAAGTACGCCCATGTGACATTCTTCTTCAACGGCGGCTCCGAAACCGTCTTCCCCGGCGAGGATCGCGTGCTGGTGCCCTCCCCTAAGGTGGCCACCTATGACCTCCAGCCGGAAATGAGCGCTCCTGAGGTTTGCAGCCAGTGCGTGGAGCGGATCGAGTCCGGCGCTTATGACGTGATTATCCTGAACTTCGCCAACTGTGACATGGTAGGCCATACCGGTGTATTTGACGCCGCGGTCAAGGCTGTGGAAACCGTGGACGCCTGCGTGGGCCGGGTGGTGGACGCTACCCTGAAAATGGGCGGCATCGCGATGATCACCGCCGACCATGGCAACGCGGAGCAGATGGTGGAACCTGACGGCAGTCCGATGACCGCGCATACCACCAACCGGGTGCCTTTCATCCTCTGCGGCGCCGGGTCCAAGCTCCGGGACGACGGCCGGCTTGCCGATATCTCGCCGACCATCCTGGACGTGATGGGCCTTGCCTGCCCGCCGGAAATGGACGGTAAAACCTTGATCGTCGAGTAAAAGCCATCGTTGAGATTTTTCTGTGAAGACTTCCTGTTAGAGCTTTTGTTTTAACCGGAAGTCTTCACTTTTTTCTTTCCGGGCAGGCTTTCTTTGCGTCTTTCAGTAGCCTTCCCTTTCCTGAGCGGGTTTTCTTCGGGTATTTTTTCTGATATTTTGACGCTTCCATCTTTTTTGTATAAGGGACGGCAAATCTGTCCATACTTCCCTCAAGCCTAACATTTGAGGGAGGAACTGCTATGGAAAAGAATTTCAAATCCATCCTCAGCGGCGGAGGGTTTTACGCCGTACTTGCCGTCTGTCTGCTGGCAGCGGGCGTCGGGGGCTGGCTGATGCTCCGTCAGGACGCTGCGCCGGTCATTGAAGATCCTCCGGCGGCTGCGGACGGTCCGGTCCTGGAAACCGCAGGGGAAGAAGGACCCTCTGTACAGGACCTGTATATCGCCGACAATGAAGCCGAAAAGGAAACCCCTGCCTCTGCCCCGGCGGTGATCCCGGAACCTGTTTCCATGCCGGAAGAACCCGTGGACAATACACCGGTGATGGCCGAAGCGCCCCGCCTGATCGTCTCGCCTCTGAATGGTGAGATTCTGGCGGCGTTCTCCGTGGACGAGCTGGCCTATAACCCCACTATGGGCGACTGGCGGACCCATGACGGCGTGGATATCTCCGCGAAACCCGGCACTACCGTCCTGGCAGCCAGCTCCGGCACCGTTTCCGCTGTCACCGATGACCCCATGATGGGAACTACCGTTGTCATCGAACACGACGGCGGCTATCAGACCACTTACGCCAATTTGCAGGATACGCCGACGGTGGTCTCCGGGGACGAGGTCTCTGCCGGGCAGATTATCGGCGCTGTGGGCACTACCGCTTCCGCTGAATCCGCGCAAAGCCCTCACCTGCATTTCTCCGTCAGCAAAAACGGCACGCTGATGGACCCTGACGAATTCCTGAATCAGTAATGCAGACAAGCCCTGCTTTCCAGTCTTCTGGTCGGCAGGGCCTGCTTTTATTCTTTTCAGGAAAGCTCCGCCTGTCCGGTGTAGAGATGATAGTAACGCCCCTTCTGGGACAGCAGCTCGTCATGGTCGCCGCGTTCGATAATCTCCCCCTGTTCCAGAACCATAATGGCCTTGGCGTTGCGGACCGTGGACAGCCGGTGAGCGATCACAAACACCGTACGTCCGGCCATCAGTCGGTCCATGCCCTGTTCGATCAGCTTTTCCGTGCGGGTGTCGATGGAACTGGTGGCTTCATCCAGGATCAACACCGGCGGATTGGCGCAGGCGGCCCGGGCAATGTTCAGAAGCTGGCGTTCGCCCTGGCTGAGGTTCCCGCCGTCCCCTGAAAGCACTGTCTGATAGCCTTGGGGAAGCCTGCGGATAAACGCGTCCGCTCCTGCTAACCGGGCGGCGGCCTCTACTTCCTCATCCGTGGATTCCAGACGGCCATAGCGAATGTTGTCTGCCACAGTACCGGTAAACAAATGGGTATCCTGCAAAACGACTCCCAACGAACGCCGCAGGGATTCTTTCGCTATCTCCCGGATATCAATGCCGTCATAGGTAATGGTCCCGTCCTGAATCTCGTAGAAGCGGTTTATCAGGCTGGTAATCGTCGTCTTGCCCGCGCCGGTGGAGCCTACAAACGCGATCTTCTGGCCGGGCTTGGCAAAGAGGCTGATTCCATGGAGCACCGTATGGTCCGGGTCGTAGCCGAAGACCACATTCTGAAACCGCACGTCTCCCTGGAGCGGCGTCAGGGAACCATCAGGCTTCATCCAGGCCCAAGTATTGGTGTCCTCGTGTACCCGCGTCAGCGCTCCCGCTGCATCCTGGGAGGCCCGTACCAAACGCACCTTGCCCTCGTCCGACTCCGGTTCCGCTTCCATAATCTCAAAAATCCGTTCCGCGCCCGCCGCTGCCGAAAGAATCGTGTTCACCTGCTGGGAAATCTGGTTGATGGGCTGGCTGACCTGCCGGGTGTACTGGAGAAACGCCGCCAGGTCCCCTAAACGGAAGGCCCCGCCGCTGTGAATCGCCACAATCGCTCCGAACGCGCAGGTAAAGGCGTAGTTGATATAGCTCAGGTTCCCCATAATCGGCATCATGGCCCCGGCAAATATCTGCGCCTGGGTACTGGCCTGCCGGAAGGCGTCGTTTCTCTTGTTGAAGCCGTCCTTTGCCGCCCGCTCGTGGTTGAAGACCTTTATTACTTTCTGGCCCTCGATCATCTCCTCAATATAGCCGTTCATCGCCCCCAGAGTCTTCTGCTGCGCGGCAAATCCTTTGCGGCTCCGGCCTCCCACCTGCTTTACCACCAGAAGCATAACCGCCAGTATCGCAAACGTAATCAGGCTCAGCAGCGGACTGAGGACCAGCATCATCAGTATCGTGCCGGCAAAATTCAGCGTGCAGGAAATCAGGCTTGCAAAGCTGTTGTTCAGTACCTCGGACACCGTTTCGATGTCATTGGTGTAGCGGCTCATCAGCTCTCCGTGGGTATGACCGTCAAAAAATTTCAGCGGTAACTGCTGCATTTTCTTAAACAGGTCCTCCCGCAGTCTGGCTACCGTGTTTTGGGAGACGTGGACCATAATGCGGGCATAGCCAAAGGAACACGCCGCCCCTGTGATATACACCGCCGCCATCAAAGCCAGCATCCGGGCCAGTCCAGGGAAATCGCCGGGGAGAATATAGTCGTTGATCAGCGGCTTTATCAGATAAGAACCGCCCACTGTACAGGCAGAGCTGACCAGAAGCAATACCACCACCACACACAGCAGCGTCTTATATCTGCCCAGATAGCCCATCAGCTTCCTTAACGTGCCCCGCAGATTTTTGGGTTTCCGGAAGCCGCGGGGGCCTTTGGGCGTTATATTTTTCGGTTCAGCCATCAATACTTGCTCCTTCCTCCTGGGACTGGCAGACTTCCCGGTAAATCTCACAGTTTTCCATCAATTCCGCATGGGTGCCCTGCGCCGCAATCTGACCGCCGTCCATAACCAGAATCAGGTCCGCATCCCGTACGGAGGCCGTCCGCTGGGCGATGATGATCTTTGTCGCGCCGCCCAGTTCGCTTGCAAATGCCTGCCGGATTTTCGCGTCCGTGGCGGTGTCTACGGCGCTGGTGGAGTCATCCAGAATCAGGACCTTGGGCTGTTTTAGAATGGCCCGCGCAATGCAAAGACGCTGCTTCTGTCCGCCGGAGACATTCACGCCGCCCTGTCCCAGGTCCGTATCCAGACCGTCGGGCATCCGGGAGAGAAATTCGTCGGCGCAGGCGGCCCGGCACGCTTCCCAAAGCTGTTCCTCCGTGGCCTCCGGATTTCCCCAGAGCAGATTCTCCCGTATCGTGCCGGAAAACAGCGTGTTCTTCTGCAATACCATGCTGACCGCGTCCCGGAGCTTCTCCATGGTATATTCCTCTACCGGCCGGCCGCCGACACGCACCGTTCCCTCACTGGCCTCGTACAGGCGGGGAATCAGGGACACCAGGCTGGTCTTTCCGCTGCCCGTGCCGCCTACCACGCCTACCGTCTGACCCGGCTCGATATGCAGGCTGATGTCCTTCAGAATCCATTCCTCCGCTTCCTGATGATACTTGAAGGACACATGGGCAAAGTCAATGCCGCCGTCCTGTACCTCCGCGAAGCCGTTTTCCTCCCTCACCGCGCCGCTGTCCGTGATGGCCGGTTCCTCGTTCAGCACCTCCGCCACTCGCTTTGCGCAGGCTGCTGTCCGGGTGAGCATCATAAAAATCATTGAGACCATCATCAGGGACATCATGATTTCTGTAATGTAGGTAAAATAGGTGGTCAGCTTTCCCGGCTCCAGGGTCCCGGCAAAGACCATGCGCCCGCCGAACCACATCACCGCGATAATCGTACCATAGATAATCAGCATCATAATGGGCATATTCATCACAACTGCCCCGAACGCCCGCTGGGAGGTCCGCTTCAGATCCTGGTTCCGGGCCGCGAACTTCTCCTCCTCCCTGTCTTCCCGGACAAAGGATTTCACCACCCGGATGTTGGACAGATTTTCCTGCACCACCAGATTCAGCGCGTCCGTCTTCTCCTGCAAGGACCGGAACATGGGGCCGACGCGGATCAGAATGGTCACGACCACCACAATCAGAAGCGGCAGGGCTGCCAGAAACACACTGCTGAGCTGATAGCTGATCCGGATAGACAGCACCAGGGCTGAAACCAGCATCACCGGCGCACGGACCATCAGACGCATGGACATCATCAGGGACATCTCCAGATTCCGCACGTCGTTGGTCAGGCGGGTTACCAGAGAGGCGGTGGAGAAGCGTTCGATGTTGGAAAAGGCGAAATTCTGAATATGCTCGTACTCCGCCCGCCGCAGGTTGGACCCGAAGCCCATCCCGGCCACCGACGAGAAGCCCGCGCCGCCCAGTCCGAACAGCAAAGCCCCCATCGCCAGCGCCACCATCAGCACGCCCTTGCGCAGAATGTAGCCCTGGTCGGCGTTGGCGATTCCCACGTCTACAATGTCGCTCATCACCAGCGGTATCAGAAGCTGAAATATGGCGTCCATGGCGCTGCACAAAATGCCCGCCGCAATCCAACCGCTGTAGGGTCGGGCGTACGGCCAAAGTTTTCTTATCATGTCCGGTCCTCCTCAAGATTTTGAATAACACGTTCCAGAAGCGACGGCAGCAATGCCTTTTCTTCCGGCGTAAAGCCCCGGGTCATGACCTGTTCCACCTCCAGAAAGCTTTGCCGGAACAGAGCCTGCTGCGCGTCTCCCTTTGGCGTCAGCGTCACCAGCCGGCACCGGGCGTCGTCGCCGCTGATGGAACGCTGCACAAAGCCCTTTTCCTCCAGCCGGTCCAGCACGCCGTTCATGGTGGAGGGCTTCACCCGCCGCAGACCCGTCAATTCCCTCTGCGCCGCCTGCCCACCCCGGCAGTGGAGGTAGAGCAGCACGTGTGATTGTACGGGCGTCACATCATAGCGGGAAATCCGGTCGTCCATGCAGGATTTTGCCAGCTGCGAGACATGACCCAAAAGCGGACCCAGTCCTTTGTCCTCCAGATTCATCAAAGCACCTCGTTTTCTCTTTGGTCGGAACCGTGTTTTTATTAGCGCGCTAATAATTAGCGTCCTAAATAATAACACGCCTTTCGTTTTTTGTCAAGAGGGATTTTTCGACACTTTTTGAACATTTTATAAATAAAATCCACGTAAAAAGGCTAATTTTTCCATCGTTTGTAAACAATCTATGAACCTTCGAAAAATCCCTTGACTTTTCTCCTTCCCACCTATATGATAACCCCAACAAGCAGAGATGCTTGCGACCCACACCATTTTCCCTCTCCTTTCTCTATATCATACAGGAAGACAGGCAGTCCCATGGGCTGTCTGTTTTCCTGTTTTTTTGCTTTTTATCAGATGGAGTGATTTTTTTGTTTTTCGATGAAAATTTATTGAAAATCGATAAATTCTGATTGACATACGATAAAACTTGTGCTACCATACCAGAAAAAGGAGGTCTTGCTATGAGCTTGATGATGTGGGCGGTCCCAGCGGCGCTGATCCTGCTGGTTTACGCCGTCATCCTGGCCGTGAGCGGTATCCAGCGGCAGAACGGTTTCCGGATTGCCGCGGCGCTGGGGATTCTGACACTGCTGGGTTCCGGGGCCGCGGTGTTGATGGAATTTCTTACACGGCCATTCTAAGGGGGACGCTGTCTATGGATAAGGTTTCTGTAGTGAAAATCGCCCGTGTGCTGAATGGCCTGGTGCTGGCGGCGCTGGTGTGCAATGTCGTGGCGCTGTACCTGGTGCCTACTGTGGTTATGACCGGCAGAGAGGGGCTTCTGGAAGGCGTTACCGGTTATTTCGGCAGCATTCTCTTTCCCGGCGAGGATGATATTGTGTCTGCCATCGTGGTGGGGAGCGCTTTGATCTGGATCGTTGGCTGGACTTCTTTCAACGCTTACCAACTGATTCTGACACTGTTCCTGATCTTTGCCGGAATCCAGACCGCCCGGATTCTCTGGCAGGCACGACGGGTGCTCCGAACCATACTGCGGGGGGAACCGTTCGCGCCGGAAAACGCTGTCAGCCTCCGGAAGGCCGCGGTCTCCTGCTTTCTCATTGCCGCCGCCGCTTTGATCCGGGTGGTTTTCAGTATCTTCTATTACCGTTCGCCTATGCCGCTGGCTACCTACAACGCCCTCTTTGTGCCGATGTTCGCCATGGGAGGCCTGCTGTGCCTGGTGATGTCCGCGCTGTTCCGTCAGGCCGCAGAGCTGAAGGCGGAAAACGATTTGACGATTTGAGGTGGCCCATGATCGTTGTGAATCTGGACGTGATGATGGCAAAACGGAAAATGACTCTCTCCCAGCTCTCCGAAAAGGTGGACCTGACTTTGGCAAATCTGTCCATCCTGAAGAATAACAAGGCGAAAGCAGTCCGTTTTTCTACCCTTTCCGCTATCTGCGCCGCCCTCGACTGCCAGCCTGGGGATATCCTGGAATTTGTACCTGATGAGGATTCCCCTTGACACGGGAGGGTCCGGCTTTTGCATCCGCTGTCTCTGCATGGCGGACAGTCTGAATAGGAGAATTGCAAGATGAATGAACAAAACAACGCCCTTCCCCGGGAGGGTCAGATTCTTTGCGTCCTGAAACCGGAAGTCACCCGCCGGGACCGCTTGTTTCTCAGTCTGAGCTTCTGTTACTGTTTTCTGCTGGCGGACGCCCTCCATTGGCCTTGGGGATTGGGGAATACTGTGACCGTCTTTCTCTGGCTGCTGCTCCTGACCGCCTTTCTGGGACCTGAAACCATGTTCCGCCGTCCGGAAAGCCGTGTCTTATTGGTGGTGAATCTGGCCCTGGCCGCGTCCTTCGCCCTGACTTCTAACTTCTTCTTCCGCTGGTGGAATTTCCTCGCCCTGCTGGTCCTGCTGCCCTTACATTCCTTATCTGTCTGCGGCGTTCTGCCTTGGTGGAATCCCGCTATGCTCTGGGAACGGTTCCTGCTTTTGATGTGGGGGCTGTTCGGAAACCTTTGGGCGTCTTTTGAACGTCCGAAAGCGTCCGAGCAGAAGGTTGATCCAAAACGGACCCTTGCTGTCATTATGGGGGCCTGCGGCGGGTTGGCCCTGGTGTCCATCCTGCTGCCTGTGCTGCTCTCCGCCGACGCTCTCTTTGCCGCCGCTGCTGAAAACCTCCGATTTGCCGCCACCTGGCATTTCGGCGACGCCTTCTGGAGACTTCTGACGGCCTGTGTCCTGACTCCCTTCCTGTTCGGGTTCCTGTTCAGCCTGCGGCATCCAAGACCGCTGAAACATTCCGGGACAGCGGCGCGGACAGACAGCCTCATTTTTGCTTTGATGCTGGCGGCTCTGGACGTGCTCTATTTGCTGTTTCTGGGGGTGCAGTCGGCGGGGCTGTTCGGCGGTCCGGAATATCTGGCCGGTCTTGGGATCAGCTACGCGGAATGGGCCAGAAGCGGCTTTTTCCAGATGGTAGGCGTGACGGTGGTCAATCTGACGCTGATGCTTGCCGCTCTGTCCTTTTCCCGTCAGGAGGGCCGCGGATGGTCCGGCGTGCGGGTACTTTCGGCGGCGCTGTCGCTGGAAAGCCTGATTCTGCTTGCCTCCGCCGCCTGGAGAATGTCCCTTTACGTCGCCGCATACGGGCTGAGCTTCAAACGCTGTATGACCTATTGGGGGATGTCGATGATGGCCTTGTTTTTCCTGGCCGCGCTTCTGAAAATCCGTAAACCCGCGTTCTCCTTCTGCCGGATTGCCTTCCCCTTGGCGCTGGCGGGCTGGCTGGCAATCAACTGCGTGCCCATTGATTGGCTCACGGCCCGGAATCAGGTGGACCGCTGGCTTGATGGAAGCAGTCCCTCTGTCAGTGCATCCTACCTTCTCTACGACCTCTCCTATCAGACCATCCCCCAACTGGAACGGCTGGACGGCTCCATTTTGGTCCGGATTTACGATTACGGTTCGGAAATCCCCCTGTCCGAAATGCTCCAGCGCCGCCGTGACGACGCCCTTCAGGATTGCCGCGATTGGAGAAGCTGGACACTTTCTGCTTTTCTTGTCTCTTAGTCCAGGCAATCCACGTCAAGATCACAAATTGCGTTCTTGCCGTAAGGACGTAAAAAGGGCAGACCCGAAGGCCCGCCCTTTGTTGTATTGACTTGCGTGTTTTGCTGAAGCCAGGTATTAGCCCAGGAGCTGGAGCACGCCCTGAGGAACAGCGTTCGCCTGAGCCAGCATCGCCTGCGCGGACTGAATCAGGATGTTGTTCTTGGTGTAGGCCATCATCTCTTCGGCGAT
>CAJTMG010000033.1 GCA_910577405.1 uncultured Oscillibacter sp. | reverse complement strand
GGAATACGCACTCCCTGACCATCAGATCACCATCAGCCTTAGTGCATACGAAGTCTGACGTGTAGTTTCCGACTTCCAATCCATCCAGCAGGACATTACACCTGATCTCCTTGATCTTGTCCGATGCTTGTAGTAAGTCTGCGTAGGCGTACTGGATGGAGTCATACGTCCTGCACACCTCAGCACACTTGCCCAGCACCCGCTTCTCGCATCGACCCTTGAAGTTCTTCTTCCTCATGTTGGCAGTCCTCCCCTGTGGGAACATCCTGCGTCAATCCCCAAAAGCAGTCCCCAAAAACAAAGTCAGCTCATTTTTGGGGAATTGGGGGGCTGTGCTTTTGGGAAAGCTGACTTGCTCAAAGCCCCTGATTGCAAGGGTTTCAAGTCTGTTGCCATTTCCCCCAAAACGCACTCATCAAATATCACCATGTCGTAGGGCAATGTGATTTATTCTGTAAGGGGCAAAGTCTTTTATCCACCCGACCCTCGGGCCGGACGCCCCTACTCCATAGTGATTCTATGCAGAATGTTCCTAAAATCCAGTGTTTATGCAGGGAAAGGATAGTCCGAAGGGCAAAAAAGTGACCCTACATCGTTAGATGCACGGTCACTTTTTTCTATGGCGTAGGCTAGTGGATAGTGCCCTAAACAGGATAAATCACATTGCCCTACGACAATTGAAATCACTCAAACTCCACCGTAGCGGGCGGTTTGGAGGTAATATCGTAAGCAATACGGTTAACGTGGGGCACCTCGTTGACGATACGAACGCTGACCCGGTCCAGGACGTCGTAAGGAATTCTGGTCCAATCAGCGGTCATAAAATCGCTGGTAGTGACGCTCCGGAGGACCACGGTATAATCATAGGTCCGTCCGTCGCCCTGAACGCCTACGCTGCGCATATTGGTCAGCACGGCAAAATACTGGTCCATGGTATGCTCCAGGCCAGCCTTGGCGATTTCGTCCCGGAAGATAAAATCGGCCTGCCGCAGAAGGTCCAGCTTGTCCCCGGTAACCTCCCCCAGGCATCGAATCGCGAGGCCCGGTCCCGGGAATGGCTGACGGCTGACCAGATATTCCGGCAGTCCCAGCTCCCGTCCAAGCTGGCGCACCTCATCCTTGAAGAGCATCCGAAGGGGTTCGATAATCTCCTTGAAGTCGACGTAATCCGGCAGTCCGCCTACATTATGATGGCTCTTGATAACAGCGGCGCTGCCCAGTCCGGACTCAATGACGTCGGGGTAAATCGTCCCCTGCACCAGATAATCCACCTGTCCGATTTTCTTTGCCTCGGCCTCAAAGACCCGAATAAACTCCTCACCAATGATTTTCCGTTTCTGTTCAGGCTCAGTGACGCCGGCCAGCTGATTCAGGAAGCGTTCTCCAGCGTTGGCGCGTATGAACTGGATATCCCATTTGGCAAAGGCAGCTTCCACCTCGTCGCCCTCATTCAGACGCATCAGGCCATGGTCCACGAAAACGCAGGTCAACTGCTTCCCTACGGCCTCCGCCAGCAAAGCCGCGGCTACGGAGGAATCCACGCCGCCGGAGAGCGCCAGAAGGACCTTTCCGCCGCCGACCTTCTCCCGAATCTGTCGAATGGCGTTCTTTTTATAATCCCCCATGGTCCAGTCTCCCTTTGCGCCACAGACCTGGTAAAGGAAATTCCGTATCATATCGGACCCATGTTCGGTATGATTGACCTCAGGATGGAACTGCACGCCATAGAAGCCCCGCTCTTCGTCAGCGATGGCGACATTAGGGCAGGCGGCGCTGTGGGCATACAGCCGGAAGCCCTCAGGGACCTTCTCCATATAATCCCCATGGCTCATCCAACTGACGCCGGTTTCCGGAAGGCCCTTGAAGAGCTTGCAGGAAGTGTCAAAGAAAGTCTCGGTCTTGCCGTACTCTCTGGCGGTATCTTCTGCGGCAGCGATCACACGCCCCCCCAGATTATGCGCCAGAAGCTGACAGCCGTAGCAGATCCCCAGCACCGGCACGCCCAACTGGAATAGCTCCGGGTCAGCCTGAGGCGCGGCGGGGTCGTAGACGCTGTTGGGGCCGCCGGTAAAGATCATGCCGATGGGATTCATGGCCCGGATTTCGTCCACAGGCGTTGTATAGGGCTTTACCTCGCAGTACACGCCGCACTCCCGTACCCGCCGGGCTATGAGCTGGTTATACTGGCCCCCAAAGTCCAGCACCACTATATTCTGATGTTCCATAAATGACACTTCCCTTTTTAGATTGGAGCGTGATGTTGATTCCCTTTTGGAACGCTTCACACCTCGCTCGAGCCCTCTGTAACAAATTTCCCGTCCCGGACAGCAAAGGGGACAGCGGCGGTCCCCTCGCGGTCTTTCATATCGGACGGCTCTTCTTCCGCCGCGCTCCCGAACCGCTCCCAAAGGCCATCGAAATTCAAATCCGCCCACAGAACGTTCCCCTGATTGTCCCGCCAGATACCGCCAACATAGGACGCGGCGAACTCCTCTTCCACACCGCCGATTTCCAGCGTGTAAACGGGCCAGGGGTCTTTTGGAACCGCCCTATTCTCCAAAACAGCATACCCCTGAATCTCCGGCAGGGCTTCGGCTAAAGCGGCCCGGCCCTCCGCGTTGCAGCAGAACGCCTCCGTACCCTGCTCACCGTCCCAGCGGGTAAGGAAAAAGCTGGCTGTATCGGGCATTTCAGGGACTTTTACCGTCGTTTTTTCCTCCGCATTTTCAAACGGCGGGAGTCAGGAAAAGCGCCGGCACACTGTCAAATATTTTCCCGCGTCACAAGGCAGTTCAGTCCTCCCGGAAGACGATATTTCCCGGCTCCGCGGACTCGATGATCGCAAGGGACTTAAGGTTGACGCCCGCGGCCCGGAGACGGTCGCCGCCGCCCTGGAAGCCCTTTTCGACAGCGCAGCCGATGCCCGCCAATTCCGCGCCGGCGGCCTCCACGATGTCGCACAGGCCCCGCATCGCCTCGCCGTTGGCCATAAAATCGTCTACAATCAGGACCTTATCTTCCGCGTGCAGCCACTCCTTGCTTACCAGCAGCGTGACCTTCTTCTTGTAGGTATAAGAGAAGATATCGCTCTGATACAAACCGCCCTCGATATTGTCGCTTTTGGCTTTTTTCGCGAAAATCATAGGCTTATGGAAGTGCTGGGCGACAATAGAAGCCAAGGCGATGCCGGAAGCCTCCGCGGTGAGAATGACGGTGATTTCGTCCATATTGAAGTACTTCCCGAACTCCTCCGCGATATGGTTCATCAGTTCGGTGTCAACCCGGTGGTTCAGGAATCCGTCTACTTTGATGATGTTGCCCGGAAGAACTTTTCCTTCCTTCACAATGCGTTCCTTCAACTCCTGCATATACGATGTCCTCCTTAATATCATGTAAGAATTGGGGGTGCGTTCTCTCTGCATTCTATTATGTCGTTTTCTGCTGTAATTTGCAATAGCTTTTCCAGCTAAAAAGGTCGGCTGGAAACCAGGGATTCAGTAAAGATTTTTGTAGAAAAGAGACAAAAACCGCGCCGCATACAAAACACAGCGCGGTTATGCGTTATTTTCCCTCAAGAAGAGCGGCGGCGGAATCCAGCCAATTGCCCTGGAAGTCCTCGATGCACCCGGCGTCGGCCAGAGCAGCCAGGGCGGGGTCAATGGGCATTTCCGCCAGCAGGGGCAGATTGTGGCGTTTAGCGGCCTCCTGGGTCTTGCCCTCGCCGAAGAGACGGATTTTCTTCCCGCAGTCCGGGCAGGCCGCATAGCTCATATTCTCAATCAGACCGAGAATGGGCACTTCCATCATTTCCGCCATCTTCACGGCCTTTTCGACCACCATGCCCACCAGCTCCTGTGGGGACGCGACGATCAGGATGCCGTTCAGGGGGATGGACTGGAACACGGACAGGGACACGTCTCCGGTACCCGGAGGCATATCCACAAACAAGTAATCACAGTTCCAGAGCACGTCGGTCCAGAACTGCTGCACCACGCCGGAAATCACCGGGCCGCGCCAGATCACCGGGTCCGTCTCATCAGGCAGGAGCAAGTTGGTGGACATGATCTGAATGCCGGTTTTGGACTCCATGGGATAAATACCCGCCTCGCTGCCCACAGCCTGCCCATGGACGCCGAAGGCTTTCGGGATAGAGGGGCCGGTCACGTCGGCATCCAGCACGCCCACGCCATAGCCTTTTCTGCGCATAGTGACGGCAAGCTGACTGGTGACCATGGACTTGCCCACGCCGCCCTTACCGGATACCACGCCGTAGACCTTGCCGGCCCGGGCGTTGGGGCTGCACTCCTTCAGCAGCGTCTGAGGCTCCTGACGTTCCCCGCAGTTCTCCCCGCATACGGCGCAATCATGTGTGCATTCGCTCATAATAAATGCTTCCTTTCACTTTGGCTTTCTTCTTTTCTTTTCCCTTTTTGAAAAAACCAAAAGAAAAGAAGCAAAAGAAAAGGAAAAAACGTTCAGCGGCTCTCAGAAGATATAAGCGGCTTCAAAGCCCTGCCGGACAGCGGTGGCAATCCGTCCGCCGATTCTTGCGTCGCCGATTCGGATCACCTTGTCAAAGGCTTCGTCAAACTCCGGCATGGGCTTCGGACGCACGCCCATAGCCAGCACCACGCTGTCAGCCTTTACAGTCACTTTGGCGCTGTCGGCAAGTCGCTCCAGGGTGATTTCTCCCGGCGCGATGGACAGCAGTTTATGAGAAGTATAAATCTGCGTGCGATTCCTGTCAATACGGCTCAGCTCGTCGTTCAGGATGGCCGGGAACACGCCGGGACCCACATTGGGCAGCATTTCCACCAGCGCCACGGAATGGCCTCTTTCCAGCAGGACCTCCGCAGTTTCAAGACCCGTCAGGCCCGAACCGACCACGGCCACGGTTCCCTCCGGCATTGCCTCCCCGGTCAGAACTCGTTCCGCCGTCATTACATGGGGCAGGTCCATCCCCGGCAGAGGCGGCATAAGCGGTTCCGCGCCACAGGCCAGAATCACGCCCACAGGATTCTCCGCCTTGACGTTTTCCACGGTAGCGGCGGTATTCAGACGGACTTCCACGCCAAGGACCTCCATCTGCCGCGCCATGGTCTGCGCCAGCTTTGCCAGTTTGTCTTTAAATGGCGGGATTGCGGCGATGTTCAGGGTGCCTCCCAGTCTGGCATCCTGCTCCATCAGCACCACCCGGAAATCCCGCAGGGCCAGATCCCGGGCCGCCTCCATAGCCGCAGGGCCTCCGCCGGCGACCACCACTGTTTTCCCGCCGCCGTTCCGTTTCAGATGGGGGAAATCGACCTCCCGGCCTGTCCGCGGATTGACAGCGCAGCGAATCGGCAGGCTTCCGCCCAGGACCCGCTCCCGGCAGTACAGACAGCCGATGCAATTCCGGATTTCGTCCGCTTTTCCGGCCCTGGCCTTGTTCATGAACTCCGGGTCTGCCAGCTGAGAACGCCCCAGGCCCACAAAATCACAAACGCCCTCCGCCAGAAGGCTCTCCGCAAAGTCGGGGTCCTTAATCGTATTCGTGGCAATCACCGGAATATGCAGAGCCGCCTTGTACGCCTTGGCCACGTGCTTTTTCCAGCCGGGCTGATAGGAGAAAGGTTCACAGTTTGCGTCACCGTTCCGGGCGCTGCCGTTGCTGATGTTGATGGCGTCGATTCCGCAGGCTTCCAGATGCTTCGCGATTTCAAGACCGTCCTCCAGGGTCAGGAAGCCGTCGACGGGAGTCATTTCATCGCCGCACATCCGTACAAGAATCGGGAAGCGGCCCAGTTCCTTCCGAATTCCCGCGATGATCTCCGACAGGAAGCGGCAGCGGTTCTCCACGCTCCCTCCATATTCGTCTGTACGGCGGTTGTAGTATTTGCTGAAAAACTGGGCAATCAGGTAACCGTGGGCCCCATGGAGTTCCACCGCGTCATAGCCGGCCTTCTTGCAGCGGACCGCGGCGGCGATAAATTTCTGCTGAATCCGGCGGATATCCTCCAGGGTCATTTCCCTGGGCACAGGACGGCCGTCGGCGATGGGCACGGCGCTGGGGGCCAGATTTTCCCGTCCTGTGAGAGCGGGGCTGGAGGTCGCGCCGCCGTGATGGAGCTGGGCCACTATCTTGCAGTCGTATAGATGCACGGCGTCAGTCAGCTTCTCCAGCTCGGCGATATGGTAGTCCTGAGCGGCCCGGAGATTGTGAATGGCGGGAATGCTGTCCACGTCATCCACACCGGTGTATTCGTTGATAATCATAGCCACGCCGCCTTTGGCCCGCTCCTGATAATAACGAATCTGCCGCAGGGTGGGAACGCCGTAACGGTCAGCCTGTTCGGTAGCCATGGGCATCATCACGCCCCGGTTTTTCAGGGTCATGGAGCCAATCCGCCCGGGAGAAAAGAGACTGGGATATTGTGTCATAGCAAAGTCACCTCGCAAACAAAAAATCAGCATATGTATTGAAGAATGTTTTCATGCAGCCGTAAAGGATCAGCAGCTCAGCAGTTTCCACGGAGAATATCGGCGGAAATGCCCTTCAAAGCCTCCCGGTCAATCGCGGACACGGCGTGCAGAAGGGCGTCAATCTCTTCCTCCGTGGTAAACAGCCCGATACTGGCCCGGACGGTCCCATCATAAACGGCATCGTTCAGGCGCCGGTGAATCAAAGCCGCGCAGTGGTGGCCCGCCCGGACCGCGATATCATGCCTGTGGTCCAGGATAGCCGCGACCTCATTGGCCCTGAACCCCTCCACATTGAAGGAGATCACGCCCGCCTGTTCCGTACCCTCCGGCGCGCCGTAGACAGTCACGCCCGGGATGGCCTCCAGACCCTTCCGCAGGCGCAGGGCAAGGGGCTGTTCCTCCCGCCAGGGGTCCCGGTCCTTGAGCCATTCCAGGGACGCCTGCAAGCCCGCGATGGCGACGGTATTCAGGCTGGAGCTCTCCAGTTTTTCCGGCAGATAGCTGGGCATATCCAGGCTCAGGGAATTTTTGCCGTTGCCGCCGGTGACGACTTCCCGCAGCAGCTTTTCCCGGCCCTCCCGCAGCAGGAAACCCGCAATGCCGAAGGGCGCGTACAGGGTCTTATGTCCCGCAAAGGCAACCGCGTCCGCCCGGAGCTGCCCGAACCGAAGCCGCAGAAGCCCCATTGCCTGGGACGCGTCCAGGAGATTGAAGGAACCGTAAGGCCGCGCCAGCCGGAAGACCTCCTCTGCGGGCAGGACGTAGCCGGTGACATTGCTGATGGCGGTCAGACTCACCAGCTTGGGCGGACGGGTTTCAAACTGCTTTGCAATGGCGTCCAGCTCCAGGCGCAGATCCGGGCTCAGGGCCAGTTCCTCCATCCGGACGCCCTTTGTCTTTTTCAGCATCTGCAAGGGCCGCAGAACCGCGTTGTGCTCGTAGGGACTGACATAAGCCGTATCGCCCTCTTTCCAGTCCAGGCCAAGGATCAGCTGATTCAGCGCCACGGTCACGGAATGGGTAAAGACCACCTCGGCCTGTCCCCGGGCGTCGCACAGGCTCAGAAGGGACTGCCGGACCTGCCGGATCATAGCGGAAGCCTCCCGGCCAGCCCGGTACGCCCCCCGGCCCGCGTTGACTGCCGCCGTGCGCCCGAAACGGTCCACGGTTTCATAGACGCATTCCGGTTTTGGGAACGTTGTGGCTCCGTTGTCCAGGTATATCATTTGTACCACCTCTTTTGCTGCCGGAGCGTTCTTTCCCGGCGCGGTTTTATTATAGCATATCCTTTTCCGCCTGACAAGCCGAATCCCTTGCGTCGCGGCAGGAAACGTGGTATCCTTATCAGGAAGTACTGCATATGGGAGGATTGTATGAGTATTGTAGACACAGGGGGGACCTTTCTGGGCTGTCTGAGGGAGAAGAACGGCTATTTCAACTTTTTTCCTATTGCGCTGTTTGTTGCGGCGGGCCTGCACATTCTGACCAGAGACGAGCTTAACACCCTTTTTTACGATTCCTCGCAGAAGGGACGGAATCTCTGGTTCCCCTATCAAAGAGAATCCGATTATCATGAGTTTCTTTCAAGGAATCTGGATAAGACATTGATTCTCAACATTGCTCCAGGAAGTGTTGAGATTACCAAAAACGACCGGAACCAGATCAGCTATCGATTGAAGCAGCGGTATGTTGAAAACAGTCTTCACGAGCTTGTGAATGTTTGTCTGGATGAATTGACCGCGCTTACCCAGCAGAAAGAATCGATGATGGAGGAGAGGTCCGCTCTGATTCAGCAAAAAGAAGCATTGACGACGGAAGTGGATACTCTGATGCAGCAAAGAACAGCATTGACGGCGAAAATGACCGCCCTGGCTGAGCAAAGAGAAGCACTGACGTCAGAAACAGCCGCCCTGATGAAGCAAAAAGAAATGCTGGCCGCAGAAAAAGACTCTTTGGAAAACGCGCTGAACATGGTACGGGAGAAGATCCGGGCAGCGCAGCATGAAAAGGAACGTCTGACGGCAAAGAAAAGCGGTCTGGAAACGGAAGTGCGCGTCCTGACGGCCAAACGGGACAAGCTGAAAGAGGAATACGCCGCCGCATCCAGTCAGACCGTGCAGCTCCAGCTGGAAACAAAGGAGCTTGAAAAACGGAGGAGCAGTCTGGACCAGCAGCGGAGCAAGCTGGAGGCGTACATACAGGAGACGGCGGCCAACCCCATAGCGAAGCTGGGCGCGCTGCAGCTGGACAGCCAGCTTGCCGACTGGGTGCAGCAGGCCGCGGTACAGAAGCAGCTCCCGGCCCAAAGGACAAGCCGTTATGTGCCGTACCCAAGCGGTGTCAAAAACCTGGAACAGGAGCTTTGCAGGCGCGTGCAGGAGTTCCGTCCCGCGTACAGCCCTTTGGATATCCTGAATATTGCCGTATGCCTGACACAGGGCTTCCTGACGGTCTTTTTCGGCGCGCCGGGCTGCGGGAAAACATCCATCTGCAATATTTTTGCCGGGGTTCTGGGCCTGAAAGAGGGAGACGGCGGACAGTCTGAACGTTATGTGCCGGTATCCGTAGAGCGGGGCTGGATGTCCAAACGGGATTTTATCGGCTATTTCAATCCCCTGACCAGGACCTTCGACAGCAGCAACCGGCAGGTTTACGATGCCCTCCGGCTTCTGGACCAGGAGCTGGAATATAAGGACGTGGACGGAGTTCGCCGCGCCGTTCCGCCCTTTTTGATCCTGCTGGATGAAGCAAATCTCAGCTCCATGGAATACTACTGGGCGGACTTCATGAATCTCTGTGAGGACAGTCTGACGCCGGGCGTTCATACCCAGAGCCGGTCCATCCGCGGCACGGTCAATCTGGGCGAGGTCTGTCTGGAAATTCCGGAATGGCTTCGGTTCGCAGTCACAATCAACGCGGACCATACCACCGAAACCCTGTCCCCCCGGCTGATCGACCGCGCATGGATTGTCTCCCTCCCGGGCGCAGGGGAGGATGAAACGACCCCGTGCCCGCCGGAGAACCGGACCGCTCCCCTTTCCGTCGCCTGGCCCGAGCTGCTGGAAGCCTTCGGCGGCGGCGGGAAATGGGAGGACAGCTGGTCACAGAAAGCATTCCGGGAAATCGTCAGGCACTTGCAGGACGAATGCGGAATCGCCGTCAGCCATCGGGTCCGGCAGGCGGTACAGCGTTACTGGTCCGGGGCGTCCAAGGCGTTTGAGACCGTATGGAGCAAACAGATGCCCTACGAAAACGCCAGGACTGCCGCGCTGGATTACGCCATAGCTCAGCGTGTACTGCCGCAGCTACAGGGAAGCGGGCCGGACTTCGCCGAACGGCTGGACGCCCTGAAAGCCCTCTGTGAAACCCACAAGCTGGAAAAATCCGCCGGTATTGTCCAGCGTATCCGGGCGCGGGGCGTGGAAACGGATTACTTCCAGTTCTTTTGAGGGAGGCCTGTCATGAGCTGCCAGATAACCCTGATCCCTATGTCTGCCGCCGCGCCGTCAGTTACAGTTCCCATGCTGGAAGAGGACGGTCTCTTCGCTCCTGACGGCGCTCTGGTCTACAGCCATTGCCGCTACCGTCTTACGCTCTCCTGCTTGAACGGTCCCGGCCCTTCTTTGCAGGAGCTCCAGAACGCCGCTGTGCTGATTAACGACGAGCCCGTTTCTGTCCGCTGGAGGAAAAGAGGCGGCGGCATTCAGGGGGAGTTCACCGAACCCAACGACGGCTTTGTTTTCCGGGGCGCCTTCGGTTACGCGGAGCTTGTCCTTCTGCTCCATGCCGGAGGGAAACAGCTCTGCCTGCGGTCGGGCTTTCTGGCTGTCATGATACGGGAAAGCAGGCTGAATCAATCCGTACAGACCATGGCAGAGTACGTCTGCGAACGGCGGGAGGACTTTCTGTTCGGCGGTCAGTCGGGTTCCCGCGTCCGGGTGGGCCTGAAGAAGTACGGACGGCAGAATCTGTTCACGCTCCTTGCCCTGGCACAGGAAGCCGTCAGCGTCTATGAGGCCGGGTATCCCTATTTCAAGGCGAACTGCCGCTTTCAGATTCAGAAGTCGCCTGCGGTACAGCCCCTGGAACGCCTGCAGGCTATCGCACCGGCAACGATTCAGCACGCCGTCTGCCATCCGGAGGAATTACAGCCTGCCGCAGAACATACCGGCATCCGGTACGGACGCGGGAATTATCAGCCAAGGCGGGCGTTGGGGCTGACAAATACGGTTTCGATGGAGACTTACGAAAATCAGGCGCTTTTGGGCTTTCTGAAAACCCTTCTGGACGAGATACGGCGGCTGCGGAACCATGGCGGCGTTCTGCTGGAAGGGTCCCGGAAAAAGGAGGACGGCGGGCTGCTCTTCTCCCCCTGGTTCCTGCTGGCTCCGGTACGGAAACGGCTGGAAGATACCATGCACCCTCTGCGGCAGCTTGAGTGCCGTCTCACCCGTCTGCTGCGGCTCTATGAACAGCTTCTGCCCATTGCCGCACCCAGACTCCGCCGGGCGCCGCGTCTTACGCCTGTGTTCCGGTCCGTTTGGGAGTACAGCCGGATTTATGAGTGCAGCCGCCGCTGGTTCCTGTTCGGGCTTTATAATTTCGACGGACGGAAACAGTTTCTGCCCTTCCTGTGCGCGCCGGATCTCTACGAAGTATATATCCTCTCCCGCCTGTTCGACGCGCTGGAGGCCGATGGCTGGACGGCGGACGCACCGGAACGGCGGGAATACCCCTTACCAGAAATCCGCCCCATAAGCTGGCCCGCCGTCCCGGATTTCGGCAATCTGTTCGGCTATCAAAAAGACGGCGTGGTGCTTACGATCTACTATCAGCCAGTGGTTTACAGCGGTCTGGACCCTTCCGCCGGGAGCAATGGCGTGGGACTTTGCCGGAACACGTCCATCTCCTACAGGAACGAGCCGGACCCCTATTCCGAACGCGATGCTGCACAGGGGAATTACTATCTGCCGGACTTCCTGCTGAAAATCCAGAAGGACGGCCGGACGCGCTATATTGTGGCTGACGCGAAATTTGCCAGCCTGATGAATGTAAGGCGAAGCCAGCTCCCGGCCCTTGTGTATAAATATTTGTTCTCCATCAGCCCAATCAACCCGGAGGACACGCTGTCGGGCCTGTGCATCTTCTGCGGGCAGTCGGTGAAAGAAGAGAGCGGCTTTCTGAACATCCGCGACCTCCGCCCAGACGCCCCGGAGCCTTTTGCCGCTATCGTGACTTTTCCCGGCGGCGCGGCGGACCTGCCGTTGATGGAATTTCTGAAAAGGTGTCTCTCCTGATTTCCTATGGATATGCAGCTGACAGACAGAAAACGGAAGGGCTGCTTAATTTCCCAGGGACACGCGCCGTGGTTCTGACGGGCATAAAACGCGGAAAGAGCTTCCTGTTTTCCTGCGGATACACGCCGTCTCTCCGGGCAAACTAGCGGGGAAGGGAGGCGAGCGCCATGGAGAAGCATCCCAAAGGCCCGGCGGAAAAGGCAAGGGAGATGTCACAGTTAGGGCATCCCAAGACCGACCCCCAGGGCAGTTGGACCGGCCAGCCTGCGGATCCCTACGAGGTTCCCGTGCAGGACGCGGACGATCTGTAACCCTCAAAAACAGAAAGACCTCCGGCGTCTGGACCAAACCAGTTCGCCGGAGGCTTCTTTTTCACTTAAAGGCCCCGCCAGGATTCCGGACGGAGACGGCTCAGGTCATGTTCCGCCCGTTGGATTTCCTCCAGCATGGCTTTCTGGTCGCCGTTCAGGGTGCCCCGGAGAACCAGATAGTTGCTGGCGTGATTCATCCGGAAGACGCTGCCGGGACTGTCCAGACGTTCCATCAGAAGCCGGGTTTCCTGTAGGACCTGGGGCTGGTTCAGAAGCTGGAAGCTCCCGTCATGCACCCAGTCGTAAAGGGGCGTGCCCTCTTCCACCATCAGGGTCAGCATCCCGATATATTCCGGATTCATGGCGTTGAAGGCTTCCGCCGTCTTCACCGCGTGTTCCTCCAGAAGCTCCGGCCCGCCAAGTCCCGTGATGGCCGTAACAGACAGGGCGATTCCGCAGGCACGGACCTTCTGCCCCATCTCCACGATCTCCGCCGCCGGATGGCCCTTGCGCATCAGCTCCAGCACCTTGTCCGAACCGGATTCCAGACCCATATAAACCATCACAAGGCCCTTATCCCGCAGGGTCCGCAGCTCCTCCTCCGTCCGGATTCGTATGCTGGACGGCGACGCGTAGCAGGTCACCTGACGGCATTCCGGAAACAGCTCCCGCACCGTGTCCAGAATCACATAGAGCTCCGAAGCCTTCCGGACCAAAGCGTCCCCGTCGGCCAGAAAGACCTTTTCCACATACCGGTAAACCTCCCGCGCCGTGTGAAAATCCTCCAGGATCTCCGCCAGGGGCCGCAGCGCAAACCGTTTCTCCTTATACATACTGCAAAACGCGCAGGTGTTGTGACTGCATCCATACGTCACCTGTACGATCAAACTCCGCGCCTCGGACGGCGGCCGGTAAACGCTCCCATAGTACCGCATAGCATTTCTCCCTGTTATCAGTATTCGAGTTCGCCGGTGTAGACAAGTTTCGCGTCGCCGGTGAGGGTAACGGACTCGTCAGTGACATGAACGACCAGATCGCCGCCCTTGGCTCTGACGGTCACGTCCGCGTCCTTCTGGCAGAAGCCGTTGGCGATGGCGGCAGCTGCTGCGGCACAGGCGCCGGTTCCGCAGGCCATGGTCTCTCCGCTGCCCCGTTCCCAGACCCGCATTTTGATGGTGCTGGGATTCACCACCCGAATGAATTCCGTATTGATTCTCTGTGGAAAGTACGGCGCGTGCTCAAACCGGGGGCCGATAAAGTCCAGATCCACAGCGTCCACCCGGTCGCAGAAGACCACGCAATGGGGATTGCCCACGTCCACGCAGGTAATATTGTAGGGCCTCCCGGCAATGCGGACCGGGTAATTCACCACCGTCTTTTCCGGGATGGTGAATTTCAGCGCCGCCGTGTCCAGCGTGGCCCGGCCCATGTCCACACAGGCGGAGGTCACCTTGCCGTTGGTGGTGTAGAGGGTGACGGTGCGGACGCCGCTGACGGTCTCGATGGACAGTTGCTCCTTGACCGCGATGCCGTTGTCGTAAAGATACTTACCCATACACCGCAGGGCGTTGCCGGCCATACGCCCCTCGCTGCCGTCGGAATTGAACATCCGCATTTTCGCGTCGGCAATGTCGGAATGCTCAATCAGGATAATGCCGTCCGCGCCAACGCCGTAATGCCGGTCACAGAAAGTCACGCAGAGGGATTCTGGGCAGGTGATTTCGCCATGGAAATTCTCCAGGAAAATATAGTCGTTGCCGCAGGTCTGCATTTTGGTAAAGGTCAGCCTTTGCCTCTGCCGGCGCAAATGGCAGATGTCCACCAGTTCCGTATTATTCTGATTGTAACGGGATTCCAGGATGTCCGCCAGAGCCGCCGCGGTGTCCAGGGACGTAAAGCAGGGAACGCCCAGTTGGACGCAGCGATGGTTCAGATGGATGAAGTCCCGGATATATTCAGGTTCCGTGGAGCCGGTAAGGATTACGTAGTCAATTTTCCCGTCCTCCAGGAGCTGGAAAACCCGGTTGTCCTTGCCCAGCTTGCCGACCACTTCCACGCTGGTTCCCAGACGCTCTATCTCATGGGCGGTGCCGTCAGTGGCGTAGAGCTTGAAGCCCATCTCGTCCAGTTTCCGGGCGGTGTCCAGGATTTCCGGCTGGTCACGGCGGTTGACGGAAATCAGCACGCCGCCTTTTTCTTCCTGCTCCACCTTGTATCCGGCGGAAACCAGGCCCTTGAACAGCGCTTCCTGCATATTCTTCCCCAGCCCCAGCACTTCCCCGGTGGATTTCATCTCCGGGGACAAGGCGGCGTTGGCGTCGGTGATTTTCTCGAAGGAGAACACCGGAACTTTGACGGCGGTATAAGGCGGCTGCTGATAAAGACCCGTGCCATAGCCCAGGGATTTCAGAGGCCGTCCGATCATGACCCGGGTCGCCAGGTCCACCATAGGCACGCCGGTGACTTTGGAAATATAGGGGACGGTACGGCTTGCCCGGGGATTGACCTCGATCACGTACAGCCCGCCCTGATAGATCAGATACTGAATGTTAATCAAGCCCTTGGTGCCCAGAGACAGGGCCAGCTTTTCAGAACAGTCGACGATGGTTTTCAGCATCCGGTCGCCGATGGAGAAGGGCGGATAGACGGCAATGGAATCCCCTGAGTGAACGCCGGTGCGCTCGATATGCTGCATGACGCCGGGAATCAGCACGTCCACGCCGTCGGAGATCACGTCCACCTCCAGTTCCTTGCCCATCAGGTATTGGTCCACCAGCACGGGGTTTTCCACTTTTCCGGAGAGAATGACGTTCATATAGGTCCGCACGTCCTCGTCATTGTGGGCGATGACCATATTCTGCCCGCCGATGACGTAGGAAGGCCGCAGCAGCACCGGATATCCCAGCTCATTGGCGGCGGAGAGGGCTTCGTCCATGCCCAGCACGCCCCGGCCCTGGGGACGCTTGATCTGGAACCGCTCCAGAAGCTCGTCAAAACGCTCCCGGTCCTCGGCCATGTCGATGGATTCCGCGCTGGTGCCCAGAATCGAAATCCCCTTACCGTCCAGGAACTGGGTCAGCTTGATGGCCGTCTGCCCGCCGAACGCCACTACCACCCCAACGGGCTTTTCAGCGTCAATGATGTGCATCACGTCCTCGGGGCAAAGGGGCTCGAAATACAGGCGGTCGGCGGTATCGTAGTCGGTGGAGACGGTCTCTGGGTTATTGTTTACGATCACCACGTCATAGCCCAGTTCCTTCAGGGTCCAGACGCAGTGTACAGAGGAGTAGTCGAACTCAATGCCCTGTCCGATACGGATTGGCCCGGAACCCAGGACCATAATCACTGGCCGTCCGGAACGGGGGAAGGTCCGGGACTCGCAGAACTGGTCGAAGCTGGAGTAGAAATAGGGCGTTTCCGCGTCAAACTCCGCGCCGCAGGTATCCACCATCTTATAAACGGCCTGTTTCGGCTCGCAGGGCAGCGCGTTGCTGTTGGACAGACGGATCAGCGCCTCGTCGGTATAGCCCAGCTGCTTGCCCCTCTGGTAGTCCTCCAGGGAAAGCGTGCCCAGGCGTTCCAGGTCCCATTCAAAGCCCGCCAGATTTTCCAGTTTATGCAGGAACCAGCGGTCGATTTTTGTAATTTGATGGATTTCCTCCACCCCTACGCAGTTTTTCAGCGCCTCGAAGACGGTGAAGAGCCGGCGATCGTCCACCCGCGCCAGCCGTTCCCGCACAGGCACGCCAGATGTATCCTTTCGGTTCAGGGTATCCATGCCGATTTCCGCGCCCCGGACGGCCTTCATCAAAGCCATTTCGAAAGAGGGCGCGATGGCCATGACTTCACCGGTAGCCTTCATCTGGGTGCCCAGGGTCCGGGACGCGTCGGCGAACTTGTCAAAAGGCCATTTCGGAACCTTGACCACGATATAGTCCAGGGTCGGCTCAAAGCAGGCGCAGGTCTTGCCGGTGATGTCGTTCTTGATCTCGTCCAAGGTATAGCCAAGGGCGATTTTTGCCGTAATTTTGGCGATGGGATACCCGGTGGCCTTGGACGCCAGGGCGGAGGAACGGGACACCCGGGGGTTCACCTCAATGACGGCGTACTCGAAGCTCTCCGGATTCAGGGCGAGCTGGACGTTGCATCCGCCCACAATGCCCAGATGCGTAATGATATCCAAAGACGCGGACCGGAGCATCTGAAATTCCCGATCCGCCAGGGTCTGGGTCGGCGCGACTACAATAGAATCTCCGGTATGTACGCCCACCGGGTCCAGATTTTCCATGGAACAGACGGCAATCACATTTCCCACGCCGTCCCGCATGGTCTCGAACTCGATTTCCTTCCAGCCGAAAATAGCCTTTTCAATAAGCACTTGAGTAATGGGGGAAGCGTCCAGGCCGGTCTGCGCAATAACACGAAGTTCAGCCTCGTCCTTTGCCGCGCCGCCGCCCGCACCGCCAAGGGTAAAGGCTGGCCGGACAATGACAGGATAGCCGATGCGTTCCGCCACCGCCAGCGCGTCCTCGACGGTCTCCGCGATATCTGACGCGATCACCGGCTGACCGATTTCCTCCATGGCCTCCTTGAACAACTCCCGGTCCTCGGCGCGGGAGATGGCAGCGGCGTCGGTACCCAGCAGCCGGACGTTCTGCTCTTTCAGGAAGCCCTCTTTATCCAACTGCATGGCCAGCGTCAGACCGGTCTGCCCCCCAAGGCCCGCTAAAATAGAATCGGGTTTTTCCTTCCGGATGATCCGCTTGATCGTCTCCGGGGTCAGAGGTTCCAGATAGATTTCGTCCGCCATGGCCTGGTCAGTCATAATGGTGGCGGGATTGGAGTTGCAGAGGACCACGTTGACGCCCGCTTCCTTCAACACCCGGCAGGCCTGCGCGCCGGCATAGTCGAATTCCGCCGCCTGTCCAATGACAATGGGGCCGGAACCAAGGACCAGGACTTTCTGAATACTGGTATCCAATGGCATTAGAGTTCTCCTCCCTTCATCAGGTTCACAAAGCGGTCAAAGAGGAACGCGGTATCTTTGGGGCCTCCGCAGGCTTCCGGATGGAACTGGACGGTAAAGGCCCGCAGTCCAGGGTAATCGATGCCCTCGCAGGTGCCGTCGTTGGCGTTGGCGAAGCGGGCCTGTCCGGTCTGGATGGAATCCGCGTCCACCGCATAGCCGTGGTTCTGGCTGGTGATGTAGGTCCGCGCGCCCTTCAGGTCCCGGACGGGCTGGTTTACGCCCCGGTGCCCGTATTTCAGCTTGAAGGTCTTCCCGCCAGCTGCCAGCGCCGTAAGCTGATGCCCAAGACAGATGCCGAACAGGGGAACCTTGCCCAGGAGCTTCTGGATCTGCGCAATCTGGAAGGTGTTTTCCGCCGGGTCGCCGGGACCATTGGAGAGCATCACGCCGTTGGGACCAGCTGCAAGGATGTCCTCCGCCGGGGTGGATGCGGGCAGCACGGTGACGGTACAGCCCCGTTTTTGCAGTTCCCGGACGATATTCCGTTTCGCGCCGTAGTCCAGCAGGGCAACCCGGAACTGTTCTGTGCCCTGCGCGGAATACACAGACGGTTCTTTGCAGGTCACGGCGTCCACAGTCCCGGTGAGCACGAAGGACCGCGCCGCTTCCAGACCTGCCTCCGGGTCATCGCAGATAGCAGCGGGCATCACGCCTTCCTCTCGGATCAGACGGGTGATATGCCGGGTATCCACGCCGCAGAGTCCCGGAATGCCCCGTTCTTTCAGAAAAGCGTCCAGACTGCCTCCGCAGCGGAAGTTCGACGGCGTGCTGCACCACTCCCGGACCACATAGCCTTTTACGCAGCACGCGCCCTCAAAGTCCTCCGCCATCATGCCGTAATTCCCTATCAGGGGATAGGTCTGCATGACAATCTGACCTGCGTAGCTGGGATCTGTCAGGGTTTCCACATAGCCGCACATCCCCGTTGTGAAAACCAGTTCCCCTGCCGACGCCGTATCCGCTCCGAACCGCAGGCCCTCGTATACCTGCCCGCTTTGCAGAACCAAATACCCTTTTTTCATGGTATCCTCCTATCTCCGCTTCCTTTTTTCGCGTTTCCTTAACCTCCTATTATGCCGTCTTTCCGCCCTCCCGTCAATCCTTGCCCCGGAAACTTTCTTGCCCTTACCCGCACTTCTTTTTGTGCATTTCGTGCATTCCCGACTCCTTTCCTCTCCCGCTTTGCCTCGAACGCCTTGATTGACAGCCCTTCCCGCCGGTGATATAATTCCTGTGAGGACGCGCGTTCCGGCTGCGGATTCCTTTTCCGGAAAAACTTTCCTTGTGCTGTTGGTAAGAGAAATCGCGTACAGAAGGGAGAGGGCTGATGATGAATGCACGGATATTGTTGTCTATGGCCAGAGATATGCTTCCATTGGCGGCGGCATTGGGCGTGGTGGCGCTCTATGGCAGGAAGAAGCCCGAATTCGCGTACCGCCCCGACGCAGGACCCTGCTTTCTTGCGGACGGCTTCCTGGTGCTCAATGAACGGACGCCGAAAGCCTTTCCCATCGGCGATATCGACCGGATTGAGTACCCTGCCGAGGCTATGGAGTGCGCAGGGGAGGACTTTTCCTTCTGCATCGTGCTTCGGGACCAGAAACGGCGCTGCTTCACCTTCCACGGCAGCGGGCGGAATCCAGTCTGGGCCGAAAAGTGGGTGACAGAATGGCAGGCCGCCGGTATCCGCTGCGTGCCTCAGTAAATCAAGGGAGGAATTGTTTTGTACGACGAACTGACGGAAGTTGATATACAGAAAATGCAGGAAGAACTGAACCACCGGATACAGGTCCTTCGGCCCCAACTGATTGAAGAAGTCCAGACGGCCAGGGCGTTCGGGGACCTGAGTGAGAATTTCGAGTACCGCTGCGCAAAACAGGCCAAAAACCGAAACGAAAGCCGTATCCGTTACCTGGAGGGCATGATTCGTACCGCCAAGGTCATTGATACCAGAAGCGGGGCCAATTCCGTGGGGCTGTTCGATTGGGTGACCGTCTATAACGAGCTGGCCAAAAAGGAAATGGTCCTCCGGGTGGTCACTACGCTGCGTCAGGATGCTTTGAAGGGTCTGATCAGCAAGGAATCCCCCGCGGGCAAGGCGCTTTTGGGACATTCCGTAGGCGACCGGGTGCAGGTGGAGGCCGGACCCACGACAAAATACTTTCTGGAAATCCGGGCTATCAAAAAAGGGAAGGATGACGCGTCCCTGGATATCAGCAGCTATTAAAATAGGGCGGGACAGCTATGCTTTTGGTCTGTCCCGCCCCTGTTTCTTTCCCTTTACCGGCTGTAGTCCGCTTCCAACGGCGCAAGGACCTCCGGATTCCGCTGCACCTATGTTGCCGTTGTCCAGAAATTCGTGCTGTACTCGGCCCGCTATCCGAATCAGTTCCCCCCCGGCGGTCTGTGCGCGGCCATAGGGCGGAACAAGGCAGTCCCATAGCTGCTTTTTTCATGGGCGGCGTTTCTGTTCCGACTTCCCTACAGTACGTATTTCCTGCGGGGAGGCCCTTTTTTTGCGAAAATCAGGTAAAAATAAGGCGCAAATAGTCCGACAACCGCCAATGGTATGGATATGCCGCCAAATATGTGGAACAGCAATTGACCCAGCCATCGACTGCCTTCCGCCAGGGCATACAGACGGTAGACCCACGGAACATACCAGCCCCCAGACCAACTGATCTGCTCCGCGGCCAGCAATGCGGCGTTGATCAGAACCATAATGGACGCGGAGCAGAACACCTGCCGCCGTGTCAGACCCCGTACAAAAAACCAGCCTGCCAGAAAGAAGAGCAGGAAATCTATCGCTGTTGACACGACTGTTACAGGTCCGACAGAAATTTCTGTGCTCCCAGAAGCTATCAGAATACGTACCCAGACAAACGTTGTCAGATAAGTTACCAGTCGCATGAGAATCCCCAGTCCGCACAGCACCAGCGGTACCCGAAGAATCGGCCGTTTCCAAAAATCCATCCCGTTTCCTTTCTCCCAAAAATCTGAAAAGAGGGCAAGCTGACGCCCACCCTCTCTTCTGAGACTGCTTACAGTGTATTCGCTTCGTCCACCACCTTGCGGATTGCGGCGGCGGCGTCCTCGGGAAGCTTGTTGAAGCCGCCCTCGTCGGTGTCCAGATTGACAACGTAGTTCAGACGGTCCTGCATACGGGCCTTGAGCTGCGCAACATACTCCTTGTCGCTCAGATCAGGCACAAAGCCCTCCCATTTGAAGATTTCCACGTCCTCAAAGGGTCCCCAGGTCTCAAACACGGCCTTGCCTTCCACAACGGCCTCCAGAATGCCCAGAGTGTCTTCCTTCTGGACCTTCTTCCCCATGAAGTCGCCCGTATTGATGATATAGCAGGCAACGTCCTTCTCGGCTACCAGCTTCTTGAACTTCTCATAGTCGTGAACCAGAGGATAGGTCCGGAAGGGGTTCGCGTAGGGTTCCACCACCAGCGCGTTGGGGTCTACGCCTTCCTTCAGACGCTCGGCGCTGGTACGCTTGGTAGCCAGTGTCGCGCCCATCACGGATGCCAGAGACGCGCCCTTCAGCTTTACGATGGGAGGAATGGTGGGGTCCTTCATAATCCAGAAAATGGCGTTTACCGGGGCGTCAATCTTATCCACCCGGTTGGGGGACCAGAGCTTGGACTTGATGGCCCGGCCGTTGCCATTGCGCACATCCTCGGTGACAAGCACAATCTTGCCCTCGTCGTCCAGGGTCGCGGAGCAGTTCTGGGCGGTGAGCAGATACTTGTTGTCCTCGGAGGGCACGGGATAGTCGGCGGTCTTGTCGAAGTAGGTGGGCTCCAGGGCTACAGAGGCGCAGGTGTCGGTATTGATGACAAAGGCGTCGTCATGCAGCACCTTGATGGCGGGATACTTGCCACTGTGCTTGGCGTGGGTCAGGGTGGACTTGCCGGAACCGGACAGGCCAAAGACCGCCGCCACGTACTTGCTGCCGTCCTCCAGGGTGTACTCCTTCTGTCCGCCGTGGCAGGATGCGTAGCCGTTCCGGTTCGCGATTGCCCAGGCCAGGGTCAGCGTGCCCTTCTTGTGTTCGCCGAAGTAGCGCATACCCAGAATGGCCGCGCAGTTGGTGTCTGTGTTGAAGTAGCACAGGCATTTGGGGTCGCAGATTTCATCCTTGCCGGGAGCGCCGGTCCACTGGGGATCGGAGAAAATATAGATGTCAGGTTCCGCACCGTTGCCTACGGGTACGGATTTCTTATACATCTTCACATACTCGTCGGACTGATACTGGAAGTTCAGCATCCAGTTGTACAACAGGTTTTCCTCGCCCTCCGGAATCAGCAGATGGGCTTTTACCATGAACTCAGGGTCCAGGCCGATGAAGACCTCTGCGTGATACATGGTCTTCCACCGGGTGTCATACACGGCGTCCATCACAATCTTATCCAGCTCGGTGGTGTTCACGCCCGGCTTGCCAGTAATGCGGCGTGCGGCGGCGTAACGGCCCGTGATGGAACCGTCGTTGAACAGCAGTACCTTTGCATCAGGCTCCAGGCCGAACTCCTCGCCGCGGTATACGGGCATATCAGTCACAATCGTGCCGGGGGAGTTTTTGGCCATGTCGTATGCCTCCCGGAGGGAGTTAATCTTCACGACGTTGTTGCCATAGAAGGGGGCCTCGATAATCGAACGGGTCTTGGAGAACCCGACCTTACCAGGGCCAATCTCTGTTCTGGGGTAGTAGGCTTTCGTTGACATTCAGAATACCTCCTTGAAATACTTAATGCAAACGGACAAAAACCTGGATTCTACTATACCCTCTTTCTTCCCAAATTGCAAGTGCGAAAACATTGCGGACAGCCTGCCTTTTGCCATTTCAAGGGCCGTTTTCCGTCAATTTCACCAATTCTATCGAAATCCACAGGGAATACACGGCTTCCGGCGGCGTTCTGGCAAGGGACCGCTGCCTCTGTTGGCGATTCTCACGCGGACCGCTTGTCCCTGTCTGCTGGAGGCGTTCGTTTGGTACTATATATAATAGACCTCTTGCGAAAAAAAGGGACAATGGTAAAATAGGGGTATGAAATACGAAA
>CAJTMG010000032.1 GCA_910577405.1 uncultured Oscillibacter sp. | reverse complement strand
CTTGCTCGGCTATCTCGCGTTGTTCGGCGGCTTCTGCTTTCGCTTGCTCGGCTACCTCACGTTGTTCAACGGCCTCCGCTTTCGCTTGCTCGGCTATCTCGCGTTGTTCGGCGGCTTCTGCTTTCGCCTGCTCGGCTATCTCGCGTTGTTCGGCGGCTTCTGCTTTCGCCTGCTCAGCTACCTCACTTTGTTCAACGGCCTCTGCTTTCGCTTTCTCGGCTACCTCGCGTTGTTCGACAGCTTCCGCTTTCGCTTGCTCGGCTGCTTCGCGTTGTTCGACAGCTTCTGCTTTCGCTTGCTCAGCTACCTCACGTTGTTCGGCGGCTTCTGCTTTCGCTTGCTCGGCTACCTCACGCTGTTCGACGGCCTCCGCTTTCGCTTGCTCGGCGGCTTCACGCTGTTCAGAGGCTTCGGTCTTCATCTGCTCCGCTATCTTCTGCTGTTCCGTCAGTTCCGCTCTTGCCTCGCTCAACAACTGCGCCGCCCGTTCGTTTTTCCCTTTCAGCGCCGCGCACTCTTCCTCTAATTCCCCCATCCGCTCCTGTAACTTCTTCGCTTCCTCCAAGCATCCTTTCAACTGGCTCCGACGCTGTTCCACTTCGGTCTGCACCTTAAACAAATCGTCCGCTATATTTACTGCCGTCAGTACCGCCGCGTCCGTCCGCCCGACCTTGGACGCACCCAATACCTCTTCCATCTTCTCGCTGACGTATGTCCCGACCTTCTGCATATACGCCGCTGATTCTTCCGCTATAAATGTGTAATCCTCACCACATATCGTTACTACTACGCGGTTTGACATCCTTTCGACCTCCCTCGCCCGCAGTGGGTTCTTTCCTGCCTAATTTTACATCCTAGAGTATATCACACCACTTTGGACAGTTCCAGTAAAAAAAACCGTTTTTTGAGAAATTTTTCTTTCCTTTTTTATGGCTTTTCCACTTTTTCCCTTTTTTCTGCCCGGCCTGCCCTTTTTTATTCTCTTCCTGCTTTTTTCCTACTCAAATTTCCCTCCCTTTATCTCATTGATTTCAGAAAACAACTCGTCCATTGTCCAATCTCTCCCTTTTGTACCTTTCTGTACCTCATTCCACTTTAAGTAAGCCCCGGCGTCACATCCATTCTTCAAAAATTTACAGTCCCCTTTTGACTCTTCCGCTTTTCAACGTTGTTGATTATTTTGTTGACCGCCTGCCCGCGCTCCAAATAATAGCTCCATAAATCCACGCTCTTCTTGCATTGCCCTGTCAGAAATACCTGCTTTTTGGAAAATACACAATCTTTTTTCAGCATTTTCCATACCCCGCCTTTTCTTCTCCCTTTTACCGCTCATATCTCCCCTTTTTCCACATTGTCAGCCGTTTTGTTGACAGTTTCCCCTTCCTAAAACTCCCTTGCCTCTCTTTTTCGACGCCTCTTGCCCTTCTTTCCTTTTTCGTGTAGAATAGTACAGTATCCCTATGCGCACCCTCATCAAACGCAGAAAGGAGGCTTCCCCATGCCCAATATTCTCGTCCATTCTCCAAACGACAGCGTCAGCATCTCCGGGCAGGCCCTCCAACGCCTCCTGGACCACGGCAACGGCGACGCTGCTCTCCTTTATCTCGCTCTGCTCCGCAAACACGGCGCCCTTCCCCCCCAGGCCCTTGCCGGCGAGCTCCGCTGGGACCGTCTGCGCCTCGAAGCCGCTGAAAACGCCCTCCGGGAGCTGGGCCTGATTACACCCGCCGACCTCCCGGAACCCGCCGATGAAAAGCCGGCCTATCAAAATGCCGACGTCTCTGAAAAGCTCTCCAAAGACAGGGAGTTTGCCGGCCTTACCGCTGAGGTCGAACGCCGTCTGGGAAAAAAGCTGACTACCCCTGATGTTGCCATTCTTCTCGGCCTTTACGATTTTCTCGGGCTTCCCGCTGACGTGATCTACCTTCTTGTTTGCCATTGCGCGGAACGGGTGGCCAGACGTTATGGAGAAGGACGGCGGCCTACCCTGCGGCAAATCGAAAAAGAGGGCTACGCCTGGTCCCGCCGGGGAATCGACAGCCAACGCGCCGCCGCTGAGTACCTCCGGAATTACTCCGAACAGCAGGGCTTTATCCCTACCTATATGCGTACCCTCCAGCTCGGCGACAGACTTCCCTCCGCTTCCGAAGAAAAATACCTTGTCCAATGGCTGGAGTGGGGATTTCCTCCGGAATCTGTGGCCCTTGCCTACGATAAAACCGTCCTAAAACTCCATGAATTCAAATGGAACTACTGTAATGGCATCCTGAAACGCTGGCACGAGTCCGGTCTGCACGCCCTGGACGAAATCGAGAAAAAGGATTCCAGACCCCGTCAGAGCCCGCAGACCGCAGATGCCTCCGGTGTCGACTGGATGCGCGAATATATCCAGGACAGGAAAAACGGCGACTGACCCAGAATTTATCTGCACATAACAGCCCTGAAAATCCCCGCATCCGCTGGATCATCAACCTTATTCCGTATACAAAGAACGGCGGCAAACCTATCGCTATCTCACGGACCACGCAGAAGTATTTGATAGTCTATGAGAGATTTTACTATATCTGTTGGATAATCAGACCTGCTCAGCACAAAAAACGGCTGACAGATCACTTTACAGAGAGGATGACGGTTACTCTATGGCTTACGATGGAAAAATTATCAACAGAGCCTTCCAGCGCTTCGACGAGGAACGCAGGAACAGGCAGGAGCTGCTCCAGAAACGAAGAGACGCCGTTTTCCTCGCCCAACCCCGTCTTCGTGAAATCGACAAGGAACTGCAATCCACCATGAGCCGTCTGATTTCCAACGCCCTCCAGAACGGTCAGGACCCCAAGGCTGCCATAAACGCTCTGCGGGAGAAAAACCTGGCGCTTCAGGTCGAACGAAAAAATCTGCTGGCCAATCTCGGTCTTCCTCCCGATTACCTGGACGACAACCCCGCCTGTCCCCTCTGCGGCGATACCGGCTATAACCTTGGCGCCATGTGCCGCTGCCTGAAAAAATTCTGTGCTCAGGAACAGAAATCAGAGCTTTCCAAAATGCTGGATCTTGGCAGTCAGAGCTTCGAGACCTTCTCTCTGGATTGGTATTCAGAAGAACTCAACGCCATCCTCGGTATCTCCGCAAGAGAAAATATGGACTGGATTCGGCGGACCTGCCGGCGCTTTGCGGATTCCTTCGGGCCTGACAGCGGAAACCTTCTGATGACCGGCGACCCGGGGCTTGGCAAAACCTTCCTGTCCGCCGCCATTGCAAGGGTGGTTTCCTCCAACGGCTGGTCCGTCGTCTACGATACTGCCGCCCATGTTTTTGAGCGTTTTGAAGCCCGGAAGTTCGGCCGTGAAAGCGGTGAGGAAATTGATGCCGATGTGGACCGCGTCCTTGTCTGCGATCTTCTGATTCTCGACGACCTGGGCACTGAGATGACCACGCCCTTCGTCCAAAGCGCGCTGTACTCCATTATTAACGGCAGACTTCTGGAACGCCGCTCCACCATCGTCAGCACCAATCTGAAAACCCCGGAAATCTCCCGCCGCTACTCCCCGCAAATCGCATCCAGACTTGAAGGCGAATACCATATCCTTCCCTTTTTCGGAAACGATATCCGGAAACTGAAAAAAACACGAAAAACCTGATCCAAACCCAATACACCGCCGGATTTATTCACAGATTTGCTTCTTTTGTGGATAAATCACGGCGGTTTTCCCGTTATATAAGAACTTTCGCGCTGTTTTGCCGCAAATCAAGCGATAATTTTCCACAAAGTTTTAAAAATTGTTGATAACTTTTCCCGTTCCTGTTTCCGGGCGCAAAAAAACAGGCCGTGCTTTCCTGAACCGCACAGCCTGCTTTCTTTTGCTTTTCTGCCGTTTTACTTCTTTTCCCGATCCAGGGAAACAACCACGCGGCGGTTCGGGTCTACGCCTGTGGAATGCGTCACAACGCCCTCAAAATCCTGCAACGCCGTGTGAATGACATGACGTTCATAGGCGTTCATGGGCTCCAGGGTGAAGCTGCGGCGGTAACGCACCACCTTTGCCGCAACTTTATGCGCAAGATGATACAGGCTCTGTTCCCGCTTTGCCCGATAATTCTCCGCGTCAAGCTGTACCCGCACCCGCACGCCGGTTCGGTTTACCGCGTAGCTCGTCAGCTGCTGTATCGCGTCCAGGGTCTCGCCGCGGCGTCCGATCAGCGCGCCCAGGCCCTGTCCCTCCAGGATCACCTTGTACCGGCCCTTTTCCGGAAGATAGACCTTGACCTCAGCCACGCTGTCCATCTGCTCCAGAAGCCCGGACAGGAATTTTTTGATTGCCTGAGCCTTCTCGTCGTCCACCTCGTCCCCAAGTGCCTGCACCGGCGCTGGAGGTTCCTTCTGCACCTCTTCCTCCGGCTTCGGCTGAGGCTCCCGGCGGGGCTGTTTCTTCTCCGGACGGCGCTCCGATTCTATGGGCTTCTCCGTCTTCTCTTCGGGTCTCTGCACAGGCTTCGGTTCAGGTCTCTGCACAGGCTTCGGTTCAGGTCTCTGCACAGGCTTCGGTTCGGGTTTCTGAACAGGTTCCGGCTTTGGCTGGGGTTCTTCTTCCTCGCCATAGTACACTCTCACCTTTGCGGGACAGCTGCCGATCCCCAAAAAGCCGGATTTCGCCCGTTCCAGTACCTCAACGGACACATCGTCCCGCTCCATCCCCAACTGAGAAAGGGCCTTGGAGATTGCTTCGTCCTCATTCTTTCCCGTTACGTCCACATACGCTCTCATGTCGGCTCTCTCACCTCTTTTTTCTTACTCCCCGTCATAACGGTCCGCTTTGTACGCCCGGCCCCTGGCATACGGCCTGTCCCCTACCCGGCCGGCGTCTGTGGTGCTTGTGGCCGCCTTTGCCGCTTTTGCCGCCTTTGCTTCACGGGCCTCCTGCTGCTTCTCCTTCAGCGTCTTCTTCTTTACCGGCTGCTGGCGCTGCTGCTCCTGAAGAATCTTTGCCTCTTCCATCTTCCGTTTCCGTTCTTCCTGACGGGCTTCATAACGGGCGTTTTCTTCCGCTTCCAGCTTCTTGTTGAAGAATTTCCCCAACACAAGCTCCTGCACTGTTGCAAAGCCGCTCTGCGCAATCCAGTACACGCCCAGAGCCGCAGGCATCATAAACGCAATATAGACCGACATCAGGGGCATAAACATCATAATCCGGTTTGTGCTGGCCGTAGCTTCGTTCTGAGGCTGCTGCTTCGTCGTGATCTTTGTCAGCAGAATCTGCGTCCCGCCGGCCAGGATTGGAATCAGAATCAGCCCGATGACCGCCCAGCTCACAGAGAAGTTCTTCACCGCGTCCCATGGATTCGCCGCCATGTCCAGGCCGAAGGAATTATAATTCAGATTCAGCCAGCCGTCCACGCCCTCCGCAAGCTCCGGCATCTGGGAAGAGACTGCCTTCACCAGGTTAATCTGTCCATAGGGCTGGAGCTGCGTCACGCCGTTGCTGACCACCGCGGCTCCGTCCTTCATCTGAACGATTGTACTCATATCCAATCCCGCCGCCGTTGCCTTTGCCACCAGGTCCTGAACGACCTCATTGGACAGCGTCATAAAATGCGTAATAGGCTGACGGATAATCGAATACAGCGCGATCAATATGGGGAACGGCAGGAAGCTCCAGAGACAGCCGCTCATGGGGTTCACGCCCTCTTCCGCGTACAGCTTCTGGATTTCCTCGTTCATCTTCATCTGATTGTTCGCGTACTTCTTCTGGATCTCCTGCATCTTCCCGCTCATCCGGCTCATGCGCATCATACTTTTTTTCGACTTCATCTGGAACGGCAGCATCAGGAGCTTTGTAACAATGGTGAACAGTATGATAGCCATGCCGTAGGAGCCGGTCATATTATAGAACAGCCGCACGACCCAGGCGAACGGGATACAGATGATGTATCCAATGGTAGAAAACATAACTTTTCCTCTCACATTTTCAAATTCTGCAAGGAAAACATTGCCCGCAGATCAAATTACGCGGGTCCTTTTGGGCGCGCCTGACCAGAACCCCTCTCAGGGCACCGGGTCATAGCCTCCCTTATGAAATGGGTTGCACCGCAGTATCCGCCGGAACGCCAGCCAGCACCCCTTTACCGCGCCGTACTTTTCCAAGGCTTCCACGGCGTATTGTGAGCAGGTGGGGATATAATTGCAGCACCGGGGCCGGCAGGGTGAAATCTCCCGTTGATAGAACCGCACCAGGGCGATCAGAATCCGTTTCATCGCGGTTCCTCCAGGGCAAGGCCGGTTTTTCGGGCAAGTCTCAGAAAGGTATCGTTCATTTCCTTCCAGGACGCCGTCAACGTTCTCCCCCGGGCCACCAGGACGATATCCCAGCCCTGCCGCAGGCGCTCTCCGTTCAGACGGCACACCTCACGCAAACGCCGCCGGGCACGGTTTCTCTTAACCGCGTTGCCAACCTTTGTGGACACTGTAATTCCCAGCCGGTTCCGACCCCGGTTGTTCCGCCGGCAGTAAAGCACCATACAGCCGCCCACCGCCGTCTTTCCCTTCTGGTACAGCCGCCGGAATTCGTAATTCTCTTTTAACGTCGTTCCAGCCTTCATCCGTCTTTTCCTCCAAACCGGCAGGAGGGACGGAGGAACCTCTCAATTCCAGCCGCCCCTGTCAGGACCCATTCTTCAACTGTATCCCCCCGCTCAATACGACAGCCGCGCGCGGCCCTTTGCCCGACGGCGCGCCAATACCTTCCGGCCGTTGGACGTCGCCATCCGCTTCCGGAAACCGTGGACCTTCTGACCATGCAGCTTCTTCGGCTGATACGTTCTCTTTGTTGCCATGCTGGACACCTCCTGTTTTTCTTTTATTCCGCGCCCCAGTCCCCTGAAACGCGGCTTCCCATCACCCTCCGGTCTCAACCCTTGGGCGCGGCAGACTTTCTTCCCGCCTTTCGACGTAAGCTACAGTATACCATACTCTTCTAAAATGTGTCAACTACGAATATCTGACCTTTTTCGGCCGCAATTTTTCATACGGTTTTCCCGGGAACCAGTCCTTCTTTTCCCGCGGCGGCATCCAATCGGGCTGTTTTTCCGCGCAGAAGGCCTTTTTCCTCATTTTTATGTCGGCTGTCACGAAGTTTTCCACAGCTTTTCCCCCATTTTCCTACAAATCGCCACTTTTTGGACCGTTCGGAACTTATTATTAGATAATGTATTGCGCCCTTTCATTTTTTTTGTTATAATGTTATGTGGTTCTTTATATAATTTTCAACAAGAGAGGTGTTTGCTGTTGAATTCCGTCACCGATATCTGGGAGAACGTCCTCCGCCAGCTCCGGGGCACTCTTTCTGAAACGACCATCTCTACCTGGTTCGATGAGCTGACCATCGTCGATATCCGGGGGAATACCTGCTTCCTCCACTGTCCCAACGAATTCAAGAAGGGCTATATTGAATCCCTCTTTCTTCCCAACATCAAGGCCGCTCTGCACGATATCTTCTCCACTGATTTTGAGGTCCAGCTTCTGGATAATTCCGGTTTTCAGGAGTTTCAGGGCAGCGCGCCGCAGAAAAAAACCGACCGCTTTACCTCCGCTGAATTCACCTTCGAGACCTTTGTCGTGGGACCGTCCAACAAGCTCGCCCACGCCGCTTCCATGGCCGTGGCAGAGCATCCGGCCCAGAATTATAACCCCCTTCTGATCTATGGCGATTCCGGTCTTGGCAAAACCCATCTGCTCAACGCCATCGCCAACGTTATCCGCAGAAACGACCCCATGGCCAAAATCGTCTACGTCAAGGGCGACGACTTCATCAACGAGTTCATTGGCCTGATCCGCTCCAACCGGGGCATGGAGTTCCGCGCCAAATACCGGGAAGCTGACCTGCTCCTGGTGGACGACGTACAGTTTGTGGCGGGCAAGGATCAGGTGCAGGACGAGTTTTTCCACACCTTCAATACCCTCTACGAGTCCGGGCGGCAGATCGTCCTGACCTCCGACCGTCCCCCCTCTGAGATGACCCTTCTGGACGACCGGCTCCGGACCCGCTTTGAATGGGGCCTTCTCACCGATGTGAAGCCGCCCGATTTTGAAACCCGGGTGGCCATCGTCAAAAACAAGGCCGCCATCCTGGGTATGGAGCTTCCGGACAAAATCGCCGTTATGATCGCCCAGAAGGTCACCGCCAACGTCCGCCAGCTGGAGGGCACCGTGAACAAGGTTCTGGCTTACAAGGACCTCCTGGGCAACGAAACCGACGAGGAAACCGTGGCCCGGGCCATGCAGGATATTCTCAAGAGCAACAACGAATTCATTCCCACGCCGGAATCCATTCTCTCCTACGTCAGCCGCTACTACCATGTGGATGAGGCCGTGGTCAAGGGACAGCAGCGCAGCCGGGACGCGGTCACCGCCCGTCAGATCGCCATGTACCTGATCCGCAGCATGACCAGCTTGTCTCAGGAGAATATCGGCCGTCTCTTTGACAACAGAGATCATTCTACCGTTGTCTACTCCATTCAGCAGGTGGAGAAGAAAATGAAGAAAAACCCCGTTTTTGCCGAAACCGTCAAGGAACTGAAAACCAACATCAATTCCAGGTACTGACCGTTTCTGTCATTCCTGCCCTGACAAGTTCGTTCCGTCCCTGAAAAGACGCCGCCTTCAAGCTGTTTTTGCGCCTCCGGCGGGATTCGTCGGAGTACCCGCGGAAGGCGCTTCTTTTTTCAACATTTTCTGTGGAAAACCAATAACTTTTTGTTGGTCGTTTTCCACAGATTCTTCCGCTGTGCAAAACGCAAAAATTTTCCACAATTGCTGTGAGTGTGGAAAACCTTGTGAATTCTGGATTTTTTCGTTTTTTCCACAATTTTTCGCCCTACGACTACTCCTACTAAAATCATATTATTTTTTTCTTGAAAAGCGTCGAAACACCGCCCTCTTCAAAAAAAAACAGCGTTGAAGAGAACGGCTGTCAGACCCATATTCCGGCCAGCCGCAGGCCTTCAACAGCGGCGCCGTCCCGGGGTGGAAAACTTCGCGGCGGTTACGGGAGGTTCCTATATGATTCACTTCAGCTGTGAAAAAGCTTTGCTTCAAAGCGCCATTACCATCAGCACCCGGGCGGTTTCCTCTAAAAGCACCATACCCGCCCTGGAAGGTCTGCTGCTCCATGCTGAAAACGACAGCCTGACCGTCTCCGGATACAATATGCAGACCGGCATCCGCACCAGCGTCTCGGCAAATATCATAGAAACAGGGGATGTGGTCATCAGCGCCAAGGTCCTGGGAGACATCATACGTCGTATGCCTGACAGCGTGATTACCCTCTCTGCCAATGACCGGAACAGCGTCCGTTTTTCCTGCGGCGAGATCAACTATGACGATATCGTGGGACTCTCCGCCGCTGATTTTCCGGATCTGCCAGAGGTGGAGGATAATTTCTCCATTACCCTGCCCCAGAAGACCCTCAAGGCCATGATTGAGGAAACCGCCTTTGCCGTCTCAACGAACGAAAGCCGTCCCGTTCATACCGGCGCGCTGTTTGAGGCCGGGGACGGGAATTTGACCATGGCTGCGGTGGACGGGTTCCGGCTGGCTGTGCGAAAGGAACCGCTGACCAAAATCGACGGCGGCAGCTTTTCCTTTGTGGCCCCCGGCTCCGCGCTGAACGAGGTCAAGACCATCTGCGGCGATTCCGAGGAGTCTGTGGAAATCACCCTTGGAGAACGGCACATCCTTTTTAACGCCGGCAAGACCCAGTTGATTTGCCGCCGTCTGGAGGGCGAATTCCTGAATTACCGCAACGCCATCCCCAGAAAGAATCCCATTGCCGTCACCGTGGAGACCAAAGCCCTGATCAGCAGCATAGACCGGGTGTCCGTGGTCATCAACGATAAGATGAAAAGCCCGGTGCGCTGCGTCTTCGAGCAGGACAAGGTAACCATCTCCGCCAGGACCGGCATCGGCGCGGCAAAGGACGTCTGCGGGCTCTCAGGGGACGGCGGCGGGCTGGAGATTGGATTCAACAACCGCTACCTGATGGACGCCCTGCGGTACGCCCCTGCCGGCACTGTAAAAATCGAGATGAATACCGGCGTGTCTCCCGCGGTCATCGTTCCCGTGGAGGGGGAGGAGAATTTCCTGTATATGGTGCTTCCGGTGCGTCTGAAGGGCGGCGCATGACATTGGATTGCTGAAAATTGGAGTGTGAGCTTATGCGCGAAATTGTGATTACCACCGAGTTTATCAAATTACAGGACCTTCTCAAGCTGGCGGGACTGGTGGAAACCGGCGGCGAGGCCAAGGAACGGATTCAGGCCGGTGAAGCGTCGGTAAACGGGGAGGTCTGCCTGCAAAGGGGAAGGAAGCTCCGGCCCGGGGATGTGGCAGAATTCGGCGGTGTCCGCTGCGGCGTGCGTTATGCGGATTGACCGGCTGGAATTGGAGGGTTTCCGGAATTACGTCCTGCAATCCGTGCGCTTCGACCCCAGGTGCAGCGTAATTTGCGGAGAGAACGCCCAGGGAAAGACGAACCTTCTGGAAGCCCTGGTCTATCTTTCAAGGGGCCGTTCGCCAAGGGCCAGGAACGACAGGGAAATGATCGGCTTTGCACGGGAACAGGCAAGGCTGACAGCAGACGTTTTCGCAAGGGACCGGGATTTTCGGATTCAGGCGGATCTGGCCCGGGGACGGCGGCGGCGGCTTACCGTGAACCAAGCTCCCGTGAAAACCGGCGGCGCCATGAACGTCTATACCACGGTGCTTTTTCAGCCGGAGGACCTGTACCTGATCCGGGAGGGAGCGGCGGTACGGAGACGCTTTCTGGATACTGCCCTCTGCCAGCTCCGGCCCCGTTACGCCTCTGCCCTGGCCTCCTACAGCCGCGCCCATGAACAGAAGACCCGGATTCTGCGGGACTCCGAGGACCATCCCAGCCTTTTGGACGCCCTGCCGGAATTCAGCGCCCAGATGGTACGGTTTGGCGCGGTCCTTATCCATTACCGCTGCCGCTTTATCCAACGCCTGGAGGAATACGCCGCTGTCCACCACCGGGAGTGCTCCGGCGGCCGGGAAGAGCTGCGGATTGCATACCAGACCGTCTCCGCCATCCAGGACCCCTCCGCGGACGTCGGAAAGCTGACGGATTGGCTGGAACAGCATATGACCGCCCATGAACAGGCTGAGCGGGCGTCACGGCTCTGTCTTTCCGGGCCTCACAAGGATGATATGCTGGTGACCATTGACGGCGTTGAAGCGAAAACCTATTCTTCCCAGGGCCAGACCCGTACCGCCGCCCTTGCCCTCAAGTTGGCCGAACGGGAGATTTATCGCAACGCCGCCGGAGAATATCCCGTTCTGCTTCTGGACGACGTGCTCAGCGAACTGGACCCGAAACGGCAGGAATTCGTGCTGAACCGGATTGCGGGCGGACAGGTCTTTATCACCTGCTGCGAGGAAGACCGGCTGCCTTCCCTTCTGGGCGGGAAAGTGTTTCATGTGAAACAGGGAGAAATACTATAAATAATTGGAAGAAAATGGCAGTTGCCGCCGTTGTTTTGGTCCTGCCGGTTTATCTATTGGAAAGAAGAAATGAGCTGTTGTCAGAACGACGATCACCAGCAGGTCAAGAAAGCCGTCGCAAAAGGGCAGTGGTTTGCGTGGCTGCGGCATGAATTTGAAGAATCTGGAAAGAATGGAGAATAGCGGCTATGTATCTTCACCTGGGACAGAATGAAGTTGTGCAGGGCAGACGGGTGATTGGAATTTTCGACCTGGACAAATGCAGTTACGAAAAGCGCACCCGTGAATTTTTGGGCGCGGCGGAAAAGGAGGGCGTTGTGCTGAATCTCTCCCCGGATATCCCCCGTTCCTTTGTTCTCTGCGACCATCCGTATCATCCCCAGATTGTCTATCTGTCTCCCGCGTCTCCCGGGGCGCTTCTGAAACGATCCAAGCTGTTCTAGTCTATACGTCTTCTTGGGAAAGTATGTCTTCTTTTGCAGCAAGGGATTGCTATGGACTTTTGTAGTAAAAATGTTCGCAATATAACGGCTTTCCATAGAATTTGTCTGGCGAGCCGCTGCAAAAATTTTCTCTAATGGAAAAACAGAAAGATAGAAAAGCACTGCGGATGCTGGCGGGTCACTGCTGTTTTACTATATGCCGCGTCCGCTTCAAATATACCGGCTTTCTTTTGTCAGGAGGGTTTTTGTTTTCAGAAGGAAGCCGCGACCTCCGGGCCTTTTTGTGGAGGGTAAGGTCTGGATTTGTTTCAATATATATATTTGTAAGGAGTTACTATGGAGAATGAGATTTTGAATTCTACCGCCGTCGACGCTGGCAATGAATACGACGCGTCGGAAATTCAGGTGCTGGAAGGTCTGGAGGCCGTCCGGAAGCGTCCCGGGATGTATATCGGTTCCACGTCTTCCTCCGGCCTGCATCACCTTGTTTACGAAATCGTTGACAACTCAATTGACGAGGCCCTTGCCGGGTACTGCACGGATATCCTGGTTCAGATCAACGCCGACAACACCATTACGGTTACTGATAACGGCCGCGGCATCCCGGTTGACATCCAGGCCCAGACGGGAAAGCCTGCTCTGGAGGTCGTCTTTACCATCCTGCACGCAGGCGGCAAGTTCGGCGGCGGGGGCTACAAGGTCTCCGGCGGTCTTCACGGCGTAGGCGCTTCGGTGGTCAACGCGCTGAGTGAGTGGCTGGAGGTCCAGGTTCATAAGGACGGCAAAATCTATGAAATGAAGTTCTCCCGCGGACAGATTACCCAGGAAATGTCCATCGTCGGCAATACGGACCATTGCGGCACCACGGTGACATTCAAGCCGGACCCGGAGATGTTCGAGGATACCGTCTATCAGTATGAGATACTCCATACCCGGATGCGGGAGGAAGCCTTTCTGAACGCGGGACTGCGGATTCGCACTGTGGACCTCCGGCCCGGCAAAGAGCAGGAGCATTCCATGTGCTACGCGGGGGGAATCCGGGAATTTGTCACCTGGCTGAACAAGAGCAAGGACGCGCTGCATCAGGACGTGATTTATATGTCCGGGCAGAAGGAGGATTCCATCGCGGAAATAGCCCTCCAGTACAACGACGGCTATAACGACACCATCCTCTCCTTTGCCAACAACGTCCACACACCCGAAGGCGGTATGCACGAGGAAGGCTTCAAGCGCGCCCTGACCAACGTCCTGAACGCCTACGGCAGAAAGACGAAGATGCTCAAGGACGACGAGAAGGTTTCCGGCGAGGACTGCCGCGAGGGACTGACCTGCGTGATTTCGGTCAAGCTCACGGACGCGCAGTTTGAGGGCCAGACAAAAGCGAAGCTGGGGAATTCCGAGATTCGGACTCTGGTCAACAGCATTGTTTCCGAAAAGCTGGATATCTTCCTTGAAGAGAATCCCCAGACAGGCCGGATGATTCTTGACAAGGCCCTGACCGCGTCCAGAGCGAGAGAGGCGGCGAAGAAAGCCCGGGAATCCATCAGGCGGAAGACGGTCCTTGGCGGGGCGGCAATGCCTGACAAGCTCCGGGACTGCAACGAGAACAACCCCGAGCTGACGGAAATCTACATCGTTGAGGGCGATTCCGCAGGCGGTTCGGCCACTCAGGGGCGGGATTCCAGATTTCAGGCCATCCTGCCGCTTTGGGGAAAGATGCTGAACGTGGAAAAGGCCCGGGCCGATAAGGTCTATGGAAACGACAAGCTCCAGCCCGTCATCACTGCGTTGGGGGCAGGCATTGGGGACGAGTTCGACGCGAACCGGCTCCGTTATCATAAGGTCATCATTATGGCGGACGCGGACGTGGACGGCTCCCATATCCGGACCCTTCTGCTGACCTTCTTTTTCCGGTTCATGCGGCCTCTGATTGAACAGGGCTATGTATATTCCGCCGTGCCGCCCCTCTTCAAGCTCTCCCGGGGGAAGACCACGCGGCTGGCCTTTTCCGAGGGAGAACGGGACCGGATCTCTGCCGAGCTAAGGGCCGGGAATCCCAACGCCAAAGTGGATATCAGCCGGTTCAAGGGCCTTGGCGAGATGAATCCCCAGGAGCTTTGGGAGACCACCATGGACCCCGAAAAACGGACCCTCCGCCGCATAACCCTTGACGACGCTGTGAAAGCCGACGAGACCTTTACCATCCTGATGGGAGAGAAAGTCGAACCCCGGAAGGAATTCATTGAGCGCAACGCAAAGTACGTCGTAAATCTTGACTACTGATTGCAGGAGGAAAGAGAAATCAGGAATTTGCTTATGGAAGAAATTGTAAAGAAGACGGCTGTTCCCCCGCTGCCGGAGGGCGTGAAGATTCAGTATGCCGGCTGTGGCGCGCTTCCGGGAATGGAAATTGAAGAGATTGACGGCATTTCCGGAAAGACCGTACAGGATATAGCAGAAAAAATCCGGAATGGGGGCTGTTCCAGTCTGTTTCTGTCCCCGGACGAGGATTGCGAGGAGGGCTATCTGACGCTGGAGTCCTCCCCTGACCTGATCTTTCTCCAGATATGGGACGCGGAAGCTGAAACTGCCTGGGCCTGCTTTGACCCGGCCTATCTGGATTCCGACGAAGAAGCGCCCATTGAACCCAGCGACGGGCAGTCCGTGTTCCCGATGAAATGCACCATGCGGGACCGGGACCTTGCGGCGCTGTGCGTGGAGTGGTACGCCCATACCCTGGAGCCTTACCCGGGGATGGATTGGCTGAAATCGTCGTTTTGAATCCTGAAATCAACCTCTCAAACAAAGGAGGAATTGTAATAAATGGCTAAGAAACCTCAATACGACCCCGAAGAAATCCGCTTTCCGAACCAGAAGATCGTGGAATCGGCGCTGGTGCCGGAAATGGAGAAATCCTATATAGAGTATGCGATGAGCGTAATTGTAGGCCGCGCTCTGCCTGACGTGCGGGACGGACTGAAGCCGGTACACCGTCGGATTCTGTACGCGATGTATGAAGACAACCTGACGTCTGACCACGCGTTCCGGAAGTGCGCGACGGCTGTAGGCGATGTGCTGGGCCGCTACCATCCCCACGGCGACGCTTCTGTCTATGACGCCCTGGTCCGTCTGGCGCAGGATTTCTCCATGCGGTATATGCTCATTGACGGCCACGGCAACTTCGGTTCCATTGACGGCGACCCACCCGCGGCCTACCGTTACACCGAGGCGCGGCTGGCGAAAATCTCTGATGAAATGCTCCGGGACATCGACAAGGAGACCGTGGACTGGGAACCCAACTTCGACGAACTCCGGAAGGAACCCCGCGTCCTGCCCTCCCGTTTTCCGAATCTGCTGGTAAACGGCTCCTCCGGCATCGCGGTCGGTATGGCGACCAATATTCCGCCTCATAATATGCGGGAGACCATCAGCGCCGTGATCTGCGTGCTGGACAATCCCGACGCCACACTCTCTGAACTGATGCAGCACATTCAGGGGCCGGATTTCCCCACAAAGGGCATTATCATGGGCCGTTCCGGTATCCGGGCTGCTTACGCCACGGGACGGGGACGCGTTGTCCTCCGTGCCCGGCATGAGTTCGAGGAATTCGGCAAGGACAGGACCCGGATTGTGATTACCGAGATTCCGTATCAGGTGAATAAACGGATGCTGATAAAAAACATGGCCGACCAGGTAGAGGACAAGCGTCTGGAAGGCATCAGCATGATTCAGGACGAGTCCGACCGGAACGGAATGCGTATTGTAATCGAGCTCAAGCGGGACGCCAATCCTCAGGTTGTTCTGAACCGCCTCTTTGCCCAGACCCAATTGCAGACCTCCTTTGCCATCAATATGCTTGCCCTGGTGGAGGTCAACGGCAAGCTTCAGCCGAAGATACTCTCCCTGCGGCATATTCTGGACGAGTACATTACCCATCAGGAATCCGTGATCGTCCGCCGGACCCGCTTTGACCTCCGGAAGGCCCAGGAGCGCGCCCATCTGCTGGAAGGTCTGCTGATTGCTCAGGATAATATCGACGAAGTGATTAAGATTGTCCGTACCAGCTACGACAACGCAAAGCAGAATCTGATGAACCGTTTCGGCTTGGACGACGTGCAGGCCCAGGCGATCTGTGATATGAGAATCATTGCGCTCCAGGGCCTGAACCGGGAGAAGCTGGAGAACGAATACAAAGAGCTGGAAGAGAAGATTTCCTACTATCAGAAGGTCCTTGCGGATGAAGGCATGGTCCGTCAGATACTCAAAGAAGAGCTGCTGGCGATTTCCGAAAAGTACGGAGACGACCGGGTGACAGAGATTCAGGAAGTCGAGGATGAAATTGACATTGAGGACCTGATTGAGGAGGAGCAGTGCGTCTTCACCCTGACCCAGGCGGGATATATCAAGCGCACCCCGGTCAGCGAATATACGGCGCAGTCCAAGGGCGGCATGGGCAAGAAGGGCATTACCACCCGGGAAGAGGACGCGGTGGTCGACGTGTTCACCGCCTCTACCCACGATTACCTCCTCTTCTTTACCGACACCGGAAAGGTCTACCGGAAAAAGGGCTATCAGATCCCCGTATCCGGCAAGACGGCCAAGGGGAGCAACATTGTCAATATTCTCCAGGTAGAGCAGGGCGAACGGGTCCAGACCATGATTCACACCCGTTCCATAGAGGACGACGGGCGCTTCCTCTTTATGGCGACTCGGAACGGCACTGTAAAACGCCTGCCCGGAAGCGCCCTGAAGAATCTGCGGAATGTAGGTCTCCGGGCGCTGACCATGGACGAGGGAGACCGTCTGATCGCTGTGCGGGAAACCGACGGGAACCAGAAGATTCTCATAGCGACTCACGACGGCATGGCAGTCTGCTTTGACGAGAACGACGTGCGTCCCATGGGCAGGCAGGCCGTAGGCGTACGGGGCATCAAGTTGCGGGAAGGCGATTTTGTCGTAGGGGCCGCCAGAGCAAAGCCCGGCAGGCACGTCCTGACCATTACGGAAAAGGGCTTTGGGAAACGGACCGCCGTGGAAGAATACCGGGTAACCAACCGAGGCGTGCAGGGCATCAAGAATTACGCCATTACCGAAAGGACCGGCGGCGTAGTAGGCATCAAGGTTGTGGACGGCTCCGAGGACCTGCTTCTTGTCACCCAGAGCGGCATCCTGATTCGGACCGCCGTCGAGAATATCCGTATCGCCGGACGTGCCACTCAAGGCGTGATTGTCATGCGTTTCAAGGAAGAGGGCGACCAGGTGATTTCCCTTGCCCTTGCGGATAAGGACGAAAATGAGGAAACCATGCAGGCCCTTGACGGCGTTCCGGACGCTCCCGAGGAAGAGAAGCCGGATGAGGAAACCATGGAGGCAATGGAAGATGTTCAGGAAGGAAACAATATGGACGAAACCGTTTCCTCTGTACAGGAATTGACGGAAGAGCCGAATTCAGATGATTGAACCATTTTCATATAAAAGGAGTCTGGCTTGAGAGGCAAATCCGGAAGGTCTGCTCTTTTTTGAGGAAATGGAGGAAGAGACTGAAAATGAAAACAGTAACCATCTACACCGACGGCGCGTGCTCCGGGAATCCTGGACCGGGAGGCTGGGGGGCGGTGCTGATTTACGGCGAACACCAGCGGGAGCTTTCCGGCGGAGAGGCCCGGACCACCAACAACCGCATGGAACTGACGGCTGTGATCTCCGCGCTGGAGGTCCTGAAGGAGCCCTGCCGGGTGGAATTGTGGTCCGATTCCAAATATGTCATTGACGCGCTGGAGAAGGGCTGGGCCAAAGGCTGGCAGAAACGGGGCTGGGTGAAATCCGACAAAAAGCCCGCCCTGAATCCCGACCTCTGGGAAAAACTGCTCCAGTTGACCGGCATACACGAGCTTCATTACCACTGGGTGAAGGGCCACGCGGAGAACCCCTATAACAACCGCTGCGACGAGCTTGCCGTGGCCGAAAGCAGGAAGTTCCTGTAAATTGCCCCTATTCATAATATGTTTGTTTTCCATTCATAAACTGTTTACACGGAAAACACAATTCCGCAAAAATTATGGTTTATCTTAATACTTGCAAAGGGTCCTCCCAGCCCGATGCGTTTTCTCCCTCCTAAAATAAACACACACAGATTGACGGGCCGCTGATGGTCCGTCTTTCTGTTTTTATTCTTGTAAAGACGCGGGAAAAGGTATACAATAGGGAAGTAATTCGAGCGTCCTTGACAGGGGCGTTTTCAGGAGGTCTTACCATGAAGGATGGATTTATACCGGTTGCCTGCGGCGCGCCCAAGCTCCGTCTGGCCGACTGTATGTTTAACGCCGAACAGACCTTTTCCATGATGCGGGCCGCGGAACGGGCTGGCGTAAAGGTCCTGATTTTGCCGGAGTTGGGGCTGACGGGCTACAGCTGCGGGGATCTGTTCTGTCAGGAACCCTTGCTGCGGGGGGCGGAGGAGGCCCTTTGCACCGTGCTGGCCGCGACCCGGAACCTGGAGGTAGTGACTGCTGTAGGACTGCCCCTGCGGATACAGAACAATCTGTATAACTGCGCGGCGATTATACAAAGAGGCGAAATCCTGGGCGTCGTACCGAAAAGCTATCTGCCCAATTACGGCGAATTTTACGAAAAACGCTGGTTCGCCCCCGCCCCCAACTGCAAGCCTTTCTTTGTGGACCACGTTTGCGGGCAGACGGTGCTTTTCGGCGCGGGACAGCTCTTCTGGTGCAGCGAGATTCCGGAGCTGGTGCTGGGCTTTGAAATCTGCGAGGACCTCTGGTCGCCTGACAGCCCGTCTATTCAGATGGCCAAAAACGGCGCGACTTTTATCGGCAATCTCTCCGCCAGCAACGAGGTCCTTGGCAAGGATGCGTACCGCCGTCAGCTTGTCTCCATGCAGAGCGCGAAGCTTCTCTGCGGCTACGCCTACGCCAGCGCGGGAGCCGGGGAATCCACATCTGATCTGGTCTTTGGCGCGCACCAGCTCATTGCGGAAAACGGAATGATTCTTGCCGAACGGCGCTTTGAGGGCGGGATGCTGATTTCGGAGGTCGATGTGCAGCGGCTTGCCTACGAACGCCGTAGGACCCAGACGTTGGAACCCCGCAGGATGTCCGAAACCGGCGTCTGCTTCTCCCTCTATCCTACGGACACAAAGCTGACCCGTCATGTTTCTCCAATGCCCTTTGTCCCCGAAGGCAGAGAGGAACGGGACGCGCGATGCAGGGAGATTCTTCTGATTGCCTCCCTGGGTCTGAAAGAACGGCTGGCCCATTCCGGAGCGCGGACTGCTGTTGTAGGGCTTTCCGGCGGGCTGGACTCTACCCTTGCGGTTCTGATCACCGGCCTTGCCATGAAGATGCTGGACCGGCCCATGATTGATATCATTGCCGTGACCATGCCCTGTTTCGGGACCACGGACCGGACAAAGAACAACGCTGTGATTCTGGCGGAAAAGATGGGCGTGGTACTCCGGACAGTGGACATTTCCCAGACGGTGCGCAGTCATTTTCGGGATATCGGCCACGACCCGGAGGATCATAACGTCGCCTACGAGAACGCCCAGGCCCGGGAGCGGACCCAGGTTCTGATGGACATTGCCAACGACACCGGCGGCATTGTCATCGGCACAGGGGACCTCAGCGAGCTTGCCCTGGGCTGGTGTACCTACAATGGCGACCATATGAGTATGTACGGGGTAAACGCGTCCATTCCCAAGACGCTGGTGCGCTATCTGGTAGGCTATCTGTCCGCCGAGGACGACGAAGGGCTTCACGACGTGTTGGAGGACATTCTGGACACTCCCGTTTCACCCGAGCTGCTGCCCGCCGTACAGGGAGAGATCAGCCAGCGGACCGAGGATCTGGTAGGGCCTTACGAGCTGCATGACTTCTTCCTATACTACGTCCTCCGCTGGGGCTTCTCTCCCGCCAAGGTCTTCCGTCTGGCTGATTACGCCCTTGGAAAACGCTACAGCCGGGACGTAATTCTCAAATGGCTGAAAATCTTCTACCGCCGCTTCTTCTCCCAGCAGTTCAAGCGCAATTGCCTCCCCGACGGCCCCAAGGTAGGCACGGTGGCGCTGTCCCCCCGAGGCGATTGGCGGATGCCCTCCGACGCAAAGGCGAACCTCTGGCTTGCGGAGGCAGAAGCGCTGGAGTAAGCTGTTGCATCAGGAATGTGTCAGGTAAGAGGGTGTTCTGATTATACTGGGGTGCGGGATAAAAGAGGTGCGGGATGAAAAAGGGAGTCTGCGCGGCGTATATCCGGAGGGAGCGAACGAAAAGCCTGCTGATTGGACCGGCGGCGCTGCTGGGAGGAGCGGGCTTCTTCTGGCTGGAATGGGTTACAGGCGTGCTGAAAGACGTGCGGATGCTCCCACTGGCTATCCCCATCATCCTCTTTTGTCTTGCCGCCGGCGTCTATCTTACAACCCGCGGACTGCTGGTGTTGATTTGTCCGGAGCGTTCAAACCTGTGTACGTTTATTCGCGCGGAGCTTTCGGAGGCAGAAAGGGCTTTATCCAGAAGGGCGATGCTGGAGCTGGTGGAACGGGATCTGGAGCGCGCCGCCAGGTTTGCCGATGGAAGGATATTGATAGGGGAAAAATGGCTTTTTGTCACGAATTCGTCCTGGAAACCGATTCTGCGCCTGGAGCGTCTGCGAAACGTGAAAGCCCACCGTACGAAAAACGGAAGGGTCATACTGAAATTCATGGACCGGAACAACGGCGGGCCTGTAACGCGGGAAATTCTCACTTCGGAAGCCGGCGCGATCCTGGCCTGTCTGAACTGGACCGGAAAAGTATCGGGCTTATGACAAGGACAAACGCCGTGCCGGTCTGTCTGAAATCACGGCAAGGAGGATTCTTTCCATTGAAACCGGCTCGTCCGAAACAATGCGCCGCGAAAATGCTTGACAATCCAATGGAAAAATGCTACAGTGTCACTTAATCGAATATAAAAGGCCGTGAGAGGGAAGAGTAGCTGCTGTCACGCCGGTGAAGAGAGAGGGCGGATGCTGCAAGCCCTACCGGTGAAGCAGTGAAGGCGCCCTGTGAGCTGTGGGGAGGAAATGCCCCGCCGGACGCCGCCGTTACCGGTCAGAGTGCGCGTTGCTTTTACGCGAATTCAGGTGGAACCACGGACTTTTGTTCGCCCTGAGCCAATTCCTACGGCTCGGGGCGTTTTTATTCGTGATGCCGGCAGCGGCTCTCAAGTCACTGCTATGTTATATTAAAGGAGTTGCTTTTTATGGACAACAAACAGAAAACCATGGAAAATGTGGTGGCGCTCTGCAAGAACCGGGGCTTTGTGTTCCCTGGCAGCGAGATTTACGGCGGTCTCGCCAACAGCTGGGATTACGGCCCTCTGGGAGTGGAGCTGAAGAACAACGTCAAGCGCGCCTGGTGGAAGAAGTTCGTGCAGGAGAACCCGTATAACGTAGGTCTTGACGCCGCCATCCTGATGAATCCCGAAGTCTGGGTCGCGTCGGGCCACGTGTCCACCTTCAACGACCCCCTGATTGACTGCAAGGCCTGCAAAATGCGTCACCGCGCTGACAAGCTGGTAGAGGGCTACGTGCAGGGGAACAATCTGGATGTAAACGTGGAAGCCATGACCCAGGAGGACCTTGTCACCTTTATCCGGGAGAAGAATGTCCCCTGCCCCGGCTGCGGCAAGAGCGATTTTACCGATATCCGGAGATTCAACCTGATGTTCAAGACCCATCAAGGCGTTACGGAAGACACTGCCAACGAGGTCTATCTCCGCCCGGAAACCGCTCAGGGCATCTTTGTCAACTTCCCCGCCATCCAGAGAACCACCCGCCGGAAGCTCCCCTTTGGCGTCTGTCAGGTAGGCAAGAGCTTCCGGAATGAGATCACCCCCGGAAACTTTATCTTCCGTATCCGGGAATTTGAGCAGATGGAACTGGAGTTCTTCTGCAAGCCCAACACGGACCTGGAATGGTTCCAGTATTGGCGGACTTACTGCCATGATTGGCTGATTGGCCTGAACATCAAGGAAGAGAATCTGCGTCTGCGTGACCACGAGCCGGAAGAGCTGGCCTTCTACTCCAAGGCGACCACCGACTTTGAGTATCTGTTCCCCTTCGGCTGGGGCGAGCTCTGGGGCGTGGCGGACCGTACGGATTACGACCTCAGCCAGCATCAGAAGCACTCCGGCAAAGACCTCAGCTACTTTGACCCTGAGACCAACGAGCGTTATGTCCCCTACGTCATCGAACCCTCCCTGGGCGCGGACCGTATGACCCTTGCTCTGCTGGTGGAAGCCTACGACGAGGAAGTAGTGGACGAGGCCAAGAACGACGTTCGGACCGTGATGCGTTTCCATCCCGCCATTGCGCCCTTCAAAGTCGCCGTCCTGCCCCTCAGCAAGAAGCTCAGCGGCAAGGCACAGGAAATCCAGCAGATGCTCTCCAAGGACTGGATGGTGGACTTTGACGAAACCGGCTCCATCGGCAAGCGCTACCGCCGGGAAGACGAGATCGGCACCCCCTACTGCGTCACCGTGGACTTTGCCACCGTAGGCACCGAAAAGGACCCCGCCGACAACTGCGTGACTGTCCGGGAACGGGATTCCATGGCCCAGGTCCGGATTCCCATTGACCAGCTCCGGGACTACCTTGCCGAGAAACTGGCGTATTGATATCAGCCGTCTAACAAATGGAATCGGGGATTTTTTGGAGGGCTTCTGTTTTTCAAAAGATTCCTGATTCCTCTTTCAGACTGGGGGTTTATGAATGAAGAAGAGACTGTCCCGCGGGAAGAGAGTGCAGGAGAAGCCTCGCGGAAGATGGTCGTTTTTGCGGAAGCGCGCGCCAATCGGTCCGGCCTGGCTGAGATGGATGCTGTTCAGCCTGGCTGCCGTCTGTATGGGACTGGCCGTCACCGTGTCGGTTCAGCTGATTCCCTGCACGACCCTGAACGAAGTCCGGATCTGGGCCGAGGCCTCCCCGGGACGATTTTACATGACCTGGATCATCTGCACCGTCCCCATCTACGTCCTGGGCGCGCTGACCGGACGGCTCTGGCTGGCGGGGATACCCATAGGAGCTGTGGGACTGATACTGGCGCAGGTGGACGCGTTCAAGAACAAGATCAACGGCACGCCGCTGGAACTGGCCGATTTCGGGCTTGCGGGGCAGGCGGGGGACGTGGCGGGTCTGGCAGGCGACCTGGTTCTTCCTGAGGACTTCTGGCAGGCGGCAATCGGCTTGTGTATCTGCATTCTCCTGCTGGCCCTGACCCAACGCCTCACCGCCCTGAAAGGTTCCGTCCGCTTCCTGACCGCCGGCGTGTCCCTTGCCTTTGCCGTGTTCTTTTGGTCTTCTGAGGGCACCGGTCTTGTGGCGGAACGGCTGGGGCTGGATTTCTATACCCGTATCGATGCCGTGGAGAATTACAGCGTCCATGGCCTGACGGTCAGCCTCTGGAGGGACGCCTTTTTGCAGGGCATGGAGCCGCCGGAGAGCTACGGGGAGGACTATATGCGGCAGGTCCTGCACCGGATCGACGAGCTTCTTGCGGAGGAAGAACCCGTCACCCAGGAAACGCCCAATATCATCTGGATTCTCTCCGAGTCCTTCTTTGACGTGAACCGGCTGACAGGACTGGAATTCAGCGCCGACCCGTTGGAGAACTTCCACGCCCTGGAGGAAGAGAGCGTCAGCGGCGTGTTCCACAGTCATCATCTGGGCTACGGCACTGGCTATATCGAGCTTTCCATGCTGTACGGCCTCACCAGTCTGGACATCCCGCCGGGGACCAATATCTGCTTTATGGACGACCCCGTTTATCAGCGCTTTGACTCCGTCGCGGAACAGTATACCAAAACCGGAAATTATACCGCCGAACTGCTCCACGGCTTTGACGACAGCTTGTATAACCGTACCGTGACCTATCCCATGCTGGGCTTTGAGAATCTTTACTTTTCCGAGGACATCCAGAACTTTGGCTATTCGATTCCAGAGGGCGTCTACGGCGGCTATTATATGCGGGACAAGTATTTTTTCCAGGGGATGCTGGAGCGGATGAAAGCCCTGAACGGACAGGGAAAGCGGGCGTTTCTGTACGGCATTACCATGGAAAATCACCAGCCCTTTGACGTGGACAAGTTCAATTGGGAATGTCAGATCAAGCTGTCCTCCGACCTGCTTCTGCCCTCCGAACAGGACGTGGCCCGGGTCATGCTGGAGGGCATCACAAGGGCGGATCAGGCGCTGGGCTGGCTGACGGACCAGCTGCGGGAAATTGACGAGCCCACCATTGTTGTTTTCTACGGCGACCACAGGCCCAATCTCTTTATGCCCGACGGAAATAAAATCTATAAGAAACTGGGTCTCTGTCCCACCAACGACGCCCTGAAATGGACCCCGGAACAGGTAAACGACCTCTATTCCACGGATTATCTCATCTGGGCCAACGACCCTGCTCTGCTGCGCGGCCAGGCCGGGACCCGTCAGGAGAGCAGCGTGACCAAGCTGGGACCCCAATTGATGGAACTGACCGGCGGACCCATTTCCCGGTACTGGCGGCTTTTGCATCTGGTATCCCGGGACGCGGCCATGACAAACCTGAGCTTCTACTTTGTGGACGGCCAGGGGAACGCCAGCGGAGGCCGTGAGGAAGCCAATCTCTCCCCGGAGGCGGAGGAGCTGCTGGAGCTTCGTTATGCGGTGATCTACGACGCCATTTATGGCCGGCATTATATTACAGAAGAGATGAACCTTCCGCCGGGAGATTGACAAGATTCCGGGCTGCTTTTCGACAAAACCTGTGCTGTCGGAAAGAATCGGAAAGAAAAAGCGCAGACTGCCGGAATGGACCGCCCGCGAATACCTGAACGCCGGACAGGGCAGGCAGACTTTGAACCAGTTTCGTAAGATCCTGTGGAAAGCGAGAAGGGCCGACGGGTTTTGGAACAGTGCGACACGTTCGCATACAAACACTACTCCACAGGGAATAAAGCTCTGTGGGC
>CAJTMG010000031.1 GCA_910577405.1 uncultured Oscillibacter sp. | reverse complement strand
ACAGACTACCTGCTGGACTTTCTGTCCCGTATTGACAAGAACAGCAGTGTAATGACCAAAGACAATGGTGTTTCCCAAACCGTGGAGGCCCGGCGGGGTGTGGCGCTCAGGGACGTTATGCCGATTAAGCCCCGTGTGGCGCTCCGCCCCTTCCGGACATTTCAGGAGGTGGAACAGCCGGAAAGTGAGTTCCTTCTTCGGCTGAATGAAAATGGGGAAGTTGGCTTGTTTGAGGCCGACGGCGGAATGTGGAAGCTGAAAGCCCGGCAGACCGTCAAAGCGTTCCTGGAGGCGGAATTGGATAGCCCGGTTTCTTCTGAAGCTGTATATGTCGCTCTGTAAGGAAAACAACAGCAATGACCATAGTACCCAATATCAGACACGGCTATTTGGGCGGTTTATGGCCTGAATTAACTTGCTATTTCCTTGGAACAGAGTGATGAATGTAACAGGCCCGCCGGGTGCCGACAACACCTGACGGGCCAAGGGAAAATAAGTATGCCTGTAGTATAGCAGGACAGAATGGAAGTGATCTGATGCAGACAGGAAAAGGCTTCGGCCTCCTGTTTGAATAGTCGAAATGGGCTGTGGCAAGACCTTGACGGCCATCGCAGTTATTGGCGCGGGGTACAGGCTGGGGAAGGTCCGGCGGGTGCTGATTGTCGCTCCTGCAAGCGTCTGCGCCGTCTGGCCGAAGGAGTTCCGGGAGTACGCCGGTTTCCCCTGTACGGTCCGGGTCCTGCTGGGGGACAAACAGCGTCGCCTTAAAGCCCTGGACGGACTGACGCATTCCCCTGGGCAGGACCTCAAGGCGGCGGTTATCAACTACGAGTCGACCTGGCGGGACGGCATCCTGGACGCTCTGCTGGACTACAACGCCGACCTCATTATCGCCGACGAAAGCCAGCGTATCAAGTCCCCCAAAGCCGCCCAGAGCAAAGCCATGCACCTTCTGGGGGACAACGCGCCGTACAAGCTTATCCTCTCCGGGACCCCGGTGCAGAACGCGGCGGTGGATATTTTCAGTCAGTACCGCTTCCTGGACCCCTCCGTTTTCGGCGATAACTTCTACGCGTTCCGGAACCGTTACTGCATTATGGGCGGCTTCGACAACAAGCAGATCGTCGGCTACCGGGACTTGGACGGCCTTATCAAAAAAGAACATAGTGTGGCCCTGCGTGTCACCAAAGCTGAAGCCTTGGACCTGCCGGAACGGACCTTCGAGAACCGGACCGTCACCCTGAACCGGAAAGAACGGACCATCTACGACCGCCTGCGCCGGGACAGCTTCGCGGAACTTGACGGCGGCGGCACCATCACCGCGCCCACCGTCCTGACAAAGCTCCTGCGGCTACAGCAGTTCACCGGCGGGTTCCTGACGGAGGACGACGCAGAAGCCCCCAAACTGGTCAGCCGCGGGAAACTGGATGCCCTGGCCGATATCCTACAGGACTGCGTGCTGGACGGCGGGAAAAAGCTGGTGATCTTCGCCCGTTTTCTCCCGGAAATCCACGAAATTGAAGCCCTCTGCAAAAAAATTCTAAGCAAAGCCAAGATGAAAACCGTGGCCATTTACGGCGAAATCAGGAAGGAGCGGCGCGGGGAAATTGTCCGGCAGTTTCAAGAGGACCCAGCCACTGCGGTTTTCATCGGCCAGATTGACACGGCGGGTACCGGCATTACCCTGACGGCGGCGGATACCTGCGTGTACTACAGCGTGACCTACAACTACGCCACTTACGAGCAGAGCCTCAGCCGCATCCACCGCATTGGTCAGAAGCACCCATGTACCTATATCCATCTGGTGGCGGAGGGGACCATTGACGAGGCCATTCTTGCCGTTTTAGCAAGAAAAGAAGATCTGGCAAAGACCATCGTAGACACCTGGCGGAACTACTTTTGAAGGGGGACGGCATGACACTGCTTGACCTTGTGAAAACCTACCAGACCCTTCTGGAACAGCGGGACGCCCTGACTGCGGAAATCAAGGCCGTCACCGCAGACCTGGAAGCCCTCAAGTCCCGTATTATCCAGCAGATGATTGACGACGACTGCCCCCGGATTACCGCCAGCGGCTACAGTTTCCGGCCAGCGGCAAAGACGGCCTACACAAAACGCTCTGACCGGGAGCTGTCCGCAAAGGGCCTGGATTTCCGGCGCGTTCTCCGGGCGGAGGGCCTTGGGTACGTCATTACAGAGACCATAGACCCCGGCGCACTGCAAACCGCTTTGGAACGCTGCACAAAGGAGCACGGCAGGCTGTCCCCGGCATTGGCGGCGGTGGTACGGGCCTACGAATACGAGGACGTTATCCGGCGGAAGGTAACAGCAAAAAAGAACATATAGACGACAATAAGGAGGAAATTACATGGCAGCCGAAAAGAAAACCGCCCTGGCCGTAATGGAGAGCTTTACAGTTGCGGACCGCTACGAGGGCCTGGACCCGAAACTGCTGGCCGAATTGCAGGACGAGCTTGCCGATCTGGACCCCGAAGACGGCATTCTTTACCGTCAGATCAAGGTCCCCGGCGGCGGCGGTCCGGCATTTGAAGTCCAGGGCGAGACAGAGGACGACGTGGAACCCATGAAGGCCGTGGAGGGCGTGATCGTCTTCACCCACCGCGTCAACGCCTACTGGCCCGGCACTTACGGCGAGGGCGACGGTTCTAAGGCCCCCGCGTGTTCCAGCATGGACGGCAAGACGGGTTTGAACGCAGACACCGGCGAGGTCTGCAACTGCGATACATGCCCTTACAACCAGTACGGCACCGGCATAGACGACAAGGGACGGCAGGTCAAAGGCAAAGCCTGCAAAAATATGCGCCGCGTCTACCTGCTCATGTCCGGCGACCCCAATCTCTACCTTCTGACCGTGCCGCCCACTTCCATCCGGCCCGTCAACCGCCAGCTTGCGAAAATCCTCTCCGGCGGCACTCCCTACGTCGGCATGGTCATGCGCTTCACCCTGGATCGGGCCAAGAACAGCGGCGGAATTACTTACAGCAAGGTCCAGCTTCAGCCCACCGGACGTTTGCCTGCCGCCGCCATTGCACAGATCAGGCAGATGCGGGCGGAAATCAAGAAACAGCATCAGAGCATGGCCATCACCCTGGACGACTACGAACCCGCCCACGCCAAAGGCCAGCCCGTGGACGTGAATCCCGATGACGCGGAGATGGACAGCCTGTACGGAGACGCTGACTTTGAAGAAGCCCCGCCCCACGACGACGCCGATCTGCCTTTCCGGTAATCCGTGCGGGGATGAGAAAAAAATTTCCTGCCCGGTTGCATTCCCCCGTGCAACTTTCCCTCCGTGGGAGCCGCCTGTAAAGGAGGTTTCTTCGGAGGGCCTCCGGAAACATGACAGGTGGTGACTTACTTATGGATCATATTGACCTCGACCGGCTGGTGGACTACCGGGCGGAATACACGTCGGCCATTGAAAAATACCAGATTTCCGGCGACAACCTGACCGGCCTCTGTCCCTTCCATCAGGACACCAAGAACAGCTTTTCGGTGAATCTGCTGACGGGACAATGGCGTTGTTTTTCGGAGAATGAAAGCGGCAATTTCCTGAATTTCTGGGCCATGATTCACGGTTACAGTCGGGATGATACGAAACGAGCCTATAAAGAAATCCTGGAAAAGTACGGCGTATCGGACAGGCAGGCCCCTCCGGAACCACGGAACGGCGGCGGTCTGGTTTCCTACGGCGTTGGGCAGTACGGCGCGGACAAGCATCTGCCGGAGGACTTTCTGACGGAGGTCTGCCGGGCGGAAACCAAACGGGACCGGGACGGCACAACTTACCTTGCCATGCCCTATTTCAGGGTAAACGGTGAAGCGGCGGCGGTCCGGAAACGCTACGGCGGCAAGAACTTCCGCTGGCAGAAGGGCAGTGCCGGAAAAATCTGCCTTTACGGTGAATGGCGGCTTCCGGAGTTCCGAAAAAAGGGCTGGGCGGTCCTGGTGGAGGGCGAGAGCGATACCCAAAGCCTCTGGTATATGGGAATCCCGGCCATCGGCATTGCGGGCGCGTCCATGTTCAAGGCCCATCAGGTGGAGACACTCAAGGGCCTGCAATTGTACATCCACAAAGAGCCGGACCGGGGCGGTGAGACGTTCGTACAGCTCCTGACCCAACGCCTGCGGGACGGCGGATTCGACGGTGACGCCCTGCTCTGGTCCTGCGGTTCCATGGGCGTGAAGGACCCCAGCGAATTGTATCTCAAGCATGGCCGCGAGGAAGCCGCCCGGATGATACAGGCCGCTTTGGAGCACGCTGAACTGCTGGACCTCCACGCCCAGCCGGAAGCGATAGAGGGTCAGCCGGTGAGCCTGCGCCAGCCGGAGGGATGGACATTTTCGGATTCCGGCATCTGCGCCATAGACCCCAAAACCGGCGCGCTGAACCCCGTCTGCCGGACACCCATTCTGCTGACCCAACGCCTGAAATCGCTGGAAACCGGGGAAGAAAAAATCGAAGTGGCGTTCAAACGGGACGGTCGCTGGCAGACGGCAATCTATCCCCGGTCCACCATCTTTTCCAGCCGTACCGTCACCGCCCTGGCCGATCTGGGATGCACTGTCACTTCCGAAAACGCCAGGCAGACAGTGCGGTTTCTGGGGGCGTTGGAGGCGGAGAACATCGACCGGATTCCAAAGTGTGACGCGACGTCAACCTTTGGCTGGAAACCCGGACGGCGGTTCATTCCCGGCTGTGACGGCGGTCTGACATTGGACCTGGACCCCGTGCAGAGAAACATGGCGGCAGCTTACTGTCAGAACGGCACCTTGGAACGCTGGATAGAGCGCATGAAACCCCATCGGGCGCGGAACAAGTTCCGGTTTATCCTTGCTGCCAGCTTTGCCGCGCCCTTGCTGAAAATCGTAAAACAGCGCATTTTCTTTGTGTACAACTGGGGCAACAGCGGCGGAGGTAAAACAGCGGCGTTGAAAGCGGCTCTCTCTGCCTGGGGCGACCCGGAACGGCTGATGGCCAGCTTCAATGCCACGCAGGTAGGCCTGGAACGAAACGCGGGTTTTTACAGCGATTTGCCTTTAGGGATTGACGAACGGCAGGTAGCGGGAGCCAAACCGGGCGATCTGGCCAGGATTGTTTACATGATTGCCGAGGGAAAGGGAAAGCTCCGTGGAAACAAAGGCGGCGGGCTACAACGGACCCATCAATGGCGCACCGTGGCTTTGGCGACCGGAGAGGAACCGATTGTGTCAGATACTACCCAGACCGGCGTCAGCAACCGGATGCTGGAACTTTACGGCGGTCCCTTCGACAACGACGCGGACGCAAGACGGATGCACCAACAGGCGGCGGAGGACTGTGGCTGGGCGGGGCCGGAATTCGTCAGAAAGATTATTGCGATGGACGAGAAGCAAATTGTGGAGAGATACGCCGAAATGCAGGACTATGTCCAGGAAGCCAGCGAGACAAAAAACGGCTCTCATATCGCGGGGATTTCCGTTGTCGCGCTGGCGGACGCATTGATTGACGAATGGTTTTTCGGCGGAAGTCAGGAAAGTGCCTGGGACCACGCAAAGGCTATGGCGGCGGAAATCCTCATCGGACAGGCGGAGGACAGCACGGCGGATGTGAACGAAAACGCCGCCCAGTTTATTGCGGATTGGGTGTTGTCGAACCGGGCTTATTTTGGAAACAGCACGCCGGGGACCTGCTATGGCTTCTTTGGCGGAACCAGTGACAACGCCTATATCTATCCGTCTATTTTGAATCAGGCCCTCGAAAAGGCTGGGTATAGTCCACGGAAAACCATGAAATATCTGGCCGAGAAAAATTTGATTGCCGCCTACACTGAGCGTGGAGGACGAAAAACCTACACGATTATGAAATGGTTCGGAAACAGGAGCAGCCGGTTTGTGGAATTCCGTATCGGTAAACTGTGCGGACAAGAAGCCCCGGAAAACGCCGCGCCCGCCAAACTGCCATCGGAGTGGGAACAGCAGGAAATAGTCTCTGACGACAGCGACCTGCCATTCTGAAAGCATATCTTTTATCCAAAAAACAGGTGAAAGGTGAAAGGCTAGATGAAAGGTAGGTGAAAGGCGACAAAATCTTAGTGCGGCAAGGGGAAGGGCCTTTACCTTTCACCTATTTCACCTTATTTTCAAAAATATATAGCTTTAGTGCGAAAAATGTCAATAAGTCATAAAGTTGACATCTGTGACATTTTTCAAAAAAACACTGTATATATTCAAAAATCAGGTGAAAGGTGAAAGGCATCGTGTGAACGCTAGAGCCGCAAGGGATTGAGACATTTGGTTTCATTTCATCTGATTTTGAAACAGGTGAAAGGAACCCGTGCCGCCGCCCAGCATGAACAAATTATGAACAACGCTATCGCCCAGTGTGAACAAATTATGAACAACCCCGGAAGACATAAGGAGGACGCAGAATGAACATTGAGAACAACATCGCCCGTTTTGAGGCAGAGCTTGCCAAGGTCAACCGGCCTGGTATGGACAAGCTCCTGGACTACATCCGCAAAAGCGATTTCTACACCGCCCCCGCCAGCACCAAATTCCACCTCTCCTGCCCCGGCGGTCTCCTTCAGCACAGTCTCAACGTCCTGGACGCCCTCCGGGGACTGCTGCACTGGAATGCTGCCGAAAATGCCTGGGAGTATCGGACCGCCGGGCAGACTGTGGATACCATCCCGGACGACAGCGTGATTATGATGGCCCTGCTCCACGACCTCTGTAAGACCTACTTCTACACCGTCAGTTACCGCAACGCCAAAAATGCCGACGGCAACTGGGAGAAGGTCCCTTACTACACCGTCCAGGACCGGATGCCGCTGGGTCACGGGCCGAAAAGTGTCATGCTTATCAAGGAGTACACCACCCTCACCAGCATGGAAATGTACGCAATCTGGCACCATATGGGCAGGTCCGGCGACTACGAAAACGACAACGCCGTAGGCAAGAGCATGGAGATGTATCCCGCTGTGCTTGCCCTCCAGACCGCCGATATGATGGCCAGCCGGTTTATGGAGGATACGCAGGGTAACATTGAACTCTTTTCGGAGCCACCTGTTTCGGGGGAGGACACGGAGTTCCAGGAGGCTCCGCCGCAGGATAAAGAGGCGGAAGCGTGAACTGCCGTACTTTTACCGGAGCCAACTTCACCGGGTTCCTGGGAGAGCGCTTCTTCTTTCGGATTCTTGGCTATGATGGACGGTTCGTTGGACATACCCTCGCTGGACGGGTGGTGACAATCTTTCGGAGAGGACTCCGGACTTCTGTTGAAATCTATGTTCCGGAGTTAAAACGAATCTTTATTTATGAGGCAAAACAGATTTATTTCAGGGGATATATTGCCAAAGGAAAGGAGACAGATTTTATGGGAACGTCCGAAGAATACTGCTGCGGCACCTGCATGAGAACGTTGACGACGGCTGGGTTTGTGTCAACGGCGACAGCGAGTACTGCACCGATTTCACCGATTATGACCACACCTGCCCGGATTGGGAGGGAAGGGAATGAGAAAAGCTATCACAATCGATTTTGACGGCTGTCTCTGCACCGATGCTTTCCCGGCAATAGGGAAACCGAACTGGCCCGTAATCAGCCGCGCCAAAGCAGAGCAGCGGGCCGGAGCGGGTCTCATTCTCTGGACCTGCCGTGAAGACCAGCTCCTTCTGGATGCCATCGCCGCCTGCGAGGACTGGGGTCTGACCTTCGACGCTGTGAACGAGAGCCTGCCCGATTGGATTGAGGCGTTTAAGAACCGGCCCCGGAAGGTCGGCGCTTCGGAATACTGGGACGACAGAGCGGCACAGATTCCCTCCATATCTCAGTTTTTTGTACATGGTCCCGGTGATGATTCCATCGAACTGATCGAGTCCTTTCCTTGTGAAGAAGCAGCACTGAAACCGTGTCCTTTCTGTGGCAGCATCCGCGTATTTTACGAAAGGTACAACAGCGTAGTGGGGGAGCGGTGGCGCTGTTGGTGCGCTGATTGTCTCGCTGGTATTGATCCGGGTTATGCACAAAGCTGGGGGACGGTTCAGGATATGTGGAATCGCCGTGAACCGGGAGGCGCAGTCAATGGCTAGTACGGCTCTTCACAAGGAAAGCTGGTATCAGGCGAAAATCCTCCGTTGGCTGAAAGAGAAGTACCCCAGCGCGTTTGTCTGGAAGGCCGCCGCAGGACCTTACACCCAAGGCGGTATCCCTGACATCTGCGCGGTCATTGACGGCCATTTCTTCGGCTTCGAGGTCAAGCGGCCCAGGGTCGGACGGCTGTCTCCCCTTCAGGCACAGGCAATCCGGGCCATCAACGCCGCAGGAGGAACCGCCGCCGTCGTCTCAACCCCGGAGGATGTACAGCAGGTGATTTCCAGCGCGTTGGCGGACCGGGCGGCGTGGTAAATTCGCAAACGTTTGGGATTTTGATTGCGATAAATTGCAACAAACGCAATTACAACGCAATTAAACGCAATTATGATGCTATTAAACGCAAATTGAAGGAGGCCGAGGGCGTGACATTGCGGGAGCTTTCGAAATATTACGGACTACACCGGCGGTTGGAGCAGAATAAGCAGATGCTCTCCGCGCTGTACATAGCGGCAGGTCTGGGGGCGCAGGAGATCACCGGTATGCCGCACACGCCGGGAACGTCTGACAAGGTTGGCAGTCTGGTCTTGGAAATCGACGATGTAAAAAAGCGGATTGCCTGCCTTGAAACAGAATGCGCAAAGGAAAAAGAATTACTGGAAAAACGCCTTTGCACAATTGAAGACGACCATACCCGCATGATTTTTCGGCTTCGGTTTCTGCATTGCATGACCTGGGCACAGGTGGCTGATACGATTGGCGGTGGGAATTCTGCGACGAACGTCAAGCTGATTTGTTACCGGTATCTGAAAAGTTGTACCCATGTGAACCCTCGTGAACCTTGACGAACCCTGCCCCTTTGTGCTATGGTAAGCTTGTAAAATCCTGAATCAAACAGGCGGGCTTCCTCCGGGAGGTCCGTCATTCTTTTTCCGAAGGGAGGTTTTTCCGGCTTCGCGTTTGCTCCTTTGCGCGCGGTCTTGCATCGGGTACGGCGTTCGCCAGCGTCGCACAGCGGTGACAGACTTCAAAGGAGGTCTTCACATTGGAGATTATGAAGACGAAACTATCAGAACTGAACCCCGCCGCGTACAATCCACGGAAAGCCCTCCAGCCTGGGGACCCGGCCTACGAAAAGCTGAAAGCGTCCATTCTGTCTTTCGGGAACGTGGAACCCATTGTCTGGAACCGCGCCACCGGGAACGTAATCGGAGGCCATCAGCGGCTTCGCGTGCTGCTGGACCTGGGCGTGGAAGAAAGCGAAATCAGCGTGGTCGAGCTGTCCGAGGTGGATGAAAAACGGCTGAACATCGCCCTGAACAAAATCACCGGCGAATGGGACGACGAAAAGCTGACGTCCCTGCTGGCCGATCTTACCACCGGCGGCGCGGATGTATTTTCTTCCGGCTTCGACGATCAGGAGCTTTCCGTCATGTTCGCCGATCTTACCAAAGCCGCTGCCCATGACGATGCTTTTGACCTTTCCGCCGCGCTGGAACAAGCCGCCTTTGTGAAACGGGGAGACATCTGGACAGTAGGCAGGCATCGTCTCATATGCGGCGACGCCACTTCTGCTGAAGACGTGGCTCTGCTGATGGACGGCCGCAAAGCAAATCTTATTTTGACCGACCCGCCCTACGGAGTATCCTTCAAATCCTCGGACGGCCTGACCATCCAGAATGATTCCATCAAAGGCGACGACTTCTATCAATTTCTTCTGCAATCCCTCACGAACATGGTCGCCCATCTCGAGAACGGCGGCGCGGCCTACGTCTTCCATGCCGACACAGAGGGCCTGAACTTCCGCCGGGCCTTCGTTGACGCGGGCCTGCATCTGTCCGGCGTGTGTATCTGGGTCAAAAACGCGTTTGTCCTGGGCCGCAGCGACTACCAGTGGCAGCACGAGCCGGTCCTGTACGGTTTCCTCCAGAATGCCCCGCACCGCTGGTATGCCGACCGCAGGCAGACCACCATCTGGAACTACGACAAGCCCAAACGGAACGAGAACCATCCTACGTCCAAACCGCTGGACCTGCTTGGCTATCCTATCTGCAATTCCTCCCAGGAGAACGCCATCGTGCTGGATACCTTCGGCGGTTCCGGTTCGACCCTGATGGCCTGCGAACAGCTGGGGCGTATCTGCTGCACGATGGAGCTGGATGAAAAATACGCATCCGTTATCCTCCGCCGCTATGTGGAAGGAACCGGGGATACCGGCGGCGTTTCCGTTCTCCGGGACGGCCAGCGTATCCCCTACACCGCGCTTGTGAAAGAGGTGCGGACCGGTGGCTAGGCTGACGCTGGGGAGCTTGTTTGACGGCTCAGGCGGCTTCCCTCTGGGCGGACTGCTGGCCGGTATCACCCCGGTATGGGCGTCGGAAATTGAACCGTTTCCTATTCGGGTAACAACCAGACGCCTGCCCAAAATGAAGCATCTGGGTGACGTTTCCAAAATCAACGGCGCGGAAATTGAACCAGTGGACATTATCACTTTCGGCTCGCCTTGTACTGACATGAGCATCGCGGGCAGGCGTGCCGGTCTGGATGGCGCCAAGTCGTCTTTATTTTATGAGGCAATCCGTATCATCAAAGAAATGAGGGATGCAACCAATGGAACCTGTCCGCGATGGGCCTGCTGGGAAAACGTCTTCGGCGCGTTCAGCTCCAACGCCGGGTCCGACTTCAAGTCCGTCCTTGATGCGTTTATCAGCGTCGCCGACCCGTCCGCCCAGGTGCCTGCGCCGGAGAAAAACCACTGGCCCTACGCCGACGTTTATCTGGGAGACGGATGGAGCGCTGCGTACCGGACTTTTGACGCGCGGTATTGGGGAGTGCCCCAGAGAAGACGCCGTGTCTACCTTGTCGCAGATTTTGCAGGCCAGCGTGCCGGACAAGTATTATTTGAGTCCGAGGGCCTGTCAGGGTATTCTGCGTCGCGCTTCCGAGCGTGGCAGGAAGCTGCCCGATATACTCCGGCAGGCGTTGGAGGAACAAGCCCGATCTGCCTGAACGACCAGGGCGGGAGCTGCATGAATGTTTCGTCCGGCGTGGCTGGTACGCTCCGCGCTCAGATGGACGGGCACCCGCCTTGCATACTGGAAAGCCATCCCGTTGACGGCCGCATTGGTATCAACGAAAGCGGCTCCGTCCAAACGCTGACCGCCCGGATGGGAACCGGTGGAATGAACGTCCCTCTGCTGCTGAAAGTGCGTTCCGGATGCGATGGCGGCGGCAAGGGTCCGCTGATTCAAAAGGATGTGTCTGCAACGCTCTCCTGCAACAACGACCAGACGCTGTTCCTCCCAAGAGCTTATGCCATAACGACGGGCAGCTTCCTCCAGGTCAATGAGGAACAGTCTCCTACTCTGACAGCACGGGATTACAAGGCCCCCACAGCGGTCAACAAGGGCTACATGGTAAGACGCCTGACGCCCACGGAATGCGCCCGGCTCCAGGGATTTCCGGATTGGTGGTGCGCCGGACTGGATACGCCGGACCCAACCGAGGCCGATATCGCTTTCTGGACGGAGGTCTGGGAAACACACCGGAAAGCCGTCGGGACCGCGCACAGGCCGAAATCCAGGAACCAGATTGTCAAATGGCTGAAGCATCCCCATTCAGATGCTGCGGAATACAGGATGTGGGGAAACGGCGTAGCTCTGCCCTGCGTCTTTTTTGTGCTGGCCGGGATTGCATGGGCCGCGGGGCTTCCTGACTGCAATCCGGACTTTCAACATCCTTAACAGTCCTCTCAACACTGTAAATATACCAGGATGCGCCGGTTATCTTTGTGTACTTTATGACTCGAAATAACTTGCTATTATCTCCGTTCAGAGTGATTAATGTACTACCGAAAGGAAAACACACAAAAACGGAGGGCAAGAAAATGAACGAAAAGCTGAAGAACCAGGTCGCCGAAATGAAGAAGCAGACCATTGGAGTCGAGGTTGAAATGAACAGCATCACCCGGAAGAACGCCGCGAAGCTGGCCGCCGAATTCTTCGGGACCGGGCGCTGGGAAAACACCGAACTCCGCAACGGCTACCGCACCTGGTCCGCCTGGGACGAGCAGGGCCGCGAGTGGAAATTCCAGCGGGACAGCAGTATTGAGGGGCCGGACGACGAACGCTGCGAGCTGGTCACCCCGATTCTGACCTACGCCGACATGGAAACCCTCCAGGATCTGGTACGCCGCCTGCGCAGGGCCGGGGCCAGGAGCGACGCTACACGGGGCTGCGGGGTCCACGTCCACATCGGCGCGCAGGGCCACGACGCGAAGAGCCTGCGGAACCTGGCCAACATCATGGCAAGCCACGAAAGCCTCCTGGCCGACGCCCTGGCCCTTGACCGCTTCCGGATGAACCACTACTGCAAAACGGTGAACCCCAACTTCCTTGAACAGCTGAACCGCAAGAAACCTGAAACCATGGCCGGTCTCGCGGAAGTCTGGTACACCAGCAACGGCGCAAGCCACTGCCGCGAAGCCCACTACAACGAGAGTCGCTACCATATGCTGAATCTCCACGCCACCTTCACCAAAGGAACGGTTGAATTCCGGCTTTTCCAGTTCGACGCCCCTGCGGACGGTAAGAAGAACGGCCTCCACGCTGGACAGTTGAAGAGCTACATACAGCTTTGCCTGGCCCTCAGTCAGATGGCCAAGACAGTCAAGAACGCCAGCCCCAAGCCCCAGCAGACGGACAACCCCAAATACGCCATGCGGACCTGGCTCCTTCGGCTGGGCTTCATCGGGGAGGAATTCGCAACAGCCCGCGACCTGCTGACCCACCGCCTTGCCGGAAACGCCGCCTTCCGCCATGGCAGGGCCGCGTAAGCCCCTCCTTTCAAACCGCCTGACCCGCCATGTGCGGGCTTCAGGTGGTAGAAGGGAATGCCCTTCAGAAAGGATGGATTAAGAAATGGGAAAACGATTCTACGCGGCCTACGGAAGCAATCTCAATCTCCCTCAGATGCGGAAGCGTTGTCCTTGCGCGACTGTGGTTGGCACTGCGGTCATTGAGGACTACCGGCTTCTGTTCAGGGGAAGCAAGACCGGCGCGTATCTCACCGTCGAACCGTGGAAGGGCGGCAGGGTGCCGGTGGCGGTTTGGGAGGTCACGGATGAGGATGAACGGAGGCTTGACCAGTACGAGGGATACCCCGCGTTCTACCGCAAGGAAAGCATGGAGTTGGACGTGACGCTGGCCAGCACTGGCGAGGTTTGCACCCTGGAGGGCTTTGCCTACGTCATGTACGCAGACCGACCCCTTGGGACGCCCACCAATTCTTACTTCATCACCTGTACCCAAGGGTATCGGAGCTTCGGCTTTGACCCACGCATCCTGCTGGATGCATACGCAGATAGCAAAGGGGAGGAGATTCTATGCACAGCAAAACAGTGAACGGGCACATTTGCCCCAGATGCGGGCGAACGTACACCGAGCGCCCGGCCATGGCCAGGGACAACAGCGGCCCCATCTGCCCCGACTGTGGGACGCGGGAGGCGCTGGAGAGCATCGGTGTGGGTGCGGATGAGCAGGAGCGCATCCTCAACACCATCCATCGGCACCAGGCGTAAGCGCGAACAGCACGGCAGCGGACGGCTCGGAGGGGCCGCCCGTTCGCTCGTTGGATGAAAAGGTACTGTGAGCCCCTCCCCCCAGGGGAGCGGGGGCGAAAACGCCCGAAAAACGCGTAGTCACCGAAAAAATTTTTTGGGGAACTTTCGTTTCCGGGGCGTAGTTTTTGTGCTATTTATTGGAAAGGAGTGCATCGGCTTGTCAACTCCCAGAAAGGGGAAAATTGAAGAAACTCCCGGCTTTTGCAAGACAGAAGACCTTGCAAGGCTTTTCCGTCTGAGTGGGCAGTCCGTCAATCAGCTCACCAGGGACGGCGTTATCAAGCGCAGGGATACCCCGGCTGGAAAACGCTATAACGTGATGGAATCCGTTGGGGCCTATGTGGAGTACCTTCGGGACAAAGCGGCGGGCCGGGCAGAGAAGGGCATCCCGGAATCCAAGGAGCTGGAGAAGTTCGAGGCTGAGGTTCGCATCAAGCAGGCCAAAGCCCAGATTGCCGAGCTGGAGGCCGATGAGCTTCAAGGCACTATGCACCGCAGCGAGGACGTGGCTGCTCTGACGGAAGACCTGCTGTACACCGTCCGGAATTCCCTTCTGGCCTTGCCGGGGCGTCTGGCTGTGGACGTGGCCGGAACCAGTACCGCAGCTGAAGCCGCAGAGATCATCAAGCGGGAAATTTATCTGGTGATGAAGGATTTGTCGGATTATCGCTATGACCCGGAGAAATACGCAGAACGGGTCCGGGAGCGGATGGACTGGCAGGCGGAGCACGGAGGTGAAGACGATGACGAGTAGAGCGGCGGCGCGGCGGTTGATGAAAGCCATTGCCCGTGGACTTGCCGGAATGCAGCCGCCGGAAAACCTGACCGTTACCGAATGGGCGGAATGCAAGCGTTACCTTTCTTCTGAAGCCAGCGCGGAACCCGGCCTTTACCGCGTCAGCCGCACGCCTTACCTACGGGATATCATGGACGCTTTCACCGACCCGAAAGTGCGGCATATCGTCTTCGTGGCCGCGTCCCAGGTGGGCAAGACGGAGGTTATCAACAACATGATCGGGTACATCATCGACCAGAACCCCGGCAGTATTCTCTTTGTCCATCCCACCACCATCGACGCGAGGGAGTTCTCCAAGCTCCGGATTGCGCCCATGGTCCGTGACAGCCCCGCCCTCCGCCGGAAGATTTCAGCCCCCAAAAGCCGGGACAGCGGGAACACCCTTCTGCAAAAGTCCTACCCCGGCGGAATCCTGACGCTGTGCGGTTCCACGGAAGCCCATGCTCTTGCGTCCAAGCCCATCCGGTATGTGTTCGGCGACGAGAGGGACCGCTGGGCCGTTTCCGCAGGCACCGAAGGCGACCCCTGGGAACTGGCCATGGCGCGGCAGACCACTTTTTATAACGCCAAAGCCGTGGAGGTCAGCACACCTACCGTTCGTGGAAGCAGCAACATTGCTAAGAGCTTTGCCAAAGGGACTATGGAACGCTGGAAATCCCAGTGCCCTCACTGCGGCGAATTCCACGAAATCCAATGGAAAAACATCCGTTACGACACAGAGGTAACCGTCGTCAATCAGGAACAGACTTACACTGTAAGCAACATTATGTGGTTTTGCCCCGGCTGTGCCTGCACATCAGATGAAGCCACAATGAAAAGACAGCCCGCCCGTTGGGAAGCCGACAACCCTGCCGCTTATGCCAACGGCGTCCGTTCCTTCTGGCTGAACGCTTTCGTTTCTCCCTGGGCCAGCTGGGAGAGCATCTGCCTGAAATTTGAGAACGCCAAAGGTGATACCGGGAAAATGCAGGTGGTCTTCAACACTTGCTTTGGCCAACTCTGGGAGGACCGGGGCGGCATCCAGGACCCGGATACACTCATGGGCCGCCGGGAGGACTACGGCGCGGAATTGCCCGAGGGCGTGCTGGTGCTGACCGCTGGTGTGGATACTCAGGACGACCGCATGGAGTACGAAATTGTCGGCCATGGTCATTTCGGGGAAACCTGGGGGATTGAGAAGGGCGTTATCATGGGCCGTCCGGACGATCCCGCCGTCTGGGACAGCCTGGACATGATGGTGTTCGATCGGGTACTCCGCTTCAAGGACGGCGTGGGCCTGAAAGTCAGAATGTCTTTCGTGGATGAGGGCGGACATTTTACCGAGTGGGTACGGCAGTTCTGTCAGAAACGGGAAGGAAAAAAGGTGTTCTGCATCAAGGGCTTTGACGGCTCTGACAGGCCGTTCACCAGCCCTCCGAAAAAGATGAAGATCATCATAAAAAACCGGTATCTGGGAACCTGCTGGCAGTACCAATTGGGCGTGGACTCCGGCAAGCAGATCATCATGGACAACCTCAAAGTGCAGGCTCCGGGACCGAAATACTGCCACTTTCCCCTTCGGGACGACTACGGCGCGGCGTACTTCAACGGCCTGCTGTCGGAGCATCTGGTTCCGGAAGGCAAAACCCGTCAGCGTTGGGTCTGGCAGAAGATTCCCGGCCATGAACGGAACGAACCTCTGGACTGCCGGAACTACGCGCTGGCGGCCTTCCAAGTGCTGCCGGTGAACCTGGACGCAATCGACCGCCGCATCAAAATGGCCCAGGGGAAGGCCGTCCCGCAGGAAGAGACGCCGCCGAAGCCCCGGACCCCGCGCCGCAGGATCTTCAAGCCCAAAGATATCGGATATGACGAATGGTAGGTGAACATATGGCAGACAGAACCGAACTGAAAGCGCGGCTGGAATTCTGGAAAAGCGCGCTGGAAAAACTGCGGGAGGCTTACCTTGCGCTCCTGGACGGCGGCGTGAAGTCGTACAAAATCGGCAACGAGGAACTGACCCGGCTGGACCTGGTATCCCTCCAGAAGCGCATTGAAGAGGCCGAAAAGAAGGTGGACGAACTGGAAGCCCTTCTGAACGGCGGCGCTTCCGGGCGGGCCTACGCGGTCGTGCCCATGGACTGGTAAGGAGGAACTGTATGCTGATATCAAGAAACGTTCATCAGACAACCTGCGATATCCCATTACCACTGACTCCGCCGGCACCGCGATGCAGGTGGACTGGGCAGGTGGAACTGCTTCTGCAATGTGTGGAGAAAATGTCGGGACGCGGATTGTCCGGCTATGAATCCAGACTTTTGCTGACGATTGTGGAGTCTATCGTTGCGGAAGCACAGAGAAGCGACGGCACACCAGAATAAAAGAAGAGGAACGGTTACCCGCCCCCCTTTTGTTCTGTTCAGGTTTGCTGCTGGTAAATGGCAATCAGGGAATCCTGAAGCACCTGAGAAAAATTGATATGGTTATTTTCGGCAAACGTATTGAGCCATGCGGGAATGGTCAGGTTTTTCCTTACGGCTTTCTCCCCGTACCGCCCGGCGTAGGCGTCCATATCCAGAACCAGCAGACTTACAAAACCGCCTGGGTCCGGGATGACACTTTCCATGGAACTTGCTTCGGGTTCGTTTTTTCCGTCCTCCAGCTCGTCGAGAACCCAGCCGGAAGCCGCGTCCTCAGCCATCAGAATTGCGTCGGCCAATGTGTCTCCGCCGCTTACACATCCGGGCAGATCAGGAACGACCACGGCATAAGCGCCTTTCTTTTCTTCGTCGGGATAGAAACACGCAGGATACGTTAATTTTATAGCGGAACCCCCTTTTTACATTGACGCCGCTTTTAAGGTTCCGCAATGCGCAGTTCCTGTTTCAAAGCCCGCGCAAGCACCGCCGAAACGTTGATATCCGCTTCCTTTGCCGCCGCGTCCAGCCAGGATGGTAAAGACACGTTGCGCCGGACCGCCCGCATATCATTTTTTCTGCGATATTCCGCAAAATCCACATCCACAAGCGTAATTGTTTTATCTGCATAATCCGGTTCCTGCCGGATGGCGTCCAGTTCCGACGGCGAAGGAATGGCTGCTTTATCATCCTCCATGTCGATACCCATAAGGCCGATTGCGTCACGGGCCATTTCCATGGCGTCAGCGTAATTTTCCCCTTGCGTATTGATGTCAAAATCCGGGACGTATACAACGATGTGGCTTTCTCCTTTGCTCATGACAATCGGGTATACCGCTTTCATAATAACCTCCTTTGATTCACGCTGGCAGGGGACTTATTTCAGCCCCCGCCGGCTTATGATTGCTTTTGCCAGGTCTTCGTCAATCTCCCGGTGCCTTGGAACGCTTTCCCGTATGCCGTCTTTCATGTAGATGTCGTGGCCTCCGCCGTTCCGTTTGAGCTTCCAGCCGTTTCGCTCCAGAAGTCTGACGAGATCTCTTCTTTTCATTCTCACTCCTCCCTTTGATAATTGTATCATACACAAAAAATGTGTATATGTCAAGGGGCTTCCAAAAATTTATTACACAATTTTTGCGCAAATTTTATGAAGGAGGGCGCTGTTATTGTACCAGGACAAGCGAACAAAACTCTACCTTCCCGACAGCGTCCGCCCGAAGGCCAGCGGGTACAGTGAAGCGGCGGCAAGCCTGACCCGGCGGGCGCTGAAAGGCTTCACGGCCCGGAGCGGCAGTCCCAGCGAGGATATCGACTGGAACAACTTCACGATGCGTCAGCGGGGACGGATGCTGTATATGTCCAGCCCTCTGGCCACCAGCGCGATCAACACCAACCGGACAAAGGCGGTGGGAATCGGACTGACGCTGAAACCGGCTGTCGACCGGGAGATTCTGGGGCTTACTCCGGAGGCGTCGAAGGACTGGCAGCGGCGTACAGAAGCGGAATTTCGCCTTTGGGCCAGCCGGAAGGACGCCTGCGACGCTACCGGCATGAACAATTTCGACTCTCTTCAGCAGTTGGCGCTGGTGTCCTGGCTGATGAGCGGCGACGTTTTTCCGATGATTACCCGCCGCGTTCCCGACCGTATCCGCCCCTACTCCCTGCGGATTCATCTTGTGGAAGCCGACCGCGTGCGAACGCCTGTCGACTATGGCGGCGGACGTTACCGGGGTGTGACCACCGGCGAAAATCCCCATAATCACAACCGCATTTTTGACGGCGTGGAGGTGGATTCCAGCGGCATGGTGACGGCCTACTACGTCCACTCGACCTACCCCTGGGAAATCACCTTTGCCCAAAATACCTGGCAGCGGGTGAAGGCTTACGGCGAGAAAAACGGCCTGCCCAACATCCTCCATGTCATGAGCAGCGAGCGGCCGGACCAGTATCGCGGCGTTACCTACCTGGCGCAGGTGATGGAACCGTTGCTCCAGCTCCGCCGGTACACGGATTCCGCCCTGATGATGGCACTGGTACAGTCCTTTTTTACGGCCTGGATTATCACCAAATCCAACCCGGAAATGATGCCGTTCAATGAGACTGGCGACGGCGTGGTAGGCGCTCCCGGAACCGCTGGGAAAGACGCACCGGATGCCCCCCGCAGTGAACACGAGTACAGCATGGGCGCGGGGAATGTCAACGTTGTCCCGGAAGGGACCGACGTGAAATTCGGGAATCCCACCATGCCCGTAGCCAGCTTTGACACCTTTGTAAAGACCTTCTGCAAGCTGGTGGGCGCGGGGCTGGGCATTCCCTACGACGTGCTGGTAAAGGAGTACAATTCCAGCTATTCCGCCGCCCGCGCCGCCCTCCTGGACGCCTGGGAGGAATTCCGGATGCGGCGGAAGTGGTTTGTGGACGATTTCTGCCAGCCGGTCTATGAGATCTGGCTTGCTGAAGCTGTAGCCCGTGGCCGCGTAATTGCTCCGGGCTTTTTTGACGACCCGCTGATCCGTGCTGCCTGGTGTTCGGCGCAGTGGATCGGGCCGGTGCAGGGGAGTCTGGACCCGCTGAAGGAAGCCTCCGCCGCCATTCTGAAAATCCAGCACGGTCTGAAGACACACGAACAGGCCACCATGGAGGACTCCGGCGGCGATTGGAACGTCAATGTGGAGCAGCTTGCGGCGGAGAACGAAAAGCTGACTGCGGCCGGCGGCGGCGCGGCGGTGCAGGTGACTGTCAAGCCTGACGATGAAGAAAAGGAAGGTGAAAATCATGTCTGAACCGTTCAGACCGTTTGCGCGCAAACCGAAAGCGGTCAATATCAATCGCGGCCCCTACTCCATGAAGATGGAAGACGGCCAGAACGCGGAAATCACCATGTACGGAGAAGTTGTGGAACGGCATCCAAGAGACTGGCGGACCGGCGAACCTGTTGATGGTGATTTTATCGCGCAGGATGATTTTTTGCGGGACCTGGACAGTCTGACCGGAGCAAAGACCGTCACCATCCATATGAGCAGCTGCGGCGGGGACGCTCTGGTCGGGATGGTGATACATAACAAACTGCGGGAGCTGTCGGCAAAGGGAATCCGGCTGATCTGTATTGTTGACGGCGCTGCAATGTCCGCGGCCTCTGTAATTATGAGCGCCTGTGATGAAGTCCGCATCAACCCGGCCAGTCTGGTGATGATCCACCGCTGCTGGGGCTTTTTCTGGGGCGGGTATAACGCGGAGGACCTCCGGGAAGCCGCTGAAATGTATGACGCTTACGACCGTGCCGCCGTTACAGCCTACCAGCGAAAGACGGGACTGTCCGAAACGGAATTGACGCGGATGATGAGTGAAACCACCTGGCTGACCGGGAAAGAAGCCATGGAAAAGGGCTTTGCGGACCAGCTGATTGAGGACGCGGAACCTCTGGACATTGCCGCTAGTGCCGACGGTCAAAGCCTGTTTGTACGTGGCAGGCAGTTCCATCTGACACCGGGAATGTTTGCCCCCGACAATATCCCTACAGTCAAATCCAACCTTTCGGATGCGACAGATACAACTGACAAAGAAGGAGGAACCATTATGGCAAAGACCCTTGAAGAGCTGCGGAAGGAAGACCCCGTGCTGGCGGAATCTCTGCTGGCTGAGGCAAAAGCCGCTGTACAGCAAACTGCTCTCGGTGGTACGGAATCCCCTGCACCTGAAGCTGGTGAGGACGCTGTTCAGACGGCGGTACAGGCAGAGCAGAAGCGGCTCCAGGAGATCGACGCGGTGGCGGACCTGTTCGACGCGGAAACCGTCCAGGCCGCGAAGTATGGAGAACACGCCTGCACCGCCCAGGAAATGGCCTACCGTTTCGCGCAGAAGGCCGCGAAGCAGAGAGGGACATTTCTCGTGAATATGTTCGCGGATTTCAAAGACTCCGGTGCGAACGGCGTGGGCGCGGTCCCTCCCGTCGATGATAAAGACAGCGAGGACCCGGTCGCCCAGGCCCAGGCAGACGCCAAGGCATTCAACGAGCGAAAAAAGGAGGTCCGGTAATCATGAGTGAGAATCTGGTAAAAAAAGTGGATGAGCGCGGCCAGGACAATCTGATCGCCCGTTTGTATCCACCTGCGCTGACAGTGCCCGTGAAAATCGCGGCGGGGGCCGGAATGCTGGAACGGGGCACGGTGCTGTCCCGGAAGGACGACGGCACCTGCGAAGTCATGAAGGCTGGCGGGAACGCGGCCTATATCCTGCATACGGCGGTGGATGCCAGCGGTTCGGAGGATGTACCCGCCGTAGCTTATCACAGCGGTAACTTCAATCCGGACGCGGTGATCGTTGGTGGGGACTATGAGCTGACCGCCGCCGACAAAGACGCCCTGCGTAAATATGGCATTCTGTTCACCGGAATGCTGGAAGACTGAGAGGAGGACAGACTATGGCACTGAATATCTACGATACCCTGTATATGCTGGCGGCAATTGAGGTGCTTACGCCGGAGCCGACATTCTTCAAGCGCCGCTATTTCCCCACGGACCTTTCGATGGATGTGTTCGGCACGGCAAAGGTCCTGGCTGATTACAAAGAGGGCAACCGTAAGGCCGCGCCCTTCGTCATGCCCAGCATCGGCCCTCTGCCCGTTGGCCGGAGCGGGTTCAGTACTTATGAGCTGGAGCCGGGCAATATCTCCATCTCCAAGCCTCTGACCCTTGACCAGCTGAACAAGCGTGGTTTCGGCGAGAGCATCCTGAGTACCGTAACGCCGGAACAGCGGGCGCGTCAGCTTCTGATGGGCGACCTGAGCGACCTGTCCGCCCGGATTTCCCGCCGGGAAGAATGGCTGGCCTGTGAAACCATGCTGAACAACGGGTGCATTATGCGGCATCAGTCCACGGACCCGGATATCTACGACGATGTTCCCGTTACGTTCTATGAAGGGGCCAATAACCCCGCCCTGTTTACCCCCGCCGCCAGATGGACCCACAGCACGGATGAAAAGAAGCCGGGAAGCTGGTATTTTGACGTCATTCAGATGGTTAAAATGCTGACTCTGCGGGGCCGCGCCGCGACGGACCTGGTGGTTTCCAACGACGTGGGCAATTTCCTGATGGAAGACCCCTGGGTGCTGTACATGATGGACAACCGCCGGGCGGATTACGGCGCGCTGAATCCCCAGGAGCTGACCCCTTACGTCACTACCCTGGGCCGGTTCAATTTCGGTGGACGGCGGCTGGAAATCTTCGTCAACGACGGCACCTTTGAGGACGAAACCGGCGCGGATACACCGTTCCTGGCCAGCGGAAGTGCTATCGTCACCGCGCCCAACTGCGGTAAGGGCCTGTACGGAGCCGTTACCCAGAAGGAAATGGACAACCGGTGGCACACCCATGCTGGGACCCGCGTGCCCAATTACCTGGCCACCATCGTGCCGCCTGCGGATGAAACCATCATCTCCTGCCGTCCTCTGTTCGTACCCACTACCATCAGTCCCTGGACAGCTGCAAAAAACGTGCTGGCGGCTTGATTGGAGGGCGTCATGATTCAAATTATCTGTGGAACCTGCGGCACGTCTCAAGGTTACAAAACTGCCGCCAGTGGTGAGTTGTCGCTTCCGGCGGCGGAGGAACAGCGGCTTGTGGCCCGAGGCGTGGCAGAGTATGTGACCCGTCCGGTGATGGGTCCCGCCGCTGTCAATGTGCCTTATGAAGAAACCGCCGCTCCGAACGAGGATACCGCCGTTTTGTCGGAGGATGAAGCAGACACCAGTGATACATTGGATATCGTCGATGGTCATTTTACCACGGAGAGCTTGATGCGTCTGACCCGCGCCGAGATGGAACAGCTGGCTGCGGACCTGACTGTAGACGTCAGCAAATGCCGCAACAAGGGAGAAATCGCCGCGCTGCTGACTGAAGTGGAGGTACAGGCCGGCGATGACGACGATATTCCGCCTGACCTGACGGGCGACGCCGGGGATATTGTGCAGTGAGTAAATTCAAGGACATGGTTGCGCGGGATGTCCGGAAGGTATTTCTGAATACCAATGAATTTGCGGAAACGCGTACCATCCGGTATGACGGAGAAGAATATCCGGACATCCCTGTCGTGCTGGAAGGCCCTGTGCAGGAGAAGCGTGACCGGCTTGCTGACGACCATATCCGGGGCCTCCATATGATAACCGCCACCCTCTACTGTGCGCAGGAGGACCTTGGCGGTAAAGTTCCCAAACAGGGGGCTGGCTTGGAAATTACCACACGCGAAGGCGGGAAATTCTTTCAGAAATATTATGTGGTGGCATCCACCAGCCATATGGGGATGCTGCACGTGGAATTGGAGGCGATGGCGCAGTGATTGAAAGCGACGTCAGCCGGGAAGCCCGTGTACATGTCGGCGGCGGCGAATATCTCGGACCAAGGGACACCAACGGCTTTGCTGGGATACAGTTGTCCGTTGCTGGTCAGGAGGCTGTGGACCGCGCCGCGAGACTGCTGGCCGGTATGGAGGGCGGTATCGAAAAGGCGGTGCGCAGCGCAATCAGCAAAGCCGCCAAGAGACTGCAAAGCTCCAATGTGAAAGCGGTCCGGGAACGGTACGCCATTTCCGCCGCCAACATCCGGGAGAACGAGAACGTCCGGATTACTTACTCATATGACAGCGGAGTACAGGCTTTCGTCCGTTTCGGCGGAGCCCGTATTCCGCTGTTCCGTTTCGACGGCGCGTCGCCCCATCAGCCTACCAAAGACACCAGCGGCCGCGCACCTGTCATGAAGGGCGACGACCGCTGGCGGCTGATGTATCCCAGTGTCGCCGCCGCCGGGCACGTTCTGAAAAGCACGTCTCCGTATACCTTTGAGCGGGCGTTTGTAGCCAGAATGGGCAGCACCGGGCACCTGGGTATTTTCGAGCGGACCGGCGGCATGACCTCTAACGATAAGGACGAGATTGAAGAGCTGTTCGGCCCCTCCGTCCCGCAGATGCTAGGTCATGAGGACGTGGAAAAGAAGCTGGCGGAAGACGCGATGCAGTCCTTTGAGAAGGATCTGGACCATGCTGTTCTCGCTATTCTGAGCGGCTATATGAGGTGAGACTGTGACTAAGGTTATCTTGCTGGAATGTCTGAAGGAGTTCACGGAAACGTACATCAAAGATCTCCGGCTTCCGGTCCAGCCGAGGGAAGAGGACGAGTTTCCGCCGCCTGACCGGGCCGTGGCCGTCTACACTCCCTGCCTGCCGGAACTTCGCTCCTATGCCCGGAAAGCGCCTTTTATCACTCACGAAATCGTCACCGGGAAAGACAAACTGGAACCAGACCCGCGAACGGGAAAACGTCTGCTTGCGTCCACAGTCGTCCGGACCTGCTTCTGCGTGTATCACAGGGATGAACAGCAGGGGCGGCTGGCGCTGCTGACGCTGATGGAACAGCTTCGGATTGCGCTTCTGGAGGAAGTTGTAATCGGGGGGCAGTTTATGCTTGACCTGGACGCCGGAATGGAAACGCTGGTATATCCCGGCAACCCGGCGCAGGTGGCCAAGTCTCCGTTTTATCTGGGCGAAATGATTTCCACCTGGAATATCCCTCCGGTGAAGCGTCTGGCGTCTGACCGGGTCGTTCACGGAATGCCGCCCCGGGACCCGTACCCGGCGCATTTGGAGGAAACGAGAAAATTGAAAGGAATGAATCAGAATGGCAAAGAAAACCATTGAAACGCCGGTTGACGGTGTGACGGAATCCGCGCCGGTTCCCGGTACGATGAAATCTGCCGCCGCGCCGGAAGTCAATCAGTCTGGCTTCTATATTTACATCGGGCCGAATATCAAGGGCCTTATCCAGACTGGGGCCATCTTCCGGGGCGGTCGGGAAAATGCCATCCGGACTGCTGCCGCCGCGATTGAACGGTATCCGCTGGTAAAGACGCTGATTGTCTCCGGTGACACGCTCCCGACTGTACGGCTGAAGGTGAAGACCCCCGGCAACGCTCTGTACGCCAACTATCGGAAGCTAGCGGGAAAGTGAGGGGTGCCAGATGAAAAACTATAACACCATCGAAATCACGTTCAAAAACGGTCACTCTGCTGCGTGGGAAGCGAACAAAGGTGAGTGGGACGATTACGCCTATGACGGCAAGGTCTTCATTGTCAAGAAAGATGGGTCGTGGGTTGGTATCTACAACATGGACCACGTTATCAGCGTGGTTGTGAAGTAAGGAGGTAACCCAATATGGCAACTCTTGGCGTACACGTCTATGAACAGGCCACATCGGTAAGCACGCCGAATGTGGCAAAGGTCGGAATCCCCTTTGTGGTAGGGACCGCGCCAGTCCATACGGCCAGCAAACCTGCTGCGTCCAATAGCCCCGTTCTGGCAACGAGCTGGGACGAGGCCGTAGAAAAGCTGGGATTCTCCTATGATTGGAAGAACTACACGCTCTGCGAATTCATGTACTCCCATTTTCAGCTCTTCGGTTGTCAGCCTGTGGTCTTCTGTAATGTTCTCGACCCGGCAACAATGAAGAAGACGGTGGAACCGAAAGACTTCCCCGTGGTCAGCCATCAGGCCGTTTTACCTATTGCCGCCATTGCCGGTACGCTGACAGTGACGGCCAGCGGAAGCGAAGAGGGCCAGACGGTTACGCTGGAACGGGATACGGATTACAGCGTGTTCTACGACCGGGACGATACCGACACCTATGTCTGCATTGTGGAACTGCTGGAGGGCGGCGCGGCCTATGACGCTGTGTCTCTGAATATTGGTTACGACGCTGTGACCCCCGAAACCGCAACAGTGGCCGACGTGGTGGACGGCGTGGGACAGGTGGATGCGGCCATGACCGTAGTCGGAACCGTGCCGGACCTGATCTGCGCCCCTGGCTGGTCCCACAACACGGTCGTTGCGGCGGTAATGGCGACCAAGGCTTCTGCAATCAGCGGTCTGTTCCGGGGCAAGGCTGTCATTGACGCGGACAGCAGCGCGGAGGGCGTTACGGAATATTCCCAGCTCTCCGGCTACAAGAACAAAAACAGCTTTGTAGATGTGGACCAGATTCTCTGCTGGCCCATGGTGAAGCTGGGAGATTACATGTTCCATCTGTCGACGCAGCTCTGCGGCCTGATGGCCAGTGTGGACGGCGAAAACCGTGGCGTGCCCTACGAAAGTCCCTCCAACAAGAATCTGAAAATGGACGCCTGCTGTCTGGCTGACGGCACGCCGGTAAATCTGACGTGGCCGCAAGTAGAGATGGTTTCCGGCGACTGGGGCGTTGTAACGGCTGTGAACTTCATGGACAGCGGCTGGGTGGCAAAAGGCAACTACACGGCCTGTTTCCCCGGCAACACAGACGTGAAGGACCAGTTCATTCCCGTTTCCCGGATGTTCGACTATATCGGGAATACCTTGATTCGCACTTTCTGGCCCAAACAGGACAAGCCCCTGACTGTCACTCTCCGGGATTCCATCTTGCAGACCTGTAACATCTGGCTGGGCGGCCTGTGCGGGTCCGGATACCTGTACGGCGCGCGGTGCGAACTGCTGGCGGAGGAAAATCCCCTGACCAGTCTGCTGGCGGGCCATATTACCCTGCATGTCTACAACGCGCCGCCGGTTCCTGCTCAGCGAATTGATTTCATTCTGGAATACGATGTTTCCTATGTGGAAGCGGCGTTGACGGCGTAAGGAGGGATACAGCATGATTTACCCCAATGGTCATGTAGATTACATGATGTACAAAAACGGCGGTGCTCTAATCGGCGTTGGCAAAATCACCATGCC
>CAJTMG010000030.1 GCA_910577405.1 uncultured Oscillibacter sp. | reverse complement strand
GCCCACAGAGCTTTATTCCCTGTGGAGTAGTGTTTGTATGCGAACGTGTCGCACTCGTTCCAAAATCCGCCGCCGCACAGTCCGATTCCCTCAGCACTCCTTCCTCAATCAGCGATTCCAGACTGATATAGTACGGACTGCCCGCAAACGTGGAGAACGATTGATACGGCGAGTCTCCAAAGCTCGTTGGGCACAGAGGCAAAATCTGCCAGTACGTCTGCCCCGCCCCCCGGAGCCAGTCCACAAAGTCATACGCGCTCTTGGAAAAACAGCCGATCCCATACCTCGACGGAAGACTGAATACCGGCATCAATATCCCAGCAGTTCGTTTCACCGCAATTCCTCCTTATCTCTTTCAGCCGCGCTTCCTTTTTCAATCCCCCGCGGCTGTCCTTATTCTATCACATTCCCAAACCAAATGGGAGGGGGTCGCCAAAGTCCGGGATTTTTTTCGCCCGTTCTTGGCTTTTCGTGATTCTGCGTAATTCGTCCGGCCTCCGATTGTTGATAATTGCTGTACATACGTCAATTTCCGGCGCGTTCTATGTGAAAATCATACAGCAAATTGTCAGAAATTCAGGATTCCTCGCTTTCCGGCAAATTTTTTCGCGGACAAGGCAATAAAACCAGCGGGAAAAACGTTGATACAGACAGAGACGGGAGGGAAGACCATGAACTGTGAAGGATGCGGAGAACTGGAAACAGCATTGATACTGGCGTCGGGGGGAGAGCGGGAGTCGTTGGCCGCGCTGTATGCCCGGACCCGGACGGCGGTCTATGGTCTTGCGCTGTCAATCGTGAAGAACCGTCAGGACGCGGAGGATGTGATGCAGGAGGTCTACGTGCGGCTCTGGCAGGGGGCGTATCGTCCGGAGGGGAAGCCTATGGCCTGGCTGCTGACCGTAACCCGGAATCTGGCCTTGGACTGCCTGCGGCGACGGCACGCAAACGCCCTCCCCCCGGGGGACCTGGACGGCGGCGCGGCTTGCAGGGCCTTGGAACCCGGCTGGGGAAACGCCGTGACCCTGGAAGACCGCCTGCTGCTGGAAACACTGCTGGATTCCCTGAGCCAGGAGGAGCGGCAGATCGTAATCCTTCATGCCCTCTGGGGATTGAAGCACCGGGAAATTGCCGCGCAGCTTCGGGTTCCTCTGGGCACCGTGCTGGCAAAGTATAACCGGGCGCTGAAAAAATTACGGGAGAAAGGAATGGAGTCATGAACGAGAACAGAAACGATATCGAACGCCGTCTCCGAAACGCGGTGGATCACGCCGCTCCCAACGATCTGGACGCGGTTCTGGACGCGCCTCAGAAGGACGGCGACCTGACCCCCTGGCCTGCGCAGAATCCCAGACGGCCCTTCCGGTGGCTTCCCATGGCGGCCGCGGCGGTACTGGCTCTGCTGGCCTTCGTGGGCTTCCGGAATTGGCAGTATGGGCATACCGTGGCCTCCGTGGTGTCCCTGGACGTGAATCCCAGTATCCAGATGCAGGTGAACCGGAAAGAACAGGTCCTCTCCGCCGATCCGCTCAACAAGGAGGGTTGGGAAGTCCTGGAGGGTATGGATTTGCAGGGCACGCCGCTGACCTTGGCCGTGAACGCAGTGGTCGGCTCTATGCTCCAGCACGGTTACTTTGAGGACCCTGGAGCCGCTATTCTGATTTCCGTGGAGGACCAAGATTCCCAGAGAGCACAGAGACTGGAAAATCTGCTGAATACCTCCATCGGCGCGGCCCTGCAAAACACCGTGGTGCATAGCCAGGTGGTGACCTGCGACGCGGGAAGTGAAGCGGCAAATCTGAATTCCGGCCTCTCCGTGGGCAAAACCGCGCTGATTCAGGATATTCAGGCTTTGAACGGCGATCTGGACTTCGAGAGCCTTGCCGCGCTGTCCGTGGAGGAACTCTGGCAGCTCCGGCAGGCTGGCGCGCCCGGGATGCCCATCGGTCTTGGAAACGCCGCCGCCGCCGCTGAACAGTACGCCGGGACCCTGGAACTCAATTCCACCACCTGGAAGGGCGAGCCGGAATTGGACGAGATTCCCGCCTGCTATGAAATCGAACTTTCTGTATACGGTCTTGGGAAGTTCGAGTACAAAGTGGACGCTTACTCCGGCGAAATCCTGGAGGGCCTGTCCAATGTGCTCCGCATCTCCATGCCCCTGGACGTTTACGAGAATGCCAGCGGCGAGGTCCCAGCGCCTTCTGTAACGCCTCCGCCTGCCAGCACCGCGGGACCCATCGGTCAGGCGGACGCGGAAGCCATCGCCTATGCCCATGCCGGGGTCCAGGCCGCCGACGTCTACGGATTGGAAATCAAACTGGACGACGGCGTTTATGAGATGGAATTCTGGGCCGGGCAGATCGAATATGAATACAAAATCAGCGCCTGGGACGGCTCTATCCTCAAGGCAGAACACGACGCGTCAGACGAGTACAGCCGCCACAGCGAGACCCACCATCATGGCTCCGACTGCATCTCCGCTGACGACGCCCGCTCCGCTGCCCTGCATCACGCCGGGGTCAGCAGTCCCTCCGCGTACCAGTGTGAAACCGATTGGGACGACGGACGGTGTATCTACCAAATCGAATTTGACTGCAATGGAATAGAATATGAGTACGAAATCGACGGCCAGACCGGGGCGGTGCTCAAGGCGGAACAGGATCGGTGAGGACTGATATCCGGGTGACAGGACACGATATTGAAAACGATATGTGAACATCCTGCGAATTTGGTTGCGTTCGGCAGAAAAATGCGGTATACTACCCTACAGAAGAGCCCGGGAAAAGGCTTCAATTTTGAAAGGGGATACAATCATGGCGTTTTCTATCGATGAACTGACCAAGAAAGCAAAATCTGTGGCAAATATGGCCGCTGATAAAACCAAGGACGCTGCGGAGCTGGTAAAGATCAACGTGGCCATCGCCGGCGAGCAGAAGGAAATCGAGAAAAATTACCGGGCTGTGGGCGAGTGGTTCGTAAACGAGTACGAGGGCGAAATCCCTGAGGCGGTACAGGCCATTGTGGAAGCCATCAACGCGTCCAAGGCCAGAATCGCCGAGCTGGAAGCCAGTAAGCCTATCCGGGAGGAGCCCGCCGGGGAGGACGAGGCCCCCTCTGGTAAAAAGTGCCCCATCTGCGGCGCGGAGTCCGACAGCAAATTCTGTCCCCACTGCGGCGCGCCTATGGGTGACTGAACATCAGGCTTTCATACCGGGACCGCTTTCCTTTGGGCGGTTCCGGTTTTTTTGATGCAATTCTGATGGAATCCCGTTGTACCATCGTGTAACGGGAATTCTCTTTTGAAACGGCGGTGACATACGGGATGAACAAAATTCTGATCGCAGAGGACGAGGCCCCTATCGGCAACCTGATCCGGACGGCTCTGGAGGACGCGGGCTATCGCTGCCTCTGGACGCCGGACGGTCAGACTGCCGCGGACGCCCTGGAAGCAGAACCCTTCGATCTGGCCCTGCTGGACATCATGCTTCCCAAGGCCAATGGCTATGAACTGCTGGAATACTGCAAGAGCCTGGATGTGCCCGTGATCTTCCTTACCGCAAAGGGACAGCTGGAAGACAAGGTGAAGGGCCTGCGTCTGGGAGCCGAGGATTACATCGTGAAGCCCTTCGAACTGATGGAGCTGCTGGCCAGGGTGGAAACCGTTCTGCGGCGCTGCGGGAAAACCGGACGGGTCCTGTCCCTGCCGCCGGATATCGAGATCGACACCGCCAGCCGTCTGGTCCGGAAAAATGGCCTGCCTGTCCCCTTGACCGCTAAGGAATACGATTTGCTGCTGCTCTTTGTCCAGAATAAAAATATCGCCCTCTATCGGGACCGTATCTATGAGCGGGTCTGGGGTGAGGAATTCCTGGGGGACAGCCGGACGGTAGACCTCCATATCCAGCGGATGCGCAAAAAGCTGGGCCTGGAAAAGCGTCTGGTGGCCGTCTATAAAGTAGGCTACCGGCTGGAAATCTGAGCAGAACCAAAATATGGGCATTCCTATAAAGAAGGAAGTGGGAAAGTGAAACTCTTCTGGAAGCTCTTTTGCAGTATGGTCCTGATTACAGCCCTGGCCTGCTCCGCGGGCGGCTATGCCCTGATTGACGCCCAATTCCGCAACGGACTGGAACGGGAAGTCTCCGCGCTCTATGAGGAAAATGATCTGCTCCGTTACGCCTTGGCCCAGGAGCTGACCTTCAATCCCCTGTACAGCCGGGAGGAATTGGCCAGGGCTGCGGGCGGCATCAGCATCAACACAGGGCGGGGTCCGGTGTCCTTCCGGCTGAGCGACGGGTCCGGGCGGGCTTTGGGCGGCAGCGGCGTGATTCCGGTGGCCTCCGGGTTTCTGACCTCCTCCCTCTCCGAGGGCCAGCGGGGTTGGGTCATGGAGCCGCTGGGGGACGGGCGCATCTACCTTCATGCCGCAAGCCCCCTTCGCCTGGAGGACGGCGTGCTCTACCTGGAAAACTGCCGGGAAGTCTCCAGCTTGTTCTCTGACCGCTCCGCACAGTATCAGAGCTTCTTCGCCTTGATGCTGGTGCTGACAGCGGCGGTGGGCGTTTTGTCCCTGTCCGCGTCCGCAATGCTCCTGCGACCCCTGAGCCGCCTCTCTGACGCTACCCGGCGTATGGCCGCGGGAGAGCTGGATCAGCGGGTGACCGTGGACCGGGACGACGAGCTGGGACGCCTCTCCGTTGATTTCAACGTCATGTCAAACCGTATCCGGCGTCAGGTCCTGGAATTGCAGGAGGCCGCGCGGCGTCAGGAGGATTTTATCGGCAGCTTTGCCCATGAGATCAAAACCCCCCTTACCTCTATCATCGGTTACGCGGACCTGCTGCGGTCACGGCCTATGACGGAATCCCAGGTGCGGGAAAACGCGGGCTATATCTTCAGCGAGGGCCGCCGCTTGGAAGCCCTCAGCCGGAAACTGATGGATTTGATCGTCCTGGACCGCCACGATTTCCCCCTCCGTGAGGTCCCCTTGGACGTGTTCCTCCAGCGGGTGGACGGGGCCTTCCGTCCGGCGCTGGAACGGGAGGGTATTCGGCTTACCGTCCGCGCCAAACCCGTCAAGGCCCTGCTGGAACCGGATCTGATGGAAACCGTCTGCCTGAACCTGCTGGACAACGCCCGGAAAGCTATGGAAAACGGCGGCTCTGTCCTGCTGGAGGGCTTGCCGGAAGAGGGCGGGTGTAAAATTACTGTCCGCGATACCGGGAAGGGGATTCCGGAACAGGAGCTGGGACGGGTGACGGAGGCGTTTTATATGGTGGATAAGTCCAGGGCAAGGGCTCAGGGCGGCGCGGGTCTGGGATTGGCCCTCTGCGCCCGGATTGTCGACCTCCACGGCGGCAGGCTGGAAATCGAAAGCCGCGAGGGGCAGGGAACCCAGGTGACCGTCCATCTGAAGGGAGAGGGCTTATGAGAGATTGGAAAAACTGGCTGTTCCCCCTGCTGACCTGCCTGATTGCCCTGGGATTGGCCTTGCTTCCCCTGCGGCTTTCCCTCCGGGAGGACAGCAGGCTGACGGGAGTCGTTCACTGCGAGGAGCTTCAAGAGGACAGCAATTTCCCCGCCAAAGTCCCTGATCTGCCGGGGCGTATCCGTCTGCTGGCCCAGATGCGGTCCGTCCCAGACGCGCTGACCATCATGGACCAGTACCTTGAGGCCGCCGCCCTGGAAGAAGCCGCCGCGCAGGTCAGGAAGGAACTTCAACGCCTTTCTGACGCCGGTATTCTGCCGGAAATGCTGGCGGAAAGTATAGGCGAGTTCAGCGGAAGCCGCGTCTATCTCCGGAATCAGTCGGACCTCTCCAGCGCTTCCTTTCTGAATATGAACGCTTTCAATGTCGATCTGGGCGCCTACTTCCAGCTTGTTCTGGATGGAGAGACGGGACAGATGCTTTCCCTGGAACTCAATGGCTGGAATATGGGGAAGTTCTCTAACGCCAATTCCCTGGAAATCGGACGGCTCTTCCTGGACGGGCTGGGCTTGACGTATACGGAAAAGACGTATGAAAAGGGGATTATTTCGGTGTTCAGCCTGCCCGAAATCCAGGCCCAGTATTTCGTCCAGTCCTTCTTCTATGACGGCCTGTTCATTACGCCGCAGGTCGACTGGGAACTGCTGGATCAGATGGCCCAGGACGATCACATTTCCATAGCCGCGTCAGGAGGGCCTGTGGACTCTGACCGTTAGACGCAAAAAAGAGTACACCGCCGGAATCGCTCCCGACAGTGTACCCGCTCCTTGAATCAATAAGTCATCTCAATCCTAAAGGAGGTAAGATTATCTTATCACAGTTCCCACTCTTTAACAAGGGGAAAACTGATTTTTCTGCCATTTTCTTATTCTGATGCCTTTTTGATGCAAAAATGCGGCGAGTTTGATGGACTGGCCCTGTATCATGTGAACAGAATTCATTGTAAAGGAGCTGTTTCTATGATGCAGTCTGGTCGTTCCTGTACCGTCCGGGAAATCACCCTGGACCGTGAGTACCGCGTCGCGCCCCCCGAACGCTGGGATACCGAAACCCGGCCCCGTTCCCGAAAGCCTCCGCAGTCCCGCAGAGCCCGGCGCAGACGGTCCTCTCTTCTGCCGTTTGCCGTCCTGGGCCTGGCAATCTTCCTTTGCGGCTTCTTTTTGGGACACGCCCTCGCCTACGATACGCCGCCCATGGAACAGAACGACTTGAACTTCACGGACGACGAACAGGAGCCGGTGCGGACCTTTGATATGATTGGAGCCGCTCAGTTCGGGAAAAACAGCGGGAATTCGGGGGAGAACAATGGACAGAACGCCTTGAACAGCCAACAGGACCCGGTGCAGACCCTTGACGTGATCGGCGCTGTCCGGGTCGGGAAAGACAGCGGGGATTCCGGGAAAAACGACAGCTGGATGCTTCGCTTGGTCAACGGCGAGAATCCCCTGCCGGAAAACTTCGCCGCGCCGGAACTGACACAGCTGAAAAATGGTCATGCCATCGACAAACGGGCTTATCCTGACTTGCAGGCCATGATGGACGCCGCCCGCGCCGAGGGATTCCAGCCGTTGATCTGCTCGTCCTTCCGGTCGTGGGACAAGCAGTCGGAGCTGTTTCAGAAAAAAGTCCAGTCGTATCTCGCGGAGGGCAGTTCACAGGCCAGGGCGGAAGAACAGGCCGCGTATTGGGTCGCCCGGCCCGGAACCAGCGAGCATCAGATGGGTTTGGCCGTGGATATCGTGGATACGGAATACCAGCTCTTGGACCGCGCCCAGGAGGAACGGCCTGTGCAAAAGTGGCTGATGAACCATTGCGCGGAGTACGGCTTTATCCTTCGGTATCCCACGGAAAAGAGCAATATCACCGGCGTGGGCTACGAACCTTGGCATTACCGTTATGTGGGCAAAGACGCGGCACAGGCAATCATGTCCGCCGGGCTTTGCCTTGAGGAGTACCTGAATCCCTGAACGCGGTTCAATTTGTTCCGTTGATATAAACTGAGAGACGTACCCGGTCGACAGGTACGCCTCTTGTCTTTTTTCAGCTCTCCAGATGCCGTCCAAGAAACGCCGCAATCGTCTGGGCCAGCTTGTATTCCGCTTCCCCTGCCGCGGGACCCGGGTTCGTCCCTATAAACAGCACCAGCCCCAGCAGGTCGCCTTCCGACAGAATCGGCGCCGCAATGTTCGTCATCAGCTTCTCCGCGCCGTCCGTTACCCCTATTGGCTGGCTTTCTCCGTCATATTGGTAGATCCGGCGGCTTTCCATAACCTGCTCCAGCTCCGGCGTGATCCGTTTGCCCAGAAGCTCCCGTTTGCCTCCCCCTGCCACCGAAATCACTGTGTCCCGGTCCGTTACCGCGCAGATGCTGCCCGTCGAACGGCTCATCGTCTCGCAAAGCTGGCCCGCAAAGTCCTCTACCCCGCCTAACAGGGAATACTTCTTGAAAATAACCTCCCCGTCACGGCTCGTGTAAATCTCCAGCGGGTCCCCATTACTGATAACTTTGACAGTGAAGACTTTGTCCTTCCGATGGCCGCTTTCCTGTACTATCTGGAATTCATAGGGCTTCTTCGGAACTTCCAGAGGAATCCGGCAGGGAGATATGGCCGCAATTGCCGGTCCGTCGTCTTCCAGCGGGTCCGAATGGAGAAGGGCGTCTATGTCGCTTTTCAGCAGGACTTCAACATGATCCTCATATACCCTGATCTTTTGTATGATGAGCTGAAGATCATTCCGGTCCAGCCTGGGCTTGTTCAGAATGTCGTCGAAAACCTCCAGCGCCGTCTTTGCCGCACGGTTTACCTGTATGATGGTGTTCCGCTTGTCCGCAGTCATGGCAATCTGATTCTGAATCCCTTCCATCCGGCGGAGCAGGTCGTTTTCCAGTTCCTCATAGGTTTCCTCCAGCGCCTCTTCCTGCTCCGGATGCTTCATGATATCCCGGACGCGCTGTCGTTTCGTGGCCTTCAGCTCTTCCTGCAAGTCCGTCAGCACCGCTTCCAGATTCGCCGCCGTCTGCTCGGTTTCCGCTACGTCTTCCTCTTCTTTGGCCAGGTCCTCATTCAGCCGGTCCAGCATAACAGCAGAGTTTTCCTTGATTTTCCGGATGTAGATTTTCAGCAGCTCATCCAGCTTGTCTGTCCGGATATGATGGCTGGTACAGGCTTTCAGACCCCGCTTGTGGTACTCCCCGCAGCGGTAGGCGTCCTTGATGTCCCGGCGGCTCATGGCAAACATGGGAGAACCGCAGTCGCCGCATTCCAGAAAGCCGGAATATACGTTGTCATACTTCTTCCGGCCTCGGTAATGGGAGGTCGTCCGGCTCTCCCGGAGGGCTTTCACCGCGGCAAACGTGCGGTAGTCTATGATTTCCTGATGATGGCGCTCTATCACAACCTGCTCCCGTTCGTCCTGGCGGATGTCCCGGCCGTTGATCTTTTTCCTGGCGTACTTTCCCTGACGCAGCGTCCCTATATAGAAGTCGTTGTCCAATATCCCCTGTACCGTCACAATGGCCCAGGCGGGTTTGACCTTCCGGCGGTACTCTTCCCCGGCGGCTTCTTTCCGGTCCCGTTCGGCCATGCGGGGAGTGGGTACGCCTTCGCTGGTGAGCTGGTTGGCTATTTTCTTGTAGCCCCAGCCGTCCATGTAGAGCTGGAATATCCTTCGGACTACCTCCGCCTCCGTGGGCACTGCCTCGAACTCCTGCCGCTTGTTTACAATGTACCCGTAGGGCGCGGCGCAGATCCATTTCCCGTCCTGCTGGCGGCGCTTGATGACCGTCTTTACCTTTTTGCTGGTGTCCGTGATGGGCATTTCGTTGATGATGAATGTAAACTGAATTTTCAGCCAGTCGTCATCGTTGGGGAAGTCCACGTTCTCCCCGATGGAGATGATCCGTACGCCCGCATCCCGGAGGTCCTCAAGCTCTACCAGACCCCGGCTGTTCCGGCGGGAGAAGCGGGAGAAGTCCTTGATAATCAGAATGTCCTTTTTGTGGCTTACCAGCTCCCGCCGCATGGACTGGTAGCCGGGCCGCTGGTCGAACGTATAGCCGGAACGGTCCCGGTCCTCGTAGAAGGTCAGGTCGCTGTCCGGAAATCTCTGCCGTACATAATCCGCTATGATGGCCTTTTGGTTCTCTATGGACGTGTTGTCCCGGTCCAGCTCCTCGTCTACCGAAATGCGGCAGTAACCTGCAATGTTGTAATGTTCAATCATCTGTCTCGCCTTTCAGATCGTTTGCTGCCTGACGGTCAACCTCCGAAATATACGCCGCGTCCTGTCTTTTGCCGAATGTGTCGTAAATGCTGCTCACCGCCGCTTTGTGAGAAACGCTTCCCTTTCCTTCCAGTACGTTCCGCTGCTCGCCTGTCAGAAAGCGGCCCGTCTTCTGCATACTCATCAGCCGCTCGTCTTCTGCCATCAGTTCCGCAATGTTTTTCAAGTGCAGCGAAATGTTGTCGATTGAACAGCCAAATTGTTCGCTTATGGCCTTCTGAGTCAGCCAAAAATTCTTATCTTTGAAAATCAGGCTGACAAATTCCTTCTCCCCTCCGCTGTTGCAGCGCAGTATTTCGCCCTTTTGATTCTGTTCTTGTTTCACTGCTTCCTCCAATCAATACAAAAATCGCCCGTCTTTATTACAGATAACATTGTATCAGCTTTCACGGAGAAAAGCAACTTGAAAAGAGATACAGTCCCGCGCTCTTTATCTGCACTCCCCCGCTTCCTGTTCCCGCTGGACCTCCCATTCTGCGGTTCGCCTGCGGTTGTAGCGGAGCAGCGCGCTGGTTTCTTCTGTCAGGTTCTGGTTTCCGGAGAAGAACACGGCTACCATATAGTGCTTCTCGGTATATTTGCGGTACTGTGCTTTCAGTTTCATCTGTGCAAGCTGGTCCGTCTGTTCCTGATTTGTGAGCCAGATGTCTACCTGCTTCTGTTCGTCGTGGACGTTGATTTCCAATGTCTGGCGTCCGTCCTTTCTTTGATTTTGGATGGAAGTATTTTCTGTTTCTGACTCGTTTCTTATACCTCTTTTGGACGCAAAAAACTGCTCCCAACTATGCGGCAGGAGCAGTTCTTCCAGTTTCGGCAAAACGACAGGTGTCAGTTTGTCGCTGCTGTATTTCATTCTTGTGTCGCGAAAATCACCATTCTTTTTTATTTGAACCTGCGAACGCACTAAAAATTTGCCGTTCTACCCAATCCGGCTCCTGTCGGCGCTGTGTCGTATGCAAATCTTGGCTCGTTCGTTTTATCAAAAGTCGTGGCGAACTTCCCCGAAATGTATCTGATTGAACGGCCATTTACGAAATTCTAGCGGGCAAAAATCCTGTTCAAACCGCTTGCAATCTCTTCTATTTGCCTGTCATCATTATCTGCTCCCAACGTGATGCGAACAGTCCCGTTTCGATATTCCTCGGGTATCTGAATTGCTTGGATAACATGAGATAACTTAGTTTCTTTTGCATTGCAGGCCGACCCGACAGCAATTGCAATTCCCATCAAATCCAGCCTGTGAAGCAACATCTCCCCTTCTGCTCCGCGGAATGATATCGATAAACTGCCGGGAATATGAGACTCGCCGCTGTTTATAACAAAATCGAGACCCGCTTTCCGTAGTAAATCAATCAGCTTTGCACGCAGTCTTTCGCATTGAACAGCGTCTTCTATCATCGTTTCCAGATGTTCTTCCAAAGCAGCCGCCATGCCCACAATGCCAGCTATATTTTCTGTGCCGGAACGCATTCCCTTTTCCTGTCCGCCGCCGTGTATGAATGCCTCAATTGCCGTGCCTTTTCGGATATACAGAAAACCGATTCCCTTTGGGCCGTTGAATTTATGCGCAGAGGCCGACAGCAAATCTACACCCAATTTTTCAACATTTACAGGAATATGCCCTACTGCCTGCACTGCGTCCGTATGAAAAAGCACGTTGTATTGGCGGGCGGCTTCTGCCAATTCCGCAATCGGTTCTATCGTTCCGAGTTCGTTATTCGCGGTCATAACAGAAACCAAAACGGTACCTTTTATCAATGCGTCTGCCAGGTCTTTACAGGAAACGATACCATGCCGGTCGACAGGAAGATACGTCACTTCAAAGCCTATGCGTTCCAGAAAAGCGCACGTATTCAATATGGCATGATGTTCCACCGCGCTGGTTATAATACGGCCCCTCTGGTTTGGCTGCCGGAAAGCTATGCTCTTCAAAGCCCAGTTATCCGCTTCCGTCCCGCCGGAGGTAAAATAAATCTCATCCGCATTGGCTCCAATCGCCGACGCAATCTTCTCTCTGGCTTCCGAAACAGCTCTGCGGGCATTGCGGGAAAAGCTGTAAAGGGTGGAAGGATTCGCGTATTCCTCTTCCAGCCAGGGACGCATTGCTTCCAGCGCTTTTGGAGACAGTCTGGTCGTTGCGGCATGGTCTGCGTATATCATAAAAACATCACCAAAACACGTTATTTGCAGGATACATCGGGAATCTGTTTGCTGGGAACGTCATACTCTTTGGGGTCAATCATGCAGAGCTGCTTATAAATCACAGCGCGCATATCTATGGCCGGTTTCAGGCAATACTTCACAAAATCCTGCCTGTCTATCTCTTCCACTGACTGCACGTGTGGAAACAGCAGCTTCAAAAACGCCGTGCAAAGACGTTTGATTGCCGTCATATGCCGTTTATCTGCGTTGGATGGATATTCAAGCAGTTCCTCAACAATTGCCGCATAGCTCAAATCATCCCGCAGGGCGTGCATGACTTCCGCAAAATACTCCGTATTGATGGCCCAGCCCTTTGCAATCAGCCCCGTTGTCATCCGCGGAATCTCCCAGCCGGGGATAAAGCCATGAAACCGGTCCAGTGTGGCGGATTCCCCAAATACTTCGCTGATATGCTCCACCATATTCTTGTTGATGTCAAACCGGTCCGCGTTGATATTGCCCAAAACAATCACACCCGCGCCGGCAGTCAAAGCAGCGTCAAAACCCTTGATTTCTCCGAACTCCATGTAGTGTTTCAACGCCTGCTGAATCTGTCCGGGCTGCTCAAAGGTAATCGACTGCACCTCGTCAAAGCCTACAAAATCAAAGCGCGTCAGAAGTCCGCCGGTCTTTCTGGCATTGTCATAAATCAGCGACGCACGGGATACTGTTCCCCCGCTGATCAGCCAGCCGCGTTTGCTGATTTTTTCATATACATAGCTCTTTCCGGTTCCCTTTGGGGCCAGTTCAATCAAATTTACACGCTTTTCCACAAAAGGAAGCAGACGGCGTAAAAAATACAGCTTTGCGGTTTCGCTGACTTCGCCGTTCTGGTTCCGATACCCATCCGGGTTATAATCAATCGCGCTGATAATCACGTCAAGCCATTCCTGAACCGTAAACTCCCGCCTTGCGTCACGGTAAAAATCAAGGTCGATGAAGTACGGACAGAAAGGCTTATATCCAACCATGGTAATCACGCCTTTGGGTCTTGCGGCGGTCCCTTCCATCATCCAGGAAAGAGATACGATTCCCCAATTCTCACTCTCCCGAAGCAGCGTATCCTGCCAGGCGTCCGCTACATCAAACGCTACAACGCCTCCGGCCCCGCCCCGCGTACCGCCAAAATCGGGCAGTTCAAAGATGGTCTTCCCATTTTTGACATCTACCGAAACCCGGACCCGTGCCAAAAACTGGACCGTCTCTCCGTTGACCATCTGAAATTTATACTGTTCAAAGTCCTCGCGGTTCGGAATGTATCGCTTGATATACCGGCGCACACTGTCATAATCTATGTCTCCCTCGTCATCGGAAAACTTCATTACCAGCCAGTCGCGCATATAAGAAGGAATACTCAAATTTGAGAAATATTCGCTGCGCTGGGGGTCCTTCAAAACCACCATATCGGCGAAAATTTCTTTTATCTTCTCTTCAAGCATCATAGATCTCCCATCACAGGAACAGCGTACAGCCCTGCTCTTTGAATTCCTGAATCTTTTCCCGCAGGTCCTGTATTGTGCAGCCGATAAATTCCGCCAGACAGGATATGCAGTAAAACTCTTCTGTATCTACATCAATCAGCTTTCTGGACAGAGCAACCTCGTCTTTTTTCAACGCCTTGCCGCAATCACAGCATACCCGTTTTTTTCTCATGGAAGGTCGCCCTCCCCTCCGCCGAGAGCAGGCTGGATTTCCAACGGCTCCATATGAACCAGCTTCCCGTCTGCCGCTATCGTCACCGGATGAATCTTAGGTGCAATGTCTCGAAAGACAATCGTCCATCGTTTCTTGTTATCCTCCGGCGTGCATACTCCGTCCACTGGACCGATTTTTGCTTGCAGTTCTTCTACAGCACGGCTGAAGTCCAGGACCGCCTTTGCTCGCTTTGCCATGATTTTAATCGGGTTTTTCTGCCATTTGGCCGTCAGCGGCAATTCTTTTTTTCCTTCAAAAACCACTACCGGAACCAATACCTCTTCCGGAGCCGCACCGCCGTGGATTTCGCCATAAGTGGGGTTTTCCTCGTCCGTTCCTGCCGCAAAGCCGCGCTGTGAAAAATGGTCGTAGCTGGTAAATACTGCGTACTGCTTTCCCTCAACATCCTTAACCATAATCTGACCTGGCTGCGCTTTGTAATCTCCATCTGGCAGAATGCAGTAACGCCCATGACTGCCAATCTCCGCCCCCCGGGGTACCGGCAGGCCGTCACGCTCATGAAAGAACCGTGCTGCAAGACGGCTTGTACCATGGTCGCCCGTAATCACAACCCGATGATAGGTTTTCAGAAGCTCTTCTGCTGTCTCCCGAATGCCTGTCACAAAAGCAATCTGTTCTTCAACACAGGCATAATAGTCCGGTTCGTCGATGACTCCTTGATGAGCCAGCTTGTCCAGACGGTCAATCTTTTTATGCGGTACATCCATATCCTCCCAGTGCTTGTTGAAACCGGTCTTTGACGGCAGGGATGCCTGTGCTGCCGCAGCGCTTCTGACCACGCCTTCTGTGCTCTGACACAATGCCCAATGCAGCAGCGGCAGCCATTCCGCGCCAAGGGCGTCAATCCAGAGAACAATACAGCTTTCAGTCAACACGCCGCTTAACACACTGTACCGATGATCATAACTGTCCGCCTGAATTCCTCCAAAGAACAGCTCTTCATCTGGAGGGAGGGAATTTTCCAGCTTGTGGGTTTTATACGAGGCAAAATATCCGCGCAGGTCTTCATCGTACAACGTGCCGTTCAGATAGGCGGAAAGCGCGGGATAGACCGTTTCCAGCATCGTACAGCATGGAATCTGCCCGGGCTCTTCCCGCATCCAACGGCCAATCAATCGGAGCAGATATATCCGTTCTTCTTTGGTCTTGTCCGAGAGATAGGGAAGGCGCTCTTCATATACAGGAATGCAATTCAGTCCTTCAAAAAACGCAGAATCTTTCGGTATGTCCAGCGCTTCCATTAACGCCTGACTTTCGGATTCCCAGTTGGAATGACTGCCTCGCAAATCAAAAATATCGTGCTGAATATGCTGTGGGAGCGCGGTATAGCTATCTGCTTTCTGCGCACAGTGAGAGAGGTAGCTTTCATCTGGATGCAGACGGAGCCATAGAAGGACTAATTGCTGCTGCCCAATGGTAAGCGTCTTCCATCTGCCCATCATGTCAGCGCCGGAAAAAGCCTGCGCGTTCAAAGCAGACAGGATCGCGGCATCCGTACTGGCTCCGGACTGCGCACATGAAAACAGCAGCGCCAGGGCTTCTTCGGGGCAGTTTTCGCCGGTCAACGCCTGCCCGTCTGCCAGACTTTCCCTGACAAAAGAGAGCATATCACGTATGACGCGGACAGAAATATTCCCCTCTACCGGCTGGATTCCAAAATGTCTCCGCGTTAAAAGAATCAGACTGGAAATCTCAGGGTCCGGGTGACGCCAGTAATCATACCAATCCCGCAGACCAATAGACATCCGGCCCGTCTGCTTGGACAGCCCAGAAGTATGCTGTTCAAACGCGCCTGAAAGTACCACAATTTCCAACTTCTGATCTTCATCCGATTCCTCCGAGCAGTCATAATAGTCATCAGCTCGCCGGGGACTTTCGGAAAGGTGCAGGGTGCGGTCATGCCATTGAGCGGCGCAGCCCCACAGCGGTATCAGAATCCTGCCTAGACTGTCTGACGGCGCACGGTAATTCCATAGATTTGTAAAATTAGGCACTTCCGCTTCACTTTTGCTGAAAAGACGCAAATATTCACTGACGCCGGGCAAAATCACCCAGCGGTTCCAATACTTGCTGTCTGTCAAATTCTCATACTGCGGCATCAGGTCTGCGGAAGAAAACAGTTCTTCAGAGGAAACCAGTTCCGCGCCGATAATTTCCCGAAGTCTGGAAAGCAGCTCATTATACTGACTGATATTCCTGACCATGATTGCACGACAGGGAAAGCGCGCCGGAACCTGATGCTGCTGTTCGCCTTTCAGGATTTCAACTACCTGCTCAATGGTCATGCGCTCTCCCCCCTTATTTCGTAAAATCGTCGCAGTATTCCGGATGGGCGCTAATAAAATCTACGATACGGCGGCGCAGTTCATCGGAATCCATTGTATTTACTTTCTCCTTGGCAACCGCATATTTTTCTTTTTTCGCCTTTTCCTGCAAGGCTTTCTTCAAAATATTCTGCAATGCCGATAAATCCGCGGCATCCCAGGCGCTCATATCATTCATGCCGATTTCAATCTTTGCTTTTGTCAGCATATATGCACGTTCTGCCTCAAAAATATCCGCATATTCTTTCCCGACAATCGCAAGCAGGGCAGACGAAATCTTTCCATCATTCGTTAAAATCGCAGCGTCCAACTGATCCAAGGCTTGAATCGCGTTCTGCACATCCTGGTCCAAAGTACGCCGGTTCTGCTGCACATCCACAATCGTTGACACCATCTTCCGGAACTCCTTCGGAACAATCCAGGCCAAAGGCGCGCCGTGGTCTGCACACCATGCCTTCACACTCTCTTTTCCAGTCAGCGCATACCACCGCTCCTGTAGGAAAATCCGGTTCCGCGCCTGACTGATTCGGCTGATTTGGGCATTCAGTTCCTTCTCAAAATAGGAATAACGGCTGTCGCAGGACATATCTTTCAAGCCTGCATATACCAGGTCCAATTCCTGCTGCGTACACTCAATATTTTTCTCGTTCAGAATATCTGCCAGAATCGGTTTTCCATCCACCAGACAGTCCATCGCCGCCTTGCCATGCTGCCGGAGCACGGTGATATCCGCAGTACGCTCTTCCAAGGTCATATGTGCCACGCCGCTGCGGGAAACCCGGTACAAAATCTGGAGCGCCGGATACCAGGGCTTTTCAAGACGTTCGATGGCGGATATAGCAATCCGTTGGAATTTGAAGAGATTGGCCAGATCCTTTTTCGCGTCTTCTGTGCTGTGATAGACCTTGCCGAGAGCTGTATTCAGCGCGTCCAGATAGTTGTACTCACTCACAACGTCGGTAAGTTTTTCCTTTACCTGCTCTTCCGTCCAGGTATAAATGGCGTCCTGCATCACCATGTGCAGTTTGTCACTCAACTCTACAGGCTGAACGGACAGCTTCCCGGCTATGGCTTCCAGTTCCGGAGACGCCGAGAATAAAAAGACCCGGAACGCCGCATTCATGGCATTTTTATCCTGAAACGACTTCGCCAGCAGTTCCCGCAGCTTTCCCCGGCGGTTGAATTGCTGAATTACCGTGCTCATAATATTCTCACGGTCACCATCCTGCGCGATGAACTGCTGTATATTGTCCACAATCCGCATGGCGGCATCTCTGAAATCTGTACTTCCATACGCCGTCTCAGGCAAATACTTCAATGCCCAGAACGGAGACCCTGTTTTGGTAACAACCTCACGCATATTGTGCCAGCACTCTGTTTCGTTTGCTACCTGAACCTCGGTCAAGTCAAAGATTTTCGCCACGTACTGCCGGAAGTTCTGGAATGTAACAGTTCCCGCAGACAGATAATCCGTAGTCATATTGCCCTTGCACAGATTCAACACCATGGTTTTCAGAGTTGCCTCGCCGAGAACATGGGTGCCCTGCATATTGTCCGTCCAACTGTACGCGCTGTTTTGGTAGCTTGAGAACACATACCCCAACAGAACTCCACAGGCAATGGTGTTGTAATAGCCAAAGGGAGGCTTCTGAAGTTTCGCCCAAAGGTCACCCAACACTACCCGGCGTCCGGAATTCATTTCCTCTTGGATTAGTTTTGCAAGTTCGCCGACAGACTTGGTCGCTTTACTGCCACTAGCCGCCGCCATGTCATTTATATTTGTTAGAGACAGCAAACCTTCTGCCGCCAGTTTTTCCAGCATACCCTTAAACGGTTGGCTGCTATTTTTACGGGTAATACCTGTCAAAGGCGCGGCGTCACTGCAAGCTCTATACGTTGTGCTGGTAATAATGATGGATTCCGGTGCATACGGAAACAGCGTTTGCAGGACATTTGTCTCGATGGTTTTGCGCAGTTGAAGCATACCGTACTGATTGCTAAACACCTGCTCCCGATTCCAGGCAATGATTTTACCGCCGCTGACCGCTTCACTGACCCAGGTCGCAACAATTGCAGCGGCCTCCTGTTCATATCGTTTGGCATCGCCTGTATTTCCGGCGTCACTGGCTTGCTCTTGTCTTGTCAGACTGGTGAGCCACTTTTTGCGCTGCTCATCGCTGAACGGCGTCCTGATCAGAGCGATGGTCAACCGGGGTTCATCTGCTTCCACAGCGCGTTTTGCCAGGTCGCTCTGCGCGGTAAGATACTGATTTTCATCCCGAACTGTAACAATCAGCAGGCCCAGTTTATAGGGAAATTTATCCAGTTCCTTCTGCACTTCCTCCATACGGTTCTTAATAGAAGTCGTTTCCGCGCAGCACACACATATCTTCATGCGCTTGGTGATAGCCTCGTTATCATCTGAAGCCCGTTTTTCAAATTCAGAAGAAAATACGCCGTCTTTAGCAAACATCTGATAGCGCAGGTACTTTTTATCATTTGCTTCATAACGCATCCGGAAGTCGTCACTGCTGCCGCCGCGGAAGGGCAATTGCAGCCGAACAACACCGTTTGCAGCCTCGTCGCGAAGCAAGATTTTGCAGTCTTCAAACGTATCCAGCAAGTTATGAATCTGTGCCTTTTCCATTACACCGGCCAGACAGTTTTCCAGACATTCTACCGTAGCAGAAATTCCTCCGTTTGTCCGTCTGCCGCCATATAAGCCCTTTGCAGAAGACATAATTGCCAGCAAAAGCAACGCGGTCTTAAACAGCCGGGAAGCGTTCTCGTCACTGTCAACCAAATGCCGGCTTTCCTCAAAATGATGGATAAATTCAGCGGCTTTGGTATCTTTATCACTGAAGTCACTTTCCCGTGTAAAGAAATAATCCCACAGCCATTCCGGAGTCAACCAGCACGCCTGGTCGTCCGGTCCATACTGCTTGATATAGGCGCAAAAACCTGCATCCGCATTGGCTTTATCTTTCATAAAACGGAACATCGTGCGCTGTGCGGCGGCATAGCTTTCTGCCACACGGGAGAGCAGGCGGATGGTCATGGGATGAATGGGGCAGTACAGATGGATATTTTCGCTGATTTTATCGTCCAATCCAGACATATCCGGGAGGAATGGTTTTATGCGTTTAATAATGGGCTTCTGCTCCTCTTTCCAGCGCTCCTCCATGCCTGTACGAAACACGATAGAACCCGCAATCAGGTCAAAAGCGGCGTCTGCACTGACGTGAAATTCTACCTGATGGAAGCGGTGAATAATCAGCTGATACCGCTCCTTCCCCATACTCTCTACCATTTCCCGAGAACGATGGACAACATACAGCATAAAGAGCGGTTTTTCCTTACAGAATTCAGAAATCTGCTGCATAATTGTATGATCATCGCTATATTCGACGTATTCTGTGAATTCGTCCCAAATGAAGAAAATGCCGCTTTTTGAGAGGTGGTTTCCATCAATAATATCGCCGACCCATTCCTTGAAATTCTTCAAGTTATTCACCAATCCGTAACCCTTTTGCCGTATTACAGCAGCGGTCGTTTGGATTGCCTTCAAATCGCCGTCATTCACTTTCTGGCGCAATACATCCACACTGGCGCTGTTATTTCCCAGGATGGTAGATTCCAGCAGATAGTCCCAGTTGATAGAGGGATCTGCCAGCTTTGCTTTTACTGCGTCCGTCAGGGAATTGCTGCCCAGATATGCCTGATCTCCGTACTTCTCCAGCAGTGCTTCCTGAATGGCTTTTTCCATTTCAATCAGCATCATATCACCGTTCCGGATACCAGTGCAGCCGTCCTTCCAGATTACTAGATAGTCCCCATTTTTACGGCATTTGGCGAAGCGGTTGCGGTATTTTGACAGTCGATTACTGCCGGATAGATAAGCGTCAATCACGTCGGGCGGTTCTTCCATCAAATGCTTGGTGAAAATCGCCGCATAGCTCTTCCCTGTGCCATAAGAACCGTGAATCCAGAAGGAACGACGTAAATCCGGCGCTTCATTTCCCAGGGATTCGCACAGAACCTCCATCAGCCTGTCCATGTCGTCGCCAACAATATATTCACGCCATAAATTTGCATTCCGGCGGTCAGCGGCGATATCCACGACCGACTCAAAATTCGGACTGATTTCCAGAAAATCACTGTATTGACGCTTCATATCTGCCCCTTCTTTCCAATTTAATCTTCTGCCAAATCAAGAATATCCAAAGAGGAAAAATTTTCGAGAATTATATTGTCCAAATTTGCCACAAAAGACACGCGAATATAGTCCGGAAATCTCAATGCCAAACCCTGTACCGCTTCACGGAAAACCTTCACATCTATGCCATAAATATCCGCCGGGGACATTCCTTTGGCATCCGGATTGTTGTGTGCATTTACCAGTTCCGTAAAAGTAAAACTGCGCCTGCCGGTGTGTTCTGCATAGAGATAAAGCGCATAGAGTATGGCTACAGCGTGCGGATAATCCCACCCGGCACGGAAGTAGGAATACGTATTTTTGGACATCTCAATGGGAAGACCCTGCTTGAGAGCGGACCCGATGGGTGACTGCCGCAGCGTTTCGGCTAATGCAGTAATTGCATTCTCTCGGCTAGACTTCGAACCGTTTTCACCCAACATAACAACCAGGTCATTTTTCTCATATGTGGCTCCAATTTCGGCATTCAGGCAGTACCAATGACAGATTGTCGAATTATAAGAAAGATTCGCCCAAATTACTGCCCAGGCAAGCGGATTATACGGACCAAATTTCAAGATTTTTTCTCCAAGAGCCGTGATAGATAAGGACTTTGCTTTGTTGCTGACAATCACACCGCTCTCTTTCAGCCAGACGCGGAGAGCTTCATACTGACGGTTTCCAAGCACTCCTTTTTCAAAACATTTGATGCCGTCATTGGTGAAATGTATCATCCAATCCTGACGAAATCCAAAATGCTGATATGGATTCAACCCCTTCATATTCCCATCTCCATTTGTAATACTAAGTGATTTTGCAATTAAACAGCTTTTATCTGTGAAGGTCAGACAATTGGAACAATGACTGCACAACGCCTGCCTAATCAATATTGCTCCATCCTGCTGTATTGTAAACGCTCCTGTGGGACACTGTACAATACAGGCTTTACACCCCTTACAATACGCGCACTTATAGGCAACCCCGCGAAGGTGACTTATAACAAACCGATCCATCTGGAAAAAGGGCGTATAAGATATTTTCAAAGTATTATCCTGTTGAGAAATTCTATATTCAAAATTAATCTTTCCAATTTTCTGAATACCAAATTCCGGACTTTGCTCTGTAATCGGTCCCAAAACAGGCGCAACAGATAGCCACTTCTGCGTCGGATTCTGTATGGTGAACGATATGGCATTATCCTGAATTTGCTCTGTTACGCGATTTCCTCCCTGAGTCAAACCACGTCCGCCCATCCGTGCTTTCCAGCCACCGCCCTCAATATACTTCTTGACCTCTTTTGCAGGCTTTGTCCGTTCAGCGTAAGCCTCTACTCGTTGAAGAAGCGGTTTCATTTCATCAGCATAATAAGAATTTGCAATGCCATCCCACCAGTCAGACGAAAGCGGACAGACCATACATCCAACCCGAAAGAGTCCCAGGCGGTATGCGCGGTTAAGCATAATTCCATTCTTCAAAATATAGCAATAGAGCTCTGCTGTATTCCATTTTTTGATAGGGCTGGCATTCACCTGGTTGACATTCTTTGTACCAATTGTAACATCATTATATTTTGCTCTTCTGGCGCTTTCCTCCGAACGGACGCCATCAAAAACAACAATCTTAACATTGTAGCTCTCTGTTATTTCCCGCAATTTCAACACAGTGGGAACTGATTTGTGGACAGCACAGCACCATCTCATTCTTCGACCCGGCGGACCAAATTCATCCCATGATTCTGTAGCTTTCATATGACAGACTGCCTCTTTAAAATGCAGGTCAGGCCAGTATTTTTTTGCTGCCTCCACTGCTTTTAAGGTGTCGGAAAGCTCCATTCCCGTGTTGCTGAATACGACATAAAACTCTTTGGGCGCCAACGCTTTTGCCACCAAATCCAGCAGAGCTAAAGAATCCTTTCCCCCAGAAAAAGCACAAACAAACTCAAATCCCTTTGGCTGAAAACTGCAATGCTGTTCCTGAATAAAATTCACAGCTTTTTGTTCAAGACTAATCATTAGCGACTGATTTACTTCATAAAGACGTTCCGTATCAATCGGCTGCAATTGCAGTCGTTCCTCGGTCAGACGCTTAATTTCCGGTTTTGTATAGAATGCGCCGCCTATGGCTTCCGCGACACAGACCCCATTCATGACATACCGCCGGATACCCTCTGCCCACAGTAAAGGCGCGTCGGTGTCCTTTGGATAATCCCAAAACCTATCCATTCCGAAAAAGTCCAATTCCTCATGAAAAACAGGCCGGATTTCCTTCTGAATTTTTGCGTTGACTGTCAGGCGGAATATCCCGTATTCCTCCGTCCATTCATAACCATACATGGAATACGTTCCTTCCCTCAACGAAGCAATTCTTCGCAATTTTCTTTTTGCAGCCATGGGCGGAATCTATGCAGAGCAGCATGGCAATTCGGACAGAGTGTCATAAATTGACCTGCGCTGTATTTTTTCCCGCCGTCCAGTTCTGCGGGAGGAATCATTAAATGGTTCTGTAAAAGTGAACCGCAGGATTTATAGATGATTTCCGGTTCCAGTTGACAGACAGCACACCGTTCTTCAAGTGAAATTTTCTGTCCATCACGCAGTTCGATTAAGCGGTGAAGATGACTCAGCAGCGCACCTTCGGGAAATCCGTCCTGCTCCAACACCCCGCCAAATGGAAACTGATTAAAATACGAAAGATTCCGCCTGATTGACTGTGCAATACTGTGTAATTCATTGTGTCTGCCAGCGTATTCAGCGTCAACCTCAAAAAATATTGTACCAACATTCCATTTCTTTCGTTCTATTGAATATCCCTCTTTAAACCGCTCTATCTGATGGCTTACTCCAACGCAATTTCTAAAATTATCCGGTCTTTTTTTCTTCGGATAGATGGGCAGCAGATTCAGGAGTTCACTCAGTCCGGCGATAAGTTCCGAGCGGGGCGAGAGATTGTCTTCCCCGGCGGAATATAGCACATCCAGGGCAAGGATTACCTCGTCCCGAGTAAATGGGGCATTCGCCATACCATCTCACACCTTTACTGTAACATATTGCTGACTTGCGTCCCAGGAAAAACGGCTATCCTTCGCCAGCGCCTTGGGCAAAATCGAGTACAATTCACTCCCTGCAATCATCCCGCGCTGAACCAAAAGCTGACGCAGTTCTTCACCCTCAAAGCGCCGCTGATTGATTCCATCATCAACGAGAAATGCTATCACCGCATCCGGGAAACTCTGGATTTCGCTCTCGCCGCTGACCAGCATGGCATGGAGGGTATTGGCCGTTTGCGTGCTGAGACCGCAGATGGTCCGTGCGCCATCCAATTTCTCACTGTAATGCATCAGCACACTTTGCAAAAGCAGCGCGGTCCATTCTTTCCCGCCGGGCAGTGTGGGGAGCTGTGTGTACCACCAAGACTGAATATCCCGTAAAACCACATGGTCTCCCATATCCGCAAACAGCCGCGCAAGAGCCTCCCGCGCCCGCTGAAGCCAGGAATCATCAATGCACATACTCTCTGCCAGGATATAAGTCTCGGCGTCGTAAAACAAAAAAACAGGCTTCTCATAAATCCGCATCTGTCCCCGTAAATTGCCGGTTTTGATTCCTACACGCTGCAAATACTGAATCAAATCCTCCTCCCGAAATACGCCGCCCTGCTCTTTGGCATAGTTCCGCATTACATCCAGATTGGACCTGACAGCTGCGGTCTTCCGTGAAATGTGATTCCCCTGAAAAACAAGCTGTTTGTGGTGACGGTCCAGCTTCTCAAACAAATGCCGGGCCAAATCATAAACCATATAGAGATGATCCATATCATTGTCATTCAGGAACATCTGCATATCCGCGTGGACGTATTCATAAAACTGCGCGGCAGAGACGTAGCCATCATTTCGCACCAGCAGTTTATCCAGGATGTTTTCCAATTGTTCCGCGCCGTCTTCCCAATCCACAAACACCTCGTCATGAAACAGCTTTCCGTTCAACGAGACAATATGTTTAGAGTCCGATACAGCGCTTTTTACATACATTGCCGAAGCATTCAGGGCCTTGCGAAGTTCTTCTGGAGTCATCCCATCCAAATCCGCGGCAAAGACACACTTTTCAGCCTTTTGAACCAAAGAATCCACAGATGTTACCTGTTCCAACGCAGATTTTTCAGGAATATCAGGCGGTTTTTCCGTGCTATTCGGACAGTTTTCCAGCGGTTCCTTTTTCAATGGCTGATCTGTTTTTTCCTGTTTCTCAAGCTCTTCTATCTTTACTGGCTGCTCCGATTCCCCGCATACTTTACAAATCCACTGACCATAAATCAAGGCGGCCTGAGCGGTCATCTGACGGTTCACATAAGCCTCAGGATTCATCAGTCTGATGGAGTCGCCATACTTATCCACACGGGAAAGAACGACAGACCCCTGCCCATTGTATTTCATATCCAGCAGCGAACGGAATTTCAACGGATATTTCTGAGCAATATGTTCACAAAAACACGCAAATGCCTCCGCCGGAACCGCACCGGGATAGGAAGCCGTCTTAGTTTTCAGGGCAAACTGCTGTTCCGAATCCGCAGTTTCACCGGATCTCAATCGTTGAAGAATCCGCTTATAAATCTCCTGCCTCTGGCTAATGCTGTATAAAACATGGCGATTCATAAAACCCCATGGATTGATTTGCTTAAATTGTTCCAATGTCAGGATATTCTGCCGCAAAAGCTCATCCCGAAGCAGCTTCATATCATCCTCTGCAAGCAGATCCTCCAACTCTTTTGATAGCTTAGGAGCAGTTGATAGTTCCGAATCATCCTGCGGCAAAACCATCGAAATCTGATGTTGAGCGTTCAAATACCAGCCGCTTTGTCCGCCGGTACTGCCGCTTCCATTTGGTGCAAAGCAAAAATAAAAGCCATGTTCCCGAAGTATATTCGCGTCCGATTCCAGCGTTTTTCCGCCAATCATCCACAATCTGCCGCCGTATGGCCTCTTATCAACAAAGGGAATGGAATTCAACTGAAAATATGCAGTCAAAGTGTCATCGGACAGGGTAAATTCATCATCTTTAGAAGAAACTGAAAGAGATTCAGCAACGTCATTCCCTTCCGATTCATCGTCAGACGGGATGCTTTCTGAAGCAGAAACAGTTTCCGAGAAAGGCTCTTCCGTTTTTTGACAGCAGGCTTCAAGCTGTTCAAGATATTGCAAATAACAACGAAGGAGCAGCAGTATTTTCTTTGTTTTTGCGCGATTAAAAAAGCGAAACAGCCGGTCGCCCTCAAGCCGCACACGCAATTGATTCACTTCATCTTTGTCACGGATATCACAGATTGGCTTGCGAATCAATCGTTTATCCAAACAATATTTTTCCAAGTTTGTCAAAATCAGCGACGCATCCGCCAATTGTAATGATACCGTTTGTTGTGATAGCCAGTCAAGAAATCTATCCTTCTCTGCACTGCCGCTATTGAGACTATACTGCAAAGTCTACACCGGCCTTTCTGTTTTTGGGTTGACAAAATTCGACTTTCAATGCGCAAATTAAAGATGCAGCGAAAGGCCATTGTCTTCTGCCACAATGTAATGTTTTTTATCTTAACATATTATGAATAATTTTTCAAGTTTTTAGTTTAATATTAAGAAATAATTTTCAGAGCTGCAATTTCTGGAAACGATATAGCTGTCCGACTCAATCCGCGCTCAATCCGAAAGACAGATGGTATTTCGCAAAAACAGCAGCGGCTTCCTGCGCATCAGGACACCGCTGCTGTTTTATATGCAAGATTTTTTACAGGCAAGCCGCTTGGATTTTGCTTGCGCTCTGTTTCTGATTCTGTGTGATTACTGCCAATTCAGATAGGTCTCTGCATTCTCGATGGTCACCACGTCGCAGCCCGTGTCGGTTGTTCTCTCAATCGTGCCGCCGTTGAAGTGCTTCTCAATGGTTTCAGCCATCAGCGTGCCCATAGTAGCGGGCTTCTGGGCAATTGTAGCGTCGATGGTGCCCTCAATCAATTTCTGAACCGCGTCGGGCTGTCCGTCAAAGCCGCAGACGGTAATCTGACTGCGTTTGCCGGCGGCTTCCACTGCCTGTCCTGCGCCAATGGCCATCATGTCATTTACTGCGAAAATAGCCGTCAGATCAGGGTAGGCAACGAGGAAATTTTCTGTCACTTCCATGCCTTTGGAGATTTCACAGTTGGCGTACTCGGAAGCAACCACTTCAATGTCAGGATACTCCGCGATTTTATCCATAAAACCTTTTTGCCGCTGAGTTGTGGCGTCGTTGCCGGAAAAGCCGTCCAGAATAGCGACTTTACCGGACTTCACATTTTCACCAATCCACTCCGCGCCGGTTACGCCGCCAATATAATTGTCCGTGCCAATGAACGCCTTGTAATCGCACTCGTCCGCGCCGGAGTCAATCAGGAAGACCGCAATACCCTTTGCAGCGGCGGCATTGATGGTGTCTACCAGCGCCGTGGCAGAACTGGGGCCAAGGACAATCGCGTCCACGCCTTCCTCAATGAACGCCTCCACAATGCTGACCTGCTTATCCACCTCTGTTTCCGCGTCGGCAGCGTTGACCTTGACTGTCCAGCCCTTGGACTCGCAGGCGCTTTTCAGACTGTCCACCATTGCCACAAAGAAGGGATTGTTCAGGGTTTTGGGGACCACCGCGATCACCTTGGAGGCGTCCCCACTGTCGGAATCGCCTCCGCCGGAAGAATCTCCCGTGCCGGACGCGGCATTATCACCGCCGCAGGCCACAAGGGTCAGCGCCATAGCAAGAGTCAGGAGCAGTGCAAATAACTTCTTCATTTCAGTTCCTCCTTGAAGCATTGTATAAAAATCTCTTATACGTAATCAGAACTCAGCGGGAAGCGGCAATGCGTTTGCGGATGAAATCAATGGAAACAGCGACCACAATAATCGCGCCCACAACGATTTGGGTAAAGTAACTCTGCACGCCCAGAAGCACCAGCCCGTTGCGAATCACAGCTACCGTAACCGCGCCGATCAGGGTGCCGAACACGCTGCCGGAACCGCCGCTCATGCTCACGCCGCCAATGACTGCCGCAGCAATGGCCTCCATTTCATAGGACTGCCCGGCGGTAGGCTGCGCGGCGCTGAGGCGGGACATATACACGATTGCCGCAAGACCGATGGAAATGCCGGAAATCGCGTAAATTTTGATGATATTCCGTTCAATCCGCACACCGGAGAGCCGGGCGGTTTCCGCATTGGAGCCGATGGCGTAGACATATCTGCCTGTTGCTGTTTTGGAGAGAATCACGTGGGCCAGAATGCCGATGGCTATGAAGACGTAGACCGGGAACGGAATCCCCAGCAGAAAGCCCTGCCCGATAAATTTGAACCGCTCATGATTCACTGCAATCTGCGTGGAGTTGGTCACCCACAGCGTCAGGCCCCGGAAGATATACATCGTGCCCAGGGTCATAATAAAGGGCGGGATTTTGATGAAGGCAATCACAAGACCGTTGACAGAACCGGCCAGCGCGCCAATTACTACAGCCACCAGCATTCCAAGCCACATATTGCCGGTAGCGTTGATGGTCATGCCCGCGAACACGCAGCAGAACGCCAGCAGGGAGCCCTGGGACAAATCCACCGCGCCGGATATAATCACAAAGGTCATGCCAGTGCCCATAATGGCGTATACGGCGGCCTGACGCAGAACCTGCATAATATTGTTGTAGGAAGCAAAGGTATCCGTAAACACGCACAGAAACACGCAGATTACCGCCAGAGGAAACAGTGCGCCCAGACCTTCCACTTGCTTCAGCCGCTGCATGAAACCGGATTGATGACAGCTTTTTTCCACGCTCAGTTCCCTCCTATCATGTAATACATCAGATTTTCCTGTGTCGCGTCCTTCCGGTCAATATTGGCGGTAACGCGGCCCTCATGGAACACAAGGACCCGGTCGCAGATCCCCAGAATCTCCGGAAGCTCCGACGAAATCACAATCACCGCGTTTCCCTTTTCCACCAGCATATTTTTGAGTTTTCGTATTTTTTCAATTTGGCATAATGACGATAAAAAAAGCAGACGGATTCAGTGAAAAAATGAAAATAAAAGAAGAATTCCATCCTGAAATGTGGTATAATTTAATCACCACAAAAAACCACGCCAAACAAATCAGGAGGAATTCCTCATGGCTGATTATACAACAAATACAGGCGTTATGAAAAGAGAAATTTTCAAGTTCACACAGAAAATTTCGGAGGGTATGGCACGGCCATTCCAGAAATTTGCTGCCGATGTGTGCTACGGTGCCATGGCCTCAAAGAGCTGCTTGATTTCAGAGATGGCTCAGGCATTGCAGGAAGATACACAGAAAATTAACACGATTGAACGGCTGACCCGGCATCTTGGCAACGAGGTTCCTGAAGCGGT
>CAJTMG010000029.1 GCA_910577405.1 uncultured Oscillibacter sp. | reverse complement strand
CACTTTTCATGCAGTTTCCATTCTTGCCCTTTTTGATTTTTACGAAAACTCAAATGTCTTGCGGATTGGGATGCGTTGGAAGCAGAACGGGAGAAAAAAAGACCCAAGAGTGACAGGAAGCCCCAGGGCAAGCCTGCATTCTACGACTACAGCGATAGGGAGGGAAGCCTCTGATGGAAACAGGAATCAACGCTATTGCACGTCTTGCGCGGCAAGCGAACAGTCGTAAGGAAGGCGACTACGAACAGGACGGGCTGCTGTATTGCGGGAGCTGTCATACGCCCAAAGAAGCAAAAATCGTGCTGTGTGGCCGTCTGAAGGTAGTATCTGTGACGTGCAAATGCGCTTCCGCCGAATGGGAAGCAAAAGAAGAGGCGCGTAAGCGGGAAGAAGAACGCTTGAAGCTGGAGGGAAAACGGGAAATTTGGATTGCCGACAAGCATCTGAGGAAATCCACGTTTGCGAACGCGAATCGCTCTAAGCTGCTGGACAAATGCTGGAGATACGCAGATCAGTGGGACAAAGTGCAGAAGGAGAATTCCGGCCTGCTGTTTTACGGGGATCCAGGCGGTGGGAAGACATATGCAGCGGCGTGCATTGCAAACGCGCTGATTGACAAGGGCATACCGGCCATGATTGCCAGCTTCCCGCGTATACTTGCGGCGAGCTGGGACGACCGGGCAGATATAGTGCGTCAGTGCAAATGGTTCCCGCTGCTGGTGCTGGACGATTTAGGCGCGGAGCGGTCGTCGGACTATGCGCTGGAGGTAGTATATACCGTTGTTAACGAGCGTTACAAATCTGACAAGCCGCTGATCGTAACGACAAATATGGGCCTGGCAGACATGAAAAGCCCCAAAAGCATTGAATATCAGCGCATTTACGAAAGGATCCTGGAGATGTGCGTTCCGGTTTACGTGGAACCCGCCAGATACCGTGCGGCAGAAGCGGAACGGAAGCTGAACATTGCCAGGGAGATTTTCGGAGGCTGCGGATGAAGCTGCTAATCCCATTTACCCTGCCGGGGCTGAACGAGTACATAGACGCAAACCGCAGTCACCGGCAGGGTGGGAATGCCATGAAGTCAAAGACCCAAAGGGCGATCATTGCCGCGCTGCGGAAGCAAATCAGAAGACCATTCCGCGAACCGGTGAAAATGCGTTTCTGCTGGTACGAAAAGGACCGGCGGCGGGATAAAGACAACATCAGTTTCGCGAAGAAGTTCATCCTGGATGCCCTCGTGCAGATGAAAGCATTGCGGAATGACGGATGGAACAATATCGACGGCGGTTTTCGGGATGATTTCTTCGTAGACAAAGCTCAACCGCGTGTGGAAATCGAAATTACGGAGGTGAAAAGGGGAAATGAATGAGGATAAGACTGCCTGCCAGTGCGGGAATTGCAGGCACTACGATGGCATCGGCGATCGGTGCGTGATTCGGCCCGGCAGAAGAAATAAGACGGTAGTCTGCGGGCTTTGGAAGCCGAAGCCGGACAAACCCGGAAAGGAAGCAAGCGTATGAACACGAAAGTTATGTTTTCCAGCAAAACGGATCTTTGGGAAACGCCGCAAGAGCTTTTTGATAAGCTGGACGCTGAATTCGGATTTGATCTTGACGTTTGTGCTCTTCCGGAGAACGCGAAATGTACCCGTTACTATACGCCTGAAGAAGATGGTTTGAAACAGCCGTGGACCGGTGTCTGCTGGTGTAATCCGCCGTATGGACGCGGTGTTGGAAGTTGGGTGCGGCGTGCGCTTTTGGCTTCGGCTGCAGGGAATAAAGTCGTGATGCTTCTTCCAGCGCGGACAGACACGAGATGGTTCCACGATTACATCTACGGGAGAGCCAATGTGGAGATCTGGTTTCTGCGTGGGCGGCTGAAATTTGGCGGTTGTAAAAGCAGTGCGCCGTTCCCGTCGATGGTAGTCATTTTCGGATCTTTGAACAAACAGTTATGACGATACCAGAAAAGCCGAAACTGGTAAAGAAAATACACCTGTGTGGTGACTGCCAGCAGAACATAGCGCTATGCCCGTGGTTGCATGAGGGGAAGCCGGTGGAGGGCTGGACGGCGAAACGGACGTACATCAAGAAAAACGTCGGACATACAGCGGGCTACTGCGTGACGGCCTGCCCGCTGTACATCCCGCCGTCAGCTGAACGTCTGGAAGAACAGGCCCGGCAGGAACGCGAAGACGCGGAAGAATTTCGGAAAGAACAGGACCGGCGCAGAAACCGGACGTTCTTCTGGTAGATAGGAGCTGACGATGAAAAACTTTGAGGAAACAAGGGAGGAGGGAAAAGCGAATGCCGAGAGGTGTAAAGAAACCTTGTGAAATCTGCGAGCAGGATTTTGTAATGGAGAGAAAAGAGGGATGCGGAAAGCACTTGCTCCAGGCGGAATTTTACCCGAATAATCAGTTGTTTTCCATTTTCAGCTATGCGGAAGATTCTGCTGAAGAAATGGAGGAATTGTCAATTGACCTGGAATTCCGCTACTGCCCGTTCTGCGGGAGGAAACTGGATGTCTACTAAGGAGGAAAGCGAGGAAAGCAATGATTCAGATTGAAAAAACGGAAATCCACGGCTGGGAAACGGCAATTCGTGGGATGCGCAATTCCTGGGAAAGCTGGGCAAAATCCGACAGCGGGTGGTGCATGGGCGACAGTGACCCGGATTTGTGCGCTGGCTGCAAGTGGCTTGAGGCCAATTTCGGCTATTGCACCCATCCCGCGTTGCTCAAGGAAGAGATTGACGGGCAGTTCTGTGTCGGCGAGGAAGACTTTGCCCTGATGGTCAAGCTGGCCAACGCAGGTCCGGACCACGGCAAATTCCTGCGGATGATTACGGTAACGGCTGACATTCTGGCCCCGCTGTACTGGTGGAAGGAGTTCGACACCTATAAGGTGGGTACGGTCGCCAACTCCTGTTCCACCATGCACAAGATCCACGCCAAAGAGTTTACGCTGGACGATTTCAGTCATGAGCACCTTCGGGATGAGGCTGCCGAGACTTTGAAAACGATAATCCGAGCGCTGAACTGTTGCCGGGAAATGCACACGGAGACTGGCAGGAAAGAAGACTGGTGGCAGATGATTCAGCTCCTGCCCTCCAGCTACAACCAGCGGCGGACAGTCATGCTGAACTATGCCGTACTCCGCAATATCCACAAGGCGCGGAAGTCTCACAAGCTGGACGAATGGCGGGAGTTCTGTGCCTGGGCAGAGACGCTTCCTTATGGCAAAGAGTTGATTGCGGGTAACAACCGAACTCCGCCGCCCAACGACCACCTGACCCTGGACGAGTTGCAGGATATGGAATTTGGTGATTGGGTGTGGGTTCAAGCACTTAACCTTGCATCTGATGCGGATATTGTAACCGGCTATTACCGTAAGATGGACGGCTATCGCCCGGAAGACGCCTTTTATTTTGGGTATCCAGAATGGGCACAGTATGCCGACTACGGGAAGACCTGGACCACCTACCGCCGCAAGCCGAAGGAGGACACACATGGAATGGATTAGCGTGGAGGACCGGTTGCCGGAAAACAGACGAATGGTACTTGTATATACGCCCTGTGACGGATTTATGGCTGTCGGGTTCTATGTAGAAGAGAAATCGCGCAGTTACACGTGGACTCGCTGGAATATCATAACGGCAATGCGCTCGGTCAAGAAGATTACGAAGAAAGTTACACACTGGATGCCGCTGCCGGAACCGCCAGATGGTCAAGTATGAAGTCAAGCGGAATCAAGCTGACAATCCAGGAGAAGTTGAAGGATTTGCGTACGGAGCGAAAAATGACTTTGGCACAGCTTTCGGAGGCTACCGGCCTGTCCCGTGCCGCTCTTGGCAAATATGAAGCAGACGATCTGAAAGACATGAGCGCGTACAGTGTTGCGACGCTTGCACGATTTTATGGCGTGTCTGCTGATTACATTCTTGGGCTGACAGAATGCAGATAGGAAGTAATGGGAGAAGAAAATCTTACAAAATCGAAAGAGCGAGTAGCCAAATACGGAGAAGTTTTCACGCCGCAATGGTGTGTTGAAATGATGTGCAATCAGCTGGAAGAAAACAGCCCTGGCGCGTTTATGCCGGAGAAAACTTTTCTGGAACCGTCCTGCGGAGAAGGCGCGTTTATCCTGGAAATCCTGCGGAGGAAATTCGCAAACTGCAAAAACCGCAGAGATTACACCGTAGCCTTGCGGTCCGTGTACGGCTTTGAACTTCTTGACGACAACGTTGCGGCGACCATTCGAAACATAACAGAACTGTGCAAAGAATATTTCAAGCCGACGAAGGCTGAACTTGAAATCATTAACGATCACATTATCCAGTGCGACGCGCTGAAAATTATGAAATTCATGGGTGAATATTGCAGGAAGGAGAACGCGTAGAAGACTTGAAAAAGTGTTACAAGCGGAAACGAGGGAGGAAGGAGGGAAATGCGAATGCCAATGAAACTGCTGTTGGGCGGATCTCCTTGCACACATTGGAGCATCGCGCGGACGAAAAACCGGGAAACCGAGCCGGAGGGGCTGGGGTGGGAACTGTTCAAAAACTACCTGATCGCCCTGGAGAAGTTCAAACCGGACTTTTTCCTGTATGAGAACAACAAAAGCATGGCCCCGGCCATCCGGGCGCAGATCACGCGGGAGTTAGGCGTGGAGCCGATCCTGATCAATTCCGCCCTAGTGAGTGCCCAAAGCCGCCAGCGCCTCTATTGGACCAATATCCCCGGTGTGGAACAGCCGGAGGACCTGGGGATCCTACTGCGGGATATTCTGGAAAGCGGCCTGCCGCTGGAAGAAAAGGGCTACACGCTAAAGGCCAATTACGCCAACGCTGGAGCGGTAAATGGCGTGTGCGGCCAGCATTTCCCCGCACCTATGGCGGCGGAGCCGGTGAGGATCGGGACCATAGAAAGCAACGCCAAAAACGCGGATTTTGACAGCCAGCAATATCGGGTATATTCGCCGGAGGGTAAAAGCGTGACACTGTGCGGCCAGGGCGGCGGTGTTTGGGCAAAGACCGGCCTGTATGCGGTCCCGGCAAACGGCAAAGCATATCCGGTCTATGAGGTCAAGGACAGTTCGATCGCCATAAAGGGCCAGCAGTATCCCATAAGACTTGCTGACGGCCTCTACATTATCCGCAAGCTGAATGTAACGGAGTGCAAACGCCTCCAGACCGTGCCGGAAGACTACGAATTCCCGGTCAGCAACACGCAGGCTTATAAAATGCTGGGCAACGGCTGGACGGTGGACGTAATCGCGCACATCCTGTCGTATTATCCCGGCATCCGTGACGCGCCGATGGAAGTGCTGTCCATGTACGACGGCATGAGCTGCGGGCGGCTGGCTTTGAACAAGCTGGGAGCGCGTATCAGCCATTACTATGCGTCTGAAATCGACAAATACGCAATCAAGACAACCCTGCACAACTTCCCGGATACCATTCAGATAGGCGACGCTTTTCAAATACGGGAAGAAGGATGGGAGCTAAAGAGGTGAAGGATGCAGGGACGAAAAGAAAGGGCGGGAGCTGATGAGCCGTAAATGGACAGAAGCAGAAATCGAAATCCTGAAAGAAAAGTATCATCGTATCCCTCTGAGTGATTTAGCAAGAATGCTCGGAAGAACTGAGGGAGCAATCAAAGCGAGAGTTGTAGGATATAAAATTGGAATGCCGGAAATCAAATTTAACTGTGCGTACTGTGGGCGGTATGTTGTAGCAGGAGGTATTCACTCTAATGGTCGTCCCGATATGCGGAAGCGGTTTTGTTGCGCAGAATGCGAGAAAAAATATTGGCGGCATCCACCGCATGACAGAGAAAGCAGCAGGCAAAATTTCAGCAGTATCCGGCAATATGCGTCTTGGGAGAAAATGACCAATGAGTGATTATAACATCAAGAGCATCCTCCAGGAATTCAAGGAAAAGGGGATTTTCTACACCACGAAAGACCTTGCAGAATATATGAAAAGTTTTCTGCCTGATGATGTGGATGAAATCTATGACCCTACCTGCGGAAACGGCGGCCTGCTGAGCGTGTTTTCCGACGATGTACAGAAATATGGGCAGGACATTAACGCCGGTCAGGTACGGGACGCAAAGGAGCACTTGAAAAACTTCCACGGCGCTGCCGGTGACACCCTGGAAGAACCGGCGTTTTGGGGCAGGAAATTCAGGTACATTATCGCCAATCCGCCGTTCTCTATCAAGTGGGAACCAAAGAAGGATGAGCGCTTTGACGGCTTTCCGTGCCTGCCGCCGCCCAGTAAAGCCGATTACGCGTTTCTGGCGCACATACTGCATTATCTCACAGACGATGGAACGGCGGTGGTCCTGAACTTCCCTGGCATCCTCTACAGGGGAAACGCAGAGGGTAAAATACGCCGCTGGATGGTAGAGCAAAACTATATTGATACGGTCATAGCGGTGGACGGCGGACATTTTGTTGATACGAAGATCGCAACGGCAGTTTTAATCTTGAAGAAAAACAAGACTACAACCGATCTGAGGTTCATTCATAACGATCTGGAGCGGACCGTCCCTGTATCTGAGATCAAAGACAACGATTACCAACTATCCGTTTCGTCCTACATAATCGAGGTTGAAGAAAGGGAAGAGATTGACCCTGTTGCGTTGGAACTTCACGCAAGAAAACTGTTTTTGACAAGACTTGAAAGTGAACTGGCGTTTGAAAAAATGGCCTGCGAACTCGAGGACATGGACATCGTTCCGTTTATCAGAGCGATTCAGGAAATCGTCAGAAAGTACGATACGCCAAAAAAGAAGAAAATTTTTGATATAAATCAGATGTCTATTTTTTGATGGCTAAGAGGTGACAGCGTGGAGAAAAAGAAAAGTGTGTTTCCGGAGCGGATTCGCAAGTTGAGAGAAAAGCAACATCGGAAGCAGTATGCAGTTGCTCATTTATGCGGATTAGATAGGAAGACACTTAGAAGGTACGAAAAAGGTGAAATAGAACCGCTTATGACCCAGCTTGTTGTGATTGCGGAATATTTTGGTGTGTCTGTTGATTATTTAACAGGGAGAACAGATAATCCTGAAATAAATAAATAACCTTTTATCGTCTCACAAAAATTTTGAAAAAATGGGGCATACTTGCCCCAAAAATAAGTAAACATGGATGATAATAGTATTGCGGGGAAGCCGAACCCTGCATCACCTCTTTCTTTTCTCTTTCTTTCCATTCTTCCTCCTTTTAGTACACCCGGCGGGGCGACAGTCATTGCGCCGTTGCCCCGCCGGGGGCATATGCCGTTGTAGCTTACCAGGGGAAAGCGCCGTCTTGATTAGACGGAGAGCCGGTTCGAGGCCGGTAAGCGGCTGCTGGTGTCGTAGTTTTCGGCACGGCATTAGATTTACCCCATACGACAGCCCTCCAAAAATAAGGAGTATGCTGGTACTATTGGGACAATTAGACCGCTCCAAAGGCCACGGAGCAAACAGTATCCCCTTAGCCTCTCGACGATGCGCAACATAGGGGCCGTCTGATGCCGGGAAAGTCCACCCCGCCCGACAGCCGGGCCACGCCGTGACACGACGGAGAAAGACGCCGGATATCCCATATCGAGAGGGAGGCAGGAACGCCGCCAACGGACTTCGTGATCTGAAAAGATGCGTTCCCGTATGCGGGCTTCCGGCGCATGAACCGGTAGCCTGTACCATAAGAGAACACGCATGGCAGGACAAGCCCCTGCCGTCTCTTATCATCGTACCTTGACAACCTCATATTGAGATAGCGAGTAAAAAGAGAGGAAACGCATGGCGGGATATGCCCCAGCCGCCTCTCCTGTTCTAGTGCAATGAAAGGAGAATTCTCTTGAAAGAACTGGAAATCAAAAAGGTGCCCTTTATGGGTGCGGAGCTCATGGCGGCCCGCGATAAAGACGGGGTTATCTGGGGCGGTGTCCGCTGGATGTGCGACGGAATCGGGCTGAGCCGGAACCAGCGGGACAATCAGACCCAGAAAATCAAAGCTGACACTGTCCTGTCCAAAGGGGCGGGAAATTTCCCGCTCCCTACTAACGGCGGGGTTCAGGAGGTCCTTTGCCTCAAGCTGGACTTCGTTCCCATCTGGTTGGCGAAGATCAGCATTACCCCCACGATGGAGGCGGAGACACCGGAGCTGTCGGAGAAGCTGATGGAGTACCAGCTCAAGGCGAAGGACGTGCTTGCGGCGGCATTCCTCCCCGTGGCGGCGACGCCCGACCTGGACACGCTTTCCCCTGAGCTGCGGCTGCTTATCAACATGGAGCTGAAGCAGAAGGAACAGGACAGGGCCATTGAGCAGATGAGCCAGCGCATTGACAGCATTCGGGATGTGGTTGCCTTGTCGCCCGCCTCCTGGAGGAAGGACACCAGCCGCATGATTGCGAGAATCGCGAACCAGATGGGCGGGACCGAACATATTCAGGATGTTTACAAGGGGGTTTACAGCCTCGTAAACGAACGCGCGCGGGTATCCCTTGAAAAGCGTTTGACGAACAAGCTCCGCCGTATGGCTGATGAAGGCGTCTGCCTGTCTGCAAGGGAACGGATGACCATTTTGGATGTGATTGCCGATGACAAGAAACTGATCGAAATCTACATTGCCATTGTCAAAGAGATCGCAATTAAGTTCGGCGTATACCTGGAAGCAGAGGCTTCCTAAATAAACATACATTCTCGCTGTCTCAATATGAGGTGGCGGGGTTTCAACGGGCGTTAAAAGCAATCACAATCATGTCATATATGCGGGGTGCAGAAGCAGAAGGCCAACCAGGAGCACCGGTCAACCCTGGGAAGTCGTGGCGGCTCGATACCGTCTCCCCGCTCCATATAGGCCGTTAGATCAAAGGTAGATCACCCGCCTCATAAGCGGTTAGTTCCGGGTTCGAGTCCCCGACGGCCTACCATTAGAGGAATAATATGCTCTGGGATATTTTCGTTATCATTTTTGCTGTTACGGCAGTTGCTTGGCTGTATTTAGTCACAAGGAGGTGAGCGCATGAACGCAGTGCAGAGACGTATTAGACGGGTTACCGCAGAACGGAGAGATATTAATCGCCGTCGCCGCATTGTAAGAAATCTCAACCGTAGACGCAGCAACGGCGGAATGGGAGGCTGATATGTCCAGCGAACTTTTTGACCCCATTCTAACGGCCAAAAAAGTAACGCAGGAAGTCCTTGTTGGATTTTCTGGCGGAAAGGATTCCTGCGTTACTTTAGACCTTTGCTTTAAGCACTTTAAAAAGGTAAAGGCGTTTTTTATGTACCAAGTTCCAGGATTGAGCTTTCAAGAAAAAACAATTTCCTGGTATGAAAGGAAATATGGGACCGAAATATTACGGGTCCCGCATTTTGAAACATCTAATTTCTTGCGATACGGTCTTTACAGAGAACCAGATATGACCGTCCCAATTGTATCCACGGCAGAAGCTTATGACTATATAAGGGCAGTAACAGGAATTTACTGGATTGCTGGCGGAGAGCGTATTTCTGACAGTATTGTTCGCAGGGCTATGCTAAAAAATACAGGAAGTATCGATACGAATCGCGGGCGAATTTATCCGTTGGTTTATTGGAACAAGAAAGATGTTGTCCATTACTGCAAAGTGAAAAAATTATATGTCGGTTCCGAAGCAAAAAGACTTGGGTTTTCATTTAGATCTTTGGACTATAAATCTTTGTATATGTTAAAGACGTATTTCCCAGAAGATTTTGAACGAGTACGTAAAATTTACCCTTTTGCCGAGGCTGCTATCTTGAGAGGAGAACAGTATGGCGATCAGTAAATATCAAGCCTTTGAGACCGCAACTATAAGCAGAGCAGAAATAAAAAATGAAGAGTATAATCCCAGAATCATGGGCAAGAAAGAAAAGGAACGTTTGCGTAAAGGCCTCCGTTCCAGTGGCCTTGTTTCTGCCTTGACTTGGAATAAAAGGACGGGTAATCTCGTAGGGGGACATCAACGGCTTGAACAGTTGGATGCCATCGAGAAAATCAAAGATTATGAACTCACGGTTTGTGTAATCGATGTAGACCCACGAGAAGAAGCAAAATTGAACGTTCAGTTAAACAATCCATCTATGCAGGGTGATTGGGATTTGGACAAACTTGCAGAGCTAACGCAAGATTTTGACCTTTCTCTTGATGACATGGGGTTCAGCAGATACGACGCTGAATTCTTGTTTGATGGTGATGAACGGTTTACTGAGCTGTTTGATACGCCGGAGGCAGATGAAGAAAAGCGTAAATTGCAAGAAATAAAAGATGCTCGGCAAACCATGAATGAAAAATTGGAAAAGAAAAACAACGCCAACTTTTACGCTGTCGTTGTTTTTGCAGACGAGCAGGAACGAAAAGAATTCTTCCGCCGCATTCATGTCCCGGATACAGAAGATTACATCACTGTTGAGCAGGTTGAAAGATTAACGGAATAAGAAACGTTTCAATGAATTCATCTGCTTCATCTTCTGTTAATTCATCCGGAACATACTTAATCGGAATGTCTACGTCAAAAAGGCCAAGCTTCCCCTTCACTGGCTGCGGGTAAAGCATCCTGAAATTATCAAAAATCCACGCAAACCCCTTCTGATCCGGCATGGTGTCCATAGCAGCTGCTTCCAAATGAGCTTTCCGAAACGGCACAATTTCTTTCAAATTTGCGACCATAAGGGCATTCCCGGAAATGCAGCCGCGCATTTTCTTTGCAGACGAACAAATCACGATATCTCCGCGATAGTTTGTTTTCCAGGTGCGAAATTCTACTGTTTTATCACCTTGAAACATCAGCATGGCCCAATCTGGCTTTAAAGTCAGTGCTTTCATTTTTTGCCTCCTTAATTTTATAACTTATCTTACCACAAAACGGCGCAAAAGTCAAGTTTTTTTTGCGTGGACGAACAATTTGGGAAAGAAATGGAGGGTGGTATAATGGCGAGGCCGCGAAAAGAAATCGATCAGAAACAATTTGAAAACCTGTGCGGCCTGCAATGCACAAAAGAGGAAATCTGTTCCTGGTTCGATTGCAGCGAAGATACAATAGAAAGATGGTGCAAGAGAACATATAAAAGCAATTTTGCGGTTATTTTTGCTCAAAAGAGAGGAAAGGGCAAAATTTCTCTTCGTCGTAGTCAATGGAGGCTTTCTGAAAATAATGCGACTATGGCTATTTGGCTGGGAAAACAATACCTTGGGCAAAAAGATGAACCGGAAGATTCTGTGGATGTAGAGGATACGGACGCCTATTTTGAGGAAGCAGGAATAAATGAAGACCCAAACACTTAAACCCGTATTTGGGGAAAAACATAAAGACTATATAAACCGTGCCAAAGATTCTACTATTTCTGTAGCTGAAGGCGCTGTACGTGCGGGAAAAACCATTGATAACATTGCCGCATTCGCATGGATGATAAATAAGGGAGTACCTGATAGAATACACCTTGCAACCGGGAGCACCGTTGCAAACGCCAAATTGAATATTGGAGACGCTAACGGGTTCGGACTTGAGTTTATTTTCCGAGGACGGTGCCGGTGGACAAAATACAAGGGGAATGAAGCACTTGCAATCAAGTCCAAAGGAAGGGAATATGTTGTCATTTTTGCTGGTGGCGGAAAGTCGGATAGCTATAAGAAAATCCGAGGGAATAGTTATGGAATGTGGATTGCAACAGAAATCAATCTGCACCATGAAGATACCATAAAAGAAGCGTTCAACCGACAGCTCGCGGCTAGAGTTCGCCGTATATTTTGGGATTTGAACCCAACAAACCCAAATGCGTACATATACACGGATTACATAGACCGTTTTGAAACGCAGTTCGGAAGAAAATATAATTACCAGCATTTTACCATTCGTGACAATAGAACGATATCTGCTAATAGGCTTGCAGAAATAGAGGCGCAATATATTCCGGGGAGTATCTGGTATCAACGCGATATTTTAGGAGAGCGCTGTGTTGCTGACGGGCTTGTGTACCCCATGTTTGACAAGCAGAAACATACATTCGGAACGCCGACACTCAGCGGTCTGGAATATATCTCTATTGACTACGGTACTGCAAACCCAATGGCAATGGGCCTATGGGTTCTGGGCCAGGGCGAGGCGGAAATGGTCAACGAATACTACTACTCAAGCCGGTCCGCAAGGCGGCAGAAGACTGATGAAGAGTATTACCAGGACCTTGAAAAATTCGCAAAAGGGCATAAAATTGACCAGGTTATTGTGGACCCGTCAGCAGCATCATTTATAGAGTGTATCCGGCGACATGGAAAGTTCAATGTGCTAAAAGCAAATAACAGCGTTCTGGATGGGATCCGGCTGACCGGCGCTTTGATACAGGCCGGGAAATTGCGGTTTCAAAAGGATTGCACAAACACTTTGAACGAATTTGGTTCGTATATCTGGGACACGGAAAGCACAGAGGACAAGGTAATAAAAGAAAATGACCACGCAATGGATATGATCCGCTATTTCTGCTCAACCATCATGAGAAGGGAGATACGTTAAATGCCATTTTTCAGCGGAATTTTTGGAAAACTTAAAAATTGTCTTATCGGTTTCCCAGAAGGATCCGTAAAACGGGAATTTGACGTAACGCCTGCAATCACCCGTTCGGAAATGGATGAAATCAATTTCTGGAACAGCCTCTATATAGGTCAGGCTTATTGGCTGACTCATGATGTAATTTCGCTCAATATCCCAGCGTCAATTTGCAGGGAATTGGCAAGACCTACACTTTCCGAATTGAAAGTGACCATAGATGGCGCGGCGGGGAACTATTTAATGGAGCAATTTTCCAATGCGCAAAAACGGTTTCAGCCAGCTTTAGAGACATTCCTTGCTCTTGGCAGCGGAGCATTCAAACCGTACATATTCAACGACCGTATTTTAGTTAGCTATTGCGGCCCCAATACCTTCCAGCCGACTCGTTTTGACATTTCCGGAGAATGCGTTGGCGGCGTGTTCAAAGAGGGGATCAAGAGCGGCGAAAAATATTACGTCAAACTTGAAGACCATCAGTTTGAAAACGGGCGGTATGTTATCCGAAATCGGGCATTTGAAAGCACACAAAACGGTTCTGTCGGAAATCCAGTTAGCCTAAACACTGTGCCAGAATGGGCTGATCTGAATGAAGAAATTTCGGTTGAAGACATTGAACATCCACTTTTCGCCTACTTCCGAACGCCAATAGCTAACAAACTGCATCCAGACAGCGGCGTTGGCGTGTCCATGTATGCAGATGCTGTGGAGCTGATAAGGCAGGCCGACATTCAGTGGGAACGGCTGCAATGGGAGTATAAAAGCGGTGAGCGTAAGATTTTTGGAGAAAATTCGCAAGTTAATATTGAAAAGTTCGGACTCGATAGATTATATGCTTTCGGCCCGTTCTATAGTGAAAATGGAGATCTTCTCCATGAATTTTCCCCAGAGTACCGTGACAGCAGCGTATATGCCGGGTTCCAGAGCATTTTGAAGCAAATTGAATTCAACGTCGGTTTAGCTTTCGGCACCATTTCCGACCCGCAGTCTGTTGAAAAAACCGCAACGGAAATAGAATCCACAAAACAGCGTATGTATACAACCATTGAAGGGATTAAGCAGAATTTGGGGAGTACTCTTGACGGTCTGATTTACGCCATGTCTGTTATGGCAGGACTGTACAATCTCGCTCCTGCTGGTGATTACAGCGTTACATACGAGTGGGGTGATTCTATCCTTGAGGACACCAACACAAAACAGCTTGCTCTTGCAGATATGCGCAACGATGTAGCAGCGGGTCTTATCAGGCCGGAGATATACATCATGCGCAAGTACGATGTCACAGAGGCGGAGGCCCTGGCCATGATGCCTAGCATGGAGGAAATGGTCACAGAGGAACAAAACGAGGTGGAGTAAGTCAACAGAAAGGATTGATAAAAATGTTGGTAGAAATTATGAAATTCGGATGCGAGGAACGGGCGGCGGTGACAAGTCTGGACGTGGCAGAGACCTTTGGGAAAGCGCATGACAAGGTTATGCGTGATATCCGCGAATTGGGATGCAGCCCGGAATTTAATGCCGCCAATTTTGGCGATATTGCTTATGTGGATTCCAGAGGTCGCCAGCAGAAAGCATATGTCATGACTCGCGACGGTTTTACCCTTCTGGTGATGGGCTATACCGGCGAACTGGCCATGAAGTTCAAAGAAGCCTATATCCGGCAGTTCAACGCCATGGAAGCCGCCCTTATGGGTAAAAAAGTGGAACGTGAGAAAGGAATCGCCGTCCGGCAGGCACTGACCAAAGCGCTTCAGCAGTCTACGGAGAACACCCGGATGCATGTCCATGCCTATTCCACTTACACAAACTGTATCTATAAGGTCCTTTTCGGTATGGACGCTAAACAGCTTCGGAAGAAGTTCGGAATCCAGAAAACCGACAGCCTCCGGGACTGCTTCACCCAGGAGGAACTTCAGGCGGTCCAATCTATGGAATGCCTTGTCAGCGGTCTTGTGGATTGCGGCTGGGAGTACAATCAAGTGAAGGAATTTATTCAGAAGAATAACGCACTCCGTCAGTTGGCTGCATAAGGGGTTGATTTGGTGAAGTATCCTTTTACCCCTGCCGTGCTGGATGCCCTGCCAGAGGAGCTCGCCGAACTGTATCGCGGCCTGGAAGACACGCTTCTGCAAGAAATCTGTTCCCGCCTGAATGTTGCCGGGGAGCTGAACGAAGTCACGGTAGACGCGATCAAAGCTCTGCGGTCCCATGGGATCCCTTTGGACGACATCAAAAAAGCTATCGCCAACACCAACAACATCAGCATGAAAAAGCTGGACAAGCTCTTTGACGATGTTGTAGCAAGGAATCAGGCGTACTACACAGAACTGATCGACCTTGCCCATGTAACCAAACCTGAAACGCTGGTGGACGCAGCAGTGGTAGAGGCAATCCGAAAACAGACCAAAAATGAACTGCGAAATATCACCCGGTCGATGGGTTTTATTGTTACAAAAGGCGGGGAAAAAGTCCTGCTACCGCCTGCGAAAATCTATCAGTGGGCGCTGGACCGGGCCGTCATGGAGGTTGAGAGCGGAGCTATCAGTTACAATCAGGCAATCAGCCGCACAGTAAAGGAACTGGCCAGCGGAGGCCTGATGGTGGACAGCGACGGTAACAAAGGATATGTCCAGTATGAGAAGAAACCAGGAATGAAAAAAGGACATCGGGACCACATTGACGTTGCCGCACGCCGCGCCGTAATGACTGGCGTGAACCAGCTCAACCAGAAGTACCGGGAACAGTCAATGGACTACCTGGAGACCGATTTGGTGGAGACCACAGCCCACCTGGGGGCGCGGAACATAGACGGGCCAAACGGGTGGGAGAATCATGCCGCGTGGCAGGGAAAGGTTTATCGCTGGCGGTGGGGATAAAACAATGAGGAAATCGAAGATGGAGAAGAAAATTCTTGATGTGACGTGCGGGCCCCGCACGATGTGGTTTGATAAACACCATCCCGCCGCTGTGTATTGCGACCGGCGGCGGGAGAAATACCGCAACCTTTGGAAGAATGCCGAAAACTGCTCACTGAGCATAGACCCTGATATTCTCTGTGACTTCACTGCCCTTCCGTTTACCGATTGCTCCTTTTCCCTGGTCGTGTTCGATCCGCCCCACCTAACTGGCGCAAAGGAAACAGCGTGGCTGGTCAAAAAATACGGCAAATTGGATGATAGCTGGCCTCAGATGTTGCACGATGGATTTGCGGAGTGCATGCGTGTCCTGAAACCGGACGGAGTACTTATTTTTAAGTGGTCGGAATACGACATTCCCGCCGAGAAAGTTTGGAGAGCGATTGGGCAAAAGCCATTGTTTGGGCACCACAGCGGAAAGCAGTCGAAAACATTCTGGGGGTGCTTTATGAAGTTTGAGCATGAAGAAGCATGGCCCACCCCCAGCCGCCGATAGGAGGTGAGGCAATGGCAGAATACCCCGATTTTGTGGAAAAGTGCGGCTATGGTTCCGTGACCGGCATTGGTGGGGCGAACTGCCGATGTACGGCATAGTTTCTGGCCATACATAGAGGGCGTATCAGAGCGGGCCTATAGCGACGAAGAGCTTGAATCCATGAAGCCGGAGAACCGCCCTAAAATCGTCTTTGAGGGCCGAGAGTACGACGATTACCAGGCCACCCAGATGCAGCGCCGCATAGAGCGCACAATCCGAAAGCAGAAACGCCTCAAGACCGCCTACGAGGCCGCCGGGCTTACCAAAGAGGCCCAGGCCGCGAATATCCGCCTGCGGAGGCTGAATGAGAAGTACCGGCAGTTCAGCAAGGCGGAGGGGCTTCCGGAACAGCGGGAAAGAATGAAAGTGCTGTACCCATAAACTTATTTGTTGGAAATGAGGTGGTCACCTTTGATTAAGCACATTAACGGACGGGATTGGTTTTGCTGCCCGGTCTGCGGGAAAAAACTCCATCCAGTGGAGATTGGGGCCGTATGCCGTGGGCTTCTGGCAAAATGCAGAGGGAAACTCCCGGACGGGTCGAAATGTACCTGGACGGGTGAAATAAAAATCTTTTGAAAGAAAGGAATATGAACCATGAGTCACGAACTGAAAGTTACCATCAATCGTATGGAACTCCCGATCAAGGAGTACTGTGGGCAGAGGGTGGTCACCCTCAAGGCACGGCCCGCAAGCGCTTCAACGACAACAAGAAACACTTCATTGAAGAGATTGATTTCTTTCAGTTGGACCAGCCGTCCGAAATCCGGACGCTTGGTATTGAACGCCCCCAGGGAGGAACACCGCAGATTGTCACCCTCATCACGGAATCCGGTTACCTAATGCTGGTAAAGTCCTTCACGGACGACCTTGCTTGGGCAGTTCAGCGGCAGTTGGTCAACACCTACTTCCGCTCTACTCCGGAACATCGCCGAAAAGCCGCACAGGATACCGCAAAGGCGGTCCTGGCCGAGGCCAAGCTGAACAACAGTCGCGCCCGCCTTGCCTCCGAGTGGCGGAAACTGGCAGAACTGAATCCCATCCCGGAATACAGGCAGATTTGCGCTCACTATGCCAGCGCGGTTATGGCCGGGAAGGAAGCGCTTCCTTTGCCGGAAACCAGTGGACGTACTTACACCGCGAAGGAAGTCGGAGAGATATTGGGCGGCATCAGCGCAAACATGGTTGGCAGGTTGGCCAATGAACACCACGTTAAGACCCCGGAGTATGGCGTAGAAGTTTGGGACAAGTCGCCGCATAGCGCAAAGCAGGTCCCTACATGGAGGTACAACGAGAAAGGAATTGAACGCCTCCGGGAAATCTTGAATATGAGCTAAGCACATGAGCCTTTGAGCCATCAGTTGCCTAGAAATTTTCGGTAGCTGGTGGCTCTTTCTCTTGGTAAAACCCGCAAAGAACGCGGTTTTATACGATCTTGCCCGTCCCGACGGCGTAAAACTACGGGCAGCAAGTGGAAGCGACCCACGTAGAAAAAGCGTAGCTGTGAAAGGACAAAATGAAACGTGAATTTCTGGAGGCAATGGGCCTCGAAAAGGAAAACGTGGACAAGATCATGAATGAGAATGGCGCAGACCTTGAAAAGGAAAAGGCTAAAACTGCCGCCGCAAAAGAGGATCTTGAGAGAGCACAGGCCACTCTTGCGGATCGCGAAAAGGACTTGGAGGATCTGAAAAAGATTGCTGGTGACGCTGAGGCTACCAAAAAGCAATTGGAAGACTTACAGTCCAAATATATCACAGAGAGTGAAGCGCACAAGGCAGAGATTGCGGAGCGGGACTATGACGCTGCTGTGACAAACCATGTGTCAGACCTGAAATTCTCCAGCAAGGGAGCAAAGTCGGCGTTTGTGGCTGGCCTCAAAGAAAAGAAACTGGAAATCAAGGACGGCAAACTGGACGGATTTGACAAATACCTGGAAGAGGCGAAAAAGGCAGACCCGGAAGCGTTTGCACCGGACAAGCCCGCTCCTCATTTCGGCCGGCCTGCTGGCGGAGTACCCAATACTTCCAAAACTGCCGGGGAGCAGATAGCAGAAGCACTTGGGAAATCCGCCGCTGACCGTGCAAAAAGCGCAAACGACATTATTTCGATGTATACAGGAGGTAATTAAAATGGCAAAAGCGCCTATGAAGAACACGCTGGAAACCGTATCCGGCAATGTGGAAATTCTTTACAAAAGCGACTATGAAGGGGAGGCCGTTACCCTGGACACTGCCGCATTTTCCGATGGCGTGTGCAAGGCTGGAACTCCTATGACGAGGGACGGGCAAAAAGCAACAGGGGCAGAAGACGTGTTCGGCATCCTGCTGAGCGACGTGTACGAGGACCGTCCCCAGGGGACTGTGGTGTACATGGGAACCATCAATGAGAGCATTGCGAATACTCACAGCGGCGTGACGATCGATACCGCCATGAAAGCCGCTATGCCACGGATTACTTTCATGAAGGAGGAAGAAAAATAATGAGAATTACCGATATTTTCAGCGCGCGTGCTGTTGCGGCCCGTGAAACGCAGGCGGCAAGCAATCGTATGCCCTATTTGGGCGAGGGTCTTTTCCCCTCCGAGCAGAAACTGGGCCTGGACCTCAAGTTGATCAAGAGCCACAAGGGGCTGCCGGTTTCTTTGGCGCCGTCCAATTTTGATGCAAAGTCCACCCTCCGCGCCCGTGAAGGGTTCCGGGTCGAGAAAAACGAAATGGCTTTTTTTCGGGAATCCATGCTGGTAAAGGAAGAGGATGAGCAGAATATCCTCAGGGTCCAGGAAGCCAATGACCCTTACGCACAGGACATCCTGCGGAACATCTTCAACGACACCGACAATCTTGTGGAAGGCGCACGGGTTGTTGCGGAACGCATGAGGATGCAACTCCTGGCCCCCGCCGACGGTTCCCCTGGCATCTTTATCGAACACATGGGCGTGACCTACAAATACAACTACGACACCGACGGCAGTTACAAGGCAAACAACTATATGGCGATTACAACGGCTAACGACAAATGGAACGATTCCGATAACTCCGACCCTATGACCGATATTTCCACCGCACAGGACGCTGTGGAGGAGGCTACTGGCACCCGGCCTTCTATTCTGCTGATGAGCAAGAAGACGATGGGTTATCTCAAGAAAAACAAGAAAATCCGTTCCGCCGTGCTTGCCCAGAATGTGACCGCAAATGTTATGATGACCGACGCCCGCGTGCGGGAGCTGTTCAGCACGGAACTTGGCGTGACAATTGTGGTGTACACAAAGCAGTATAAGGACGAAGAAGGAACTGCCCATAAGTTCTATCCTGACGATATGGTTACCCTTCTTCCCGCTGGCCCTTTGGGCACGACCTGGTACGGCACTACCCCCGAACAGCGCACCTTGATGGGCAATTCTGGTGCGGATGTTTCCATCGTAGACACCGGAATCGCTGTAGCTGTCACCGTAACTGACGACCCGGTGAACACCAAGACCACTGTTTCTGAAATCGTCCTTCCCTCTTATGAGCGGATGGATGAGACTTATGTAATCAAGGTGGCCTGATGGGGCGGGTCAGATTCCCGTTCCGCGTCAAGGCAAACGGCGAATATTACCACCCCGGCGCGGCTGTAGAGGTCGAGGACGTGGCGGCGGCAGTTGCACGGGGTGCGGAGCCTATCGAGGAAGTAAAGCCTGCAGAGCCGATCAAGAAGGGAAGGAAACGCAAGGGAGAGTGATGCCCGCTATGGTATACGCCGATTACGATTACTACAAAAATGATTACTACGGGAATGCCATAGCGGAGGCCGATTTCTACAGTCTGGCCGTCCGCGCTTCCGCTATGGTTGACTATTACACCAACGGGAAGTCCAGAACGGCCAGTGGATACAACATGACGGCAGTGCAAAATGCAACTTGTGCACTGGCGGAAGTCTTGCAGGACGAAAACCGGCTGAATACGGCTACCTTTTCTGCTGATCGCGCTTCTCAAGTAATGAGCGAAACCGTAGGAAGATGGTCCAGGTCTTATGGTTCAACTTCTGCTACCGCAACCGATCTGGAAATGATTTCTGCCCGAAAAAAAGACGCTGTTCTGCTGTATCTTGGCAGCACTGGGATGCTTCAGGCGGACGGATATTGGGGGTGTTCCCGATGAGTATGTTCCCCCATACTGTAACCGTCTACAATATTGGTGGCGAGGACCCTGTTACATTTGAAAAAAAACAGAATATTACCGTATTGCATGGCGTTTTATATGATGCTTCCAAGGCTGTCAACGTTCTGGAAAGCGGACTGACAAACGCTGATTCAGTCAACCTGATAATTCCTTTTGACGCGGAAGCTGTTGACGGGGTATCAGGAAAACAACAAACATATCTGCCGCCCAAAGAATACGAAATGGCTATGGATCAAAGCCCATATTGGACGATTCAGACCGGAGACAGCTGCTTTTTCGTTAAGGGGAATGTAGTCCGACCGGGCTTGAACTTCCAGCAAATCAACAGCGCGTTTGATAATGTCCATCGTGTGACCTCTGTAGATGAAATGGATTTCGGAATGCTCAAGCATTGGGAAGTCGGAGGAGCATAATGCGAACGAAAATTACCTCCCACATTGACTCCAGACTTTTGGCAAAGCGCACTCCAAGGGCAGACCATATTTTAGCTGTACAGGCTGAACGTGATACGGAGCAATTTGTTCCCGCTCTGACTGGAAGCATGAAAAACAGAACGCAGGTCAACAAAGGAACTATAATCTATCCAGGCCCTTATGCCCGCTATTTATACGGTGGCAAAGTCATGGTAGACCCGGCAACCGGGAGCCCCTGGGCAACAGCTGGAGCCACAAAAGTTCTGACTGACCGCAACCTTGTTTTTAACCAAACAATGCACGGACAAGCACAAGCAGAATGGTTTGAAGCGTCTAAAGCACTCAATTTGGAAAAGTGGATAGGCGTTTATAAGAGGGCGTTAAATGAATCTTAAAGAAGAAAAAGCCGTCTCCTATGTTTCTGCAAAAGAACAGGACAAGGTAAGCCGCGGCCTTTTGTCCTGGCTAAATCAGAATACCAGTTTTCCGGCAGGCGTTAAATCCTTTGCGTTTGAATATCTTGATGAAGACAAACCCTGCATGGCACTGTCTACTATTCAGGGTGCTTACATAATTAAGCAATACATAGGCGGGGATTACATGGCAGAATATCAGTTCAAGTTAATCTATCGCGGCCAGCCTGACACCACCGGGACCCGATTGAGCATGGATGAAGTCTTGAACGAGATAGCAGATTCAGCAGTGTTTCTCGCGAACCGCTTGCATGACACACCAGATATTGGGCATGGATTCATAGTGCGGAAATTGATTTGCAACGCAAGGTCTTCTTTCTTTGGACGCTACGAAAACGGCGATGAGGACCACCAAATTCTCATGAAATTATCTTATTATGCAGAAAGGAAAAGCGTATGAAAGTATCTGAACTGATGGCGGGCGTTACCCCGTCCAAGAGCTTTGAGGGCATTGCAAACACGGATGATTTTGTCCTTGCCATTGACATCTCCGCTCCCAGCGAAACCAGGACGGAAACTTCCGTAGGCGATTATGAGGTCGTGCAGGGAGCCGTTGCGGGCGTTGACGCAAGCCTTGACAGCGAAACCAGCGACAAGACCTATATTCGGGAGGGCAAGTCCAGCGCAAAGACTTCCACGCAGCGCACCTTCTCCTTGAGCGGTGACCGGAAACACGGGGCCGCTTTCCAGGATTTTATCTTCTCCCACGCAATAAAGTTCGGCACCGGAGCAAAGGTTGTGCGGCCTTACGTTTACTTCTCTATGCTGACCGGAGAGGGGGAGAAGGGAATGGCAGCTATTATCGTAAACAGCGACGGCGGCGGCGATGCTGGCAATACAGCGGAATTCGACGTGGATATTATGGCTACGAAAACGCCGGAAGAGTATACCTACACGGCGGAATCTGCACAGACTTTTCGGAATGCTGGGAATCAGGAGGTATAATCAATGGAAAAGTATATCGTTAACGGCGTAGAGGTGGAATACGACACCTTTGATATTGACTCTATGGAGCTGCTGGATTCCGAGGTCACCCGACTGAAAAATGAAATCGACGCTATTAAGCGTGACGGCTTGAATTCTGCCGATTACATCAAGATTCTGCGGGAACAGGGCGAAAACATTCTGGACTTTTTTGACGCCGTTCTGGGGGACGGTTCTGCAACGAAGATTTTCGGAAACAAAATGAACATCCGGGATCTTTTGAACGGGTACAAGAAGTTTACCGACGATGTAGCAAAAGTCCGGTCTGAAATCGGCTCTGAATTTAAAACCGTTGCTTTCCCTAGCAATCTGGAACAGCGCAGAGCGAAAAACCGGGAGGAACGCCGCCGCGCTCATAAGCAGTCCATAACTTCCGGTGAAGCCTAATCCATTTGAGCGGCTTCCTACCAGCATCACTGTTGGCGGTCAGACTGTAGAGGTCAATTCTGATTTCCGTGTTGGCATTTCAATTGAGATGGAATGTTCTCAGCCGGAACCGGATATCGCAGGGCTTTTGATGCTGTTTTATCGCGGGAATATTCCGTCTCCGGTGGAAGAAGCCGGGGAGAAAATGATTGAATTTTTCGCAAACACAGGAAATGATAGCGGGAATCAGGGAGGACCCGAAAAGGGAAAGCGTGTGTACGACTTTGAACAGGACGCCGACGCTCTGTCCGCTTCATTCCTGGGTGCTTACGGGCTTGACCTTTCTACAGCATCAATCCACTGGTGGGAATTCAGGCGTTTGCTATGTAATCTCCCTCCGGAAACGCCGTTTATGCGTCGGATGTATTACCGCACAGCAGACCTCAAAAAACTGAGCAAGTCCGAAAGAAAGCACGTGGAGAAAATGCGCCGTCTATACGCATTAAAACAGCCCTCTGTTACGAGCGGAAAAACTGCGGCTGAAATGGAAACGGAATTCAAGGAAAAAATGCTCAAGCGTTATGAAGAAGCACAAAATCTGATATCGCAAAAATCGAGGTGAGACTATGGCGGCGGACGGGTCCGTAATCATTGAAATAATTGGCGACGCTAAGGAATTTACAAAGACGTTGACGGGCATTGCTGGCGGTGCTGTAAAAACGTTAACAGCGGCGATTGCTGGCGTTTCAACTGCAATTTCCGGAGTTGCCGCCGCTGCAATCAAAGTAGGGTCCGGCTTTGAACAGTCCATGTCTCAGGTTGCGGCTACGATGGGTTTATCTGTCGAAGAAATCCAAAACGGAAGCTCGGAGTTTGAACTTTTGTCTCAAGCTGCAAAAGACGCTGGCGCGACAACTGCATTTTCTGCATCTGAGGCGGCGGACGCGTTAAACTATTTGGCTCTTGCTGGATACGATGCTCAAACGTCAGCAGATGTCCTTCCGTCTGTCCTGAATCTTGCAGCCGCTGGTGGCATGGAGTTGGCCTATGCTTCTGACCTTGCAACTGATGCAATGTCAGCTTTGGGCATTGAAGCAAATAAATCAAACCTGGAAACCTTTGGCGATCAGATGGCCCGGACTGCTAGCAAATCAAATACGAGTGTTGCGCAGTTAGGAGAAGCAATTCTGACCGTAGGCGGCACTGCCAAAAGTCTTGCTGGCGGCACTGTGGAGCTGAATGCGGCACTAGGTGTGCTGGCAAACCGTGGTATTAAGGGCGCTGAGGGCGGAACGGCGCTGAGAAACATTATTCAATCTCTGTCTGGCACTTCTGGTCATGCAGCAAAAATGCTAAAAAGCCTTGGTGTATCTGCTTATGACTCAGATGGGAAAATGCGTCCCCTTAATGAGACATTCAAGGACTTAAATTCCGCATTGGAAGGCATGACAGACCAGGAGAAAACAAACGTCCTGAGCAATATTTTCAACATGTATGATTTGAAATCTGCACAGGCTCTTTTGGCTGGAACCGGAGCGGAATTTGACGCGCTGGCAGATGCGATTGCAAACAGCGAAGGCGCGATGCAGAATATGGCCGATGTTCAGCTTGATAATCTTAATGGTGATATTACTATTCTGAAATCCGGCCTTGAAGGTCTTGGAATTGCCTTATATGAGACCATGCAAGTGAACGCTCGTGGCGCAGTTCAGTCGATCACATCGGCTGTTGGAGAGATATCAGCAGCTCTTTCGGAAGGAGGACTGCCAGCGGCCATAGAGGTAGCAGGCCAACAGATTGCGGGATTTGCCACGTCTATCGCACAACAGGCACCGGCGGTTATCAGTTCGGCAGTCAGCTTGATTCAATCGTTTTTGCAGGGCATCCGGGACAACCTTCCTTCCCTTGTGGAGGCCGCTCTGGATATTGTTTCAAGCCTTGCAAACGGGATTATGCAGCTTGCGCCCAATCTTGCTTCTACTGGTGTCCAAATATTTTTGGCTCTAGCAGACGGAATTATTTCGGCTATCCCCCAGATTGCAAGTCAGCTTCCGCAAATCATAACCGGAATTGCGAATTTCATTACGGAAAACCTCCCAATTCTCACGCAAAAAGGAATCGAACTTTTAAACGCTCTGGCAGACGGAATGTTTTCTGATATTCCTGGCTTGATTTCTGTTATCCTGGACGCGTTGCTTGCTATTTCGGAAAGCATTTTAGAAAACGCCGGTCTTTTGATTGACGCTGGAATTGAAATTATCAAGAACCTTGCTCAGGGTATTATTGAAAGCATTCCAACACTTATTGAAAAGGTCCCGACAATTGTCAGTAATATTGCCAATGTTATCAACGAAAACGCGCCAAAACTCCTAAGTGCAGGCATAGAAATTATTAGCCAACTGATTCTTGGCCTGATTTCCGCAATTCCTACGCTTGTAAAAAACATTCCAAAAATCACGGTGGCTATTTGGAACGTTGTCACTGCTGTCAATTGGATGAGTCTTGGAAAAACCATTATCACAGGTCTTGGGAACGGAATAAAGGGGATGGTGGGGTTTGCAAAAACCAGCATCGGGACCGTAAAAACCGCCATTCACGATGGTATACGAACGCTTCCACAGACATTTCTACAGATAGGCAAAAATATTATTCAAGGCTTAATCAACGGGATAAAAAATATGGCGGGGGCTGCCGTTCAAGCAGTAAAGAATGTCGGTGCTTCTATTGTAAGCGGAATTACAGACTTTTTTGATATTAGATCCCCTTCCCGTGTAATGCGAGATCAAGTCGGCATGATGATTGGAGGAGGTCTTGCAATCGGTATTGAAAATTCTGTTAATTCCGTTGAAAAATCCACAAAAAAAGTTGGAGGAATGATTCTAAATCAGTTTGACCAGATAAACGGAGAACTTGAACAACAGATTGCAGAGAAAGAAATAAGTGCTAACCCTGAATTCTTAGACAGGATTCCCGAAACGGTCGACCAGCTTCCCGAAGAACTGAAACCCATTGGAGAACAGGCGGTACAGGGTTTGATTGAAGGGATGAACAATATGAGCGGAGAGGCCGTTTCCGCCGCGCAGCAGATCAAAAACGGCATACTGAAAGAATTTGAATCCATATCTGCTGAGCTTTCTTCCAAGTTAAAGGCCGCGTCGGATTCTCAGTCGGCCAGAATTACGGAGAATCTTACCATTTCCGCAAACGCTCCTGTAGAGGCCAGACGCGCAACTGATACTCGGAGGGCGGCTGAAAACGCTTCCGCAAATGCGGCCTTTGGCGGAGGAACGCAATCACACGATAACAGCACCTTTGTGCTCAATATTGGGGCAAAAGAGTTTTACCGGGGAACGCTTTCTGATTTGAGAGCCGTGGAAGACGCGTCGCCAAGAGTGAGGGACGACTAATGAACAAAAATTTCCTGATTATCAATAACGTCCTGATTCCTGACTTGCTGGAAAATGCAATCTCTATCTATAAGAAGGACCTTGACCAATATATCCGCATGATTGGTGGGAACCTTGTATGCGAGGAGGTAGGCTATGTCTGGATGATTGAGGTTAACCGTGGTGAAATCGACGCGGATACCTTGCGGACGCTGGACGCGGCTCTTTATAAGAACGGCAAGGAACTCACTATCGCCTTTCTCCCGCCGGACGGTTCGACCAATATGATTGTCAGCCAGTTCTTCATGACCGAGGGTCCGAAACCGTCACTAAAAAGCTGGGTAAACGAACTACCGGAATGGAGCGGCTACACAATGACCTTCGAAGAGGTTGACGCGCATGATTAACCACACAGCATTATACGCGGCGGCAATTACAGCGCGAAGACGAAAAGTATATATCCGCGCTGTGGTGGACATATCCGGGCCGGATAAACGCTTCCTGCCAGTCCTGGCGTCTCCGGAAGCTCCCTGGAGCCGTCCGGAGCAGCTTCATGACCACGACTTCAACCCACCGCCCCGCTATTTCACCCTGGAACCTGGCCGCACTCTCCTGGATGGCAGTTTTGACATTTTCCCGGACGACTGGCAGGTTCCGGATCCTATCGGATATGCGAGCGCGGAATTATCCGGGGCTGACGGCAGGTTCGCTACGCCACAGTTCGCGGAAATCCGATTTGAGCGCGTCCGGGTACTGCAAACCTGTTCCGTCTTCTTCTCGACCGACCCGGCGGACGGCGTGCCGGAAGATTTCACCGTTGAAGTCTACTACAATGATACCGCCTATTTTACTGAGACGATCACCGGAAACCATGAGACGCAGGTATCTTTCCAGCATTTCACGGTTTGGGACCCGACAGCAATCCGGATTACGGTCACCCGCTGGAGCCTACCCGGGCGTAGAATGCGGCTGGTAGAAATCATGCCAGGACTATACGAGGAATGGGGCGGCAGCGTGCTGGCGGAATTCTCCATTACGCAGCAGGGCCAATTTTCATCCCTCTCACTGCCCTATGGTACCATGGAATTATCTATGGATAACCAGTCCCGCAGATTTGAACCCCGCCGGAAAGATGGTATCTTCCAGAGTATCGAAGAACGTCAAGGCGTGGAAGCCTATATCGGCGTACGACTGGAAAACGGTGCAATAGAGTACCAGCCTTTAGGTGTCTTTTACCAGGCCGGGGACGGATGGAAAACCAGCGAGAACGCCGTTACGATGCACTGGAGCCTTGTGGATATCATCGGTTTGCTGACAGACCGGACGTTCCTCCCACCGGAAACTCTGCCTGTAACGTTAGCGGGCTGGTTGGAGGCCCTTGTGGTCCAGCTGGGAGAGAACTTCCGGCTGCGCTGGCACTGTGATCCTGCCTACTCCGACACGCCGGTAATAGCAAACAGCGTAGAGGACGTGACGGGCAAGAAATGCGGCGATATCCTTCGATGGGTCTGCATGGCGTCCGGCACGTGGCCCCGCGCAAGGTCTGAGGACGGCGCGTTGACTGCGGAACCACTTTGGAATCAGGGGAACAAACTGACCCTGTACAGCCTGGAACAGTATCCGGTGATGAAAGCAAATGAGTCCATCGCCGCCCTGATCTTCCAGCTTGCCGACGGTCAGGACACAGAATTGGTGGTCCCCGGCAATCAGACGGCCAGTGAGAAGACAGTATCCATTCAGAATCCCTTTATCCATACGGCAGAACAGGCATTTACAGCGGCGCGGGTGATACTGAGCTGTTACGGCGGCAATCAGATTGAGACTACCGGACGCGGCGACCCTGCGGGGGAAGTGGGCGACGTGGACACAATCTGGCTGGATGAATCCAACGCAACGACGGCCCGGCGGATGTCTCAGACCCTCAGCATCTCAAATGGCGTCCTGCGAGGCTGCAAGAGTACCCTGTTACAGGCAGATGGGTCCTATCTCTATGAGAATCGTGTGGTGATTACCAAGAGCTGCGAATGGACGGCGCCAGAAGGGGTGGAACAGCTGTGGGTTGCCATAGGCCAAGGCGGCAGCGGCGGAGTACACGGGCAGCCTGGCTACATCCGCATGAGCGGCGGCCAGATAGAATCTGGGTACGGAGAACCCGGCGCGGACGGTCCCGGCGGGAAAGTCTGGTGGGGAACGATTCATATCAACCCATTGCAACGCTTCGAGGTCAGAATTGGAAGAGGCGGGAAAGCATCCTGGGATTACGAAACGCCGGGAGAAACAGGGGCGGAAACAACCTTTGGCCCTTACTCCAGCGCAGATGGCCAATATCTGCCTCTGGGCTACACGGATATCAACAGCGGCGACAGCTTTGCTCGGACCGGCGTCCCCGCCCCTCTGGACGGCACCGGCGACGGCGGCAAGGGCGGTGACGGTGGAGAACCCGGTATCGGCAGAATCATTACGATTACAACATCCGATGGAGGAAGCACGTCTTATTTCCAGATTGATGAAGATCCAGGTCCGGGATATCCTGGAGCAGACGGCGCGAACGGATTCGTGGTAATTTCTTGGGACAAGCCGCAGGAGATTGATGACCCTGGACCTGGAGCAGAATAAGCAGGAGGTGGACAATGGCTGAGATTACATTAACGCCTGTGATTATCTCTGCAATGCTGACGCCAAATCCGGTAGAGACAGGCCAAACACTGCATATATCCATTGCCGCCGTGGAAGCGCAGGCTGTGGCTCAGACAGAGATCCGGCTTTGTGGCGAGTGGTACTGTGGGGAGGTGTAAGCAATGGCATTAACAAGGGTCCGGGTCAAGCTGAACGGCGTATGGACAACCTTGACTTACAATGCGTCGACAGGGCGTTATGAAGGCAACGTCACCGCGCCACCAGTTACATCTGCCAATCTGCCTGGAGGATATTACAACCTAGAGGCCGACGTATCCAACAGCGAGGGTAAGACCACCAGTATCAGCGGTACAGCACTGCGGTCATTACGGCTTGTAGTCCGAGAGACAGCCGCGCCGACATTGACGCTGGTATCTCCGCCTGCGGGTTACATCAATACCCGCCGTCCTGCGGTGGTGCTGACGGCATCGGACGAGGCAGGCGGTTCTGGCATTGACCCTGGCAGTTTTGCTGTTGTGCTGGACGGACACTCCCAGACAGCAGGCTTATCCACTGAGACAGCAGCAAACGGTGTGCGTCTTGCCTGGACACCAACGGCAGACCTTAGCGAGGGTCCGCATACGTTGTCGTTCTCCGTTTCTGATCGGGATGGCAATACAAGTACAATCAATGTTGCATATACCGTCGACGTGACGCCACCTGGATTGACGCTTAGCCTGCCGGATACACACAGGGTAGTGGATAGCGATACCATCTACGTTGCAGGTCGGGCCTGGGATGGTATCTCCGGACCTCCGTCGGTGGCGATTACAGCCAATGGCGTAGAGCGGTGGCGGCTTGCTGCGGCTGATGGCTGGAGTGCTGACCCCGTGGATTTTGCGGCGGACATCCCCTTGGACATTGCCGGTAATGATATTGCAGTGACGGCCACGGACGGAGCTGGGCTTGCAACTGTAGAGCATTTTACCGTTATCCGGCTGGTAACTGACCGTGTGGCGGCGGACCTGGAAAAATTACAGGATATGTTTGCCCGTGGGCTAGATAACTGGACAGCGGCGGAAAAGTCATGGTTTGCGTCCACTCTCTGCCACCGGGGGGCATACGACGTGCTTGACGTTGACCGTGTAGAGCTGGCAGTGGACTGGATCGGTACCTGGCTGCATAACTACGGCTATTTTGCGGACTGGGACGCGCCGGCGATTTGGA
>CAJTMG010000028.1:25441-30403 GCA_910577405.1 uncultured Oscillibacter sp. | reverse complement strand
TCCGGAGCTTGGCGTCCAGGTTGGAGAGGGGTTCGTCCATCAGCAGCACCTTGGGCTCCCGGACGATGGCCCGGCCAATGGCAACCCGCTGACGCTGACCGCCGGAAAGGGCCTTCGGCTTCCGGTCCAGATACTGGGTGATGTCCAGGGTCTCAGCGGCCTCCTTTACCCGGCGGTCGATTTCTGCCGCGCTCATTTTGCGGAGTTTCAGGGGGAAGGCCATATTCTCATAGACCGTCATATGGGGGTACAAAGCGTAGCTCTGGAAGACCATGGCAATGTCCCGGTTTTTGGGTTCCACGTCGTTCATGAGCTGGCCGTCGATGTACAGCTCGCCGCCGGAAATCTCCTCCAAGCCGGCCACCATGCGCAGGGTAGTGGACTTTCCGCAGCCGGAGGGCCCTACCAGGACGATGAACTCATTATCCTTGATGTCCAGGTCAAAGGACTGAACAGCAATCACGCCCTCGTCCGTTACCTGAAGGTTCGTCTTTTTCTCCGGCGCGCCCTTCTTGGCCTTCTTCTGACCGCCGCTGTGAGGATAAATTTTGGTAATCCCTTTCAAATTCAAAGTAGCCATGTTCTAAAGCTCCTCCTTCATCAGTCGATTTTCAAAATCAGTTCCAGAATCCGCCGGGCGCATACTTCCAAATCAGACCGGGACAGCAGCCCCAGATTCATTGCCTGCCGGACCCGCTCCGGGTAGCCATTGGCCATTTTCAGGTCATTTCCGGCCAGGATTTCCTTGTAATGTTCTCCCTTGGTCCACCAGTCCGTCATCACCACGCCGGTATAACCCCACTCGTCCCGAAGGATGCCAGTCAGAAGCTCCCGGCACTCCGAAGCCCGATGGCCGTTGATGATATTATAGGAACTCATAATCGCCCAGGGTCCCGCCTCCCGGACTGTAATTTCAAAGGCCCGCAGGTAAATCTCCCGCAGGGCACGCTGTGAGAGACGGGAGTCGCTGTTTTTCCGGTTGGTCTCCTTATTGTTGCAGGCAAAGTGCTTCACTGTGGCCGCAATATGCCGGGACTGAATCCCCCGGACCATAGCGGCGGCAATCTTTCCCGCCAGCAGGGGGTCTTCGGAATCGTACTCGAAATTCCGGCCGCAGAGGGGGCTTCGGTGGATGTTCACCGCCGGGGCCAGCCAAACAGAGATATTGTTTTCCTTCACCTCCGCTGAAGCCGCCGCGCCAACCCGGAAGACCAAATCCTCGTCCCAGGTTGCCGCCAGCAGCGTCGCGCAGGGCCAGGCCGTTGTACACACTCCGACCTCGGGCTGAATCCGCAATCCCGCGGGGCCGTCGGCGGTGGTGATATTGGGAACGCCGCACTCAGGCAGAGCCCCAATGCCGAAGGTGTTGGAAACCCCCGCGTTGGGCTGTCCTCCAAGAAGATGAATCAGGTCCGCATCGTCAAGCTGTGTCATGAACGCATCCAGGGACAGTTTTCCCTCGGCCACGTCGGACAGGGGACGCAGACCCTCCGGATAAGGCTGGGCCAGCCAATAACGCCCTCTGGCCCGCGTCTCCGGGGCAACTGCTTCCAGGGTGTTGGGGTCCAAAGGTTCAAGGGCGTTGGCGTCCGTATCCACGATCTGGGCGGCAGGCAGGTCCTCCCAGGTCCCGTCCGCCTGAAGACGTTTCGCGAGACGGGACGGGGCCAGAACATTGCCGCATTGCCGGACGGTGACTGTCTCTGCCTGTTCATAGGCGAAATCCAGTTCCGCCGCGTCCCGGACGGAGGTTCCTATGTACAGTTTGTAACGCCCCTTCTCCAGTACCCAGGCGCTGGGGGCAATCTTCCCCAAATCGTCAAAGCTGGCCATATCGGAAACAGCAAAGGAAAGGGTCACCATCTCGCTCTTACCGGGATTCAGAAGACCAGTCTTTTTGAACGCCGCCAGATTCCGGGAGGGCTTTTGCAGCATCCCTTCCGGCGGGCAGAAATAGAGCTGAACCACCTCTTTCCCCGCCCGGTCCCCGGTATTGGTCACCCGGCCCCGGACCTGGATGGTTCCGCTTTCCTCGGCCGCCGACAGAACCTCCAGAGAGAACCGCGTGTAGGACAGGCCGAAGCCAAAGGGATAGCAGACCCGTTCCGCCGCGCCCGGCAGCGTCTCAAAATACCGGTAGCCCACATAGACATCCTCGGTGTATTCCACATAATCCGGTGAGTCGTGGAAATGCTCTGTGGAAGGGTAGTCCGTCAAGTCCCGGGCGAAGGTATCCGTCAGCTTGCCGCAGGGGTTGGCTTTTCCGGTGAGAAGGGCGGCTATAGCGTTTCCGCCCTCCATACCGCCCTGATAGGCCAGGAGCACAGAAGAAATCCGGTCGTTTTCGCGGAACCAGGAAACATCCATCACGCCGCCCACGTTCAGCACCACGGCCACTCGCTCAAAGACGGCGCAGACCCGTTCCACCATTGCGCGCTCGGCGTCCGTCAGGTAATAGTCGCCTTTGGGAAAGATTTTCTGGGCCCGCTGGGGCATGAGCACTTCATCGGCCCATACATAGTCTTTGTTCTCGGGAATGACGGGAATCCGGTCCCAGCCCTCACCAGAGAAGCGGCTGAGGACAATCACGGCAATATCCGCGTTTTCCCGCGCGGAGGCCAGCAGCGTTTCCGGGAGATCCGGTTCCGCCATCAATCCGGGAATGTCTCCGGCGGCATAGCGGTCCTCCACGTAAGCCTGGTAGTAGTCCGAAAGAGGTTCCCAGAGAGAAACGCCCTCCCCTTTCAGACCGTCATAGAGATTGCGGACATAGGCGCAGGTCACGTCGCCGCTGCCTCCCCCGCCCTTGACGTAATCGAAGCTGCCTTTTCCAAACAAGGCAATCCGGCTGTCACGGGGCAGAGGGAGCAGTCCGTCCTGATTTTTCAGCAGTACCATACCCTCCTCAGCGGCCTGCCGGGAGAGGGCGATGTGCTCCGGACAGGCCGTTGCACGATTTCCATCCTCCAGCGGCAGGTTCGGCTGAAAACGGGCGCGAATCCATTTTTCCATATACGTTCTTGTTACTCCTTGACGCCGCCCAGAGTGACGCCTTCCACGATGAACTTGGACAGAAGCAGATAGATGATAATGATGGGCACAATGGCAATGGTAATCATCATGTAAATCTTGCCCATATCAAAATTCATGTAGTCCGCGCCGCGAAGGGTGGCAATCATAATGGGCAGAGTCTGCTTATTCTTGCTGGTAATCACCAGGGCGGGAATGAAGTAGTTGTTCCAGGAACCAACGAAGGTGAAAATAGCCTGTACCGCAATGGCAGGTTTCATGATGGGGAGCACAATCCGATTGAAAGTGCCGAACTCCATAGAGCCGTCAATCCGCGCCGCCTCAATCAGGTCCTTGGGCAGGGAGGACTGCATATAGCTGTGCATGAAGTAGAACACGGCGGGAGAGGCAATAGAGGGGATAATCAGGGGCAGCAGGGAGTCGTCCATGCCCATGTTGGTAATCAGGCGGAGGAAGCCCAGCGCAGTCACCTGGGTGGGCATGACCAGGATGGCCATAATGAAGGTGAAGGCGGCATTTTTCAGCTTGAAGTCATAGGCATAGATGCCGTAGGCGGTCAAGGCGGAGAAATAGGTAACGATAATGGCGCAGAGACCGGAGACAATCAGGCTGTTCTGGATGCCCTTGAGAATGGGGATCGCCGGGTCGTTGATGACGTTCATGAAGTTGGTCACCAGGCTGGCTCCCGGCAGGGCGGAGAAGCCGAGCTGGAGCTGAGCATGAGAACGGGTGGCGTTGATAATCAGGATATAGAAGAAGAACAGACACATGAACGTCAGGATAATCAGCACGACATGAGCGAGAATTTCACGCCCGTGGGATTTCTTTTCCTGCATTACGCACGGCCTCCTTTCTTAGCGCGCTTGGCTGCGGACTTGGAGCCGTCCGGGTCGCTGTCGGTGTTCATCTTGAAGACAAACCAGCAGAGAATGGCGCTGATGATGAACAGGAACACGGACAACGCGCCGGCAATGCCATAGTTTTTCGCCTGAAGATGCTTGTTCAGGTACATAATCAGGGTCATGGTGGTACGGTCGGGCGCGCCCTTTCCGGCAGTGAGGATCTGGGGCACGTCGAACATCTGCAAACCGCCGATCAGAGAGGTAATCAGGGTATAGGTCAGCAGGGGCTTGATCTGCGGCAGGGTGATCTTGAAGAACTTCTGGAGATGGGTGCAGCCGTCCAGCTCCGCCGCTTCAAAGATGGAGGGGTTGATGCCCATAATGGCCGCCATCAGCATAATGGTGGTGTTGCCGAACCACATGAGGAAGTTCATCAGGCCCACCAGAGTCCGGGCGCCCAGGGTGGACTCCATAAACCGAATGGCCTCGCCGATCACGCCCATCTTGAGCAGGATGTTGTTGATAGGCCCGGCGTTGGAGAACAGCGCGAAGAACAGCATGGCAAAGGCAGAGGCCATGATGAGGTTCGGCAGGTAAATGACCACCTTGAAAAACTGCTTGCCGCGAATCTTCAGCCGCGCGTCGGTAAACCAGGACGCCAGGACCAGGGAGATTATGATCTGCGGCACAAAGCCCAGAATCCACATGACGAAGGTATTCCAGGCGTATTTGGGCAGGTCAGAGGAGAGCAGGGAGATGTAGTTGGAAAAACCCGTCCAGTTGGGGCCCACGGTTTTCAGTCCGAAGGCGTAGTATTCATAGAAGCTGTTCCGGATGGTGTCCGCCAGGGGAATCAGGGAAAAGACAGCGTAGGACAGGAAGAAGGGCAGGATGAACAGATAGCCCCATTTGGCATAACTGACGCTTTTGAGTTTCTTTTGGTTTTGCATAAGGAGTCCCCCTTTCAAAGTTGTCAATGACTTGCTTTATGGCCATTCCACGCCGCCGCCTGTCAGCCAGGGGTAGCGTTCGGTGATGGCCATTCCACGCCGCCGCCTGTCAGCCAGGGGTAGCGTTCGGTGATGGCCAT
>CAJTMG010000028.1:0-25431 GCA_910577405.1 uncultured Oscillibacter sp. | reverse complement strand
ATGGCCATTCCACGCCGCCGCCTGTCAGCCAGGGGTAGCGTTCGGTGATGGCCATCTCAAAGTTGTCCTTGGCTTTGTCCAGGCTGATAACGCCGTTGAAATAGTCACCGAAGGTGTTCTGGAATTCCTCAACGCAGCCCTGGTCATAGGAGGAGATATTGGACAGGTCCACTGTGGCTGCCACATCGGACAGCACGCCAATGTAGTTCTGCCCGCCCAGCAGGTCAATGCCGAAATCGGGAGACTGGGCCAGTTCCTCCATCAAAGGCTGGTCATTGCTCATCTCGCCGTAGTTCATGGCCAGGGTGCGCAGGAGATCCCGGTCGGCGGTCATCGTCAGCATGATGTCCCTGACCTGGGAGGCGTTATCGGTGCCATTGGCGGCCACCAGCCATGTTCCGCCCCAGAAGAAGCTCTGAGGGCTGGGACAGACGGCCCAATCCTGAGCAGCGTCGGTATCCTTCACGTTGGGAGCAATGCACACATCCAGACCCCATGCGGGCAGGAAGAAGCAGAAGACCTTTGAGTCGGGACCCATGTCCTTGTTCCACTCGTCATTCCACTGGCCCGGCACGTTGTGGCTGATGCCGCTCTCAATGTCCTCCATGGAGCGGTCCACCCAGTTCATCATATTGGGGTCTACCACGACGGTCTTGTCATTCTTCACCCAGGGGGCGGAGACGTTGTTGGAATACACTCGAGCGGTGTCAGCCCGGCCTGAGTACATATAATAGCCGGCAGCCTTCATCTGCTCCACCGTCTCATAAAACTTATCCCAGTCGGAAACAGCGGCGGCTACCGTGTCCGGGTCGTCGGTGCCCAGAACGGCCTTGGCAATGGACCGGCGGTAGACCAGCATACCGGGGGTGGCCTGGTAGCTCAAGCCCCTGATCTCGCCATCAGAGCCGGTCATGGCCTCCAGGGTGTAGCTGTACTGGTTGGCGATATCCGCGTCAGTAATCCCCAACTGAGAGATAGGGAGCGCCACATTGACCTCGGGATCAACGTACTTCAGGGCATAGTCGGCCTCCACGAGGAACATATCGATTTTGTCGTCAGCGGCCGCCCGGTTCTGCTTGAGCAGCGCCTCATCCAGCTTCTGCTGATAGACGCCGTCCTGGGTGGGGTTGACAATCCAGTGAACCTCGGTGCCGTCCTTCAGATAGGCGATGGATTTGTCGTCCGAAAGCCGCTCTACCCCGGGGTAATTCTCGTTGAACTTGCCCTGAAACTCCTCGTTCCACACGTAGATGTTCAGGACCTTGCCGCCGTCGCTGGCCTGTACGCCGCTGAGCAGATCTCCTCCTCCGCTGCCGCATCCGCTCAGAAGGCCGAACATCATCACGGCCATCAGAGCGGCAGACCAAATCCTTCTCTTCATGTTTGTTTCCTCCTGTTCCTAAATTTGATACAGCCCGCTGCTGTGATACTGTCTTTATTATAGGATGTCTCACAAAAACCGTATACAAAAATAGAGAAAGATATATCAAATCCATGTCAGATTTTAGATAGTTTTCATAGAATAGACAAAAGGCAACGGTAGAATTCATGTTATTTTCTCTTGTAAAAATATCAAAATTATGATATATTTTTACCGGGATATATTTCGCTTCTATACTGGGGCAGAAAAGTGTGGTTTTACAAACGGAAGGGGTAGACAAATGAAGGGAGCAAAGGAGTGGAAACCTCTGGAGACCGACAGCGAACGGGAGGTCACCAGCCATAGGGAACCCGGCGTGGAATTCCTGTTTTACCGTTCCGTAGCGGCAGGGATGATCGACGCCGTGCAGGAGAATTGCAGCCGGGGCGCCTTTGAGAATCTGGAGGGCGCGGGGAAGCTCTCCGAAAATCCGGTCACCAACCTGCGCTATCATTTTGTGGTAACGGCGGCGATGCTGGCCCGGCTCTGCATGGAGGGCGGCATGGCAATGGAGGAGGCGTTCAGTCTCAGCGACGAGTATATCCGGCGGATGGACTGCTGCAATAATATGGCCGAAATCGTCTATGTTCACGACCAGATGGCCCTGGATTATGTCTGCCGGATGCGGAATCTGAAAAAGCGGGTCGCTTCCTCCAAACAGGTTGCGGAGGCCATTGACTACATCTACGTTCATATTATGGACCGAATTACCATCCAGAATCTGGCCTCCGCAATCTGCGTCTCACCGGCCCATCTGTCCCGCATTTTCAAGCAGGAAACCGGCGTCTCCGTCAGCGAGTACATCCGTCAGAGGAAAATCGACATGGCCAAAAATCTGCTTCGCTTCAGTGACTATGACTTCGCAGACATTGCCGCCATGCTGTCCTATTCCTCCCAAAGCCACTTTATCCAGCACTTCCGCAGTCAGACCGGCATGACGCCCAAAGCCTACCGGGACAAAAACTACCTGAATAACTGGAACGTCAACCGGGAGTCCTCCTTCCAGGAAGGCGGCTGGTCACATTGTTAGCACGATCTCCGTCCGCTCCGTCAGGCAGTCTTCCGGTACATAATTGCCCTCCATAGGCGTGCCGTTTACCGTAAGGGACTTGCAGCCGGATTCCCTGCCGTCCGGGTTCTCCACCAGGATATGGAGACTCTTCCCGCGGAACTCCTTGTGAATTTCCAGCGCCTTCCACTCTCTTGGGATGGAGGGCGCTATCTGAATCCCCCCCAGATCCGGACGCATTCCCAGGATGCCCTCCACGCAGCCCACCATAACAGTGGAAGCCGTGCCGGTGAGCCAGTGAACGTGGGACCTTCCGGCGTGCGGGCTGGCGGCGCCCTCGGTAAACTGGCCGTAACAGTAAGGCTCAATTCTGCGGATTTCTGCCTGGGCGTTCTGCATAGAGGGGGCGTTTTCCCTGAAATACTGGAAAGCCCGGTCCCCATGTCCCAGAAGAGCTTCCGCCAGAATCAGCCAGCCCTGGGACTGGGAGAAGACCCCGGCGTTTTCCTTGACCCCTGCGTTATATATGACCGCCAGGGCTCCGTCAAAGGCATGGGCATGGTAGGGCGGGTCCATGAGAATCGCCCCGTATTCTGTATTCAGTCTCCGGTAAACGTTCTCCATAGCCGCTTCCGCCTCTGTCCGGCTGGCAAGACCGCTGATGACCGCCCAGCTCTGGGGATTCAGCCAGAGGTTGGCTTCCGGGTCGCTGTGGCAGCCGATGACATCTCCGGACTCCGTAAAGCCCCGGATGAAGCGGTCGCCGTCCCAGCACAGGTCTTTGAGCAGGGTCCGGAGCTTTTCCTGTTCCGTCTCCAGCCAGGCCAGATAGCTGCTGTCCTTCTCATAGGCCGCGAACGCCCGCAGGATGGTGAACGCGTAGTAAAACTGGAAGGCCACAAAGGAGGACTCCCCCGCCGCCCCCAGCCGGAGGCAGTCGTTCCAGTCGGCGTGAAGACCGGCGGGCATTCCGTGGGGACCCAGGCGCTTCAGGGAAAAGTCCAGCGCCCTTTTCAGATGCTCGTAGACGCTGCCTTTGTCCCGGTTGGCAAAGGGGATGATTTCATCCAAAAAGGCGGTGTTTCCGGTTTCGGCGATGTATTTGCTGACCGTGGGAAAGAGCCACAGCGCGTCGTCGGCCCGGTATGCGGGATGGCCGGTTTCCTGCACATAGGAAGCGTCTTCCGGCGTGTCCTCATAGCCGGGATTGTGGGTGAATTTCACCAGAGGCAGTCCGCCGCCGTGGTCCACCTGAGCCGAGAGCATAAAGCGGATCTTCTCTGCCGCTGCCTCCGGTTCCAGATGGATGACGCCCTGGATGTCCTGCACCGTGTCCCGGTAGCCGTAGCCGTTCCGCAGGCCGCAGTAGATGAAGGACGCGGCACGGGACCAGGTGAAGGTAATGAAGCTGTTATAGGCGTTCCAGGTGTTGACCATGGTATCGAACTCCGGGCAGGGGGTCTTGACCTGGAAGCGGGAGAGTTTTCCATGCCAGAACGCTTTCAGGGCGTCCAGCTCCGCCTCGCAGACCGCCGCCGGGTCCTGGTAAGCGTCCAGCAGGCGGGCGCTTTCCTTTGCGGGCTTCTCTCCCAGCAGAAAGGCAAGCGTCACGGTTTCTCCCGGTTTCAGCGTCACCGTTGTGGAGAGCGCGCCGCAGCTGTTGCCGTTGTAGCCCAGTTGGTTCCACAGGTTCCCCCGCTCCACGCCAATGGGATTGTTATAACCCCGATAAGGTCCCAGAAATTCCGCCCTGTCGCCGCAGTAAGAGGAAATCTCCGCCCCGGCCAGACCGAAAAAGCGTTCAATCACCGTCTTGGCGTCCACTTCGTCCTCCGCGGCGTCCAGATTGCCGTGAATCTGCTGGCGGACGCGGTTTCCGTCAAACAGCGTGCGGGTGATGAACTGGGAGTATTGCAGGTTCACCTGGTCCTGCTCGTAATTGCCATGGCTGGTGAACTCGGCATAACCGGTAAGAGTCAGTTTCCGGGCGCGGTCCGAGTCGTTGCGCACGGTCAGCCGCCAGACCTCGTGGGTTTTGTCCAGAGGCACATAGTAGGCCGCGCTGCTGTGAATCCCGCTGTAATCCGCCGTCATTACTGTGTAGCCCATTCCATGGCGGCACTCGCTTTTGTAGGCATTCAGGTCCTTGCCCACCGGCTGCCAGGAAACAGACCAGAAGTCTCCCGTCTCGTCGTCCCGAAGGTAGATATACCGTCCCGGCTGGTCGAACTGGTTGAATACATAGCGCAGAATCCGTCCGTTGGCCCCGGATTTTACAAAGCTGTAGCCGCCCGCGTTATTGGAAATCAGCGCACCATATTCCGGAGAACCCAGGTAGTTGGCCCAGGGAGCCGGAGTGTCAGGCCGGGTGATAACATATTCACGGGCCTGATCGTCAAAATAGCCATACTGCATAATTCTTCATCTCCTTACATCAATTCTACTGTAACCTGATTCCCCTCGGCGGGAAGCTGGTCCAAGAGCTGCCGGTCCAATACAGCCCGTCCGTCCATTACCGGCAGACGCTGCATCTGGGGACAGTCCGGCGTGGTCAGATATGCTTTCTCAATCCCATATTTCCCATAATCTTTTCCGTTCAGATCGACAAAGGTAATCTGGAACCGCTTGCCCGCGAAGGGAAGGGTCAGCACGGCGGTTCCTGCCTGGTCAAACTGCTCCCGGACCAGCTTAGGGGCAATGACCAGACTGCCGTTCTCACCCCGGACGCCGAAAACCTCGGTAATCACCGTCAGCATATACCAGCTGGCCGCTCCGGTGAGGTAGTGGTACATCCCCCGGCCCTGGGCGTTGAAATACTCCGGAATGCCGGGATAAATCCTGCTGGTTTCAAAGTCCAGCGCGGCGTCCGCCAAGGTTTGCAGGGCCTTGTATCCCTCCCGGACAAAGCCCCGGCGGTAGAGGGCGTTGGCATACATCACCGTCATATGGGAGAACACCGCTCCGTTTTCCTTCTCTCCATAGGCAAAGCCATACATCCGGCCCATGTCGAATTTCAGCTCTTGAAAGTCCGTGTTCAGCCGGTAGCCGCCTACCTCTTTTTTGTAGAGATAACGGTCCGCGCTGTGGACAATAGCCTTCACCTGTTCCTCCGAGGCGGCGCCGCTCATAATGGCAAATACCTGCCCGGTGAGCATCATGCGGACGCCCTGTTCTGTTACGCCTTCCAGAGGCCGCCCGTGGTTATCGTAATAGCTGTTGAACCAGCCGTCTTTACCGTCCGCAATCCACTCCTGACGCCGGATGTGGTCCGTCAGCCAGTCCGCCTTCTCCGTCAGATTCTTGGCCAGGCTGGACAGAGAAACCCGGATCTTCCTGCCGCTGACGCTGTGCCGGCATTGGGTGGCATACCGGGACAAAAGCTCCTGTTTTTTCGGGACGCTGTCATAGCAGCTGACGGGCAGCTCCAGCAAAACGGCCAGCTCTTCCGCAAGCTCCGCCATCCCGCCGGGGTCCTTCCGCTCCAGCAGGCAAAGCAGGTCCGCCAGGTCCCGGAAATTCCCCGCGTAGGCGCAGGTAAAGGCCACGCTCTCTCCACGTTCCGGAGCCATGTCCAGAGCGTCGTTCCAGTCGGCTCCACGCAGGCGGAAGATGTTGTGCTCTCCCACCTCATAGAAAGCGGTGAGGTGCTGAATCAGAAGGTGTTCCAGGATACTGCCGGTGTAAACCTCGCCGGAGGCCGTCCGCTGTCGATTGCCATATGCCGCGTCCCACTGTCCGTCGATCTCTGTGCCCCGCATGGCCTGAGGGTCCTTGAAATAGGGGGCCTCCGCCCGCAGGATATCCAGGTCACCCGTCTGGTCGATATAGAGCTTGGCGGTCATCAGGGGCCAGAGTGCGTGGTCCATCCAGACCCGGGCAATGCCGTTCCGGTCCGCGATAAAGTTCCCCAGGCCCTCTCCAATGATCGTAGCATTCGTTCCGTCAATCCGCACGCCGCCGAAATTGGCCCGGATCATTTCCCCTACGCCGTCAGGGTCCATCAGCAGAAGAGACAGGCAGTCCTGCCAAAGGTCCCGCCAGCCACGTCCGCCCCGCCCGTAGTCGTGATGGGGCAGGAACGAACAGCCGTAAATCCGCCGCAGGAAGGGCTGAAGGCTCACCCAGCGCATCAGGCGGTCGAAATCCTCCGAGCCCGACCGGTAGCGAACGTTGACCTTGTTCTGCCAGTAAATCTTTGTTCGCTCCAGCGCCGCCTGAACCTGGTTCGCTGTGCCGTAGGCCGTCAAAATCCGGTCTATGTCCCTGGCGTCTTCCGTAATGCCCAGGAAAATGAGATAGACCGCCGTTTCTCCAGGTCCCAGGGTGGTCTCGGGGAAACGGATACCGCCCATAGCCTCTCTGCCGTTGATTTCCGCGCCCGGCGACTTTGACGCGCTTCCCTCATAAACGGCACGGGGATGCAAGAAGGTGCCGCCCTCCCCGACGAACTCCTGAACCGTGGGATAGAACCCGGCGGGAGCGCTGCCGTCCCCGGAGACACCCAGGACATAGTAAATCCGGCGGTTTTCCCGGTGGCCTTTCTCGTCAAAGGACATGGTGGGCTTAACCTGAACGCCGTATTCCGTGGTCTGAATCCGGTGGAGCATGGAGGTGACATTCCGATGGTCCCGGAGATTGTCTGCGCTTCTGCCGTAGACAGGCACCGCCGCGATTCCGGCAACGCACTGGGGCGCGGCGTCCTGGTTGGTAATCCGGACCTCCAGAATCTCCACGTTTTCATCCGGCGGCACAAAGGAAGTCAGCTCCGCCTGGAGACCATAGCGTTTTGAGGCCCGGCGGACGCTCTGCCAAAGGAAGCCCGCAGTCAAACGGCTCTCATCCTGTTCCGGCGTAAAACGGGCAGCCTCCTGCTCCGCGGAAACGCCCGTGGCAGACCAGCAGCCCTTTTCCGTGACGCACCAGAAATTCCGGGTGCTGCGGCTGTTCCTCAGGTCCTCAATGCTCACCGGCTCCAGGAGAAAGGATTCCTGATCCAGCTTGCTGTCCCCCGCCAGGTCCGGCGCGACGTCGCTTTTCAGTCCGGTTTCACTGGCCAGGGGGAAATAAAGGCCGCTGACCGTCTCCGGGGCGTCCAGCTCAAAGGTTCCGTTTTCGTCCAAAAAGCGGATTTTTTCCATCATAGCTCCTCCATTGATCCATGTGTTTTCTGGTACGCCCGTACATAGTCCACCGCAAAGGCAGCGCGGGCAAAGTCTGTCGTTTCATCCGGCGGCCCCGGCCAGATTCCGCCTACCGCCAGATTCAGAATCAGGTACATATCATGGTCAAAGGGCGCGGGGTATGGCCTTCGGACGCCGTCCCTTCCGACGGAAAACCACCGCTCCGCCCTGTGAAACCGCCTGCCGTCCACATACCAGCGGATGTCTCCGGGAAGCCACTCCAGGGCAACTGTGTGAAAGTCCTCGGAAAAATCCCCTTCCGGCAGTGTGTACGCGCCCTGGTTTTCCTCGTGGGGCAGGCCGTAATGCAGGGTTCCGTAGTTTGTGCAAGGCTTGTGCCCCAGAACCTCGCAGATGTCGATCTCACCGCAGACCGGCCACTGTTCCCAACGTTCTTCGTCCGCAGTCATCAGCCAGAAGGCCGGGAGAAAGCCTTTTCCCTGGGGGACCTTCAGGCGGGCCTCAAAAATGCCATATGTAAATTCGCGTTTTCCCTGTGTGGAGATTCGGCCGGAATAGTAGGAGACGCTTCCATCTGCCTGTACCGCTTTGACAGGGCGGATATGGAGAAGACTGTCCCGCAGGAAAAGAACCTCTTCCGTATCCACATACTCCTGAAGCTCTTCATTGACCCAGCCCGGCTTGTGCAGTTCTGCGTTCCACTTGGTCCGATCCAGCGCTTTTCCATCAAAATCGTCCTCGAAAACCAGGGTATAACCTTCATAAGAGAGAAATTCGCTCATGGCTTCATGCCTCCTTTCGAAACCGAATGTTCTTGATATTGCTTGAATAGTTTCTGCAAATAAAAGAGGTTCACATATGCGCCCAGCCCGGCCCCGATCAGCAGCCACGCGCCCAGGAAGGAGCCAAAAAACTGCGGCAGGAAAAGAATGACCAGGACTGGCAGGAGATTGACGGCTGTTATAAAAAACGTGACTGGAAGATTTGCCAGAGCAAGCCGTACGGCGTTCCCGAGATGCTTGGAAAAAGTATTTTCAAAACAGGCCAGAAGCGGGAACAGGTAGGATAGGATGGCTGTCAGGATCACAGCCGCGATGCAGAGCAGCACGAACAATTCCGGCGTGAAAAGAAGCGTTTCGGCACAGCGCGCCCGGTAAAGGACAGCCAGCAGCGTCAGGTCCGCCAACAGCAGCAACGCCGCCGGGGTGGAGGCAGTGAAGGCTTTCCGCAGATTCCGAAGGAAATCCTTGACAGGCGTGCAGTCTCTTTCCCGGTGCAGCTCCCGCGCCGTCATGTAAAGAGACGTGACCGCCGCCCCCAGACAGACGATGGTGCAGCCAGTGAGGATAAAGATTGCATTCAGAAAAATCAGGTCGCAGATTTTGGTCAAAAAGCGCGCGATTCTGCTGTCCGGACCGGGTATGTTCATGTTGACGCCTCCATTATGCCGTTCGGGATTTACCATCATTTCTGCCAGTGATTTTTATTTTACAGGATTGTATTTGTGCAATATATCATGGTCTTGTTAGAAATGTCAAAATAATTGCAAGGTAGTACATCAGAAAAAGCAGCGTCAGGAAAATGCGCTTTGGTTTGAAGGATTCTTCCCCAAATATGAGTATCTCCATGATGAATACGGCTGCTGTATCTGCTTCAATAACTGCTTGTATTGCTGCAATCATTATAAAAAGGGCCTCAGCTTGGAGTAACATCCCAACTGAGGCCCTTTTCTATATCCATAAATGCCCGGAAGCGCGCGCCGTTTTATTGAGGGTCTGTTTCAAACCCATCAAAGCAGTGAAACCAGAGAGAACTATCGGTTGCTCGTTATATTACTCTGCATCCGCTGCAAAGCAATGGGTCTGAGGTCATACCATACTGTACAGCTCACAGAACCGGTGCATAATGACCACGAACTGTGCGCGGGTAGCGGTACTGCCGGGGTCAAGACGGCCGTCGGAGGTACCAGCAACAATACCGCTGCCTACGGCCCAAGCCATGGCTTCCTTTGCGTAATTGGAGACGTTTGCATGGTCGGGGAAGGAGGAAGTGTCCGCGGCGCCGGCAACAGAACAGTCTTTGAGTTGTGCATAACGGTAGAGAATGGCCACCATCTGCTGACGGGTAAGGGAATTCCCGGGGCGCGTACCGTCGGAGACGCTGCTGTTTTTGGCCCATGCGCAGGCAGCGGCCATGTCAGCAGGATCGGAACCGTCTATACGGGCCATGACCATCCAAAGCTGCTGGCGGGTAACTGTGCGTTCGGGAGCAAAGACGCCATCCCCGACGCCCTGCATGATGCCCTTTTCAGCAGCCCAGGAGATTTCCGCGCTGGCCCAATGACTGCTGGAAACGTCGGAAAAGCTGGGGGCAGATGCGGCGCTGTCCTTGCTGACAAACTTGGCGTCCACGGTAACCTTTCCGGAGGGCATGGTGAAGGTAAACTGATTGTTGTCCTTGGCAGTCAGCTCGACCTCCACGCCCTTGCTGTCCAGAACCTTGATGGAATCCAGAACGTAACCGCTGTTGGGACGGACGGTCAGGGTAACCTTGGCGCCCTTGGCAGGATTGCTGGGGCTGAAGGATACAGAGCCGTTTTTAGTGGAAGAAACCGACACGCTGCGAGTCGAAGAACTGCCGTGGGAACTGGAACCGCCGCTGGAACCGCTGTCATTGGAGCCGCTGGGGGGCGTACTGGTCCCGCCTGACACATTCACGATTTCGTCGCAGTTGCGCACACGGAGGACAGGCACGGAAACGTCGCTGTCTCCCTCGGGATGGCTATAGAGCAACCCTACGGCGCTGACAGTCTGGCCATTTTTCAGCCATGTATGGACATTGTTCACGCCCTGTGGATTGGTGATATAGCCGTCAATGAATACGGTTGCGGCCCTGCCGGAGCTGTCGGTCAGCCGGAACTGGGATACCCGTCCGCCTGCCATGACAATGCCGCTTACCTTGCCGCTGGTCTTGACGAGCTGTCCGCCGTAGGTTTCATAATCAGTCGCCTGGGCGGTGGTCAGCACTCTTGGTTCATAGATTTTTGCAGGAGCGTTCAGAATCTCCAGACTGATCACCTGAAGCTCCCGGTCACCCTGATAGGCGTCCGTGTAACCCAGAACCCGCACCTTCGTGCCAATTGCAAGACCCTCCGCAGCGTAGGGGAATACATCGGTGCCGCCGGTTTCGTCCTGCACATAGATGGAGTCAAAGAATGTGGTGTTGGGATTGGTCGTGCCGCTGGTGACATAGCCTTCAATGGCGAAAACCTTGTTCAGAGGCGCTTTGCGTGTCTCGGCAATGGGGGTAATCTCTGCGCCGGAACGGACCATGCTCAGGATGTTCTCATAGATGGTCCGGTTGGCGTAGGGCAGGTCCCAGATATTGTCCAGTTCCGCCGCGACCTCAAAATCGGAGAGAAATACGCCGCCTGCCGCGAAGATCGTGCCGCCGTAAGCCGTATCTTCACAGGCCAGGAAGTAGGCGGGCTGTGTTCCGGCAGCAAATCCGCCCAGGCCGTCCTTATCGCTGTCGATTGCGTACGTTGTATCAAAGCCCTGCACCAGCCAGTCGCCGTCGCCCGGATTGACGGTGCATCCGCTGTACTGGCTGTAGGTCTGATGGGTTTCGCCCTCCGCCACGCTGTCCGGAGTAATAATGCCGCGGCACCAGGGAGAATCCATGTTGAAGGTCTCGGGGTACAGACGGTATGCCTGCCCGCCATTGTGAACCGTGTCATAGGCTTCGTCATCGTTAATCCGCATCGTGGAACCCAATGCCGTCAACAGTTTGTTCATCTGCGCGGCTATATGGTTCTCCGCACTTGCCGCACCCTTGTCTTGATAGTCAGCCAAACCGCAGACCACCACGCTGCCTCCGGATTCCACGTAGTCCTTTACCATGTCAATGAATTCATCCTCAAAAGCAGAAGCTGTATAATTTCCTGCGTTGGCCGTACCTCCTTTACGTGCAGGGGCGGAAATGACCAAAAGCTGACTGCCTTGCAGAAGTTCTTCTGTAACCTGCCGGGCGATAACGACCTCCACACCAAGCCCGGCGGCAATGGTGGTCATATTCCCCATATTTCCGCCATAGTTACCGGTCACGTAGTCGTTGTAGTGAGAACCGTCCACCAGAATGCGGCTGACTACATTCTCCGGCATAACTTTCAGTTCCAATTCCTGGGTATAGACCTTCTCCACATCTTTCAGCGTGCCCCGGACCGTCGCCACTACGGTAACGCTGCCGTCGGCGGCAAAGGCATGACTGAATGTGGTGCTGGCAGTACCCATTTTCGGAACGCGGGTCACGTCGTTGGCAGTATGAAGGACCTGGCCGGTAGCCTTATCCGTGAAGACGATCGACGTGACCTCCAGATTGGAACGCTCGTTATTGTACAGGTCCAGGGTAAAGGTCTGGGGCTTTCCGGTAATGGTGATGGCGTTTTCGGCTTTCAGGCTGGTAATGCCCACGGCCTCCACCGCGCCTACCCATACCGGAGCTGTGACTGCGATATCTCCGTCGTCCTGTGTGATCTTAATGTAGTAGTAGGAGTAATCAGTGGGGTTCTCAATCTCAAAGGTGACGGTTTCATTACAGTTGGTAGGCTTGCTTGCCAGGCACTTGCCGCCGTTGACAATGACCTCCACACTGGCGTTCTCCAGATTGGGGTCCTTCAGCTCCACGGAAATCTGTGCCTGATCGCCTGCGCCGTAGCTGTCGGAGCCCAGAATAGAACCCATGATATTGCCGTCAAAGGTATAGTAGATTTCCAGGTTCAGGTCCTCCGTGGCATAAACCCGGTAGTTGCGCATGGCGTCATAGATGTCCTCCTCGGAGAGCTGATCCACCAACACCACATCACGGCCTGTGTTGGCAGTACCCCAGCCGCCCTTATGGTTGTCCTGGTTATTGGTAGGGGCCACGTGCCAGCCCTTGTCCAAAGCGCGGGTGTAATACTCGTAGGAGGGGAAGTAGCCGGAAGAGCCGATCGCGCCCTCGCCGTTGCCTACCTCAATCAGGGTGATCAGCCGGTCAATTTCCTCGTCGTAATGGGCGAAGTCAGAGAAGTCGCCGAAAGTTGTGCCCGGATGGTTGAACTGACTGATGGACGTGGGCACGGTTTTCAGCTCTTCATAATAATTCTGGAGCGCAGTGGAATAGGTCGTATAGCTGCCCTGTGTCCGGTCCTGATAGCCGGGTGTATTAAAGGTATTGATATGTCCCAGGCCATTGGACCATGTCATTTCGTAGCCAAAGAGTCCCACGAAATTCTCGCCGCTGAGTTCTTTTGCCAATTGCTTGCCCTCGGTCCATTCCTGACCGGTGGGAACATCAGACAGCCGCTTTCCTCCGCCGGCGTCGTCGAAGGAATTGGAGTGGTCGGTGACAGACAGGAAGTCCATATTCCAGGTTTCCTGATCCAGCGCCTTGACGGAACTGAACGCCTGCTCCGCAGTGCCCGCGCCGTCGGAATAGCTGGTGTGGGAGTGCATCTGTCCAAAGTACAGACGGTATTTCTCGCTGGTCCGCTGGGTGAAGGTCCGGGCCGTAACCGCGCTGTCAGTGAATCCGGCCTTTACTGCGTATGCGGATACCGTCAGACTTCCAAAGCCGGGATTCAGCGTAATTTTGGTCGTACCAGGGGTGTAGACTTCGTACTCAAGGCTGCCAGTATCACTGTTAACCTTGCCCAGAGAATAATAGATCGTCGCGCCCTCCGTAGCGGTGGTGAGAACTACGTCAACCGGTCCGTCCCCCAGATAGACGCTGCCGCCATTGGGGGTCATCTGCACGCCCGCAACTGCCGCAGGGAGATAGGTCATGGTCCGGATTACGCTGTCAGCCTTTCCAGCGCTGGAAGCATAGACGAACAGCGTGGCGGGAAGAGTCGCAGGGACGGTGGCGGTGGTTCCAGTGGCGTAGGTGACCTCTCCGGTTTCGTTGTTCGCCCAGCCATAGTGAACCGTCGCACCGGAAGCCGCTGTGAGAGTGATCGCCGCGCCGGAGCCTACTTCCTCTGTGCTGTCAGGCTCAATGGCGACATATGGCGTAATCTTGTCGGAAATCACGGGACTGCCTGTCAGCTTTACCGTGTCTACGCGAATGTTGCCCCTAGCGTCATCGCTGCCGCTGATTTTTTCGTTCCCGGAAACCAGACGGATATACAAATTCTCCGCGTTCTCTGCGCCTGCTGGTACAGTGAGCTTGAAAGAAACATACTGCCCGCCCAGCTCCTTTTCGAACTTGAGAACGCCGCCGGTGACAGCGCCTTCCTTTGTCACAGGCGTTGCTACTCCATTTGGATAGCTTGTATAAGATGCAGAATAGCTTCCCTTATCAAAGTTCGCGAAGTTTGTTCCGTCGGTGGAATACTGGGCCTGCCAACTGTTGGCCCCGGCATTCGTGACCCGCAGCCGGAAGGAGAGTTCCATGCCGCCCCAGCCCTTGCTGCTGGTCTTGAACTGGGCATAATCCCCTTTTTTCAAGTCAGTGCCGCCCATGTAGTAGTTCGGCGCCTTGGAAACAGCAAGCGGCATTGCAGACGAACCACTTTTTATGACAGTATACTGCGCATCGGTGTCCAGCTCGTCGCCTACAGTAATCTTGTCGCCGTTGATGGATGTAACAGATTCCGGCGCATCATATGTTTTCATCGCGCCGCCCCACTGAGCTATGGTCTGTTCTATTTCTTTGTCTATCGTCCAGTCAATAACTTTTATGTTGTCCTCTTTAACAAACTGCATTGTGAAGATGCCTTGGTCGTCATTGTCCTTCAAACCATATACTGTGAAGTTGCTGCTATAGCATTCAATATACTGGTTATAGTTTCCGTTATAGTTTGCTCCGGTGCTCTTAATGAGCCAGCCGTCTCCCTTTGTGGTTTTGGTCAGCTCCCATTTGGTGCAAACAGCGTCCGCCGCCGGTGCAAGCGTCAGATTTTCTCCGGTATTGCCAGTATTCAGCAATTTGCCATCGGAGGTGGTGAAGGTGTAATAGCCGTCGTTGTCCACCGTGGCAGTCAAGACCAACGCTTTGTCAGTAAACAGCATTCCGCCGGACATCGTGACATTCTCACCTTTCAGCCGGTTGCCGCTGGCTTCGCCGGTCATTACCATATTGCCGCCGGTGTAATAGAGCGCAACCTTGTCACCGCTGGCAGGCTTATACAGCTCTTCGCCGGGGTCGACAGGACCGGGATCGGGATCGGGTTCCTCGGGCGTTACATCGTCGGTAATTACAACATCGCTGGCCGAGTTGACCAACAAGTAATTTCCGCTGCTGTTTTTACTCACAACCGCTGTTACAGTTACAGTATCGCCCTTACTCAAGTCTTTGATTGTGGGACAGTTCGTGATGTTAATCGTATTATTAGCTTTACTATTCGCAGAGAGCGTCACAGTCTTTCCGCTGACACTGACCACCTTTGCGTCGGTAATCTTCACCAACTTGGCCTGTACGCTGTCGTCGATATCCGCAATAGCAATCTCTTTAGCCTCTGGCAAAGTTCCGGTTTTCGTTCCAAGAACAGATACATTGACCAGTTCAAGCAGACCATTATAATTAACCAATCCGCCAGATACAGCTACTTTTTGACCCCGCTTGAGATTCAAGGTGTTGTCAAACAGAACAATTCCAGCAGTATCATCCTGAATATAGAAATTGCTGCCGCTTACATATGTTACCACACCGGAGACCACAAACGTATCCCCAGGATTGCTGCTGGTGCCAGCAGAGCCTGCACGGGCTTCGGTAATGTTCTTCACATTGCTTTCAGAGAGAATCGTATAGCTTAGATGCAACACGTCACTTTCAGTCAAGCCGTCTTTTGTGGCTTTGACTTGAATGCTATATGTCCCCTCTGTATCGGCAGGAACCGTAAAAGTATTTCCGGATAGTTTAGTCCAATTACTTCCATTATCAGTACTGGTATGATAAGTTACACCAGCATCACGGCAATTTAAAGTTACAGTTACCCCTCCCCATGCTACAAATGTACTATTTGTGCCAGGAGTCGCCGTGGGCGTGTAAACTTTGGTATGCTCTTCGATAGTTTCACCCTGGAGGTGCCACAAAGCGAGTGTTTGATTCTTAGTGTTATTTGATGTCGGATCAGAAGAATATGTCCGCCAATCTAGACTGTTTGTATACACTCCCAAAGACCACGTTTTCGTACTGCCAGAAATATCTGGTGTAGACAAGTAGTTGCCAGAGGAGTGTAATGCCCATACAGCTTGCGTATTTCCAACACGAACCCCGTTGGTGCTGCCGTAAGCCGGAGACAGATAGCTTGTACCATTGGAAATGATGTACCCACCATCTGCCACGATAAAGGTCCATCCATACGTATCAGCATCTGCCATCAGCTCATCACCGCTAGTCTCTATACTGGTAGCCGTTGGATTTTTACTGTTTGTAGCACTGGGAAGAATATAGGTAGTTGCACTTGCGCTCACTGTCATTGTAATGATATATGTCCCGCCGCTTTGGATATCCGCCCACTGAACCTTCTCCCAAGTCTCTCCGGACCGGGGTTCCAGCTCGTCAGAGGCAATCTGTTCAGGAAGCGCGTCCTCCGTGGGCTGGGGATCGGGTTCATCCTCGGAGGGAGCCGCCTCATTGAACGCGGGAGCTTCCTCTGCGCCGGGAACTGTATCTGTCCCTTTCTCGGAGGAAGCCGCCTCATTGAACTCAAGAGCTTCCTCCGCGCCGGGGGCTGTTTCTGTCTCTTCCTCGGCCAATGCGGTCACAGGCAGAAGAGACAGACACATGGACAGAGCCAGCAGCACAGCCAGCAGCCGTCTTGATACGATTCGTTTTTTCATGGTCCTTCCTCCTCAAAATGTGTTGCTTTTCCCCGTTTTTTCACGGATTCCCTTGCGTAAAGCGGAAAAATATGGTATACTTTGCTGACCATTATCCATTACATCCAGAAAAATGGGGAAACTTAACAATAATTGTAATAAAAATCTTACAAAAAATCAAGAGAAATTTTTGTGCTATTCGTAAAATGTAGACAAAGGAGAGCCTGTTCATGAAAACGGAACATCCAGACAAGTCTTTTGCCCAGCGTCCAAATGGCGACCCACGCGTTCAGTATGCGGCCATCGCGTTGTCCCTGATGGTGTTTCTGGCGCTTTTTTTCTATGCCCGTCAGGGTCGTTCCGTCTATGACCGGGACGGAATAGGCATTACTTACGAAACCGCTCGTGTTCTGTCAGTCCTGGCAGACAGCACCGAGGAGGACCCGTCCGCGGAAAATGTCCTTCGAGGTTCTCAAGAGCTGGAATTGGAGATTCTCACCGGTCAATACGCAGGGCAGACCATTCAGGTGACCAACTATCTCAGCGCTTTTTACAACGTGGACGCCAAAGAGGGCAGCAAGCTTGCTGTTTCCATCAACACAGTGGAGGAAGGCGTTTACAGCGTCAGCGTCTACAATTATTCCCGGGACTTATGGATCTGGGGGTTTGCGGGACTGTTCGCCTTGGTTCTCTTCGCTGTCGGCGGGAAACAGGGACTCAAGGCTCTGCTCAGCCTGGGAATCACGGTGTTCTGCGTTATGTTTCTTTTGGTGCCCCTGCTGGTCCAGAGAGGCTGGCCTCCTATCCCCACTACTTTGGCGATTGTGGCCTATACCAGCTTCATTACCTTCGTCATTCTGGGAGGCATTCAAGCAAAGACCATCGCGGCGGCATTGGGCACCTTTGGCGGCGTGCTGCTGGCGGGATTCCTGGCCTGGGGCGCGTGCAGAATCGTCCATATCTCCGGCATGAACATGGATGAAGCAGAATCCCTCCTGCTGACGGCGGTGGACAACGGACTGAAAATCCGGGGCCTGTATATTTGCAGTATCCTGATCGCTTCCGAGGGCGCTGTGATGGATATCGCTATGTCTATCAGCTCTGCCGTGTCGGAACTTCGCGCGGTCAACCCCACCCTGGCGCCTCAGCAGCTCTTTCGTTCCGGCATGAACATCGGTCGGGACGCTATGGGGACTATGGCAAATACGCTGGTCCTGGCCTACGCTGGAACGTCATTGAATATGATGATTTTTATGTATGCTTACGATGTCAGCTATATCCAACTCCTTAACACGGATTTTGTGGCGATTGAAGTGATCCGGGGTCTTGCCGGCAGTATCGGCATCGTCCTGACTGTGCCAGTGGTAGCGGCTGTCAGTGCTTGGCTGCCCCGCCTGCGGCCCTTCGGTGATTGAGCGCGCAAAATACGCAAAATCCCAAAACAGCAACGGATATGACGCCTACGCCTGATCTTCATCCCCCCATCTCCCTATCCGGATGAACCGCACTGGGCAGGATCATCATTTATTTTGGCATAAGTAGAATGAAGCATAAAAATAACTGGTTTGCCTGCTCTGACTATTGTTCGTATTTTTGATGGTTACTATAAAATGAGAAGGGCAGGGTTCATGTCCCCGCCCTTTCTGCTGTTTCAGCTGACATTGCAGGCCAGCCTGAATTTGTTTTGTTGCGCGGATTATTCAGCCAGCATACGGTACAGGAACGTCACGGTCTGACCTCTGGTACAGCTGCTGTAGGGGCTGAACTGGCAGTTTCCAGTGCCGTTGGTAATGCCTTTCGCTACAGCCCAGGACACGGCGTTTGTATAGAACCGGCCGGCAGGCACATCCGCAAAATGACTGGTCCCGCTCTCTTCCGGAGAACCGGCATAATGGTACAGGAACGTCACGGTCTGCGCACGGTTTACAATGCCGTCAGGGTTGAATGCAGTGTCAGTCGTGCCAGTGGTTATGCCCTGCTGAACTGCCCACAATACTGCCTGATAGTAATAAGCGTCGGGAGCAATGTCGGTAAAGGACATAGCGCCAGTCACAGCAGGAGCCCCCGCCGCGCGCCACAGGAATGTTACCATCTGGGCACGGGTGCAGGTTCCGTTCGGGTTGAATGTGGTGCGGGTAATGCCGTTTTCCACTGCCCACTGAACCGCATCATAGCAGAACTTGTCCGCAGGTACGTCAGTAAACTGAACGGGTGTGCCGTCCGAAGAAACTGCCTTGAAGGAAGCCGCAACACTGACCGCGCTGGAAGGCACGGTGAAGGTGTACTTGTTATCACCCTTGTCAGTCAAAGTCAGCTCGCTGCCCTTGGCGTCAGTGACAGTCAGTGCCTCCAGCTCATAGCCTTCATCCGGTCTTACCGTTATTGTTACAGTCTTTCCCTTGCTTGCGCGGTTGGGATTCAGGGAAACAGAACCGTTGGAGGCGCCGCCCTGGGTGGTAATCGCGTAGGTAGTGCCGGAGGAACCGCCGCCGTGATAAGAACTGCCGCCGCCGCCGGAAGAACTGCTGCCTCCAGAAGAACCGCCATTATAGGTCCAATGAGCATAAATGGTGGCGTTCTGGGTGAATTTGCTGCTTGTCGTTACTTTCGTGCCGCCGTCTTTTGCTGTAAACCAGCCATCGAATTTATAATTGCTGCGGGTTGGTACGGGCAGGCTTTCCAGTGTTTCATCCCCACGGGTTGTGGCAGAAGTCGGAGTCACACTGCCCCCATTGGCATCAAACGTAATCGTGTGCCTGGGGCCGCTGGCGGTGATGGTGAACTCACTGAATCCATCCTTATTCGTGAATTCAGCTTTGCCTTCCTTAACGTCTGTTGGTGTCACATTGTTTTTGTGGATTACATAAACTTTTGCAACATCCTTGAAAGCTTCGGGCAGGCTGATGGTAATTTCTACAGGGGACGTAATTTGGGCTTTCAGGGCTTTGGCTTCTCCTTCGCCTGCCTTGTACATGGAAGTGATGTCTAACTTGAGTATTTTCGTACTCTCTTCGTAGCTTTTTACAGCCATTTCAAAGTACACAGTAACCTTAGATTCACCTTCAAGATCCTTAATGACATCTGCAATTTCCTTGTTGGCTTCTTCGTCGGCAGCAAGCTGCTCTGCGTCAATTGTGCTATTCTTTACCGCAGAAGCATTTTCAGGAATTTCGCCAAAAGCAACGGGATTATACGCAACTTTGACATGAACAAATATAACGTTAATTGCTACGTTATCAGCAGGCATTGTGAATTCGTAGGTGTAGCTGCCTGCTTCCCCTTCTTTGATAAGAGTACTTTCAACAGCAACTCCGTTATTGGTTACGATGCCAATTGTATAGCCGTCACTGGGTTTAATCGTCACAATGGCTTTTGCACCAGCCTCAAGCTGTGCTGCGTTACCTGTCGCTGTGCCGCCAACAGTAGGTGCTGCGTTGACAGTGAGGCTATATTTGTCTTTAGGAATCGATTCAAATGTCGCGCTGATGGTGGTGTTTTGCCTCAGCTTAAAGGTATAGGTGTACGTCCCATCTGCTACGATGTCAGTTTTCACTGCGCCATTGTTGACCTTTAACTCCAGCAGACGATAGCCCATATCCGGCTTCGCAGTGATTACCACATCAGAATCTTCGTCGTGACCCTCAGAAGAAATGTCTTGACCTCCAACCTTTACTGTCAAAGTACCATTTGGGGGTTCAGTGACTTCCACAGTGTATTTTGTGGCCGGGCCGGGTTCCTTCTCGCCTACTGTCACGTTTTCAACCGACAGAATTCCTTCCGTCAGTGGGATTGTGCTGCCATTCAACGTATAGGTTGTGGCGTCAGTCAGCTCATAGCCGGTTTTCGCCTCAGGGGTGATCTTAACGGTGTAAGTGCCTGCTGCTGTAAACTTTTCGCCAGTGACTTCCTCGTTGCTCTCGTTGAACCATTTGGTTGTCAGAGTTACACCTTCGACCTCCGTTGCCGCTTCGGGCAGGTTATTGTCGACTTTGAGATTTTCAGTGTCCAGTGTGATTGCCACAGAAGAAATCTCAGTCGTTTCTGCATCCCACACAGCAGTCAGTTTTGTGACATCGGCGGGGACAAAGGTCTTGGGCTGGTAGATTATTGCGCTTTCAGAGGTATCTCCAGTCTTTTGCCAACCCTTGAAATTGGGTTTGCCCGTGGGAGCAGTCAAGCCCTCGCTGGTGGGTGCGGGATAGGTTTTGCTGTTACCCGTTCCAGCAGTAGGGGACACAACAATTTTGACCGTTTCCGTCCCCTCAGTTTGAGTCCCGCCGCCAGAACTGCTGGGGTTTCCAATTGCGCCGCCGTCCAGGTTGAGTTCGACGACTGTCAATTCGGTACCCGCGGTCGGTTCAAGTACGGGACGATAACCAGTTTCAGCAATATACGCTGCATCACTACCAGACATATCCGGGGAAGTGCCAACAACTGCGGGATCGGAATTTGAATATGTCCAGCTTGAGCGTAAACGGCCATCTGTACCGCTGCTGTCTTGTCCCCAACCGTATTTATCTTTACAGGTAGGCTCAACCAGTACGCCCTCGCCATAGTCGTGGCCCAGAGAATCAGTCAATTCAGTTATGAGTTCATCGCAGTGCCTGCACTTATAAACGTCCGTGCCTTTCTCGGTGCAGGTGGCCGGAGTCGTTTTTGCCTCGTACTCGTGTTCAGCAGTGGCTTTGACGGTCTCTGTCTTTGTCTTGCCGCAGCCGTTGGCACAAGTATAGGTGGCTGTCCGGTCTTCGCAGGTGAAAGCGCTGGAATAGACAGGCTCGCCGCTATAGTCATGGCCCAGGGCGGGGATAGTCTCTGTCTGTTCCTTATTGCATTCTGTGCAGGTGTAGGTCTTGGTACCAGCTTTCTCGCAGGTGGCGGGAGTCGTTTCTGCACCGGTTGCGGGTTCGGTGTGGGACTTCATGGGGATCGTCTGATAGCCGGTATCCTTATCGCAATCGTTGCAGTGCATCGCGCCGATACCAGTGGCGGAGCAGGTTGCTTGTTTCAGAACCTTGGTCGCTGTAAGATTAACGTGCTTACCTTCCTCAATGGGAAGTTCCTTCGTTTCGCGGTTTACTTCCTCACCGCAGGTCTTGCAGTAGACAACCTCGTCATAAGAACCTTTATCCACACACGTAGCAGGGATTTCATTCTCACGAACAGGGTTTCCATCGGTATGACCTTTTGCGTCAATCTCTGTAGGTGGATTCTCCGGATTCGCTTCGCCGCAGAATCTGCAAACTTCACCAGCATCAGAACCTTTCTCGGTGCAGGTGGGTTCAGACGCCTCAACTACAACATATTCGTGCTCTGTTGCAGGTTCAGCCAAAGGACCAGTGAATTCCTCAACTTCAGTCACGCCGCAGACGGTGCAGGTCTGGGAAACGCCGGCGCCGTGTTCGCAGTTGGCAGAGACAGCAACCTGATTTCCCCAGGTGTGACCAGTGGCCTTGACGATTTCTGCTTTACGGCCAGGGTTGTTTTCGTCGCCGTCACAGTTCTCGCGGTCGCAAACATAAACCGCTTTGCCGTCAGTCGTGCAGGTAACAGCTACAGTATCCTCGTCGTCCGGGTCCGCAATCCAATGGTGACCCAAAGCACCGTCCGTATCCTCTGTAGACGGGCGGCTATCGTCAACTTTGCTGCACTTGGAGCAGACATAACCGGTGATGGGACCATGCAGACAGGTGGCGTCCGTGGTCTTTGCAACGTAGGTGTGCTCGCCGCCGGCCTTGATGGTCACAGTGGAAGTCTCTTCACAACCATCGCGCTTGCAGGTCACGGTAACTTCGCAGTCCTGACAATCGGGCTTGCCAGCAGGACGGTTGGTTTCCTCAGCGGTTGGGAAGTCATGTCCCAGCGCTTCGACTGCAATAGGATCAGAGGTATGCGTACAGCCGGTATTGGTACACTTATAGACGTTCGTACCAGCTTCGGAGCAGATGGCGGGTTTGGACGCGTCTGCATCGAACTGCGCGTCGTCCTTTACACTGCCGTCAGTATTCTGATAGCTATGTACTACGGGGATTGTCTGATAGCCCAGCTTCTCGCCGCACAGACTGCACGTAAACTGCGCGATACCAGCAGTGTTGGTGGCGCAGTTCATCGCTTTCAGAGGTTCGCCGGCCTGCTCACGTACATGGGCATTTTCATCGATAGCATCCTCTACCTTTTCATAGGTAGTTTCGTCGGCTTGATGACAGACTTCGCAGATTTTGACAGTCCAGTGATAGCCAGTTTCCTTGCAGGTGGGAGCAACAGCGGCGTGTTCTCCGGTTGTGTCCTTTACATCGGTCGCTTCAACACCGGCAGTGCTGTGTCCGGTGGCATCAATTTTCAAATCCTCTGCTGCGGTTTCCGTATACTCGCCGTTTTCGTTCTTGGTGAACAGCTTGTCGCAGTTGTCACAGGTATAATGCTCAGCTATGCCGTCCGTGGTGCAGGTGGCCGCAACTTCCGCAACTGCTTCTGTGGAGTAGCTGTGGCCCTGCTTCTTATACTCGTCACCAAACGCTTCTGCCTCGGCATCACTGAAATATACTTCCTGGATTTCACCGCATCCCGGAACTGTGCAGGTTTGTCTGGTACCAGCGTTGTGATCGCAGGTGGCTTCGATAAAGACGCCTGTGTCCCAGCTATGGTCAAGCTTCTGGGTATCCGTCTCCTTGGTTGCCTCGCAATTGCCGTTGTTGCACTTGAAGGTATCTACACCAGCTTCCTTGCAGGTGGCGGCTTTGTAGTTCGGGTTTGTCTTATCCAGAACCCATTTATGCGCATCTTTTCCGTCGCCAAGGTTCTGGCCTTTATCCTTAGCCGTACCACATACAGTGCAGGCTTCGTAAACGATTGTACCTACAGTGCAGTCCGACTCGTCATAGGTCGTATCGTAGTCGTGGTCACCAGTGGCCTTAACCGTTTCGGTCTTTGTCTCTCCGCAGTCTTCTGTCGCGCACGTCCAGGTCTTGGTTACGTCCACGCAGGTGCAGGCGGCAGTCAGTTCAACCGTATTTCCGTTGATGACAGCAGTATAAACGGGCGTGCCGCTGAAATCATGGTCCGCCAGTTCAAGCTCGACTTTTACCTCTTCCTTACACACTGTGCAAGTATAGGTCTCACTGCCCGCAGCCTGGCAGGTCGACGGAACTGTCACCACACTGCCGGGATTGGTTGGCTTTGTGTGATCGGCCTTGGGGATAGTCAGATACCCCAGATTCTTGCCGCAGACCGAACACACATACTGACCGATGCCAGCAGCAGTGCAGGTCGCAGCTTTCAGGGGCTTGCCGGACAGCTCTTTGGTATGAGCATCGTCGCCCTCCAGCTTGGCAGTCGGCGTCTCATCCCCGGTCGTGAGAGTCTTCTTGCATACCGTGCAAATGCTGTCAGTGCGCTCAATTCCGCCCTCTTCGCAGGTGGCGGGCTTGATTGTCACAGTCTCATTTTCCGGGGTATGGCTCCATTTCTCCACAGTGGGTGCAGCGCCACCGTTGCCGCCGTCTTCCTTCGAGCCCGTGCCTAACGTATGGCAGACCGAGCACCACTGACCGCCGGTGCGTCCATCCGTCTCAGTCTCGCAGCTGGCCTTAATTTCCGGAGCCTCAGCCCAGGTATGCTCTTTTTGAGGGTCCGCCAACGCGCCTGTAAAGGCTTCAAACGACGTTGCGCCGCAGCCTTCGCGCTGGCAGGTCTTCTTCACGCCGGCGACAGACGCACAACTGGCCTCAACCGCTACGCCGTCATCCCAATCGTGACCCAGCGCGTCAACTGCTTGTTCGTAGGTCTTGCCGTGACCGTCCGCGTCCTCGCCTTCGTCGCAGTCCTCACGCTGGCAGACGTAGACATTCAAGCCATCCTCTTCGCAAGTGGCGGCTTTATAGCTTTCGTCTTCCGTGTTCAACACAAAGTCGTGGCCTTTGGCGTTAGGAAGCTCTTGAGACGCCTGGCTCTCGTCAACCTTACCGCAGACCGTACAAATAAAACCTACAATCTGTCCTTTGGTGCAGGTTGCTTCCTTATAGCCTTGTTGGAAGTCATGCTCACCGGTAGCCGGGAGTATTTCCTTGACCGGCTCTCCACACTCAGCGCATACATACGTCTTTGAACCGGCATCTACGCAAGTGGGTTCTACAGTCGTAATCTGACTCGCGCCGGCAGGTTCTTTGTGGGCGGCAGGCATCGTCAGATAGGTCTTCTCCCCGCATGAGCATTGATACTGACCAATACCAGTCTTACTGCAAGTAGGGGCTTTCAGCGTACCGATCAGCTTTGTGTAATCATGCTCATGTGGCGTCTCACCAGGAGTCTCGTCGGCAAACGCTGTGACCGGCAGCATCGAAAGAATCATACAAATGACCAGAATTCTGGACAAAAGTTTTCTCTTCACATATATACCTCCTTATATTGTGGTGGGGGAACATTCCGGTGAATTGAAGATGGGGGTGCGCGTTTGTAATTCAACCCTGTTCCCGAGCTATGTAACAACTTGAGCGTCGGGCCGCAGCGTGACTCCGCAAACGCAGTTATCCGCATTTTATATCCCTCCCTTCGTTTTTTTGCCGCCCAGATGTTTTTACGTTGTACTCCAGCCGATGCGTAACAGAATTTATCTTCTGTTGTCCTTTTGGGCGTAACAAAATAAATGTATAGCGATAGGTAAGCCTACCGTTTCCGATGTTTCCGGCTTTTCCCCCGCTCCGCACCGTGCATGACAGATTTCCCGTCACACGGCGCTCCATCAACAACAATTCGCACACGTTATCATAAGTTATTACCATGAACATTTTGAGTTATTCCGCTGTTTCCTGCCGAAACCGATTAAGCAGAAACAGGCGGATTTCCCGCTTCTTTGCGGAGTTTGTTGAGCTTTGCAAGTTGCTTTTTGTTGAGGGCTAACTGAGAAAGATATTTTGCAATGGTCGGTTCAGATGTGGCATGAATCAGGATGTGTACGCTCTTCCGGACGAGTATCAAATTCTGGTAATTGTCCTTACCACCCATAGCCAGGGGAAGTTTATGGTGACAGTGAATATCACCCAGCGTTTCAAACACCTGCCC
>CAJTMG010000027.1 GCA_910577405.1 uncultured Oscillibacter sp. | reverse complement strand
GCTGGGGGGGGAACAGCTTACCCTTTCCCTATTCCTCCCGCCTGCGGGGCCTTGTCCTGCGTTTTGGAAAAGGGAAATGCCTTTGACGAAAGAACAACCTGAAATCAGAACTGAAACCTGTCAAATCGAACTGCCGCAGGCTATCATAGAAACCTTTGCCCGCTTCCTCGTCCCGGAGATACGGAAATATTATGACAGCGAACAGGGCCAGCGGGAGTTTGCGGAGTGGCAGGAAGCACAAGGCAAAACGAAATAAACCAATAAAACAGCAGAGACCAAGGCTTTTATACCTTGACCTCTGCTGTTCGTTTCGACATCAGAACCACACCATGACGGCGAAGCCGCCTTTGAAATAATAGGTGTTCGTCCAATGTCCAGTTGGTGGAGGTGGCGGGAGTCGAACCCGCGTCCGAAAGCACTTTAACGAGACCTTCTCCGGGCGCAGACGGTTATTCCGGAGGTCTTACTCCTCCCGTTCCCTTTCCCGACGGCAAGCCGTCACGCGCGTCAGGTCAGGTGAGCTTCATGATGTGTGGCACGGGCAAAGCTTACCGTACTCACATTTACCGCTAAACGACGCCCTTCCCGGCCCGCGGTCCCTCCGGGTTGGACGGCTGCTATTAATTAAGCAGCAAAAGCAACAGTATCGTTGTTGTTTAATTTATAAATTGCCCGTTTTATGGCGGTCAGGCTCCGCCGCCCGCTAATCTCGCCTCCATACCCCCGTCGAAACCCTTACACCCCCATATAATTGGGATCAGAAGCCTATACAGTATAACACATCCAGCGGCAAATTGTGTTACGATTTGGTAACAGTTTTGAAAAAAGCCCGCCCCAGTCTGTCCGGAGCGGGCAGGCATTCAGACGCCGGTAAATCTGACCATCAGTTTGACGGGAGTAATTTTCGCCAAGACGCGGTAGAACTTATAGAAAAGCTTCGGTGTATAGATCATCCGACCAGCTTTTGCAGCCCTCAGCGCTCCCGCTGCAACGCGCACCTGTTCACAGTACGGCAGGCGCTCAAACATACGGGAATCCCCGACGATATGGCCCACTTTCAGGAACTCCGTCTCCATCGGCCCGGGACAGACGGCAGTAACGGTAATATGCCTCCGGCGCAGCTCCTCGGAAAGCCCTATGGTAAACGCGGACACATAAGCCTTGGTCGCTGAATAGACGGTCATCCGTGGATTAGGGCAGAAAGCGGCAATAGAAGACACATTCAAGATATGCCCGCCCCGGTCCATATAAGGCAGGACCATATTAGTAACAGCGGTCAGGGCCCGGACGTTCAGGTCCACCATACGGGTCTGCTGCGCGGTTTCGGCGTCGCCCAGGAGTCCCAGGTAGCCGCACCCGGCGCAGTTGATCAGCAGGGTGACCTCCGGCTGTTCCTCCGCCAGCTTCTCCCGCAGGGCCAGCAGGCTCATTGGGTCGCACAGATCCATAACCAGGCAGTCGGCTTCCGGGGTCAGGTCCTGGCTGGCGTTCAGCTCTTCGGTCAGGACCTTCAGCCGGTTGGAGCGCCGGGCAATCAGCCAGACCCGTTCGATTTCCGGGAACACGCTTCCCAGCAGCCGGACGAACTCACGCCCCAGCCCGGAAGACGCGCCGGTGATAATGGCAGTCTTCATCAGAACACCTCCAGTAAACGCGGAATCGAGAGCGGGGATGCCCAATTCAAGTATCAACAGGCGTCCCACGTCTCCCAACGCCGGATTCAATGTTCAGCAGATACTTTACAAACGCAAATGCGCCTGTCTTCAAATCTTCTCCGGTTCAGGATAGTCCACGCCCTTGGTATCGACGCGGATGGACTGGATGACCACCGGCTTTTTAGGCATATCGTTGGACATATTGCGGGGGACCCGGGAGATGGCGATGGCGTCGTCCGTACCCTCAATGATCTGACCGAAAGCGGCATACTGTCCATCCAGATGCGCATCAGGGGCGACCATAATAAAGAACTGGCTTCCTGCGGAATCGGGGTCCATGGTGCGGGCCATGGAGAGGACGCCCGTATTATGCCGGAGGTCGTTCTGGGCAAAGCCGTTGCCGGAGAACTCGCCCTTGATTTCGTAGCCGGGGCCGCCCATACCGGAACCATCGGGATCGCCGCCCTGAATCATAAAACCAGGAATCACGCGGTGGAAGGTCAGGCCGTCATAGAAGCCCTTGTTTGCCAGAGCGATGAAATTATTGACGGTATTAGGGGCCTTTTCAGGGAACAGCTCGGCAGTCATTTTCTTACCGTCCTCCATTACAATCGTAGCAAGGGGATTGCTCATTTCCATCAAATCCTTTCGTTTCTGTTCTCTCAATCATTCTATTTTATATAGGGGTCTGATAGTCCTCATAGGGAATCAGTTCCACGCCCCACTCCATCAGGTAAGCGGCGAAGAGTGCGGCGTTTTCCATACTCCAGGCAAATTTCGCCAGCGGTCTGCCCTGACAGTCGCAGAGGACGTTGCTGCCGGTATTTGGTCCCAGCACCACGCCCGCCACTTCCTGTGCAGAGAACCGCCGTTCCCGCCGCAGGGAGGGCGTGGTACGGATAAACTCGCCGTCGACCTCCAGGACGGAACCCACCTTGAAGCGCAGAGGGATTTCGTCTCCGCAGGGCAAGGGCATCCCGTCCGGACGGTAGTTGTACAAAAGTCCTCCGGCGTATTGCGCGGCGGCATAACGGGGATCTCTGGCCCAGGCGGGGTCGGTATAGAGCAGCAGCCGTTTCTGACACAGCTCTGCGGACAGAAGAGGCAGAAAACAGGCATACAGCAGGGTTTCCGCGTAATCCATCAGGGAGAGATTGCGCCGCACCACCTCCCAGGCCGCGCCGAGGCTTCCGTAGGATGGCAGCGCTTCCAGAAGCAGCATAACCGGGAACGCGGGCAGTACAGACAGTATGGCGCAGAGTCTCACAGCATGATAGGCAAAGCGTTTCTTCCGCAGGCCCCGGAACCGCCAGTACCCCAGGCACGCGGCGGGACCCGTCAAAAAACCTCCCAGGACGGTGAGCTTTCTGCCCCAGACCCAATTCCGCGACCCCGCGATCAGCAGAAACCACACTGTAGACGCCAGAAACGCGCACAGGAAGCTCCCCAGCACGCCCCGAAGAGCGCTGCCGGGGTTATAGGATTCTGCGGTTCTCATGGCGTTACCGGCTCTTCATGGCCCGGTCGATTTCCCGACGGCTGTCCCTCTGCGCCGCCGAAGCCCGTTTATCATAATTCTTCTTGCCCTTGCACAGGCCCACTTCTACCTTTACCCGGGAGTCTTTGAAGTAGACCGACAGGGGCACCAGCGTATATCCGTCCTGTTTAATCAGCGCGTGCAGCTTCCGGATTTCCCGCTTGTGCATCAGCAGACGCCGGGGCCGCACGGGGTCCTTGTTAAAGATATTACCCTGTTCATAGGGGGAAATATGCAGGCCCAGCACAAACAGCTCTCCATCCTTGACGGAACAATAGGAATCCTTCAGGTTCAGCGTCCCAGCCCGGATAGACTTCACTTCTGTGCCCGCAAGCTCGATACCAGCCTCATAGCGGTCTTCTATAAAATAGTCGTGACGGGCCTTTCGGTTCTGGGCCGCGATTTTGACGCCTTTCTTTTCCATTTTATCACCCCGTTTCCCTCTCCGTACGAAATTCGGATACAGTATAACACAATTTTCCCCCACAAGCAAGGAAAATGATTCCATTCAGGCGCTGTTCTGCAAAAATATAATCTGTTGAGCAAAATATGGAAAATCCGGTCCTGTTGGAATCACGGCTGGTACAGCAAAGCAAAAAAGGAGCACAGTCCATGGAATGAACCGCACCCCTTTTGATTTTGAGCCGCCTTTATTTGGGGACTTCCGTCAAGATACCGTTGGCTTCTTTCAGCCGCAGGATACGCAGAACGCTCTCGTCAATGCGGGATTCCGGGAGTTCTCCTGACTCCACAGCCTCTATCAGCGCGTCTGCGGCGTTTTCCAGCTTGAGGGGACAAAGAAGGACGTCCACCCCCGCCTTGACTGCCCGCACCGCGATTTCCGCACTGCCATAGTGATCCACCATGGCCTGCATCTGGAGGCTGTCGGTCATCACAACGCCCTGAAAGCCCATCTCTTCCCGCAGCAGGTCATTCACCAGTCTGGAGGAGAACAGGGCGGGAACCTCCTCCACATCGGTCAGAATCAGATGTCCCATCATTACCGCGTCCGCCCCGGCGTCAATTCCGGCCTGGAAGGGCAGCAGTTCTTCTTTGCGGATTTCGTCCAGGGTTTTATAGACGTAGACGGAACCATAATGACTGTCCTCCGAGGTGTCGCCGTGACCGGGGAAATGCTTCAGCACGCAGGCCGCGCCGCCGTCGTGGAAGCCCTGCACCGCCGCGGGAATCAGCTCCGCCGCCTTGTCAAACCGGTCGCTGTAGGCCCGGTCGCCAATGACGGTATTCCTGGGATTGGACCACACGTCGGCCACCGGCGCAAGGTCCATATTGAAGCCAAGAGCTGTCATGTCCTCCGCAATGGCGCGCGCATTGGAACGGGCCGTATCGGGTCCCTTGTCCTGATAGTCCAGCATCGGGCCGAACCAGGTGGTTCCTACGGTCTCCATCAGACGATTCACCCGGCCGCCCTCCTCGTCACAGGTCAGGATCATGGGAATCTTAACATAGGTCTGGGACTTGGACAGCATCGTCTGTACCTGTTCCTTGCTGACCATATTGCTCCTGTCGTACATCAAGCCCCCTACCGGATACTTTTCCAGAGCCATCCGGGTAGTCTCTCCCGCTGACGTCACCTTTTTCACATTGGTAACGGCAGAGGGCATAACAACGAACATCTGATAGACCTTTTCCCGCAGGCTCATGGTCTTTAACGTTTCCTCCGCCAGGGAAATGACAGGCTCCGGCGGAACGGGTTCTTTTGGCTGATCAGGAGTTTCCGGCTGGTCTGCGGATTTTTCTGCCAGAACCGGCGGCTTGGTCATATCCGCGTTATCAGAGCCGTTCAGCGCACTTCCGGCGGGATCGTTCTCAGGCTGCGCGCTCCACTTCGTCACGCCCCATACCACGCCGCAGGACACCAGTATCACCGCCAGCAGCGCCGCGACGGGCCTGAAAGCATTCCTTCGCGGGGACCGGGCGCATCGTTTTCCTCTCATAGTCAATCACCATCAGCTTTCAACCTAACAGGCCTATGATACCATACGGATTCAGGCTTTGCAAGAAGAACTTCTCCTTTTCCAACAGGCCGCCGGGGAACGGCTGTTTTCTGTGGACAGAAGGCGTTTTTGCAATCCCGCGTTCTGTCCGGAAAACGCCCTCGACGGCATGGAAAAACTGTGATATACTGAATGAAAACTCCCTTTTCGGAAAAATGTTCCCATTCAGGACCCTGCAAACAGTAATTTGTTAATGGTTTGAAAACTCGCTGATAATATCTATTTTCCCAACAATATGTAAATTAAATTCTTCTAATCTTTCTGCCGGAATCCATAACTCTTTATGGTCATCGTTATATTTTGCATTCCATCTTGACGCAATTTCTACTGCATATTTCTCAGCGAAAACGGGATGAAAAATGGGCTGTTCAGGTAATCTGGAATGAAATTATCATCTATTTTAAATGGGCACACAATTCCGAAAAGGGATATAAAAAAACCGTCCGCAAGGAACAAGGCGCGGGCGGCAGGAAAGGAGCGTTTCCGATGTTTGGGAGGCGTAAAAAGCAGACGGCAGCATCCTATCAAAGGGACGGTAAGATTCCCGTTATTCGTTCCAGCATTTGCACAGGCGAGCAGACGGCGGGCTTCAAGGACCCCTCCAGCGGGAAATTTGAGGAACTGATGCTGCTTCGGGACGGCCGGGATTTTGAGGAATTTCTCCGTCAATATCAGGTGGAGGAATCCGAAATCAGATGGGAGTGGTGAGGGCTGTGAGAAGACGGATTGTGTGCTATGGGGATTCCAATACCTACGGCTACGACCCCAGAGCTTACCTTGGCGGACGGCACCCCAGGTCTGCGCGTTGGACGGCCCTGCTGGAATCCGCCGGCTGGTTCCCTGTCAACGAGGGCGAAAATGGCCGCTGCATCCCCAAACAGTCCCAGGACGCCGGTATTTTGGCCCACATCCTCCGGCGTGAAGAGGCGGAACTCGCGGTGGTGATGCTGGGAAGCAACGATTTGCTGCGTCAGGCCGTCCCCAGCGCGGAAGCCTGCACAGAACGGATGGGGCAGTTTTTGTCCATGCTTCTGGAGGTCATCCCCCCTTCCTGCCAAATCCTGCTTACCGCCCCGCCGCCTATGAAATTGGGAACCTGGGCGGACCATTCAGAGGCATTGCTGGAGGAGTCCCGCCGTCTTGCCGGATGCTATGAAGCCCTGGCCCGGAAGCTGGGAGTCTTCTTTGCCGACGCGGGAGCCTGGAACGTAGACCTTTCTTTTGACGGCGTCCATTTCTCCGAACAGGGGCACAGGGCTTTTGCAGATGGGATGCTGAAAATCCTGGAACAGATCATCGGGCCGGTCAATAGAGAATCCGGAAGCCCGTCTCTTCCCCGGAAACCGGCCGTTCCTCCGACTGAATCTCCGTAATGCGGAACCGGGGCGTGGATTCCAGCACCCGCACGAATTCCATCACGCAGGCTTCCGGACCCTGGGCTTCTGCCGTCACAGTCCCGTCGCTTTCGTTTCTGACCCAGCCCGTCAGAGACAGCTCCCCGGCAATCAGGCGCGCCTCGTAACGGAAGCCTACCCCCTGCACACGGCCATAAAACCGGAAGCGCCTCCGGACCGCGGGAGAACCGTCCTCCTGGGGTCTCTGATGATTTCCGGAAATGCGTTCAAACCATTGGAACAGGTCCATCGCTCCCTACATCCTTTCCTTAACTCATTCTGCCATTATACCTCATCTGCGCGGGATATGCAAGCTGTGAAACAACCGTTTTTTCTCCCTTGATTCAAAACGGACAAAATTCCATTGCTTTTGTTTGTTACGCTTCAGTTTTGCTGTAATTCATTCCCCTTCCGGAGGCGTTTCAGGAAGAGCAGGAAATCGCAGTTTATTCGTAGGATGTCCCATTGCAAAAAAGCCGCCGGGGTATTAAAGTTCTAAACAAGGACACGCGGACACGGGACGTTCGCGGAGTATTATGGAGGAGATGGCAGATATGCAGTACGTAACTTTTGACCAGACGAGGCCCCTGGACCTGATTCTGCTGGGACGGATTACGATTGATTTCAACCCGGCCTACACCAACGAGGTGAAAGAGGACTTCAAGCCACTGAAAGATGTCCATATGTTCGAGAAGTTCGTAGGCGGATCTCCTGCGAATATTGCCGTTGGCGTGACCCGGTACGGTCTGAAACCCGGCTTCCTGGGCAAGGTTTCCAACGATCAGTTCGGTGACTTCGTGGTGGATTACTTCAATTCCCAGGGCATTGACACCAGCCATATCTCCCGCTGCACCGGCGGCGAAAAGCTGGGCCTGACCTTCACGGAAATGCTCTCCCCCAGTCAGAGCAGCATCCTGATGTACCGCAACTGCATCGCCGACCTTCAGCTCCATGTGAACGATGTGGACCCCTGGTATATCCGCAGCGCAAAGGCCCTTCTGGTCTCCGGCACCGCTCTGGCCGACAGCCCCTCCCGTGAAGCCGCGCTCAAAGCCGTGATGCTGGCAAAACAGTATGGCACTAAGGTCATTTTCGATATCGACTATCGGGAGTACACCTGGAAAAATATGGACGAAATCTCCATCTATTACTCCCTGGTGGCGCGGGAGGCCGATATCATCCTTGGCTCCCGGGAAGAGTTCGACCTGATGGAGAACCTCCTGCATCCCGGCCTCTCCGACGAGCAGAGCGCCGCCCTCTGGCATGGGTACAACGCAAAGATTATCGTTATCAAGCACGGCATGAAGGGCTCCACCGCCTACACTGCCGACGGGGAGAAGTTCAGCATCAAGCCCTTCCCCGTGGAGGCCCGGAAAGGCTTCGGCGGCGGCGACGGCTACGGCTGCGGCTTCCTCTACGGTCTCTATCAGGGCTGGGATATCATCGACTGCCTGGAGTTCGGTTCCGCGGAGGCTTCTATGATGGTCCGGTCCAACAACAGCTCTGAATCTCTTCCCGGGCCTGAGGAAGTACACGCTTTCATCAAGGCCGAAAAAGAACAATACGGCGAAATGATCGCACGGGTGTAAGGAGAAGATTATGGCAAGAGAATTTATCATGCCCTGCCGTATCATCACCGGTGCGGGCGCCCTGGATGCCGCTGCTGCCGACCTGGGCCGGATGGGGAAAAAGGCCCTGATCGTCACCGGCAAGGTCATGGTGAAAATCGGCAACTGCGCCAAGGTGGAAGCCGTGCTGAAAAGTCAGGGCGTGGATTGCAGCGTTTACTCCGAGATTATTGGCGAGCCTACCGACGTGATGATTGAGAACGGCCTGAAACAGTACCTTGCCGAAGGGTGTGATTTTCTGGTGGCCATCGGCGGCGGAAGCCCTATCGATTCCATGAAGGCCATTGGCGCGCTGGTGGAAAAAGGCGGCTCCATCAGCGATTTTATGGGGAAGGTTATCGAGACGAAGATTCCTCCCATGGCCGCGATTCCTACCACCGCCGGTACAGGTTCCGAGGCCACCCAGTTTACCATTATTACCGATACCAAAAAAGATATCAAGATGCTTCTCAAGGGCAAGGTCCTGATGCCTGACCTGGCTGTCTGCGACCCTCAGTTCACCCTGACCGCGCCGCCCAAGACCACCGCCGCCACCGGCCTGGACGCCCTCTGTCATGCCATGGAAGCCTATACCTCCCGGAAGGCCCAGCCCCTGTCGGATACCTTCGCCCTGTCTGCCGTGAAGCGTATCTTTGCTTACCTGCCCAAGGCGTTCCATACCCCTGACGACATGGAGGCCCGCGAGGAAATGGCCCTGGCAGCTCTGGAAGCCGGCGCCGCTTTCAATAACGCGTCCGTTACCTTGATTCATGGCATGAGCCGTCCCATTGGCGCGCTGTTCCATGTGGCCCACGGACTGTCCAACGCCATGCTGATTCCCGTATGCCTGACCTATGCCCTCCCCGGCGCTTATGAACGCTTCGGAGAACTGGGCAAGGCCATCGGCGCGGCTTCCCTGGAGGATTCCGACCAGACCGCGGCGGAGAAGTTCCTTGCGGCGGCAAAGGCTCTGGTGGCTGAACTGGAAACGCCGACGCTGGAAAGCTATGGCATCGACCGGACCGCGTTTTTTGACAGCATCGGCAAAATGGCTCATGACGCAATGGAGAGCGGCAGTCCACAGAACACGCGCCGGGAGATTGCGCAGGCGGATGTGGAAGCCATGTACCGCGCTCTCTGGGATTGAGAAGGGAGCAGAGCGATGGCATTGGTGACTATGAAGCAGCTGCTGGACCAGGCCCGGAGTGAGCATCGGGGCACGGGAGCGTTCAGCGTGGGCAATATGGAGATGGTCAAGGGCGCGGTGCAGGCTGCGGAAGAGCTGAAAACCCCGATCATTCTCCAGATTGCGGAAGTCCGTCTGAAGCACTCTCCCCTGGCTTTGATGGGTCCTATGATGGTGCAGGCGGCGAAAGAGGCTTCTGTGGATATTGCGGCGCATCTGGACCACGGCCTGACGCTGGAGACCGTGCAGAAGGCGCTGGATCTGGGCTTTACGTCCGTGATGTTTGACAGCTCCCTGTATCCCTTTGAGGAAAACATCGCCCGTACAAAGGAAGTCGTGTCCCTGGCGAAACGTTACGGCGCGACGGTCGAAGCGGAACTGGGACTGGTAGGCGGCAGCGAGGACGGCAAAGAGGGTCACGGCATCCGCTGCACCGACCCGGCGGACGCGGAAATCTTCTGTCGTGAGACCGGTGTGGACGCGCTGGCTGTGGCAATCGGCAACGCCCACGGGAATTATCCCACCGCGCCGCAATTGGCCTTTGACGTATTGGCGGAGATTCAGAAGCGGGTGGAAATTCCTCTGGTGCTCCATGGCGGCAGCGGGATTTCTGATGCGGATTTCCGGCGGGCCATTGAGCTTGGCATTGTGAAGGTGAACATCGCCACGGCCAGCTTCAACAGCCTGACCCGGCACGCGGAAGCCTACCTGCATACCGACGGCTCTCACAATTACTTCTCCCTGAATGAAGCCATGGTACAGGGGACATACGAGAACGTGCGGCATCATATCCGGGTCTTCAACTGCAAAGAAGACCTTGGGCAAATCTGAGCCTTTTATTCTCTCATAAAAACAACGCGGTTCCGTGATTGACGCAGAACCGCGCTGTTTTTTCGTATCCGGGGTTATTTTTGCGTATCCTGGGGCTATTCTCTGCTGTCCTGGAGCGCGTCATAGCCCTGCTCGCCGGTACGGACCTTGATGACGTTCTCAACATCGCAGACGAAAATCTTGCCGTCGCCGAACGCTCCCGTGTACAGTACCCGCCGGGCGGTATCCACCACCAGGGAAACGGGGACCTTGCTGACCACGATGGAAACCTGAATACTGGGCAGCATGGTGGCTTCGACCTTCGCGCCGCGGAAATAGCCCTCGGTCTTGCCCCGCTGTTCGCCGCAGCCCATGACGTTGATGGCGGTCATGCCGGTAATGCCGATCTCGAACATGGCCCGTTTCAGCGCGTCAAACCGTTCCATCTTGCAGAGGATGTCCACTCGGGTGAGCTTTACGCCGTCGGAGTCCACGGTCACGGGCACGGCTTCCTGTACGGGCACAGGTCCGGGCATTGCGCCTGTGTCCGGGACCGGCAGTCCGTCGGGGGTGTCGTCGTAGACAAAGGCAAAGCCGCCGTAGGCAGAGGGCAGGCTGTGCTCGGTGACGTCCAGGCCCTTCAGCTCTTCCTCTGCAGTGACCCGCAGGCCGATGGTGTTTTTGATAATCAGGAAGACAATGGTAATCATAACCGCCGCCCAGAGAGCCACAGCCGCAACGCCCAGGCACTGAATCAGCAGGAAACGCGCGCCGTGGCCGTAGAGCAGGCCCTCGCTGGTGGAGAGAAAGCCGGTCAGGATGGTGCCCGCCGCGCCGCAGACGCCATGGACGGAAATCGCGCCGACGGGGTCGTCAATTTTCAGCACGGCGTCGAAGAGGTTGACGGAGATGGGCAGAAGCAGTCCCGCAATCACGCCGATGATGGCAGCGCCTGCGGGAGACACCACGTCACAGCCGGCGGTAATGGCTACCAGTCCGGCGAGGGCGGCGTTGAGGGTCATACCGACGTCGGGCTTCTTGTAGCGAATCCAAGTGTAGACCATGGTGACCACGGACGCAACCGCCGGGGCCATGTTGGTGGTGACGAAAATCAGACCGGCGCTGGCTATCACGTCATCGCCCTCCATGCCCACGGTAGAGCAGCCGTTGAAGCCGAACCAGCAGAACCAGAGGATAAACACGCCCAGCGCGCCCAGAGACAGGCTGTGTCCCAGAATCGCCCGGGGCTTGCCGTCCTGCCCGTACTTGCCGATCCGGGGCCCGAGAATGGCCGCGCCAATGCAGGCACAGACGCCGCCCACCATATGAACCGCGGTGGACCCGGCAAAATCATGGAAGCCCATTTGACTGAGCCAGCCGCCGCCCCAGATCCAATGGCCGGAAATTGGATAGATAAAGGCGGAAATACAGAAGGAATAGAGACAATAGGAGATAAATTTGGTCCGCTCAGCCATAGAACCGGAGACGATGGTAGCTGAAGTCGCGCAGAAGACTGTCTGGAAAATCAGGTAGGCGAACAGAGGCACTCCGGCGGGCAGGATGCTGGAATAATCCCCCCGCACAAAGGGGTCCAGACCGCCCACAATGGCCCCGGACCCGGCGAACATCAGCCCAAAGCCCAGAATCCAATAGGTCGGCGTGCCAATGCAGAAGTCCATCAGGTTTTTCATCAGAATATTGCCGGTGTTCTTGGCCCTCGTGAAGCCCGCCTCGCACATGGCAAAGCCCGCCTGCATCAGGAAGACCATTGCGGCCCCCAGCAGGACCCAAATCGTACTGACAGATGAATACATAGAGATCCCTCCTTCAAATGCAAAAAAGCAAAGGCGTCCGAGAGTTTCTGTTCTCTCAGGCGCCTTTGCCCTTGCGTTGGTCTTACTTTAGCACGAACCTGAAGCCAGCGTCAATGGACGGGATTCACAAGTCTTCCGGCATTCTGTCCAATTTTTTCTACATTCTTCCTACAAATCCCACAAAGCCGCCCTTCCATCCGACCCTTTTTTCATGGACAGCTTGATTTTTTCCGCCCGGCAGGGTATCCTATAGCAGTTGTTGATTAGGAATAAGGAATGTTTGCTTTCACGATTGATTTTTCTGTATTGGGCGTTTCATCCGGCCAATTCCTGATTTCTGCTTCGAGACAGGAGTGTTTTCCGCACCGGGTTCTTTATCAGGTCCATTCCTCATTTCTAACTTCTAATTCATAAAGAAGGTTGTTGCTATGAGGAAACGAAGCGGAGGAAAATATATGTCGGCGTCCGACCTGAAGCAGCGGGGCTGGACGAATGAGCTGATACGCAAACTGCTGCCCACCCCCGCCAATATCCGGATAAAGGGCCGTACGGTCCGGCTGTGGCTGCGGGCGGATGTGTTTACAGCGGAAAAGCTCCCGGAATTTGACGAAGGCCGGACCGTGACCTCAGGGAAGCCCGCGCCGGGAGCCAGACATACCGTCCGTATGCTGGAGCAGGCGTGGGAGGACCGGAACGCCGCGGAAGACTCCCCCATCTGGAAGCTGGCGGAACACTATCATCATGCGCTTCTGACTCTGGTGCTTTCCGCGGCCAGGGGCAAAGATTTGTCAGGCTTCCGGGCAGCGTCGTGGCTGAATGAATTTCTGTCCCTGGAGCAGAACTGCGTCCCGGCCCAGATACCGGGGGTGCTGAAAAACTTCCTGCGGGCGTCGGGCTGGATGGGTCAGCGGGAGGACAGCGCGCTGATCCGGCGGGTCCTGACGCAGTACCCGAAGATCCTGCGGGCTATAGCGGAAACGGCCTCCGGACAGTTTGCCGAAGCCCAGCCGGAGGCCAATTGGCAAGCTATGGTGGAAACAGAGGGCTTCCCGGCGGAACGGCTGCTCTCCGGCGGTCTGGGCGCGGTCTGGTCCGTCTGGTACGTCCCCAAGGCCATCCAGACCAGCCTGTCTCTGCTCATCGCCCTCAATCCCAAGGACGAGTATCCGGAAGCCCGGGCTATGCGGCGTCATTTCGTGCTCCATCTGGGCGGGACCAATACCGGGAAGACCTACGCCGGGTTTCAGCGGCTGAAACAGGCGAAAACAGGCGTCTATCTGGCTCCGCTGCGGCTTCTGGCTCTGGAGGCACAGGAAACGCTGCTGGAAGCCGGAACGGATTGCAGTCTCTCTACCGGCGAGGAAGAGGATATCCGGGAAGAAGACACCCACCTGGCGGCCACGGCGGAAAAGCTGAATCTGAACCGCTCCTACGACGTGGCCGTAATCGACGAGTGCCAGATGATTGCCGACAGCCATCGGGGTTATGCCTGGACCCGGGCGATTCTGGGAGTGCTGTCACCGGAGGTCCATCTCTGCGCCGCGCCGGAAGCCGAATCGCTCCTGTGCCGTCTGATTGAAAGCTGCGGCGACAGTTATGAGATCGAGTACCACAAACGGACCACGCCCTTGGTCTGCATGACCCGGCCTGTGGAAGCCCACCGGATTCAGCCCGGCGACGCGTTGATTACCTTCTCGAAAGTAGGCGTGCTCAGCGTGGCGGAGGACCTGCGGCAGAACGGGAAGGAACCGGCGATTATTTACGGCGCTCTCCCTTACGCCACCCGCCGGAAACAGATGGAGGGCTTTCTGAAAGGCGAAATGCAGTATATCGTCTCCACTGACGCCATCGGCATGGGGCTGAATCTTCCTATCCGGCGGATCATCTTTATGGAGACGGAGAAATATGACGGCGTTGAGCGGCGGGAACTGAAGCCGGAGGAAATCAAGCAAATAGCGGGCCGTGCGGGGCGGTTCGGGATGTACAACCGGGGCTATGTGGGCGCGACCCAGAATCTGGGGGCCATCCGCGCGGGTCTGGAGGCCGTAACACCGCCGCTGGAGTACGCCGTGGCTGGATTCTCTGACCTGGTGCTTCACGCAGGGTTCGATTTGCTGGAGGTTTTGACGGAATGGAATAAAATGCCCACCGTGGAGCCGTATCGCAAGCTGGATATCAGCCGGTATCTGACGGTGATTTCCAAGATGCGTGAAATGGGCTTCTGTCTCTCCAAGGAACAGGAACTGCGGGCGGCGAATATTCCCTTCGACGAGACGGAGGAGCCTCTGCGGGATCTGTTCTTCTCCTTCCTGCGGCGTTGGCAGAGGGGTGAGGACATCGAACTGCCGGGGCTTCCGGAGGGGAATGCGTCTCTGCGTGACCTGGAGCTTTATTACCGGAAGCTGGACCTCTACTTTTCCTTTGCCAAAGCGTTCGGCTGTCCCGTGGATGAAGACCGGCTCTACGATACCCGTCAGGAAGTAGCGGACGCCATCAACGAGATTCTTCTGCACCGCCTCCGGGACAACATCCGGTTCTGCGACCGCTGCGGGAAGGCTCTGCCGCTGTACCACCGGGGCCGACTCTGCGATGGATGCTTTCAGGCTTCCAAAGCCGCCGCCGCAAGAAGAGGACGGAAACGCTGAGAAAATAACGCCGCGGCAGACCACACTCCTGATCTGTCGCGGCTGGTTTTTGCTGTTTGGATTTGTCCTTGCGTTTCGGCTCTTCTGATTCTGGTGGAACGGCAGCAGAGAAGAAAGTACCTGCCGGCTGGTTTCACGGGAGATTTTTTCAGGAAAGACCCCGTTCCAGAAGGCGCATCAGGGCGTCGGCATGGCGGTAGGATGCGGCGCTGAGGTCATTCAGGAGCCGGGCAAGACAGGGGTCGTTGGTATCGTCGGCAGAACGGGCGTAGTTCAGACCGGCACAGGCGGCGGCATGGTAGCGCTCCCGCAGAGCCGGACACCAGCGGTCGGGACGGGGGGCGGTTCCGGCAACGCTGGGGCGATAGCAATTCCCGGTAATCAGATAGTGCGCCGCCATCAGACGCTTTGCCTGCTCCCCCAGTTCGGCGGCAATGTCCCGCAGACGCTGCCTTGCCCAGCCCGGCGCAATGCGTACCAGCGCCAGAATTGCCCGCCGGTCCGAATGGGCGTCCTCAATGTAGCCGGTGAGAACATCCAGCATCTCCGCCGCTGCCGTGCCCATACAGCAGGGATTCGCGTCCGCGCCGGGAAGCAGTCCAGCCTGGGGCGGTATGACGGGCTGCGCGGGCATTGCAGGAGTCACGGGCTGCGCGGGCACCGCGGGAGTCACAGGCTGCGCAGGCACTGCGGGTCCCGCCATCCCAGGCTCCGCGGCCGGTGAAACTCCTGACATGGCGCACATCCCCGGATACGGCTCCAGGTTCGGCGCGACCCTCTGCCAGATACGGTCATACTGTCGGAAATCATAGGGTTCAGGATTATGTACGGTTTGATTCATCACAGGTCCCTCCTTTTCCCTCCAGTGTATGCGGCGGGAGAAATTTTCGTACCTGTTGCAAATGCAGCCAATATCATAAGGGCTTATTGGGTAAAATAAAAGCGGAACAGGAAAGAATCATCAAACCAGCAGGAAGATAGGAAAAAGTTTTGTCAGCTATTGCATTTTTTTCTTGCATCTGATAAAATACCGTGGAAACGGCCCCAACAAACGCCGTACAAAGGAGGGTTCCCTATGCTGGAACTGAAACATCTCAGCTACGCCGTCCAGGAGGGCGGGAGTTCGCTGGGCATACTGAACGATATTTCCCTGACCGTCGGAGATGGGAAGCTGGTGGTCTTCACCGGACCCAACGGCGGCGGGAAAACCACATTGGCAAAGAGCATCATGGGCCTTGTGACGCCTACCGCAGGACAGATTCTCTGGAACGGGAAGGATATTACGGGCCTTGGCATCACGGAACGGGCAAAATTGGGCATCAGCTATGGATTCCAGCAGCCGCCGCGGTTCAAGGGCCTGACCGTCCGGGACCTTCTGACGCTGGCCAGCGGGAACGAACGGCTCTCCAAAGACCGCTGCTGCCAGTATCTGACCCGGGTGGGACTGTGCGCCAACGATTATCTGGACCGTGAGGTAGACGCGTCCCTTTCCGGCGGCGAGGTGAAACGGATTGAAATCGCGTCCATACTGGCCCGTCAGGGGAGGCTGATGATTTTTGACGAACCGGAAGCGGGCATCGATCTCTGGAGCTTCGCCCGGCTGACGGAAACATTTGAGCAGCTCCATGCGGCAGGGGGCGCCACTATGATTATCATTTCCCATCAGGAACGGATTATCTCCCTGGCGGACGAGGTGATCGTGGTGGGTGAAGGCCGTCTGCGGCACCGGGGCGCTCCGGAAGAGATCCTGCCCCAGATACTCTCGGATACCTTGGGCGGCTGTCCCGTACTGACAAAGGAGGCGAACGCGTTATGATAGACACTGAAATTGACCGGGCTTTACTGGAGAAAATCGCGGACCTGATCGGCAAACCCGTGGGGGCGTTCAATATCCGGAAGGACTCCGGCTGCGACGGGCGGCAGTCCACAGAACACATTGAGATTACCAGCAAGACCGACGGCAAGGCTGGCATCGATATCCGCATCAAGGCCGGGACAAAGGGCGAGACGTGCCATATCCCGGTGATTATCACAAAATCCGGCCTGAGCGAGATGGTCTACAACGATTTCTATATCGGCGAGGACTGCGATGTGGATATTATAGCCGGGTGCGGGATTCATAACTGCGGCGAACAGGAGTCCCGGCATGACGGCATTCATACGTTCTATGTCGGCAGGAATTCCCGGGTCCGCTACACCGAGAAGCATTACGGCGAGGGGGACGGCTCCGGCAGCAGGGTGATGAATCCTCAGACGGTAGTCTATCTGGAAGAAGGCGCGGTGATTCAGATGGAAACCGTGCAGATCCGGGGCATCGACTCCACCAAGCGAAACACGAAAATCGTCTGCGGGAAGGGCGCGGAGGCCATGATCACAGAACGCCTGCTGACCCACGGGGACCAGACGGCCCTCAGCGATATGGAGATCGTTCTGGACGGCGAGGGCTCCAAGGGGCGGGTCATTTCCCGTTCTGTCGCCCAGGACCGCTCCAGCCAGGTGTTCTATCCCCGGATGGTGGGAAACGCCCAGTGCTTTGGTCATGTGCAGTGCGACTCTATCATTATGGACGAGGCAAAGATCAAGTCCATTCCCGCCATTACCGCCAACTGCACCGAAGCCCAGTTGATTCACGAAGCCGCTATCGGACAGATTGCCGGAGACCAGCTTCTGAAACTGGAAACCCTTGGCCTGACGGAAGAGGAAGCCGAGGACTGCATTCTGAAAGGATTCCTGGCGTAAAAACAGACTGCGGGAACGGGGAATCTCCGGCGGCGCGCCCCGTTCCCCCGCTGGCAAAGGAGGTGCGCTGATGCCTGTGGCGGGATGGATTCTTCTGGGCGTCATTGCGGCAGTTGTGGGCGTCTGGCAGTATGTAATACACAAATATACCCACGGGCCGTCCAACTGCATCGGCTGCGGGAAATGCGACAAGACCGGTATCTGCATCCTGACAGGGAAACCGGTAGGCCCCCGGCGAAAGCAGGACGGCAAATAAGACAAAAAGCGTGAGGATTGGTTTCTGGCCGGTCTTCACGCTTTTTCAGGCTTGCTCCAGGGGAAACAATCCGCCGACAGCCAGGGTCAGGTATTCAGCGCCCGCGTCCTCCATATGAAAGCCGTGATTCGAGAAGCACCAAGTCGCCATAATGCCCCGGACCACGCTTTCCAGGTAGGTGAACACATCCGCGGCAGGCAGATCGGTTTTGGCTTCGTCCATATGAGCGGCGATTTCCTGATAGAGCGTCCGGCTGAACAGACGCTTCTGCTGATGCTCTGACGGTCCCGGCACGCAGGCGGCAAGGTTCAGAGAATAGGCCAGGCAGGTCAGCTCATAGCCCGCATATTCCGCAAATTCCAACTCCAACTGCAAAAAACGCAGGATACGCTGCCCGCCGGTGCTTTCGGGATGCTCGTCCAAAAAGGCGGCGTAGCGGCGTTCGATGTACTCCCCCAAATCAGAATAGTAGCTCTCCCGGATAATGTCCTCTTTGGAACGGTAGTGGATATAGAAGGACCCCTTTGCAATCCCGGCGCATTCGCAGATTTCGCTGACTGTCACGTTTGCGTAGCCCTTCCATTTAATCAGCCCCGCCGCCGTGGTGAAGATTTTCTCCTTTGTTGCGGCGGCCTTCTCTTTACGGCTCTGCTTTTCCTCTGCACCGGCGGTCTTTTTACGGACCTGCTTCTTCTCCGTGCCGGCGCGATCCTCATGGTCCTGCCGTTCTTCTGTACCAGCGGTCACTTTACTGCACCGCTCTTCCTCCGTGCCTGCGTTCCTGCTATCCTGCTTTTCCATCATGTGTCCTCCTTTGGTCCGTACTTCTTCCGGAACCACTTCCAGTTTATTGGCCCGCCTTTGGGAATCCGGCTGAACATCCAGAATTCCATAGTTTCCACAATCTCCTTTGTGCTGCGGGAGGTAAAAGACAGCAGCGGATGCACCCAGTCGTCGTCCAGGATGGCCTCCAGTCTGTAAGCGCCGCCCGGGTCGCCGTCAGGATACCAGCCAAGGTCTACGGAAACTGTGTACTCCTTCCCCTCCCGCCGGTAGTATGACATATCCTGCACATAGGTAAAGAGCCACGCGGGGTCGTCCTCGGGCAGGTCCGCCGGTTCCGCGCTTTCCAGTTTGTTCCAAATGCACACCCAGCCCGGCGGTATCCGTAAGGGCTGCAAATTCCTCCAGCTTTCTCCCATTTTGACACTCCTTGCCCTCCGTCTCCGGAAAAAACCCTTGACAGAGTCGGAACGGCGGCTTATAATAGTGACCACGGTCATTGACTGTAGTCATCATCTATTTTATCAGAAATGTCAGGGGGATGCAAGATGTTTTTATTCAATCTGACCTACCGGAAGCCCATAGAGGAAATTGAGCGGCTCCTTCCGGCACACATTGCGTATCTGGACGAATACTATAGCAAGGGGAAGTTCCTCTGCTCCGGCCGGAAGGAACCCCGTACCGGCGGCGTGATTCTGTGCCGGTGTGAAAGCCTTGCGGAAGCGGAGGAAATCCGGCATCGGGACCCGTTCTTCTATGAGGGCGCGGCGGATTACGAGATCATTCAGTTCCAGCCCAGCAAGATGGCGGAGGGCTTCGCGCCGCTGGCAAATCCGTCCTGACTGGCGGGCGGGCTGTAGAAAAAGAGAAGAATCCACAGATTTACAGGCATTTTCGTCAAATCCCCCGTTGACAAATGGCGGGAATCGGATATAATAATAGCGTTCACAGAAAAAAGGCGATGAAAAAGCCAGCAGCAGGAGACGGTCCGGAAGCGAGAAGGGGATGGTGAAAGCCCTTCGGAACCCCCCGCCGCAGCCACTTTGGAGCCGTCCGTGAAGAGCGGAACGTTTCATCCCCGTTACCGGATGGCTTGAGATGTCTCTTCGGAGATAATCAGGGTGGTACCGCGGTTTTTCGCCCCTGACGGTTGTGTCGGGGGTTTTTTCGTTTTTCCGCGGTACGGAAAGGGGACGGAGACTTGAAAAACTTTCAGGACTACAAAGCGGAAAAGTATGCCGGGCCGGATTACCAGAAGGTGGAAGAGGGCATTTATTACGGTCCGAATCCTTACTGGAGGCCGGGCGGAGTCGACGAGAACCTCTTTGTCACGTCCCTGACCTTCGAGATGGAACCGGGCTGTTACGGCAAGGAGGGCGGCTGTCCCCAGGATATCACCCAGATTCCTTTTGAGAACATTCTGGACGATTTTTCCGTTTTTGTTACCGATTTCTACGACGATCTGAACCGGGACAGTCCAAAAATCTGTTATCAGGAATTCGGCTCCTGGCATCTGGAGAACATCCGGAACCTGCGGGCCCTGATCGGCAAACGCTTCTTCGCTGTCCCCTGTGACCCGGACGACGAGGACAGTGAAGAGGAAGATTATAAAATTATCATTGAATAACCCATTTTATATTTTTAGGAGGTAATACCCATGTCCCATCCCTGCCACGGGCTGAACGAACTGCGGGAGATGTTCCTCAGCTACTTCGAGAGCAAAGGCCATCTGCGGCTTCCCAGCTTCTCCCTGATTCCCCCGGCCAACGACGCCAGTCTTCTGCTGATCAACAGCGGCATGGCCCCTATGAAAACCTGGTTCACCCGGGAAGAAGAGCCTCCCCGGAACCGGGTCTGCACCTGCCAGAAGTGCATTCGTACCGGCGATATTGAGAACATCGGCAAGACCGACCGCCACGGCACTTACTTTGAAATGCTGGGCAACTTCTCCTTTGGCGACTATTTCAAGAAGGAAGCCATCCCCTTCTGCTGGGAATTCCTGACGAAGGTGGTAGGATTGGAAGAGGACCGGCTGTATCCCTCCATCTATCTGGACGACGACGAGGCGTTTGAGATCTGGAACAAGGACATCGGCATCCCGGCGGACCGCATTTTCCGTTTCGGCAAGGAGGACAACTTCTGGGAGCACGGCGCCGGACCCTGCGGACCCTGCTCAGAGGTCTACTACGACCGGGGCGAGGAACACGGCTGCGGCAAACCCGGCTGCACCGTCGGCTGTGACTGCGACCGTTATATCGAGGTCTGGAACAACGTTTTCTCTCAGTTTGTCAACGACGGCGAGGGCCACTATGAGGAAATGCTGAACAAGAATATTGACACCGGCATGGGTCTGGAGCGTCTGGCCTGCGTGTGTCAGAACGTGGGTTCCCTTTTTGATGTGGACACCGTCATGAACATCACCAACAAGGTCAGTGAAATCACCCATGCCCATTATGGAGAGGGCCACAAGACGGACGTGAGCCTGCGTGTGATTACGGACCACATCCGGTCTTCCGTGATGATGATCTGCGACGGCGTGCTTCCCTCCAACGAGGGCCGGGGCTATGTCCTCCGCCGTCTGCTCCGCCGGGCCGCACGTCATGGACGGCTGCTGGGCGTGAACCGGCCGTTCCTGCATGAAGTGGTGGACACCGTGGTGCATGAGAACGAATGCGCCTACCCGGACCTGCGGAAGAATCAGGATTATATCACCAAGGTCATTCGGGTGGAGGAGGAGAATTTCGCCAAGACCATCGACGGCGGAATGCGTATTTACAACGACCTGCTTGCGGCCCACAAGGAACGGGGCGAGACGGTCTTTTCGGGCGCGGACGCCTTTAAGCTGTATGATACCTTTGGGTTCCCCATTGACCTGACGGCGGAAATGGCGGAGGAAGAAGGCATGACGGTAGACCGGGAAGCCTTTGACCACCTGATGGAGGAGCAGCGCGTCCGTGCGAGAAAGGCCCGGGAAGCTCTGGGCGATCTGGGTTGGGCCGGCATCGAGTTCGGCAGCGAAATGCCCGCCACGGAGTTTGTAGGCTACGACCTGGATCATGTGGACGACGCTAAGGTGCTGGCGATTGTGGTGGACGGCGAATTGCAGGACGAGATTATCTCCGGGACTGACGCGGCCATCGTGCTGGATAAGACGCCGTTCTATGCCGAGATGGGCGGTCAGACGGCGGATCACGGCAATATTGGCACGGAACCACATTTTGAGGTCACGGACGTGCAGAAAAACAAGGGCGGCAAGTACCTGCATTACGGACGGCTGCTGGATGGGAGCATGAAAGTCGGAGATACCGTCAGCGCGTCCATCTACACGGACCGCCGTCAGGCCATCCGCCGTGCCCACAGCGCCACCCACCTGCTGGACGCCGCCCTGAAAAAGGTGCTGGGGGATCATGTGCATCAGGCAGGTTCCCTGGTGGAGCCGGACCGTATCCGTTTTGACTTTACCCATTTTGAGTCCATCACGCCGGAACAGCTCAGCGAGATTGACCGTCTGGTGAATGACGCAATTCTGGAGGGCTATCCGGTTATCACGGAAGTCCTGCCCATCGAGGAAGCCAAAAAGAAGGGCGCGGTTGCCATGTTCGGCGAAAAGTACGGCGATGTTGTCCGAGTGGTGGAAATGGGGGATTTCTCTATGGAATTCTGCGGCGGCACCCATCTGGACAATACGGCAAAAGCGGGTTCGTTCCGTATCAAGTCCGAAGGCTCTGTGGCGTCCGGCGTGCGTCGGATTGAAGCCACGGTGGGACGGCTGACGCTGGAGACGGTGAACCGGAATCAGGAAGTGCTGTTCCATGCTGCCCAGATGCTCAAGACTTCTCCCGGCGAGCTGGAAATCCGGATAGAGCAGCAGCTGGCCGAGATGAAGGCGCTGCGGCAGGCGGTGGAGCAGTTCAAGGCGGAGGCGTCCCTGGGCGAGGCGCGGAGCTTCCTGATGAGCGCGAAGGATATGTACGGCCTGAAAATCCTGACCGCCCGTCGGGATGGCCTGGACGCCAACGCTATGCGGAAAATGGGCGACTTCCTCCGGGATAAGGAGCCTGGCGTGATCGGCGTGCTGGCTTCCGTCAACGGCGGCAAGATTACGTTCCAGGCGGTCTGCGGCAAGGAAGCGGTCAAGCGGGGCGTCAAGGCCGGAGATATTATCAAAGCCATTACCCCCATCTGCGGCGGCAAGGGCGGAGGCAAGCCTGACAGCGCTATGGGCGGCGGCTCCGACGTTTTGAAGCTGGATGACGCTTTGGCTGCTGTAGATAATTTCATCGCGGGGAAATTGCAGTAACAGACGGAGACAGGGGGGCGGATTGGTTCCTCTCCCCTGCTGCGTCCGCTGAACATAAAAAGGAGGAACTACTGATGCGGCTGGATTTTGTGAACATGGAAGCGGAACGGATTCCCCATATGCGGGGCGGTGAGAAAGAGGTGGCGCTGAAGAGCTACAGCGATGGGAAAAATAAGATTATGCTGGGCCGTCTGATTCCCGGGGCAACGATCGGACTGCATACCCACGAGACCAACAGCGAGACCGTCTACATCCTCTCCGGCACGGGTAAGATGCTCTGCGACGGCGTGTATGAGGACCTGGCTCCCGGCGTATGCACTTACTGCCCCAAGGGACACCAACACAGCCTGATGAACGACAATCCGGAGGGCAGCGAAGATCTGGTATTCTTTGCCGTCGTTCCGGAGCAGTGAGGGGAGGCCGCTGTGCTTCCTAAGGACCCGGTGATCCTGCTGAGCTACGTCAACACGAAGCTGCGGGACGAATACGAAAGCCTTTCCGAACTCTGCGGGGCCCTGGACGCGGACGAAATGCAGATTCGGGAGACCTTGGCTGCGCTGCATTACGAATACGACGCGGGGAGGAATCAATTTGTCTGAGGGAATTCCTGTATTCAAGTACCATCCCGACCCCTTCAGAACGGAAGTCTTTGTCCGTCAGCAGGAACCGTCTGTCTGTCCCTGCTGCGGAAAGCCAACCTTTGTGGTTTACGAAGGGCCGTTCTACTGTGAGGGAGAAGTAACCGGCCTCTGCCCGGACTGCATTGCCAGCGGGACGGCGGCGGAGAAGTACGATGGGACGTTTCAGGACCCGGAATCCGTGGATGAAGTGGACGACCCGGACAAGCTGGAGGAACTCGTCTGTCGTACCCCGGGCTATTGCGGCTGGCAGCAGGAATATTGGCGTGCCCACTGCGGTGACTTCTGCGCGTTCGTTGGCTATGTGGGATACAAAGAGCTGAAACAAATGGGGCTTTTGGAGGAAGTGCTGGAGGACCCTGATCTGGACTATGCCTGGCGCCGCGAGAACCTGACCTCCCTGACCAACGGCGGGAGTATGCAGGGCTATCTGTTCCGCTGTCTCCACTGTGGAAAGCATCTGCTGCACATCGACTGCGACTGATAACAAAAAGACAACAAAAAGGAGGTTTTTTCATGTCTGACTGCTTATTCTGCAAGATTATTGCCGGCGAGATTCCCAGCGCCAAGGTCTATGAGGACGCGCTTTGCTATGCCTTCAGCGACATCGCGCCCCAGGCCCCGGTCCATTTTCTGGTGATCCCCAAGGCCCATATCGCCTCCGTGTCCCAGGTGGACGGTTCCAACAGCGGCGTGGTGGCCCATATTTTCGAGGTCATCGCACAGCTGGCCAAGGAACAGGGACTGGAGAGCTACCGCGTCGTTTCCAATATCGGAGAGCAGGCCGGTCAGAGCGTCTTCCATCTCCATTTCCACGTTCTCTCCGGACGGGATATGACCTGGCCTCCGGGCTAATTCCAGACCGCGGCGCGCCCTTTTTTCCGAGGGTGCGCCGCTTTCTTTTTCGTCCGGCTCTGTTATGGGTTTCCTGTTTGTACTGCTTGTTTTTTTGCTTTATTTTTCGTTTTTGGGCTTATTTTCCATGGCTTTCCTGTTTGCATGGCGTGATTTCGGACGTCGCTTTCCTTTTTGGCCGATGTCTATCTGTTTTCTCCCTCTCCTCCGGGCTGGATTCCCTGTTTCGATTGCCATTCTGTTGGATTTCGCTTCCATATATGGCCGCTTCTGTCAGTAAAATCTCTGTCAAGCCAAAACAAATTGCCGCAAATAAAAAGAGAATCCTTCATAATATTGACATATGGCCCCGTGATTGTTACAATGAATATAAAGAAATTGATCGCCTGCGCCAGTTCGGTGGATAAAGACGATTCCCATGGCAGTCTCGTTCTGGTGGAGCGCTTTTCAAATTTTACCTGAACAAAGGTGGGAGGATATGTATCACTGCCATGTGCGTTTCTACTTACCCGGCGTCCAGAGGGAGGCCTCTGAGGTCATTCAGGAACTTCCGCCGCTGGAATCATTTACCCATAGCTTCACAGAGAGCCGCCGTCTGGAGGCCGAACTGCTGGAACAGGCGGACGTTGTCATCGCGGACCTCCAGAGCTTGCCTCAATTCCAGGAGACATTGCCGGTTCTGCTGGAATCCAAACGCCTGGACGCCCATCTGATCCTGATCGCAGACCCTGCCGGACTCCCTGATGAAGCGCTGGAGACCGCCTGCGATATCTGGCCTGCGTCCATGGATGCGCGGGAGGTCCGATACCGGTTCCGACGCTGGCAAGAGCGCCTCCGGCAGGAAAAGGACCTCTGGCAGGCCCGGCATTTCCTGGACGCTACCATAGACAGCGTGCCGAACCTGATCTGGTACAAGGATAAGGACGGGGTCCACGAGAAAGTGAACGACAGCTTTTGCAGGACCGTCAACAAAACCCGGGAGCAAGTACAGGGACGGCGTCACGCGTATATCTGGGATGTGGAGGCCGATGACCCGGCGTGCATCGAGTCCGAGGCGGAGGTCATGCAGAAACGGGAAACCTGCGTCTCAGAGGAAGTGGTCCAGACCGGCGAGGGCGAACGGCTGCTGACTACATACAAGTCTCCCCTGTACGATTTGGACGGCAGCGTGATGGGTACCGTGGGCGTGGCTATCGATATTACCCAGGAGCGGGCTTACGAACAGGAGATTATCAAGAAAACCCATACGCTGGAGACCATTTTTACCACTATGGACTGCGGCGTGATGTGCCATTCTCTGGACGGAAAGCATATTCTGAGCGTAAACCGGGCCGCGCTGGAAATTCTTGGCTACGAGTCTCAGGAAGAGATGCAGAAGGACGGGTTCCAGATGGTGGCCGCGTCGGTTCTGAAGGAAGACAAGGAGCGTCTGCGGGCATATATTCAGTCCCTTGACAAGGTGGGGGACAGCGTAAACGTGGAGTACCGGGTGCGGCATAAGGACGGCCGGCTGCTTCATGTGATGGGGAATATCAAGCTGGTGCAGGAAAACGGTGAACTGTTCTATCAGCGCTTCCTGCTGGATATCACGGTGCAGAAGCAGAAGGAGACGGAGGAACGGACCGAGAGCGAACGGCGGCAGATGGAACTGGTGCAGGCTTTGAGCATTGATTACAGCCTGGTGTGCTACTTCGACCTGGACAGCGGCATTGGACGGCCCTTGCAGGTAACCAACGAGGGCAGCGGGAATCTGGACGATATTTTCCACGGCGAAATTGTGCTGGAGGAAAGCCTGGGGCGGTATATCGAGCGCTATGTCCATCCCGACGACCGTGCCATGCTGCGCCGCCTGACTACCCGGGAGGCCCTGCGGCTGGAGATGACTACCCGGAAGACGTACTATGCCAATTATCGGGTTCAGGTCAACGGGTCCGTGCGGTATTTCCAACTGAAGGCGGTCCGGACGGGGGACTGGAGCCGACAGCGCGCCATTGTGCTGGGTTCCCGAAGCGTGGACGAGGAAACCCGGAACGAAATGGAAAAGACGAATCTGCTGGAGGACGCTCTGATGCAGGCCAACCGCGCAAATAAGGCCAAGAGCGTGTTCCTGTCCAATATGTCCCATGATATCCGGACGCCTATGAACGCAATCGTGGGCTTTACCGCTCTGGCCCTGACCCATCTGGAGCGAAAGGAGCAGGTGGAGGAATACCTGAAAAAAATCATGACCTCCGGGAATCATCTGCTGAGCTTGATTAACGATATCCTGGATATGAGCCGTATCGAGAGCGGAAAGATGCACCTGGACGAGAAGCCATGCAGCCTGCCGGAGATTCTGCACAGCCTGCGGAATATCATACAGGCGGACGTGCGGGCCAAGCAGCTTGAATTGTATATCGACGCGGTAGATGTGGTACACGAACAAATATTCTGCGACCACCTCCGGCTGAATCAGCTCCTTCTCAATCTTTTGAGCAATTCTATCAAGTATACGCCCGCCGGAGGGCTTGTGACGATGCGCATTACCGAGAAGTGCGGCGCGCCGGTGGGATTCGCGGCCTATGAGTTTACAATCAAAGATACTGGAATCGGAATGAGCCAGGAGTTTGTATCCCACATTTTCGAGCCCTTCGAGCGGGAGCGGAATTCCACCATCAGCGGCATTCAAGGCACCGGTCTCGGGATGGCAATCACGAAAAATATTGTGGACATGATGAACGGGACGATTTCAGTAAGTAGCGAGCAGGGCGTGGGGACGGAGTTTTCTGTGCAGCTCGCCTTCCGGTTCCAGGCGGGCAAACAGGAGGACGTAAGGCTGACGGAATTGAAGAACTGCCGGGCCCTGGTGGTGGACGATGATTTCAACACCTGCGACAGCGTGACCTGTATGCTCCAGCAGATTGGCCTGCGGGCGGAGTGGACGCTTTCGGGAAAGGAAGCCGTTCTGCGGACCCATCAGGCGGTGATGCGGGGCGATACCTATGGGGTGTATATTATTGACTGGCTGCTTCCGGATATGAACGGCGTGGAGGTGGCCCGGCGGATTCAAAAGGAAACCGGGGGACAGGCGCCCATCATTGTGATTACAGCCTACGACTGGTCGGACATCGAGGAAGAGGCCCGGGAAGCAGGCGTCAGCGCGTTTTGCAGCAAGCCGCTGTTTTTCTCGGAGCTGCGGCGCTGTCTGCAATCCGTGATTTCGGGCGGTGCTGAGCAGGAGATCGAGGAGGACCCTATGCACTTCCACGACCCGCAGCACGTGCATTCGGGCCGGATACTCCTGGCGGAGGACAACGAGCTGAATCAGGAAATCGCCGTGGCGGTGCTGGAGGAGGCCGGATTTACAACGGAAATTGCGGAAAACGGGCAGATCGCGCTGGATATGCTGCAAAAGGCCCCGGAAGGACACTATCAGCTTATTTTGATGGACGTACAGATGCCGGTACTGGACGGGTACACGGCTACAAAGATGATTCGGAATCTGGAAGATCCGGCGCTGGCAAATATCCCCATTCTGGCAATGACGGCCAACGCGTTCGAGGAAGACCGTCAGGAGGCCATCCGATGCGGCATGAATGGACATATTGCCAAGCCGATCAATATAGAGAATCTGTTGGAAACCCTGGACAAGGTTCTGGGGCAGCACTGATAATCAGGAGGGAGCGGGAGAGAATGTTTGATATAGGGGGAAGCCATTGCTGAGTGTGCAGAGAGGGATTTTCCGGCGTTTTTCTATGGAGGGGCGTCGGACTGAGGAGGTGTGCAGATGTTTAAAATTCCGTTTTTGTCCAGGCTTTTTGAAAAGAAGGCACCAGTAAAAGCCAAGGCTCCGGATGAGAAAGAGGCGCCGGCAGAGAAGAAAGCTGTGTCGGCCAAACCACAGCCCAGCAACGAGCTTCAGCTTCCGGCGGACCACGCGCTATACAAGCTTTGGAATCTTCGCGGACAGCGCCGGTTCCGGCCGGGACAGCCTGTTCTGCGGTTGGAGGAGCGGAGTTTCGCCAATGAGGACGAGGCCCGGAAAGAACTGCAAAAACTGCGTAAAACCCTGGAAACGGCATCCCAACGGCGTCTGAAGCAGATCCAGCCTCAGAAGATAGAGGATCTGACAGAGGACCCCGCCTTGCCGGATCTGGACGCTATGCCGGTAGTACACGTGTCCGGTGACGGTCTGGACGCGTGGGTGCTGATCCTGCCGCCAGTGGGCAACGGGCAGGATTTGAACCGGGCTATGCTGGATCGGGCGTTCAAGGAGCGTGGGGTGACCTTCGGATTGAAATGGCGCCTGATGGAAAACCTGCCCAAGGAACAGGAACGCTATTTCCGGCTGTACCACGCGGCAAGGGGCACGCCTGCGGTAAACGGCGCGGACGGGCAGGTAACGGAGCTGTTCCAGCGGCATCTGGAGAAGTCCTTTGCGGTGGACGAGCACAACCGGGTGGATTACACAACCCTGAACAATGTGCAGAATGTGGAAGAGGGCGGCGTGATCTGCCGGATTGCGCTGCCGGAGAAGGGCGTGCCTGGGAAGAGCGTCCAGGGCCAGGAGATCCCTGCTAAGGACGGTAAGGCGGCTTCAATCCCCAAGGGCAGGAATACCGAGGTGACAGAGGACGGCACCGCGCTGATTGCCACCATTGCGGGTCATGTTGATTTTACCGGCAGGGCGTTTCAGGTCAAGCCGCTGATGGAAATCAAGGGCAATGTGGATTTCTCTGTGGGGAATATCAATTATCTGGGTGATGTGATTATTCATGGAGATATTTGCAGCGGATTTACAGTCCGGGCAGTGGGCAGTATTACGGTGGACGGCGTGGTGGAAGCCTGTACCGTGGAGGCCGGCGGAGACTTGATTCTTGCCCGGGGCGTTCAGGGGGACAGCAAAGCCGTGATACGCGCCCAGCGGAGCCTGTACGCCAAGTTTCTGGAGAATTGCTGCGTCTACGTGAAGGAAACCCTTCAGACGGACTGCATTATTAACTGCGACGTGTACTGTGACGGAAAAGTTGATGTGCATACAGGTCACATGAAGATTATCGGCGGGACCATCCGGGCGGCGCGGGAGGTCAGCGCGGGCACCATCGGGTCACGGAACGAGGGGCGGACGGACGTGTTTCTGGGCGGTTTTCCCTGCGAGAGCTACGATTTCGACGTGCTGACAAAGGAAGTCAATCACCTTGAGACGGAGCTGGCCCAGACGGAACGGCAGCCGGATAATCCAGTGAAGAAAAATAAGATGAACAAGCTGAAAATGCAGTTGTTGGTAAGCCGCAAGAAACTGGAGCAGCTTCGGAAGGAGCAGACGGAGCAGAGTGACGAGGAGCTGGAGTCCTTCCGGATGGTCTGCGATACCGTCTATCCGGGTACCATTCTGACCATCGGCAAGGTGTCCCATCGATTTGACCGCAAGCTTTTCCCCTGCACCGCCAGTCTGGTCGCGGATGAAATCTGGCTGGCCTGACCGCCTTATATTCGTTTTTCAGCGATGCAAAAAGCCAATGGGGGTATTGAGTTCCCATTGGCTTTCTTTTTTTGTTTGTCCCGTGACCTTGTATTCCTGACAGAATGCCAACCGACGCGCCGCAAGCATTTAAGAGGCAACAGGAATGCAAAAGTGAATCGGGAGTTATTTTTTTGCCATCAGACGTTTCATGCCCGTTTCCAGACCATGGGCGGAAAGCTCATACATCGGAAGCATATGTCCAATCTGCCAATGGGTCTGGGTCCAATAGCCGGGCTGTTGGGGCATGGGTTCCGGATTCAGCCAGATCAGATAGGGATACTGCTTCTGGATCTGAATCAGACGTTCAAGTCCGGAGGGTGTGAAATTGCCGTTTTTCCAGTCATAATGCTTTTCTTTCAGCTCATAGGGGCTCATAGCGGCGTCGCCTACCAGGATTACCTTATAGCTGGCGTCGAAGTTTTTCAGCAGCCATTCCGTTGTCACCGACGGGCCCCAGAGACCGGGGTCCAGATAGAGGCTGTCGTAGACGCAGTTATGGAAATAGTAGGTGTGCAGCTCCTTGAAATGATTGGACTTGACAGCGGCCTGAAAGAGCATACTGCAAAGCCCGGCGTAGTAATCCATAGAGCCTCCGGAATCCATCAGCAGCAGGACCTTGACGGCGTTGCGGCGGGGGTTTTTATAATGGACCTTCAACGCCCCGGCATTGTCACAGGTATCCCGGATGGTCCCATCCACGTCCAGCACCTTTTGCCCCCCAACCTGCACGGAGAGCTGCCGCAGAAGCCGGAACGCCATCTGGAACTGCCGGGTATCCAGGGTATTGTCCTTCCGGAAGTCCCGGTATTTCCGTTCACCCGCTGTCATAATGGCTGTCTTATGCCTGCTCTGGCCCCCTACACGGATGCCGCCGGGATGCCAGCCGTTGTTTCCAAAGGGAGAACGTCCCTGAGTGCCTACCCAGTAACTGCCGCCGTTATGCTCCTCGGTCTGTTCCTTGAGACGCTCTTCCAGTAATTTCAGAAGGTCCTGCAAGGATTCCTCCGGCACGCCCATGCCCCGAAGCTCCTGGATGGTCCGGCCCAGGTCTTCAGCGGGATGATTCAGCCAGTTGAGAAGCTCGTCCGGCAGCTCGCCTTTCCAGGGCACGTCCTTGAAGAATTCGAGAAATACTTGGTCGAAGCGGTCGAACTCGGTTTCACTCTTGACCAGAAGGCAGCGGCAGAGATGATAGAACCCGGTGAGGCTGGAATGGTGCAGGCCCTTGTCCATGGCTTCCAGCAGGGCGCTCCATTCGTTGAGGGACACGTGAATGCCCCGGTCCCGAAGGAGGTAGAAAAAAGCCGCGAACACCGTCTCACCGCCTGTTCCGGGCCAGGGTCCGAAGGTCTTTGTCCTTTTTCAGCAGCACGCCAGCAAAGGGGATCTCTTTTGCAATGCGTTTCGGGTCCACGCCGCCTGCCATCAGCGCCCGCAGCCAGTCCACAAGCTCGGAGGTGCTGGGCTTCTTCTCGATTTCCCGCAGTTCCCGGACCCAGTAGAACGCCGCCAGAGCCTGCTTGACAAGACGTTCGTCCAGATTTCCGAAATGCACCCGCAGAATCTCCTCCATCTGCTCCTGTTCGGGGAATTCGATATAATGGAACACGCAGCGGCGTAAAAAAGCGTCAGGCAATTCCTTTTCGGCGTTGGAGGTAATGATCACAATGGGCCGCTGTTTTGCCCGAATCGTCTCCTTTGTCTCAGGAATATAGAATTCCATCTGGTCCAGCTCCCAAAGGAGGTCGTTGGGGAATTCCAGGTCGGCCTTGTCAATTTCGTCAATCAGCAGGACCACCTGTTTCTCGGAGGAAAACGCCTCCCCCAGCTTGCCCAGTTTGATATAACGGGCGATATCATCCACGCCGTGGGTCCCGAACTGGCTGTCGTAAAGCCGCTGAACCACGTCGTAAACATAGAGACCGTCCTGGGCCTTGGTGGTGGACTTGACATTCCAGATCATCAGAGGCAGTTCCATAGCGTCGGCGACGGCCTGGGCCAGCATGGTCTTTCCGGTTCCCGGTTCGCCCTTGAGCAGCAGGGGTTTCTGGAGGGCTGCCGCAATATTGACGGCGTTCATCAGCTCTTTTGACGCCACGTACTGCGCCGTTCCTTGAAAGCCTTTCATCGCGTTCACGTTCTTCTGTGCTCCTTTTCAGTCCTCAATATATTCCCGCACCCGGTAGACGGCGCCGATTTCATCCTCGCAGATTTTCCGGCAGGCTTCGATCTCCTCCTTTGGGATGGTGTCCACAACGGTCATCATCACGGTAGGAACGTACTGCCGGACTTCTTTTGCAAAGGCTTTCATGGCCTCGTAAGCGCCCTTCTGGACGGGATGGCAGAGGGCGTCGTACTTCTTGGCGGTATCGGTATTCAGGGAGATGGAGAGCATATCGAAACGCCCTTCAAACTCCGGCGCAATATCCCGGCCGTGAATCAGGCTTCCGGTGCCGTTGGTGTCCATGCGGGTGAAGGGCTTTTTTCCTTTGGCTTTCAGTTGGTCGATCACCCAGCAGATATCGTCAATGCGGTAACTGGGTTCGCCGAAGCCGCAGAAGACAAGCTGTTTGTACTTGCTCAGATCCTGGGCTTCAATGTCCGCCAGGATTTCTTCTTTGGTTGGTTCCCGTTCCAGCCAGAGGTTATGGGTATAGATGCTTCCGCCGCTGTTGTTGTGACGGAGGCAGAATTCGCAGTTGAAATTACAGCGGTTGGTGGTGTTGACATACAGATTTTCTCCGTACTCATAGGTAATGGTAAATCCCTTTTTCATAGGAAATCACTCCTTTGTCAAATCTCCTGCAAATGGTACTGAGAGAGCGTGAACACTCCGTCCTTGAAGGCAACGTCGGCGGTATACTGGGCCACATAAGCGATGGTCTGCCAGAGGTCCACCGCGCCCTGGAGCAGAACGGTGTTCTCATCGGGCAAAAGCTGGAATTCCGCGATATAGCCGGTGGACAGTTCCGTATCTCCGGCAGGAATCCACTTCGGGTCGAACTCCAGACGGTCTTCTCCCCAGATCAGGACGGCTTTTCCATCAGTCTGGTCAAGCTGGAGCATAGGGGAAAGCTGTTCCTGCCAAAGACTGTCAGGCATGGTGTAAGCAGTGATAGAACCGTCAGGATTTTTTTCCAGCACGTGCAAATTATAGATAGAGACGCCGGTGCCGCTGCCGGAGTAAGTCAGGACGGTCAGCTCATCCACGCCGTCGCCGTCCAGGTCCATCACGGCCATCAGAGGCAGGTACATTCTGGGAGTGACAAAGTACCAGTCGAACTCCGCCAGACTGTCCCCCCAGCGAATGAGGGCCGTTCTGTCCTCCGCCATCTGTTCCCCAGACGGGTAGGGCAGGCCGTAGAACGCCGCGTCTTCCGCCTCCGCAAGCAGTCCGATTTCACCGCTGTCCATCCAACGCTGCATATCATATTCGCCGCCCGCGTCAGGGAGCTTGTAATTTTCAGTAGGCGTCACGCCTTCGGTGACAATGGCCTCCGCGGAAACCGGTCCTGTCTTTGCGGGTTCCAGGGGATTGGATGCTTCCGGGACGGTTTCAGCAGGCTCTGACGTGGTTTCGGTTTCCTCCTGCGTTTCCGGCGGTTCGGCAGAATCCTCCGGGGCCGGTTTCGCGCCGCAGGCCGTCAGCATCAGAAAGGCCAGCAGAATTGCAAGCAGTCTTTTCATTCCTCATCCTCCTCGAAGTCAAATTCGCTGTCGTTTTTCAGCCCGCGGATAAATTCCTCGAAGCTGCCCGCCAAACGGGTAATATCATAATCGCCTTCCTGATCGATAAGAACTACAGCCGGTTCCCCCTCCGGACCACAGGCGCGGTAATCCAGAAAAATCTCGTCGTGCCCTGCCGAAGGACAGTCGCAGATTGCAATTCCAATGGCAGGATACCCCCATTCTTCCACCATCAGGCGGGTTTCGTCCACGATATTGCCAGCCGCCTTTCCCACGCCGAAAATGGTCTCAATGGCGATATGGTCCTCGGCCCAACTGGTAGGCTCGCCGGTAGGAAAGCACTTGCTGACTGGAATCCCGCCGTTCTGCCGCTCCATCAGCCAGAGGTAGGAGGCGGGCAGCTTGTAACCCAGAACATCCTCCGCGGAAGCAATCTTCTCCGGCGTCAGAGGCCCGCAGTCAAATTTTTTCGCGAAAGCGGATTCATTCCAGAAACCAGTGAAATCAAAGCCCTCAAACGGCATAAACGTCCCTCCCAATAAATTTTTGTCTCTGAATCAGTCCCACCAGAAAAACCACTTGTCGGACTGCCACAGTGAATCTGCCAGCATTCCAATGGACCCGCAGCCCTGGTCCACGATATCAGAGCAGAAGGTATACTGTTCCATAGCCAGCTCCATGGCCCGTTCCTTGGGTATCGGCGCGGGGAGGTCGAATTCCAGCACGTCCCGGGTCATGACGGCAGGAACCGCGCCGTATTCTTCAAACCAGTATTTTGCCGCGGCCATCTGTTCCTCATCGGAAGGGCATTCGTTCCAGCCGCCGAAGGGCATCCAGGCGAAGATTTCCCAGGGATGCTCCGCCGGGATTTCCGCCAGCACCATAGGGATGGTCTTTCCCTGATAATTGCAGATTCCCAAAAAGCGGTCAATCGGCTCGCCGCCCTCCATGGGACCCAGAACGGCTTCATCAAGCCAGGAAAAGCCTTCTTCTTCCATTTCTTCCTTGAAATACGCAGCCCGCTGTTCAAAGAAAGTCTTACTGTCCGGCATGGCGGCCCGCAGCTCCTTCAGATACTCCGCCGGGGACTTTTCACGGGGGATTTCCGCGTCTTCTTCCCAATCCGCGTCGGAAATCAGCACTGGTACAAAGCCTTCTTTTACGCTCCGGGCTTTCGCGGCCTGATAGACTTCCATGATTTTTTCGGACGGTGTTCCAGCGGGAATCTCAGTGCAGGGACAGCCAAGAAAGGCTTTTAGATTCTCTGACATAAAAGTACCTCCATTCATAGAAAACTATTCAAACTCTGACTTTTGAGAACAGCCGCAGACCATTCTCCCAGGTGATTTTCTCCATTTCTTCTTTTGAAACGCCCTTCCACTCCGCCAGCTTCTCCAGCACGTAAGGCAGGTTCCGGCTGTCGTTGCGCTTTCCCCGGAAGGGCACCGGCGTCAGGTACGGCGCGTCGGTTTCCACAAGAATGCGGTCCAAGGGTGTGACGGCGGCGACCTCGGGAGCTTTGGCGGCGTTCTTGTAGGTGATGGGCCCGTCAAAGCCCAGATACCAGCCCCGGTTCAGCAGGATTCCGGCCATTTCAGGACTTCCGGAGAAGCAGTGGAACACGCCCCGCAGCTCCGGGTAATCCAGCACGACGTTCAAGGAATCCTGATGGGCCTCCCGGTCATGGACGATCACGGGCAGGTCCAGCTCCAGGGCCAGCTCGATCTGCTTCCGGAAGACCGTCTGCTGGAACTCCCTGAGCGGATTGTCTTTCCAATAGTAATCCAGCCCGATTTCACCAATGGCCACGGTCTTTTCCCGCTCCGCCAGTTCCCGGAGGCGGTCGTAATTTATAGCCTCCCCGCCGCAGTCAGAGGGATGCACCCCCACAGCGGCCCAGATATGGGGAAAGCGTTCCGAGAGCCGGACGGCGTATTCAGAGCTTGGGAGATCGCATCCCGGATTGACCGCCAGACCGACGCCGGATTCTGGAAGAGCCGTCAGAACCGCGTCCCGGTCGTCCTTGAATTGACTGGAATCGTAATGGGCATGGGTGTCGAAGATCATGGAAAAGCCTCCTTATTGTACAGGTTCGCCGTCAAGCGTCAGGGTATGGCTGTACACGCTGGTTCTGCACAGAATTTCGCCAACAATCAAATCAAACAGGGTAGGACCGGAATGCCTTTTTGCGTTCTCGGCCTTCTCCCGCACTGCCGGACGGTTCACGGGATGACAGCGGGTAAGAATATCCTCCCAATAGCGTGCCGTGGCATCGAAGCCGAACTCTTGTCTGCTTTTCTCGGAATGAATCCAGAAGAAATCGACGCTTTCCCCGTACTCAAACACGCCGAAGCCGCCCCGGAGCAAATCATGAAACGCGTCCATATTCCGGCCGGTACGCCAGGAAAGGTCCTTGGTCAGAATGTGTTCCATTTCGTCGTAAAAACCGCCGATATCGGAAAAGCGGGACCCGTCGATCACAATTCTCATAAGCGCCCTCCTGCTGAACGGAATAAAACAAAAAGGACATCCAGCAACGGATGCCCTTTTGGTCTGACGAGATCAACCGATACGATTGAGCTTCAGGGTCATGGCGCTCTTCTTGTGAGCGGCCGCGTTCTTATGCAAAACGCCCTTCGCCACAGCCTGATCAACCTTCTTCACCGCAACCTTGTAAGCGCCATCGGCATCGGTGCGATTGCCCTCTGCGGCAGCAGCCTCGAATTTCTTGATCGCAGTCTTCAGATCGGATTTCGCAGCCTTATTCCGCATATTTCTCGCCTTTCCGATGAGAACCCGCTTCTTGGCAGACTTAATATTCGGCAAACCATACACCTCCCTTGGCTTTGTCTTTATGATGGAGGACAGTCCTCCGTACAGACTTATATTCTAACAGCCCTGGCGGTAAAAAGCAAGACTTTTTTGCAAGTTTTCCCTAGATAGTGTCTACATGAGTTAAGCGCGAATAGCAGCCCAAATAGCGATACAA
>CAJTMG010000026.1 GCA_910577405.1 uncultured Oscillibacter sp. | reverse complement strand
CATTATAACATGGCGTCCACTATTATGCAATTTTTAGATTTTATGGACCACTAGGCGGTTACCTCTATTGGATGGATTATATGCCGGATTCCTTCCCACAGGCCCTTCGTGACTTTTACCCCATCATCTATAATTACAGCTTCCTGCTCACAGAGGGCGCCATTACCCTCGCTGTTATCCATCTGCCTGCCGTGAAAGCTGCCTTGGATCAAATCCGTAAGCTTGCCTGTGGTGACGGGAAATTTACTGAAACCGCTTGAGCTTCCCTGCGGCATGAACCACAACAGACCGTCCGGAACATCCACTACAATGTGCCGCTTTCTTCCTCCGGCAATTCCCCGTTCTTCGCTGGCCAACACCGTTTTCACCCTCCGGAAATCAATGATCGCTCAACCGGGAACGCTCCTTGTGTCCAGCATCTGTTCGTGCCTTCTTTACAGGATGCCCCAGAATTTTATTCCCTCTTTTCTTGACTTTTCCGGCATACTTACCATGATATAAAACTAAATGTGATAGAATGGAGTTGCTTTGTCTGTGAGGCTTCGTTTCCTTTCACATTCACTGTTACAAATTTTTTCAGAAAATCAAAAAAAATGCTTGACAAATCCATCAGAATCGTGTATCTTATGTATTGTTCCGTTCCGGACGATTAGCTCAGCTGGCTAGAGCACCTGCTTGACGTGCAGGGGGTCACAGGTTCGAGTCCTGTATCGTCCACCATTGAGCGCGAACTCGAACTCCGGATTGTCTGGGGAACGGTTCTCGTTCAAACCAAAAGACACCCTTTACCTTAACCGGTAGAGGGTGCCTTTCTTTGTTTACTGGGGCTTCATGGCGTTCATTGCCCGGAAGACCATGGCCGCAGTCTGGATACGGGTAGCAAATGCGTTCGGGTCCGCGCCGCTGGTGATGCCTGCCGCTTTCGCCTGCTCCAGTTCCGACGCCAGTGCGCTGCTGACCGGCTGTGCCGCAAGGACCTTCTGCATCCGGCGGGCCAACTGCAAGACCTCCGCGTCCGTCAGTTTGCTGATATCCATCATTTCTTCCTCCAATTCATACTCGGGCCGGACATACGCTTTCACAAGAGACTGCTTCCGGGTTTTTCTACAGACCATACCGCCGTTTGCCTGACTGCCTCCGCTGTCTGGACTGGTGTTGCCCTCAATGGCCGTAATCGTACCGGGACCGGCAGTCTCCACAAAGCCCGTATGCCCGAACGTATACAGCACGATATCGCCGGGTTCGGGGACCTTCACGACGCAGGCCGGACGGTTTGCCTGATACCACCGCAGCAGATCGGAACAGGACGCCGTTTTGTGGGGAATCTTCACCCCGGCCTGATGCAGTACCCACATGACGAACATCATACACCAGGGCTGTCCGTCAAGACCGTACCACTTGCCGTAGGGCGTGCGGTTGCTGTTTGCCGGGGTTTCCGTCTTGCCTAACTCGGCACGGGCGTAGGTCAAGACACGTTCAGCAGTTGTCATTTGCTTCTCCTTTCACTTCTTCCCGGCACTCTCCGAACGGTTCCGCAGTACGTCTATGGCCGACAGAATCGGTTCCGGAATGCCTACGCCCATCAGCCCGGCGTTCTCTACAATGGAAATCGTCTCGTTGGCAATAAACGCAATCACTACCGCGTCACGAATGAAATTTGACCCGATCACCAGGTCCAACCGGCACGCCACCAGCACCACCAGCAGTGTGACCCCCTTCTTGCACAGACCCTTCCAGCCCGCGCCGCTCTCCAACGCCCCGCCCGGAGATTTGGGCGAATTGTGGAACACGCCCGCCGCAATCAGTCCCGTGATGTAGTCTACCTCCATAAAGACGATCAGAGTAACCATGGCCGCGTCCCAGCCTCCGAACAGAGACGCAATCCAGCTCCCCAACAGCCCTACACCCGTGCAGAGTATGTCCTTCATTTGCCGCTCCCTTCCTTTCCTACAAAAATTTTCTCGCCTTCCCGCCAATGCCTATGTAGCCTTTCACCACCGTCCGGGCCTTGCCGTTGACGCCGCCGTACATCTTCAGAACGCTCCGCGCCTTGCCGCCCATGCCGCCGTAGGCTTTCAACTGGGATACCCCGCTTGCAGGGCCGTAGACGTAGGTCGTGGACGTAAAGCCGTAGTTGTCAGAGGCCAGTACCCGCGCCTGAAACTGCTTTGCCTCCGCCGGTACAGTAATTTCCAGACTGGTTTCCGTGGTCTTGCTTCCGGCGTTGGTCCAGGTCTTCCCGCCGTCTACGGAATACTGATATTGATACGAAATCGTGCCGCCATAGGTGGGTGTCCGGGCTTCTATCTGGACCGATACCGGTTCGCCTTTATACAGGGTGTTTTCCCGGTAGGTCACGGACAGTGGGTCAATCGTATCGGAACCTTTGTAGTCTCTCCAAAAATAGGTGTTGTTCTGGAAGTACGGCCCTGATGTTTTCGATGAAGAATTGGAGGATTCTGTGCGGATCAGCGTGCCGCCTTTTTCCAGCGTTCCGCCCTCGTACTGAAGCATCTTCTTGTCAGCTACATCAGGCCCTTTCAGCTCATTGCTATCATTCGACCATATCCTAACAGAAGAAGTACCCCGCAAAATATGCCAATACTCTCCCGTTTTCCATGCTTCTATGTTTTGCGCACCGGACTCATGAATCCGATAACACTCTGAATAAAGCACATCCCCGCTTGCCGTGTTCGTAGAAAGCTGAACGATTATGTTAGGATAATCCACAACTCTCAAGGCTATTTCAGTATTATATCCGGGGTTGTATGTGGTTCCTTTCGCTTCAAAATATGTGACCCACTTTCCCTCGCGGGTTTTAATGACTGACGCTTCATAGTCCGTTGCAAACATGATTCTAAGGACATTGTAAGTTGCGCTTGTCTGGAGTGTCCACAAATAATCAAGCACACTTAATCCGTCAATCCTGTAGATATCATAGACATACCGCGCAGACATCAGCCGTCCTCCTTGTAGACCAGATACAGCACGCCGTCTTCCAGGTCAGATTCACCGGGAACCAGGTCCTCGGTGCTGAACACTATCCGTTTCAAAAGCACCTGAAATACGTCGTCCGGCGTGGCCTCGCTGCCCATACGCGCCAGTCCCGCAAGCTCTGCCGTGGCGTCCCGCAGAAACGTCGCCGTATTCATGGGCGTGCCTTCGTCTTCCGGTTCGTCGGCACGGCGCATATCATACACGTTTTCCTGTCCCTCTACCGGGATCAGCTTCACCCGGCCAGGATATTTCGGTACGCGGTCCCTCATTCCATCAACTCCCCTGTGAAAATTTCTCCCGCCATGGGCCATGCCTGCGCTGTGCGGTCCAGACGGTCTTTCTCGCGTTCCTCTAAGGCATAACGGGCTTTTTGGGCGCGGTCCAGACTGGCTTCTATCCCGTTGGCTCCACTCCAGGTCAGACGGTCCAGGGTCCAGGGCAGGTCCCTTGTATCTACCCGCAGGGCCTTGCAGACCGCCAGCACGTTCCCCAGATACCGGTCCGCCTCGCCGCTGTCCGGAATGTCCCCCATGGCCCAGTCCGTACGGGTCCGCAGTTCCAGCGCCGCCGGGTCGTATCCCAGACGGCTTTGCCTCCAGTCGATACCCAGCCCTTTGCCGTAAGCCGTCAGCAGCCCCGGAAGCTCACGCAGAAGACGGGCCAGCTCTTCTACCGCGCCCTCTACCCGGTTCAGGTCAGACGCATTGTAAAAGCCCTTTGCCGTCTCACGCTGTACGTCCCCGGCGGTGCGGTCCGTTATCAGCTTGTCCGCCATGTCATACCTCCCCTGCGTACAGGTCGCCTGCGTAGAAATACTCCCCAAATAACTGATCCGCCCCCCAGCCCTCGTAGCTCCCCCGGAACGCTCCCTGATACGTCAGCTTTACTTCCGTCACCACCACGCGGGATTCCGAAAACTGATTCTCATTCGTCACGATATCCAGCGGGTCCAGCCGGGGGTCCGCTCGGAACTGCCCGGATAAACGACGGCGGTTTTTCAGCACGTCCGCTATCCAAAGAGCCGCGGCGGGGGCCTGTGCGTCGGAAATGAGCGGGTTCGTTACCGGCTGGATTTCCCCTGTTCGGTTTACCGGGAGAACGTACCGGCCACGATTAATATTCACCGCTTTCAGAGGCTTCCGCAGTTTCAGGTCCGAATTGGCGTAGCTGTTGAACCGGTCAATACGATAATCCGTCAGCCGCACGTCCAGAGGCCGGATGCGTAAGGTGCCGTAACGGTCCGGGGCCAGAGTGCAGCAGGCGGCGTTGGCACAGTATTGAAGCACCTCCGCAATCGTCGCTTCTTTCAGGTCCGCCGGGGCTGTCAGCTCTATCCGCTGTAATGCCGGATGTATCTCCCAGGCCGGGGCGTTTTGCAGAGGAGGCAGTTCCGCTTGCAGAAAGGCCGCTTCCGCGATATCGTACAGCGTTCCTTCAACGGGGCCGGTGTAGATGGCGTCCATGAACTCCAACGCGCTCCGGGCCGTGAATGCCGCGCTGACCCCATTCTGCGGCGTCTCCCATTCGCTCAAATAACAGACCGCGCCGGGGATTCGCTCGATTCCGCCGTTCAGCTCATAGCCGTAGGTCACCGTCACCCGCTGCCGCTCCATCAGGTATTTCCCGATGCTGTCCGGATTGTCAGGGTTCCAGCGATCCCCCAGATTTTTCAGCCGGAAGACAATTTCCGTCCTCGGCAGCTCGCCCGCAAGGGGGTCCGCCGACATCACCGCGCTGTAGTCCATCAGGTCAGATTTGCCGTAGCGGACCTTTACCCCGAAGGCCACTGTCTCGATTCGCGCCCGGCGGTTCGGCCTGCTCCACGCCAGCACTTCTATCCCAAGCCGCGTGTAGCCCGTTACGTCCGCCGACAGTACGGAGACAAGCGACGCGTTGGAGGCCGTCTGACTGAAAATTTCCGTCCCGCCGTCCCAGGCCCGGATTCGGTAGCGGGTCGCCCATTCGCCGTACGTCGGGGACCAGGTGATGGTGACGCCGGGAATCGTGCCCTCCATCCGGTGCGGAAAGTCAAAGGTCAGTACCGGCGGGACCGGGAATGCGCCGTCAGAATTGCAGAGACGGGCGCTGGTGTAGGTGTTGTCGGACATGGGATTCACCTGCTTTCTGTCAGACTGCCGGGCCTGCTGTGAGAACGCCGCTTTTGGAGTTTTGGTGAAAATTACTCTCCACCAGGTCATAAAGCCCCGCAACTCCTGACCGATTGACACACGGCACAAAATCCCTTTTCAAAACGCCGTTATGATATATTTTCGCCGAATAGAGTCTGGCAGGTACGGACGCCCAAGAAGAGCTGGGAGTGCCTGGTACAAACAGAAACAAATTATTATTCAGTTTTGCAGTTCCCGAAGCATGATTGGAAGTATAGAACTCGTCTCCAACAGAGATTCTTTTTGTTTGAAGATTCATGTCTATTACTGCCCGTCCAAACCCTAGCGTAATGTTGCTGGTAACGATGGTATTGGTAAGTACGCGGCTGCAAATTTGATTATAACGATTACGCCATAAAGAGCAGTACAGATACTTACTTGAGCCATAAGCCACCATTCCACAGAAGTCTTCCTCGCCTGTAAGAGAAATTTCTGTCGGCTCAATATCCATCACAACCCGGTCATATCCCGTATCGGGCTGCATTCCGGTGTCGATTCCACAGGCCCGGTCTGTCTGAATATATTCCACCTCGGTATAGCCAGAGGGGAGGCGGGAAGTCTTGACATTAAAAACCGCTGTCAGGTCCCGGTCTTTGGTCACGTCAAAGGCATAATCCGCTTCCGTGCTGACACTGCTGCCCCTCTCTGTCCAATTGGCGAATTTATACCCGCCCTTTGCCGCCGCTCTGACTATAATACGGGTACCGTCAGAAGCCATACCGCCGCCGGAAACATCCCCTCGACCAGAGACGTTTGCTTCTGCAGAAATGGTCCTAATGCCGTCCGGAAGCCCGCCGGTTTCCAGGGCCAGAATCCGGGTCGGGAAGTCTTTGGCAGGGATGAGCGCAGTACTGCCTTCCTTTTCCCGGATGGCGTCGGCAATGGCTTTCAGCTTGATTTCCTGCGTACTCAATAGCTCCCCTCCCAACTGTCCAGAACGGCGGCTTGAATCGCGGCTTCGACCTCTTCCATCGTCACGCCGGAAGCAGAGTCGCCTTTATCTCCCTTCGGGCCAGTTGCCGAAATTCCGGTGTCATGTTCGCCTATCCACCAGTGGCCATTCTCGCCGATGAAAGGCGTCTGTCCGTCTTTACCGGGCAGTCCGTTTTTTCCCGGCGGGCCGGTCTGCTCGTTGGCTACGCCCTGCTCCAGCTTGTTCATGCGCTCCGCTGTGATCAGATCCCCATCCTGCCAGACCGTCATTTCATATGCCATGCCCTCACCCCTTCCAGTTCACTCTCGCCTTGCCTGTACGCCCTGCGCCCACAACCCCGAAACTCCCCCGGTCAGGTCCGCCGCCGGGGAGTATCCGGAATGTGCCGTCCAGCCGCCAGAGATTCGGTTCCAGAGTGGCGTACTTGGGCGGCGATTTTTCCGTCTCCAGAATCACCCCCTGGGGGACCGAAAACGCCTCGTGCCCGTCGTCCGATACCTCCGCCGCGGACTGGGCTTCCGGGTCCCCTACGCCTACGTCTATCTCCACAAACGACGGCGGCGCAAGGGTCTTTCTCTGGGCGTCCTTCCATGCCCGGCTTACCTCCTGCATGGCTACACCTCCACCAACGCAAGACGGCATTGCGTAAAGCCCCGGATTTCCCCTGTCTCCGGATTCCGGTAGTACATCCCTGCCGTTTTGTCGGAGACGTACATTTCCCGGGTCTCCCAGCCGGCCGTGTCCTGATTGTAGAACGTCACCGGATTGATGAACGAACCGCCTAAAGAGATGTTGAACAGCCGTAGGATTTCCGCCCATTTCCCAGCGGGCAGGTATTTCCAGGTGCATTCGATTTTTGCCATGGAGTCCCGGACCACCGCCCCGATCATACGGCCTTCGGCATTGCGCCCACTGTCTACAACCGTTGCAGTCGTAGCGTTGTAGACCGACGGGTCCGGGATGGCGTGACCGTTGATGGATACCAGAGCCGTCACGTCCACACACCTCCCGTCAGAATCCCCGCGCCTCTTTCACGCTGACGCTTCTCCACTTGCCTCGTTACCGCTTTGCCGTCCAGGTCTACCTCCACGGGCCGGTCCGCCAGGGCGTTCAAGGCTCCCAGAAGCTGGCCCGCCGTGTCGTAAATCGCGCTTACAATTTCGCGGCTGTTCTCCCCGCCAGGCTCCCAGTCCGCTTGTCGCTCTCCGTAAACAGACCAGTATTCCGCCGCGGTCTGCACGTTGGCGTATGCGGAAACCGGCACCTCCAGCCCCGCAGACGCCGTGTTGATGGCCGCGGATACCCGGTTTGCCAGGTCGCAGGCGGCGTTCTCGGCTAGACCGGCGTTCTCCCGGATGCCAGCCGCCATAAGTTTCAGCATATCCGGCATGAACGTATGGAAGTTGCTCAAAGGTCCCACGTCCGGCTCGGAAAAGTGCAGGTAGCTGCTGATTCCGCTGGCCACGCTGGACGCGGCGCTTCGTACCCACGAAAGCCCCGTGTCAATGCCGCCAGCGATGTTCCGGCAAAGATCGCGGCCCCAATTCAGGGCGTCACTCACCAGATTGCTCCAAATGTTGGAAACCGTCGACGTTATCTTCCCGAACCACGTATTCGCGTCGTTGTTCAGCAGCTCCCAGGCGTCCTTCAGGCCCCGCTGAATCCGGGTCCACTTCTCATCGCTGTCCGTCTGCGTTTCGCTCCAGGCAGTAGAAATCCGTTCCTTCGTCTTGCCGAATTTTTCCTGCGCATTCGTTTCAATGCTGCTCCAGGAAGTGGTCAGGTCGCCGTGAATACCCTTCCATTTTTCGGAGGTGTCGGACTGCGTTTCGCTCCAGGCAGTAGAAATCCGCTCCTTCGTCTTGCCGAATTTTTCCTGCGCATTCGTTTCAATGCTGCTCCAGGAAGTGGTCAGGTCGCCGTGAATGCCCTTCCATTTTTCGGAAGTCTCCGTGTGGGTATCCTTCCAGACCGTGGAAATCTCGCCCTTTGTCTTGCCGAATTTCGTCTTCGCGTCGCCGGTGATCCGGTCCCACCAGCCGCCCAGAGTCTCTTTTACGGAACTCCATGCGTCCGACGCGTTGGTCTTCATTTCCTCCCAGGCGTCTTTGAGGGCCGTCTTCAAATCTCCCAGTTTCTCGCTGAAAAAGTTCGGGATATCGCCCCAACCAGTCAAAAGACCCTCTAACAGACCAGCAGGGAGCATCCGGCCAATCTCCGCAAAAACCGTGGACGGGGAGTGGATGCCGAACAGATTCTTGACCGTGTTGACGATCAGTCCTACAAATTTGTCCCACAGCCAGCCCACCAGTCCTACCGCGCTGATTTCCGCCAGCACTCCTTGCAGCAGGCCCTTGACAATATTGCCGCCGACTTCCAGAATGCCGGACACGTCGATCAGCTTCAATTTGGCGTCGATGATCGTTCCCATCAGTTCGCCCCATTTGGTCAGCAGCGTGTCCCAGTCGATGGATGTGAAAAAGTCGGAAATGTGCTGGCCTACTTCGTCCCAGTCCACCTCTTTCAGGAACGTAATCATGAAGTCCAACGCCGCAATCAGGCCGTCGCTCAGGGCTTTTCCCGCGTCCTTCCATTCGATTTTCCGGATGCAGTCCATGAAATTTTGCGCCAGTCTCGTTGCCCATTCCTTCACGTGGGGCACGATTTCAGACAGCAAAACCGTTACCGCTTTGACCGCCGCGTTGATGCCCGACACAATCATTTTCGCCAGCCCTGCCAGGATACCAACCCAATCCAGACCGACAACAAATTCACCGATGCGCTTTCCAATTTTCTCGAAGTCCGTTCCGGTCAAAATCTCCGTCACAAAGTCCAGCGCCGTCTTGATACCGTTGCCAATAGAGGTCCCCAGTTCGCCCCAGGAAATGGAATCGATTGCGTCGTTGATGCCTGTGTAAATCAGCCGGGCCATGTCCTGCCACTGCCACTCCGCAAGGAATCCGTCAATCCCCTGCCGTAATGCGTCCAGAGCAGCGGTGATGGTGGTCAGGACGCCGTTGACGATGCCATACCAGTCGATATTATTCAGGATTTCAGCCAAACCGGAACCCAATTCACCCCAATGGATATTCTGAATGGCAGTTTTCGCGGCGGTGAAAATCCCTGTAACTCCCTCTGAAAAGGTCTTGCCAATCCTATCCCAATGGATTTCATCGATAAAACCGTTTACAATCTCAGCAATGTGCAGGCCCAGTTCCCCCCAGGGAATCGTAGTCACCAGGCCGTAGAGGAAATCGAAAAGGGCGTTCCACTTTGCGGCGAAGGTCCGGCCCAGCAGGTCAAAATCCACCGTGTCAAAAACGCCCGTCAGAGCCTCCCCGACTTTGACGCCCAGGGCGGTGAAATCGAATTTTGTCAGGAAGCCGTAGGCAACATTCAGACCGTTGTTAATCAGACCGCCCAGCTTCGCGCCCCAGCCGTAGGAATCCCAGGAGTCCACAACCTCATTCAGCTTGTCGGCGAGAATCGTCCCCACCGAACGCCAGTCTCCCGCTTCCATGGCCTCCCGGATTTTTGCGGCCCAGTCTGCAATCTCCGACGGCACTTCCACTTCCTCGAACATATCCCCGAAGGAAGCGCCTCCCCCGGACCCGCTGCCGGAATCCGCGTTCAGGATGTTCAGCTCGTCGATGCCCAGCGTGAAATCCTTGACCGCTTTTCCTGCCTTGTCCACCGCGCTGCCAAATTCTACCGCCTGCTTCTTTGCCTGCGAAAACGTGCTCTTTCCGGTCAGGGCGGCAAAGACCTTTCCAATCACATTCAGAAGGGCGACAAACTTGTCAATCAGGAAATCAATCGCTGGTGCAAGAGCCTGAACCAACGGCGCGGCCATGGCTCCAAGGCTGTTTTTGAGGTACTGCGCACTGGTCGCCAGGGAGTTCATAGCGGGCGCAAACTGGGTCCCGACGGCCTTGCTGTACTCGTAGAGATTCTTGAGACCGGTGGAAAAGCCGTCCGTCACCATCTTGATCGCCGACCGGACTGCACGGTAAAAGGCAATCCGTCCCAGGGCATTTTTCCAGGTTTTCACCATCTTGATTGCACTGGTGAACGGCTTGACAAAATCGCTGACGACAAATTTTCCAGCACTTTTCAGACCGTTTGCAATGCCCGAAATCCCCTTTTTCGCAAGAGAAGACAATTCTGCGGACAGTTTTCTTGCAGCATTGCCCAGGGCGTCAAAGGTCTTCCGCAAGCCCGTGAACGCCGAACTGCCCAGCCGTTTCACCGACGATGCCAGCAGTTTTACGGCCCCGGCAGCCGCGGTCAGGGCAACCCCCAGCGCCGCATAGCCTGGATGGGTTTTCGCCAGCGCCAGCAGATTTGCACCGGTTCCTTTCAATCCTTGGGCCTTGGTCACCAGTTCTGATATGCCGCCGGAGAATTTTCCGATTTCCGCTCCGGCCTGGGGAAGCCCCTGAGCAACAATCTCACTTACATTTTTCAGCGCGGCCTGTAACTGTTCCAGCCTGCCGGGAGAACTGTCATTTTCTGCTGTTCCGGACTTTCCGCTTTCGGAGGTCTTCTTTACGTCCTCCGTGTTCTGGACTTCCTTCATGGCCCTGGATATATTCGGAAGTTTCAGGCCGTCCATTGCCCGCAGCGCTCTTGAGACACGCTCCAGGGACAAGACGCCTTCCGGGGTAAGACGGCCCAGAGACGCCCCGATTTCCTCCAGCCTCTGCGGGACCGACCCTGCAATTCTTGCGGCTCCCAGCCCTGCCAGTCCCGACGCCAAACCCGTCAACTGTGCGCCTCCGGGACTTGCCGCCAGAGTATTCAGGGCGGTTCCCAGCTCCGTCAGACGCTTCGGCAAAGTGCTGGAAATCTTCACGTTCCCAATGGCAGCCAGGGCCTTCGGCAGAGCTTCCAAGCGGGATATTGCGCTCTCGCCGGATTCCGCCAGAGGTCCCAGCGCCGTGCCGATGGCCGCAAGATTCTTGGAGACAGAGCCTGAAATCTTAATGCCCGACAGATCGGAGAGGGCCTTGGTCAGACCTTCCAGCTTCTCCGGACGGAGGGTTTCCGCGGCTTTCCCGATGGACGCAATGCCCTTGGAAATAGCAGAAAAGCCGTCGCCCTTCACCGCGCTTTTGAGACGGGAAAGGCTTGCAGTCAGGGCGTTGATACCCTGTATTGCTTCCGTGGATACGGCCTCAATCTGAAATTCCAGACCTTCCAGTTCCACCGCCACAGGTCACCCCTCCTTCCGTCTCTTCGCGTTCAATGCCCCGGCCATAATGCGCATTGCTTCCCGACCGGCGGCAAGTTTCTTGTGATTTGCTGCTTCCTCCGCCTGACGCGTACCCTGTCCCGTTACCGGAATCGGGGAGTCCATATATTTATGCGCCTTGCGTTTCTTGCTAAGCGGATTGTACAGCGGCGCGGCGTCCAGAAGTGCCGAATAAATGTACAGACCTTGCAGCCACGCCTGTTGATTTTTGCGTTCACGATGAAGCTCCGCGGCCTCCCGATAGTACCGGGCAAGCTGGCAGTCTCCGTCCCAAAAGTCACCGCAGGACAGCCCTAATGCCAGATATTGGCCGCAAAGCCGCTCGAAAAGTTCGCCCCAGCTCTGCCCGGACGGTCCGCCTTTTACCAGCTCGCCGTCCAGAGAACCTTTTTTCCCGGCTTGTCCTCCGGCTCTTCCAGCAGGGTCAGAATCGGCTCGTTGTACATTTCCGCCAGCCGTCCGATCAGGCCCTCCTTGTCCGGCATTGCGGCGTAAATGTTGTCAATCACCTCCGGCTTTACGAACCGGTGATGCGCCTTGAACGCCCCCGCAAACAGCGCCGGAAGCAGACTCATGGGCTTGCTGTCGATCTCGCCGGACACGAAACCTTCCGCCTCCATCTGCTTCACCGTGCGCCGGGTATATTCCAGAACGTAATCAGTGCCCTCAAAATTGAACGTGATCTGCTTTGCCATATGTGACTCCTTTTCTTTTCAAAAATCCCAGAATGTCCTTATTCCTCACTGATAACCGTGGACGGCGCAATGGAAATGGACATACCCCGGACCTCGTTGACCGCGCCGCCAGTGACGTAGACAGACAACTGCCCGGAGAAGGAAAACTTGCCTTCGGACCCGGTAGGCGTGGGAGGCAGACCGCCGGTATTCTCAGTGCCGCCAAACCATACGGCGTAGTCCTGTTCCTTGTTTTCCAATGCTTTCAGGGCCAGATATTTCTCGTGGTCGTAGTTGGCGGCAAAGGTCATGCCCTCCAAATCCTGAATGCCGGGGATGTACGTCCGCATTTTGTCGGAGAGGGTGGTGGTGTCCAGCATTTCCGGTTCACCGCCCAGATCGGGAAACTCCGTAATGTCAAGCAGCTTCTTCCACTCGTCAGCGGATTCAGCAGTTTTGTCCTTGTGCATCAGAAACGTCATATAGGTACTGGTTGCCATAGACTGATTACCTCCTGTAGAAATATTTTCCGTCCGTCGCTGCCCGGAACCTGGCCGTGATGCGGTAGATGGAGCCGTCTTCCAGATTCGGGACGGGGGTCTGGGCAATACGCCGGAAGTTCATCCGGGTCAGTATATCGCCCGCAAGATTGATAAGGTGCTTACACTCCGCCTTCCGCCCGGACGCCTTGTTGGAGTACGCGTTGACCTCAAAAAGCACTCCCGTCAAATTCTCCTGAAAAGTACTGTCTTCCTTCTCTGTGACGGAATAGCTGTCGGCCATTACAACACTGACATGCGGGAACCTGGTGGGTGCCCGGACGTATTCGCTGGTGACGTTCACGTCGGGAAAAGCGTCCCGCAGACCGTCGGCAACACGGGTGAAGACCTCGTTTTCACAGTCAATCATGCAAAGCACCTCCGGGCAAGTTCTGCGAATTTCTGCTCAAGTTCCCGCACGGTCCCGTACATGGACATATTGGCCGGATTGCCGTAAGTGTGGACCTGTCCGGCGTGCTTTCCCTTCTGGATGACCTGACCATTGGTGCCGGGGTCGCCGTCGTAGCGCCAGCCTTGGGGAAGCCGTCCCAGACGATGCCCGTAGCCGCCGCGGGTGAATCCATTGACGGAGGCTTCCGGGTGATTATCGGGATACCGAACGCCGGTGCCGAACTCGATGAACAGGACCGCTCCGCCTACGGCCACAACAGCTATACGGTTTTTCTCACGGACTTCCAGAGAAACGGAAACGTCGTTTGTGCCGTCGTACTGGGCACTCTGGAACCTCGCCGACGCTACCTGAACGCCTTCTTCCGCAAGAGCTTTCAGCAGCGCGGCAGTCCCCCGTTCCAACCATTTCTGCCAGGCTTTCAGTTCCCGGATTGCCCTGTCCACTCCGGCCTCCGTCAGCGGGACCTGTATCGTTTTTCGTCTCATGAAACCTCCACTTTGCTGATGGCATAGGAGATATAATTGATAGATCGTGCTGTCCTCCGAACCCGGTAATCTCCCAGCGGAACGCCGTCCTCGGAGAAGGCAGGCCGTTTATCCACAAACAGCACGGTATTCTCATCAATGGGACAGGCCGTGTCGTCGGTTACAAGAACTTTGTCATAGGCGGTCAGATTCCCGAACAGATACGCCTGGGCGGAACCGGCGGCAGGAGACACACTGCATCGAAGGCGTTTCGGTCTTTGGTAAAGAATTCGCGTCTCGCCAGTCTCGTGTCCATCCTCATCCAGAATCGGTTCCCGGCCCTTGTACAGGCAGTAGCAGATCGTGGACAGATTGCGCCGCAGGAGTTTCATCCTACCACCTCCGCAAAGGGAGTGATGCGCCGCAGAAGGGAAACCGGAATCCCGCCGCTCTCGTAGGTCCGGGAGACGCCGTTTTCGCTGTGAGAGACTTCCCCTTCCGCGCCGCGTTTGTTCAGAAGATAGGCCGCGATTTCGATATGCACGCCGTCATAGCGTTCGGGTATTTCCTCAAGAATCTTGTACGGCGAAAGCTGATCCAGCACCGACCGCGCCGCAAGCCGAAGATAGGCGGACAGCACTTTTACGTCACGTTCGCCGGTCATTTCGCGTAAAATCACCAGTTTTTCGTCCTCACTCATGCCGTCCGCCTCCTTTCTTACGCCTTTGCAGCGCCACCGAACTCGCCTGCGTTGGCCACGTAGACGGACCGGCTGTAGGCAGGCTTTTCAAACTGTGTGGAGATTCCGGTGAATTTGCCGTGATACCACTCCGGGCCGTGGTCCAGTCCAATCTGCCCGAAAAGTTGATATTTTTCACCCGCGCCGGTCTTCGCAAGCGGCTCCAGGAAGAAGTTTCCCTTGCCGGGAACGGGCTGGTAAACGGGCGCAATTACATCAAGATCCAGCAGCAGCGCCGTGCCCGCCGGGAGGCATTCGCCAAGGTGCAGGTAGACCACGCCCAGGGGGGTCACGACGGAGGAAAGCGCAATGCCGTTGATCTCCCGCGCCGCCGGAACCACCGTCAGGCCGTTCTGTACCGCGTCCGCGTTGATCTGGAACATGGTCACGGCGTCGCACCAGAGGCACAGATTCGTGGTGGGCGCGTTGGATTCGTAGACCTTTTTCAGCATATCCGCGATGTCCCACAGGCCAAGAGGCTTGGATTTCATGGCGGTTACGTTGCTGGTAACGGCAGTCACAAGGCCCCGCGTCTTGTTAACCGTCGCGTCAGAGGTCGCCTTTGCGTACACTCCGTTGACGAAGGTGAATTCGATATCGCGGGACACCTTCTGGAGCTTCGCGGCCACCTGAAAGTCCAGTTCATTGATGGGATTGGCCTGCTGATTTGCAACATTCAGGCCGGACAAAGTGCCCATATTGGACTGCTTTGCGTAAGAAATGCCAACGGATTCCTGGAAAATCTGGGTGACGTTGGTCTTCTGTTCACGGGTGGTCACAGTGGCGTCCGGGGCGGTCAGGGAAGCCGTCTCGCTGATGGCAGGCTGTGCGCCGTCGCCTCCTGCGGTGTACTCCTGACCGGTGACGAACTCGACGTGATTGGTGGTTTTCGCACGGGAACCGATGATGCTGGAAAGGGGCACGCGGGTGTTTCCACGGTTGAAGAGCATACCGGAATAGTTCAGTACGCCAAAGCTGGTTGCGAATGTATCAGGCATAAAAAGTCCTCCTTATTAAGATTCCGACTGGATTTCCGAACCTGCCAGCCGGGTATAGTAAGCGGCAGCGGCATAGTCGCCACGGGCCTGCGCGTCCTGAATCTGCTTCTGGAAGTCCTCGCCGGAGGGAGTGCCGCCGGAAGGCCCGCGGGGTGTCTGACGCAGTTTCTCCGCTAGGACCGCCTTTTTCTGGGCTTCCAACAGCGTCTTTTGTGCGTCCAGAATCGCGTCTACTTTTCCGTCTGCCAAGGCTTCCGCGGTGCTTTCGGCCAGTTTTTCGTCGTAGCCCAGGGCCAGCAGCTTTGCCTTGTGAGCGGAAATCGCACTGGCACGCTTCAATTCCGCATTCTCGGCCTCCAGCTTCGCAAGGGCCTCCTGCCGCGCCGCCGCCTCCTGTTCCGCCTCCGTCTGCTTCCCGCGGAGCTGCTTCTTGTAGTCTGCCGCCTCGCCGTTGGCCTTGGAGAGGGCGGTTTTCAGACGGCTGATCTCGGCGGCTCCGGCGGGGTCCTCGGGCGGCTGTACGTCCTTCAGCGCCGCTTCGATTTCCTCGAACGTCATGCCTTCTTTGTACGCGTCTCCCAAAAGTGCTTTCAGGTCCATTGATTTTCCTCCTTATGTTTCTTGCGTTTGTTGAAGCGGTTCCCTCCGCATCGGGTTTCCGTTTTATCCTCTTGTCATGAGCCTGCGTTTTAAGGTGTTCCCTCACCAGTCAGCCGTAACGAACAGCGGCAGTTTACGTTGTTTCCCGGCAGCGTGAAGCCTCCGGGGGCAGGAGCGTGGTCGCCGTCAAAAGTGTAGAATTCTGTGTCCAATGGCACGGAAATACCCTCTAAATAGTCGTGAGTATCCCGCACGCGGTCGTCCAGCATGGTCAGCCAGGTCTTCAAAACACCCCGCCCGGTCCGCCGCTGAAAGGCCCTCGCCGCGTCCAGCATTCCGGCGTGATAGACCCGATGCCATTCCGATTCTGCCAATGCCTGCAAGCGTCCAGCGTCCCCGGAAGCCAGGTGTTCCCGCGCACGGTCCTTGAAATTCTTGCGGTCGATTCCGGCGAAAACCGCGGCTTCCATCAGCGTGTCCAACGGCGTTTCCTGACCCGCAAGCTGTCCGTTGGCGTCCCGGAAGCCCTCCCGGTAGGCCAGGATCAGCAGCCGTTCCAGGTCCCCGCAGACCCGCTCCGGATTCCGTCCCGCCGTCTGGAGGCTGACCTGCCACAGTACATTCAGTTCGTCAATGGCGGTCAGATAGCCGGTCATATGTCTCCCTTCTGCGAACAAAAAGGGACCATCCCCTTACGGAGACAGCCCCATCGGACCTGCCAAAACCTCAAGTTCCGGCGCTTTTGATGCACATTTTCCGCTTGATTTCCACGACGGTGATCTTTCCATGCTCAATCTGTATCTCCGCCCGGTTTCCGCGCCACAGGATTTTCTCCATTTCCTGGATGATTTCCGGGCTGATTTTCCACTTCACCGGCAATTTCTCCCCCTTTCTGCAACTTTTCCACGGCTTCAAGGGCCTTCTGTTCCTGCTCTGCGGTCCACTCTTCACTCTGTTTCCAGGCAAGCTCCGCGTCACTGAACATTCCGCAGTGAATAAAGGCCAGTCTCGGGTGAATTTTCGGGTTTTTCAGCATCAAATCAAGCACTTGCGCCTTCTGTTGGATGTTCTCGTAATTCCTCCGGGTAAAGCGTATCTCCACGTTCCCCGGCTTCAGTTCGGAACGGCCAAACGTGCGGCAAATGTTCAGAATCAGCCGCAAAAACTGCCGTTCCGCCGGTTTGAACATCAATTCCGTATCCTTTGCACGGGCTTCCGCAGCCGACCAGCCGTCCCGCATGATAACCGCGCTGCCGGTGTCGCTGGTGGAGGTCCCGCCGTTCCGGTTGGGCATTCCGCAGATGGTCAGCACGACTTCGTACATATGGTCCACAAGCGTCTGCGTTTCGGCCTGATTCAGGTTGTTCACAAGGTACGAAACCTCGGCTTTGGTCTGGGTGTCGATGTCGCGGAATTTGATGGCTCCGTCCTCCCGGAGACGCTGGTAATCCTCGCTGGAGATATCGACATTATGAAACAGCATCAGGGCCTGAATGAACTGCTCCACGCCGTCCAGACGGTTGCTGTCCGTTAAGTTTATCGCGTCCAAAAGGGGGATTACCAGCTCAAACGCGCCGATTCTCGCAATATTCAGCGGGTATTCGATAATGGGAATACCGCCTAAAATATGAGTGTCGGCATGGACGATTTTGCTTTCGGCGATCTCAAAATATTCCGTTTCGGAGTAGCAGGAATAGTGGGTGACGCCGTTTTCATCGGTGACGTAGCGGACGCCCAGCACGGGACGGTTTCCCAAGCCATTGTGATAAATGACGAAGGCGTTTCGGGGGTCCAGAGTGTAAATTTCAAACGGCGCTTCATCCTCGCGGCCTTCCGGGTCCGGCAGTACCATACGAAAGGATGTTCCGCAGATGTGAAACCAGTCGGCAAGTTCCTTGTCACGGGCGGGCTTCTCTTCCGCGAACACAAATTCGTTCAGTTCGGTGATGGCCTCCCCCAGATGTTCCCCCTGGCCACGGCTGATGTATTGGAGCGGTTCGCCCATCAGATAGCCGGATTTGAAGGTGACAATCTCGTTGGCCCGATTCTCTACGATGGTGTTCTTGATTTCCGGACGGATACACTTTTCCCGCCCCAGCACTGGTTGACGGCCCTTGTAGTAATGCCAGAGGTAGTTGATTTCAGAGCGGTTTTTCCAATGGATAATTAGGGATTTTTGCAGGATTTTCAGAACATTATCTCTGGTAATCTGTTCCGCGTCCGTATAGATTACCCGCCGTCCGAACAGGTGCATAGGCGTCCTCCTTCCCGGAAAAAGTTTCTGTTTCTTTTACTATAGCATATCTCCAATGGATTGTAAACAGGCAAATCAAAAGAACCATTGGAGAATCAGAAGACGCGGCGAAAGACCTCCACTTTTGCGCCGGTCAGGTGACGGAGTTCGTTTTCCAGAAGGGCCAGGGAGTCGGGAGCGTCGTCATGGGGGACCTTTCCGGAACGGGTGTAGGTCACAAGCTGCTTGATGAAGGCGGCGTATGGGCTTACGGGTTCGTAAAGGCTGGGGTCCTTGAAGTAGAAGTTCTTCAGGATGGAATCTGATGCAAATTCAATACGGGTCTGTTTGTTGGAAATGGTTCGCTTTGTACGAATTGCACAAGAATAGCCCAGACTGGTCAGAATTTCGCCTACATCCCGCGCAAAATAGCTGCCCGCGTTGTTGCTCTCGAACATGGCGGAAACCACCCGATTGTCCCGGAGGGCCTTGGCGCAGGCAGGCTTCGTGACTTCGGGAGGGCTGTCGTCGAACACTACATCGATGATATACACCTCGTTGCCGAACAAAGCAGCGATAGGCATTGCACAGAAATCGTCACCCTTTTCGGCGGTGTCGCAGGCGGCTATGATCGCGTCCGGGTCACGGTCCACGGGCAGGGAGAAGTAGCGGTTCAGGGATTTCTCCGGAAACAGCAAACCCTTGGCCTCAAAGGGCTGCTGCTGAAATTCGGACGCGAACTGCTCCGCCGAAAGCATCTGCCGCTGGTCCCGGAAATACTGTGTTGTGAAGACCTTTTTTCCCTCCCGGACGTACTCAAAATTGCTTTCGTCCGTCACTGGGTCCAGGGCGGGTGTCTCCAGGATTCTTGTTCGTTTGCCCTGTTTCCGCATTTCTTCCTGTAGCCGTCCGATAGGGTCATAGAGCGAGTACCGGGTGCCGCAAATGACTATCGGAGTTCCTTCAATGGCCCGCCCAATTACGTCGCCGGATATTACCTCCCATTTATCGTCTAATCGCAGTCTGTTTTTCGCCTCTTCCCGGCCTTCCACGCAGTCGTCCAGATAGAGCAGATTCGTGGCCTCCGAAAGTCCTACCTGCCGGGCGTCGATGGAGCGGCACATCACCGTCGGAAACCGGGATTTGTGGAGCAGGTTCAATGTCTTTACGTCGGCATTCGTCTGCACAAGTTTGGAATCCGGGAAAATATCGTAGAAATGATAGTCATTCGGCTGCTGAATGTACTCAAGACAGCCTTTGTAAAACGAATTCACAAGGTCGTCGCCGGTGCCCTCCATCAGCGTGGAACGGTCCGGAAATTTGCCCGACAGCAGACAGGTGAAGTTGATGCCAAGCTGACTTTTCCCGGCGCGTTTTGGCATGGAGATCGACAGGAAGTCCAGTTTTCCGTCCAGAACGTCCTGATATGCGTCTACATAGCGTTTCAGATAGTGCCGCCGGGGTTGATAGAACTTTTTGTCACGGGGCCTGCCGTACTCCACCGCCTGCAGATAGTCGTCGAAGAAGTGGGGAGCGCCGAACAGCAGGGACCGGAACAGCAGGCCGTCAAAGCGTTCAGCCAGCCTGAAATCCTCCGTCAGAGCCGCACGCCGCAGGGCTTCCGACACCAGGGACCGCTGCGCGTGATTCCAGGTGTGGGCCTCCCGGAAGGCAACGGCTTCGTATTCCCGGCACAGGGCAAAGTAGTCCTCGTAGGCGGCAAAATCGTCCGGTTTTCGCTCTATTGCCGCCTGTATCCGTTCTTTTAGTTTCTGATAGTTCATACTGCCTCCTAAAAATAAAACGGGACCATCCCCATTCGGAGACAGCCCCATTGGACCTTCCACCAGCTTACCGGCGGCGTTACGGTATAATATCCCCCACCATTTGCAGGGATTCTTTTGCCTTTGCCATCATCGTGTTTTCTTCCAGATACGCCATCCCTTTCATGGTGATTCTGGGCCGGATGGGTTCCGCAAGATGGGGAGATTTGTCGCTCATGGCCTGCGTGTAAACCAGCCCCCGGAGATAACCATTTTCCTGAAGCTCAATCATCAACTGTTCCCGTTCTGCATAGCCGCACTTCATGGCCGACGCGGATATCAGGGCATAGTCAAAATCTTCGTCGCCTTTGTGCTTGTCCAGCAAACGCAGGATTTTGCACATAATCTTGTAGTCGTTCATCGGACCCTCTGGCTAGAACAGGTCAAACGACACCCGAATGAATCCCACACCTGACAGCAGCGCCGTCGCCCCTCCTATCATGCAGGCTATCCCGATATCGCCGAACGCCAGGAATCCGCAGACGATGCCGAAGATCCCCAGCAGGACCAGCAGCACACCTATTATTCTGGTAAAAATCATTCTTTGTCTCTCCTTTCACTCCGCCGGACGCCGTTCCAGATACTCCGTCAGGGCGGCTTTCACCATGGCGGTCAGGCTCATCCCACGCCGGGCAGCTTCCGCTTTCAGCCGTGCCTTTTCTCCTTTCGGCAGGTCCAGACGGAGCGTGTCCCGGTTCGCCTTCTTCCATGCGTTGATCTTCTGACCGTTAGTAGCACTAATCTTAGTGTCACTAATCGGATTAGCAGCACTAACGCCCTCCCCATTAGTGTCACTAATCCCCAGCAGCGCGTTCAGGTCAAACGGCGGGTCAGTCAGCGGCAGTTTCATCGACATCGGATTCCTCCTTCCCACTCGGCGGCAGGATGGGTTCGTGCTGGCCCTTGACCCATTCGCCGTCCTTGCCGTAGCGGTAATAGCCCTCGTAGGTCTTCCGGTTGTTCAGGATGCTTTGGACAGTGCTGATTACGAACGGCTTGCCATTTCTGGTGTGATATCCTTCGCGATTAAGGGTGTCAACGATAGCACTCAAGGTCATGTGATTGTCACGGAGTTCAAATGCCCGTAAAACCACGGGAGACTCCGCCGGGTTAATTACCAGCTTCTTATCCTGAACCTTGTAACCCATAGGAGCACGCCCGCCGGAATAACCGCCCTGCGCCGCTTTGACCTTCCTGCCTGCGCTGGTACGTTTATTGATGTTATCCCGCTCCATTTCCGCCACACAAAGGGTAAAGGCTTCCAGCATTGGTGCAAAGACGCCGAATGCCGCAAAATCCTCACAGATAGAAATCAGCTTGACGTCCTTTTTCATCAACATCATTTTGTAGTAATAATAGACGTTGATATCGCGGGCAACCCGGTCTGATTTTGCAACTACTACGGCTTCATAAGGGGGATTACTGACTTCACCATAAATAATTTCGTCAAACCCAGGACGCTCTTTCGCCCCGGACTCGCCTTCGTCACAGAACCACTTCACAACGGTCATATCATGGGCGGCGGCATACTCTTCAATCTGCTTCCTCTGAACATCAAGCCCGAATTTATCTTCACCAGTCTGACCATCCGTGGAGACTCTAGTGTAACCAATTACGTTTATCATATCGTTTGCACCCCCCCGTATACGTTTACTTTATCACAGCTAAATGGAATTGTCAAGGTCTTTTTTTATTTTTGCGGGATTCTTGGACCTCACCCCGCCCTAGTCCCCGTCCCCTGTATCCCCCACGGGGTAGGTGGTCCCGGCAATACCAGCAAGCCCTTGGCGGCAGGCAGCAAAGCATTCAAAGAAAACTTCATTTATTCTTGAATAAACTATTGACATTTCCGTTTAACCATGGTAGAATAGTAAGCGTAAAGGGAAGGAGGCCCTACAAAATAAGAAACCGTCCCGCTGGTCGCAACAGCAGGACGGCAAGAAGGGAGGTTTTGAAATGGCCTTCATCATCGTGAAGTGCATCAAAGGAGTATGGTCCTTCAATGGAACCACCTACCCGACCATGCACAAGGCTCTTGAAGCCGCATGGAAGGCCTGGAAAACCAGGTAAAACACCGCAAACGGGACGGGAGGGGGAAACCTCTCCCAGCCCCTAAAGAACTTCAAACACTCCCCGACAGACAGTATAACACAGCCTGTCGGGACCGTCAAGAAGGAGAATTGAATATGACTTACGATTATCTCGAAGCTGTAAAGGCTGACGTGCTCAGGAAGCGCTTTCGGAGTTTTGCTGTGAGAAAAACCCCATTGAACGCGGCGCGGAATGGTGCGATGTAACGATTCGCTGCTATCTTCTGGAACAGGCCATTTCCGAAGCCCTTGACGAACTGGAGGAAGAGCTGGAAGAAGGTGAAACCGATGAAGATTGACAGCACGTTGGACAGCATTTGCAACTATATCGGATACCAGCGTAACCGTTTCTAGCAATCACCAAAAAAAGCCCTCCCAGGCGAGCAGGTCCGGGAGGGCTTCTATTTCGCACAGAATCGCGTTGTATGGCCTTCTGCTGGCTTTCCGGTATCTGTGTACTCCGAAAATTTGCGTGCGTCAGAGGGCCGTTTCTGTGCGTTTACGGCTTATTGCTTCAATCCGGAAATATAGGCGTCAATCAGCTTCTTGATTTCCTCATAGGTGTAGGTCTTGTCATGGGTTTCCTCGAAGAGCTTCAGCAAGTCATACGCCATGGCCTTCTGCACATCTTTACGTTCGTTTTCGGTCTGCATAGGTTGCCCTCCTTCCCATTTTGATATATTTTAGTATACCACAAACCAGCACTGGCCGTCAATCGCTTTCTGTCTTGTCCGATTCAGTCAGTCCGGCGGCGTCAAGGTACTTCTGCTGAAGCTGTTCTGCGTTCTGCGGGTCGCCAAGGGGATTGTTGGGGGTCAGGACGACTTCCTGCTGGTCACGCATACCGAAGAAATTCTTTGCCCGGAAAATGTACGTAACCTGCGGGATTTTGCCTTGAGAGACCAGTTTTGCGTCAATTCCGGCCAGAATTTCTTTCGCTTTTTTCACCATGTCCCGACGTACCGGCCCCTTGCTGCCCTGTTCCCACTCCCAGAGCGTCTGCCGGATGGTCCCCAGCGCAAGGGCCATATCTTCCACCGTGGGAATCTGGCCCCGTTCCGCGCAGAGCTGGAAGTAGCTGTTCAGACGTTCGGCGCATTCTTCGTCTGTCTGGACTTTCGGCAAATTGAAAAACTGGTAGCTCTCCTGAATGATCTGACTGATTTCCTCCCGTTTGGCCGTGCAGTGTTCCGTTACCGACGCTGTTCCGCTGCCGCCTTTCCGTTTAGGCTTTCTGTTCTCTGCCGGGGTCACGCTCTTCTCTTCTGCCATTTCTGCTCCTTTCTGTGTTGTGTTCACTACAGGTCTTAGTGTCACTTATTCTGTCCGGGTAGGGTTGGGTAGGTCATTTTAACTGTTTGCTACTAAACTACTATAATAGAGAAATTTATATATATAGAAAGTTATAGCAAAACCTGAAAATAACCTACCTGCCCTACCCGGCGCGTATCAGAGGGCTTCTTTCAATCGAATGCCATAATATACCGCCACGCCTTTTGCCGCGCCCTTCCTCTCGTACCACTCCGGATGGGCAGAGAGTTCGGCGTTGAACTTTTTCGCGCTTGCGACGTAATAGCCATTGGAGCGGCACCAGAGTTTGTAGGTATCATAAATTGCCTTGGCCCGGATGCTCTGACCGGGGGCTTTCTCGCAGTATTCTTCCAGGAATTGCAGTACCAGATCGTTGTCCTTCTCGTACTGCCGGACCGGAGCGCGGAGGCTGTCGGGCATGGCGAGACCCCGTTCCTGATATTTCCGGCAGCCTTCCAGGAGCCAGGAGAAAATGCCCTGCATGGCCTCCGGTCCGGCGAAATACTCTTTCAGGCCCTTATCCTGTTCAGCGTCGGAGAAATGGCGGTTGAACTCGATAAGGCGCACCCGTTCCGACGCGAAAAGGCTCTTGTCCCGGACGGCAGGCAGGTCGTTGCAGCTCAGCCAGAGGGTAAACTGGGGCTTGAACGTCATGGGGGCCTGATACAGTTCCCGCGCCGTGACCTCTTCGCCGCCGGTGTACTGCTTGATGACCGCCTCGTCCAGCCGCCCGGAACGGTCCGACTCTGCCATAGTGACCATCCGGCGGCCTTTCAGACGGGCAAGAACTGGGTTGGCTGATTCGGTATTCCGGGCACGGTCGGCGCGGCAGATCAGCTCCACAGGCGCAACGGTGGCATAGTCCCCTAACATATGCTGCAAGGCGTCCAGAAGGGTGCTTTTGCCGTTCCGGGTGGTCTTGCCGTGGAGGATGAACATACACTCTTCCCGGCCTGTGCCCAGTATCGAATAGCCCAGAGCGCGCTGCAAAAAGTCCATTTTATCCATATCGTTTTCCGTCACTTCCGCGATGAACCTCTCCCAGCGCGGGCACCGGACCCTCTTCAGCGTGTAGTCAAAGGCCGTCCGCATAGTCAGGAAATCCGCCCGGTCGTGTTCCCGGAAACTCCCGTCCCGCAGGTCGCAGGTCCCGTTCCGGCAGTTCATCAGATATGGCTTGCTGTCAAAGGCTGACGCTTCGATCATCATACAGTCCGCCGCGTCCTTCATCAGCCGGTCACGGAAACGGCGGTCGCCCATTTTCAGAACGAATTTCAGGTATTGCTTCCGGACCTCTTCATCCTCAATTTCGCCGCAGTACAGATTCATCAGGCGCACGAATTCCTTGATCTTCCCGGCCACAAGAAGCGACCCTGTGTCCTTCTGCCAGAGACCGTCCGCATAGGTGTACCAGCTCTTTGCCTCCGGACAGTAGCGGGCGTCGTCCCGGTAGCACTCTGAAAACAGGTCCGCCATGCCCGACTCGTCCCAGGCGTAACCCGTGGAATCGTCCTGCCACAACAATTCCGGGTGGGCGTTCTTAATGTAGAACATCTTCCGGCTGATTTCCTCCGACAAAATGCACTTGCCGTTCTGAAGCCGGAACAGTTCTTGAAATTCCTCCATGCTCACCTCTGCTTGTCCACCGTACACGTACAGTCTTCGTCCTCCAGCAGAAGGAAGGCCATCCGGGGATTGGTCAGAGCCGCGTTCACGTTCCCCAGCGTCAGGGCCTTCAGGGGACGCACCTCCCAGCCGCCGGACGAATTCCCCCGCAGAACCAGAATTTCCTTCCGCAATGCCTCCGGCGTCAGGACTTCATTTTTATCCATGACTGTCACCGTCAGCGGAACCTTTTCACTGCATTTTGCCATTTTCATACTTCCTTTCAATTACAGATAGTTATCAATCTCGTTCCGGGCGTCCTCCAGCACTTCCCTAAGCAAAAGTTTATCCGGTCAGAGGGCGTCCAGCAGCTCCAGGGCCTCCTCCAAAGACCGCCGAAGCTCCCGCAATAAATCCGCTTCTTTCATGCCCGTTTCCCTCACTTTCTCGGGTATCTTGTGATGCTCCGGACCACGCTTTCCACCTCCCGGCGGGGCAGTGGCGGCAGGCAGCAGGCGGCGTTGACCCGGAGCAGTTCTGCGAAAATCTGCTGTCTGGACCATCCCGCAGCGTGGAGGCTTCCGGCGAGGCTGGCCAGGGAAAGATTGCGGCCTCCGGCGGGGATGGGCGGGTAACGGGGCCGCAGGGGAATCCGTTGGCCGGGCGGGGGATACTGGGGGTCATAGATGCGGGGTTGTCTTCCATACGCGGACAGGCTTCCCGACGGTTCCAGCTCCGGAAAATGGCGTTCCAGAATGCGTTCGATGGCCGGTTGATTGCCGCTGATCTTCCGGTAAAACATGACGTCGCCGGTAAGAATGAAGTAGCGCCGGGACCGGTAGATTTCCACGCCGTTACGGTTATTGCGTCCGTGGAAGGGGAGTTCGCCGGACAGCAGGATATGTAAGCCCCTGCCGCTCCGGGAACGCTCCGTGTAGGACTTGCAGGCCAGAATCAGCTCCGCGCCCAGGGGGGTCAGCAGGCGGTCCTCGAAGGCGGCGTCGATGTCCAGGCCTACCAGTCCGCCGCCCTCCCGGAAGACGAAGCCCACCCCGTCGTAATGGCCCGCTTCCACCGCCTGCCGTGCCTCTTCGTAGCTGCTCCAGGTGTCCGGGTCCGACGCGCTGGCGGGTTCCGGACGCAGGGCCTGCATTGGTATCTTGCTGTCAGAGCGGACGCAGACCCATTGCCGGAGGACCTTCAGCGGCGCGGGCAGGTTTTCCCATTTCGTCACGGCTTTGCTCCTATTTATGGTTTTCTTCTGCCGCAATCAGGTCCCTGCCGTAGGGGAGAGATTCCGCCCAGACGCAGAAGTCCAGCCATTCGTCCAGTTTGTGAGACTTCCGGGACTTGTAAATATTGCGGAGTACGGCGTAGTTCAGCTGCACCGTCCGGCGCTGGTTGTAGGAGGACGGAAGAAGCTGAATCATCTGACACCACGCGTCCTTGATTCCGGTGTCTATGTACTTCTGCCGGTAGAGGTTCAGCAGCCGGACCGTATCTTTCAGATGTCCCCTCGCTCCGTCCCAGAGGTGTTCGCGGCTGAAATCGCCCAGCGTGAATTCCTTCGCGTGGATCTTGTGCATCGTAGAGCAGGAATTCGCAACTGTGCCCACCTTGTACGTGTCGAACTCCTTCCACCAATACAGCGGGGCCGTGATGTCGCAGGTCACCGTAAGCATCCGCAGGAACTTGCCGTGATCCGGTCCCCCGTTTGCCAGCTTGACCATCAGAGCAAAGTCTTTCTTGCCGATACGGAACTGCCCGTCAATCTCTTCCTTGGGCAGCGCGGGGTGAGTGCAATGCCCGAAATTGTCCTCGTACCACTTACAGCCAGCGCACAAATCCGGGTCACTGACACCCCTGCACCACTCGCTGTCGGATTTGGTCCAACTGTTCATAGGGTTCCTCATACCCCTGATGGCCGCTTCCCAGCCGTGGACCTCCGTCCTGTTAATTTCTATCATTTGCTTTCTCCTTCCTGCGATTTTCACGCGCTATACGATTCAGCCTTTCCAGCAGATAATCCGGGTCCAGATTGCAGAGCTGACCAAACCAATCCGAGCGGATAAAGTTACGGATTTCCGAGATTCGATGGTCCGGCGCGTAACGGGGTCCGCAGTCGTTCAGGGCGCTCACGTAATCCTCCGCGGCCTGCTTGATGATCGCGTTCGCCAGCCCGCCCCAGCCAGATTCGGGGTACACGTCCGGTTTGCCTTTCCGTCCCATTCAGATGTCCTCCTTTGCGTTGAATGGTTTATTTTGCGATTGCTCAGGACAGCCATTGGAGAGAGGACAGCGGCGAACCATCCCTCTCCAACGGCCTTTTTTGTCAGCTCAAGAGGCTGTCCAGGTCGAAGGTGGTTTTCTGCTTGGGCGGTGCGGACTGGGAGGTTTTCGGTGCGGTCCGGGAACGTTCATGTTCGTCGTAGCCGTCGGCGGGGACCTTATCCGTCAGCCTGACAAACTTGTACATTTTCTCCGGATTATCCTTGCCCGGAACCTCTTCATGCTCTACGGTGCAACGGATATAGCGGCCCACAAGCTCTTCCGGGTCGACGTCCGCAGTCTCGTAATCGTTCATTGCAGCCCGCGCAAAGTAGCTGAACGCGTTCAATGCGCCCTCGTTGGGTTTACGGTTTTTTCCGATGAGGCTGAAGCGTTCGACGTGGGTCTGCCCGCTGGCGGTCTTCATCGTGATTTCCAGTTTTCCGAACTTTTCGTCGTAGTTGGTCCGGGTGATCTTGAAGACGTGGACCCCCTCGGGAATCAGGCTCCAAGTCTCGCTAAGTCCAATTCTGGGCATATTTTGCTCCTCCTTATTTCGGTTGATTTGTTGTTTAAGATTTCCGGATTTTCGGCCCGAACCGGCAGGCGGATTCCTCGATTTTGTACCTGTCCAGGTCAACGCCGTCGGCCTGCATCCGCTCCAGGTCGTAGGAGATTTTCGGGTTCCGGGAGGCTACCCAGTCAAAGAGGTCGCCGTGGATGGTCACTGCGGTATCACCCTCCCGGAACTGCGCGACGGCAGCGGCTTTCAACTGTTCCACAAGATTCTTGTAACGCTTCTCGTCCGCCGAAACCGCGCCCTTTGCCGCATCCAGCCGGGTTTTCAGGTCCTCCGCCTCACGGACCAAGGCGGCAAGATCGGAGTCGTCGGGAATGCAGACGTTGTTCCGAAGGGCCTTCAAAATCTCCGCGTCGGCCTGCTCGTCGTAGGTGGGAGAGACGCCCGTCAGCACATGGTCATTCCACCAGCCTTCCGCACGACTGATAATTCCTTGCATATCGGCGTAACGCTCCGACAGACGGAAGGGCCGCACGATCGTATTCTCCGCCCGGCATTCGTAGGCTTCCGGGTGTTCGTAATCGGGGCCGTCCAGGAAGGAACAGACCATAATCACCTGATCCACCCCCAGCAGCCAGGCGTACAGAGCGGCTTGCAGTGCGTAGTATTCCGGCACGTCTTTCAGCCAGTCTTCGGAGCGCTTCGTGGTCTTCATTTCCAGTACCGCTTTCAGCTCGCCGGAAGAATCCGTCAGCAAATAGTCCCACATTCCGCCAAAAATCTTGGAATCCTTGAAGAAATCGCCGTAGGTTTTGCGGAAATAATCCGGTCCGAACACATCCTCCGGCGTCACAAGGCCCGTCATAAAATAGGCCCGGCGCATATATTCAGCCTGTTTCGGCTCGATGGTCTTGCCCGCGATCGTGTAGATGGTGTCCTCAAACGGCTTCTCGTAGGTCCGGGTAATGGCGCACCAGGCTTCAAAGGGCGTCGACCAGCGGTTCAGGCCCATGATGGCGGCGAACCGGGTTCCGGTGATTTTCTTGGGACGTTTTGGCGGCATCACTGCGATTTTCTGCTCCGGCATCCAGGTAACTGCGTTCATGCCTGCTCCTTTCCAGCCTTGGCTTCCGTAATCATTTCCGCAACGCACTGCACCAGTTTTTCGCACTGGCTCCGGGTGATCTGCGTAAAGCCGTTGGTCTTCAGGGCAAGCTCCTGCACAAGGGATTCCTTCTCCGGGTCGGCCTCCAGCAGGGCTTTGCACGCCGCTTTCAGACCGTCAATCTGGAGTTCATCTGCGGGGCCGTCCGTGCCAGTCAGTTCCTCTTTGATGGCGTTCCGGTCAGCAGGACTTGTGTTTCTTGCGGTTTTCGGCAGTTCGATTCCCGGTACTTTTGCGCCGATATTGGGGTCAATGCTGTCCGGCTCGGTGATGTCCAGAACCAGCATCCAGAGGTAACGCCGCAGGTAGGTCACCGACGCGCCGAGGGCCTGCATGGGCGTGGTGACCTCCTTGCCCTTGTTGCTGACAACGGGCTTGTTCTCCCGGTACGGCAGCACGAAATCTATGCCGAATTCTTCCGGTTCTTCGGCATTTCGTACCGTCATGATGGCTTTTTCGCCGTCCATAGTTGTGTGACTCGCAAGGCCCAGTTCCGCGAAAATCCGGAGGGCGGCGGGTACGATGTCGGCAAGCTCGAAATACTCGAATTCAAGATGCTCGTTGATTCCGCTCTTGCTGATTTTCTGGTCCAGGAACTCTACGCGGGCTTTTGCCAGTTTCTGAAGTACATTCTGCTTCTTTTCTGCCATATTTTCCTCCTGTTTTGAGTGATCTTCTGTCTTTGACGACTTCTGACTCTTGTCGCGCCGTCTGACGCCCAAAAAGCCGTCGATGGTCTGCTTTGCCTGCCGGACGTACCAGCGCCGGTCCACGTCTTTCAGGTCCATATGATTGTCATTGTCCACGGCGCAGTGCGGAGGCAGACTTGGAATCTTGCTGTCCTGTCCGGTCACGGCGTGGGTCTTATAGAGGGTGCCAAGATTCTTGTTACGGCTGGCGTAGACCCGGTTCACGCGCTGGAGAGGGACCTTTTCCTGCCCCTGCATCTGATAACAGCCCGTATATTTCCCGCCCGCCTTGCTGATGAGCTGGAAATCGTGGATGTCCTGACAGGCGGCGACCGTCTTTTCCGGCGGGGTTCCGTTGACGAAAAATTCCTGCACGGCGCGGGCAACCACCCTGGCATTGTTGTTGACGTTGAAGGCCCCCGCAGGCGCGATTCCCCGGACCAATTGACCGCCCTTGATTTTCGGCCTGCCGTCCTCCGGAATCTCGATGTAGTTGTTCACGTCCTTCTGGAAAATCTTGCGGATACGGTCTTCCTCCAGCGTGAAGCCGGTACGGGACTGCCATTCCTGCGTGACGGACTGCCAGGCGGGTTCGTCAGTCAGGTCGAAGCTGGCCATAATGCCGTCTGTGTTCAGCTGGATCAGCCGCAGAGTTGGACACTTTTGCGTCAGTTGAACGGCCAATTCCAGCAAAAACAGCTGTCCGGAGATACAAACGGAACGTCCCATCAGCGGGTCATAGAGGGCGTTGTACTGGTTCAGCATGGCTCCGTAAGTGGTGTTCAGGACCAGTTTCAGTGGTTTTTCCGTGGCCTTATCTCCCCGCCGTTTTGCTTCCACACGGCTTTGCAGCACGTCGGCGTAAATCTGCGGGTTATGAATATTGCGGGAACAGTAACCGTATTTCCAGCCGTCCGAAAGGGGCAGCGTGACCAGGTGCGGATAGTAGCTGGCAACGTCCTGATTCCGTATGGTCCGGGTGTCGGTGGATTCTTCGGAGTAGTGAGATATTGCGCCGTGAATCCCGCCGTAGCCAAGGGTACAGGGACAGCCGCCGACGGTGATTTCCAGCTTTCCGGACCACAATTCGCCGTCAGAAATCTCCGGGTCGTGCATCCGGTCGAAGAACGCAAAGACCTCCGGAGGGATGAATTCGCGGCGCAGCTTGTCCGGATACTGATATTTTCGCTCGTCCGTCCAGGGTTCCGCCGGAGGCTGTGCCTGAAGGTAGGCCGCGGTCAGTTTTGCGTTGGTCATGTACAGGGCTTTTTCCAGAGACAGACCGCAGTTCCGGCCAAGGTCCGCCTTCGTTTGCAGGTAGTCCTTCCGCAGACGCAGCAGGGCTTCCGTGGCGTCAACGTCGTGTTTGCAATAGCGGACGGTCTGCTTCAATTCTTCCTCTGTAAGTTGCCGGTTCAGGTCAAAATCAACGTCTGACTCCTGAATATTCAGTCCTAAATGTCCTTCAATCGCTTTCAGACTCAACCCCATCTGACAGTCGTCCATCAGGTCGAAGCTGTCAAACCACACATGACAATCACGGATAGCGGGTATCTCCCAGCCGGGTACGCCCTCCTTGATAATCAGGTCATTGACGGCCTTGACGCCTTCCGGAGCTGCACCGGCGAGAATGGCCTTGAGAATGAAGTTGTCGTAATGCTTATTGTTAAATCCTGCTATCCATGGACGTTCCTCGATGAAGAAGCGCAGGGCGTCGGGGTCGTTGTGCATTACGGTGTACTGGCCGTCGGCAACGCGCTTGAAGACAAACAGCCAGTCGCAGGCGAAGACCTCGCAGTCGAAAATGTACAGGTTATCCAATTGCCGCTCCTTCCTGCAAAATCGTGCATCCGGCCTTGCGGTAATGGGTCAGGCGGGTTTTCCAGGCGCGTTCCAGGTGTCGGTCTGCGTCGATGTAATCCCAGGCTTCCGGCGGGGCTTTGCCGTGGAAGGTCCGGGCGACGCGGCCTATACTCTGGGTAATCACCGCATAATCCTTCTGGGGTGTGGTCAGGAACAGCCGGTCCAGCCGCGGGATGTCCAGTCCTTCTTTCGCAAGCTGGTACGTCGCAAAGAGATACCGCAGCTTCCCGTCCCGCATGGCCTGAATCCCTTGCGCCCGTAGCTCTTTCGGGGTACTGCCGTCAATCAGGACCGCCGTTTTCCGCAGGGGTTCCGGCAGGGCGGTCAGGAGGCTTTGCAGGTGGCTGACACGGGCGGAAAGTATCAGATTATAATGCTCCGCGCTCTGCTCCAAATCCATCAGTATGACTTTATTGCGGTCCGGATTTTCTGCCAGCACTGAAATCATGCGGACGTAATTCAGCGTTCCGTCAGGGTTCAGGGCCTCTCTTGTCAGCCGCGTCCGGGTGATTCTGGGGCGTACGGACACCGACATGATCTGGTCCCCTACAGCCTCCGGCGGGACGGTCCAGACCACGGGTCCCAGGAGGGCGTAGGCGGCTTTCATGAGTCCGTCGGCGCGGTGGGCGGTGGCGGTGAGGCCGTACTTGTGCCGGGCGCGGAGGCGGTTCAGGACACGCGAAAACTGCGTCACGGCTGTAGGCATCCCGCTGACCCGATGGCATTCGTCGACGATGATGCAGTCCCAGGCGTCGCGGTAAAGGTCCAGGTCAAGACGGCTTAGGGTCTGCACCGTCGCAAAGGTCATAAAGGCCCCAATCTGCACTTTTCCCTCTGAAATCGTACCCAAAAGCTCTGTCGAAAGATACTGCGCCGCACGGTCCTGGCTCTGCTGCAAGAGGTCTTTTGTGTGGGTCAGCCAGAGGGTCCTGACTCCAAGCGCGTCCGCCAGGGCTATCCCGATCTGTGTCTTTCCGCTTCCCGCCGGGGCTGTCAGGACTCCGCCTTTTGCCTTTATCAGATGATGCAGCGCCGTCTTCTGGTAATCGTAAAGCGGAATTTCTACGGGTTCATATGACAGTATCTGGTACGGCGGGAAGGTCTTTTTTACCTCGCAGGAGTCCAGAAACGGCAGGATTTCCCGCAGACAGCCAAAGGGCAAAATCAATGCGTTTCCGTTGCGTTCGTAGAGGGTCAGGGTTCGGGGCGTGTTGTAGGTGCTGAATCCCATCCGTGATTTCTTGCTGTACTCCGGATTCGGGAGTTCCAGATTCTTGCGGCACCATTCGGCAAGGGCGGGTGTCGGGGACTCTATCCGTATCCTTGCGCCGATCTCAACTTTCATCACCGGTCCCCCGTATCCCAGTACTTCAGCCAGTTTGCCAGTCGGAAATGGTCCTTGCAAATGCTGGAATGAACGCCTTGTTCCTGCAAAATTTTGATGTACCGCCAGTTAATCATGCCGATTTCGCCGTCCGGGGTCTTCACCGCAAACCAGGTGTCGCGGTTGCCGCAGGCGTGCCAGAGGTCCATAGCCGACGCCTGATTCGGTTCAATACGGGCGAAAGAGAAGCGTTTTCCGGAACACAGCTTGCAGTCAATCAGCACCGCCCAACCATCCTTTACGGCAATGATGTCCGCGGGCTGTCCGGCTTGATTCTGTGCCATATTGTGCGCCCAAAAGCCGTGCTCCGCCAGAATCCCGCACAATTCCGCCTCGAAACGGTTCCCCACAATCTTATTTACCACGGGCAGGCTCCTTTCCGACCGGCGTCCATTCGTAGGCTTCGCCGTAGGTCTCCAGATGCCACTGCTCGAATTTCTGACGGTTTGCCGGGTCCCGGAAATACTCCCGAACGCGGCCCGCCAGCATCCCGGCCAGCACCACCGCCTGACCCTGGGCCTCCGGTGTGAAGACGCTCATTTCAACGCCTCCTTATCAAGAAACAGGTTCATAAAATAGACCTGTCCTTTCCCCGTGACCTTCGGCGTGCGGGTGACGCGGGTCTGTCCGTTGGCGCAGGCGTGGACCGATTCCTTGATCTCGAACAGGCCCAGTTCCATGGCCTTTTGCGTGGGCAGATTGTAGTCCTCGCCCTTCTGCCGGATCAGCCAGCCGTTTTCCCGCAGCCAAGTGAAAAGCCGGTTCTGGCCCATGGGGATTTCCCTCTGCCGCAGGAGTTTCGCCAGTTCCCGCACCAGAATGGAGGTGGGCGAAACCGTTACCGCGTCCGCAAACAGCACGCGGGGCCGGTCCTCCGCGATCTGGTTCTCAAGGTCCTTGCGGCGGTCCCGTTCGGTTTTCAGCTCCGTAGCCAGCCGGATCAGCACGTCCGGGTTCAGCAGAGCCGCTTCCACCGCGTCCGGGGTCAGATAGCCGCCGTGCTTCCGGATGCTCGGCAGGACTTCATCGAAAATCCAGCTCTCGAATTCCTCCGCGCCGGGAAGCTCCGATTTCGCCGCAAGACGGTAGATGTCGCCTTCGGGGATGAAGTTCATTTCAATGGTCTTCTCCGGAGACTGGGGGTGGGGTATGCCCCGATTCAAGGCATACCGGCAATGGGCGGAAATTGCGTTCTGGGGCTTCTTATAGCCCAATGCCTTCGCCACGTCGGACCCGCAGAACAGCGTCACGCCGTCCTCCGTGATGGTCCTGATCTGCCCAAACTTGGGGTGTTCAAAGATTTCCAGTTCGTTCATGTGATCTCCTTTCGTTGGATGAAATTCGGATTGTCACCGCCTCGCCGCTGTGGTAGAATGTTGGCGGGAAGGGGGTGCTTAGTTTTGGATTACTCGTATTTGCATGAAGCCGTTCGCAAGCATCAGGAGGAACAGGAACCTCTTTTAGAAGAAGAGGCCATTCATGCCCGTGAAGTAGAAGCCGCCTACTTCGATATGCAAAAACAGCTTGCCGCCGTAAACCGCAAGATGAATGAACTTCAGACAGCCAATGCCAGCGCCACCAAGGAAAGTGAAAAGCGGGACCGACGAAATTTCCTGGTGTCTGTACTCACCTTGATAGCAACAGCCATAAGTGTACTAATTGCACTAGCAGCGTTGCACTTACAAGCGAACACACAACCACCAGAAAACGCCGGGTCGCCAACAGCTTCTTATCAAGTTCCTGAATCCTTTTAGTGTGATACGTGATTTGCTCGCGTTGCTTTTGGTGTTCGGCTACTTGAAACACAGGTCTCTCGCTTTTTTCTTGCCGATTGGTCTCCATCCTTTCGACCGGAACGTCTTTATGCTCGTAATAGGGTCTGAAATGCTCGGGCAGCGCGGGAAGCATATGACCATCCAGGTACAAGTCAGCGGCAACGTAGTCCACAGACAGAATGGGCAGTTCCCCAGCCCGATGCTCAAGCCGCACAGACCGGACCTTTTCCAGCCGTTCACCGTCGATAAAAACCTCCGTCTGAATGCCGCTGGTCTTCAATTCAATGCGGGGCAGATGGGATTCTTTCATTACGCTTCCTCCTTCCCGTTCGTCTCCCCGGTCAGCCCCAGGATGTCCTGAATGGCCCGGACAATCTTCGGGGCGCTCCGCTGGCCGGTCAGGATTTTGTACAGATATCCGCTATCGGCGTACATCCCGGTACGGTTCCGGATTTCCTCGATCAGCCATTCCTGCGTCCGCCCCTCGCGCAAAAGTTCCGTCTTTACGCACAAGCCAAAGGGCGTAAATTTGCACGAATTCACAAATAAGTACCTCCTTTCAAGAAAACTATTGACAGGTACGTGTAGAAGTACTTATAATGAATGTGTCACCAGTCATTAAGTACTTGATTGCGTCCCCTGTACTTTGCATTATAGTACGCTATTGCGAACTTTGCAAGAGGAAAAACACGCAGAAGAGTACTTTTGTTAGTATGCCTAAATGCGGAGGTACTTTTATGTGTACTTTATATGAAAGTATCCTGTCTTTGTGTACAGAACACGGTATCAAGGGCGGGAAAATGTGCGTGGACCTTGGTTTGAGTAAAAGCCTTATGAGTGATTTGAAGTCTGGGAGGAAAAAGGGGATCACTGCGGAAACTGCCCAGAAAATTGCAGACTACTTTAATGTTTCTGTAGACAGAGTATTGACCGGCCAGGAAACAGAAAAAGCGCCCACCCCGGAGGGCAGACGCGAAGTGCCGAAAGAAGAGTTGATGGCGGCGTTCTGGGGCGGGGATAAGGACCTGTCCCGCGAAGAACTGGACGCTATGTGGAAGGACGTGGAGCGCTTTGCCGCGTTTGTAGCAGAGCAAAAGCGCCGCGAACGAGGGAAAAATACATGATTGATGTTTTGAATCTGTATGACCTTGCGGAAGAGGACGGAATACCTGTGTATTGGTTCAACTTGGAGCAGGCAGAGTCGCTTTCCTTTAACGCCCCCGATGGAACATACGCAATTGCTATGGACCCATGGCATTTGGTGTCTGTAACGGAAGAAAAGGTCAAACTTGCCCATGAGCTGGGACATTGCGAGACGGGGAGTTTTTATAACCGCTGGGCCATGCTGGATGTCAGGCAGAAGCATGAGAACCGGGCAGACAAGTGGGCGATCCGGAAACTGGTCCCGGAGTCGGATTTGGACAGGGCTTTGCGGGATGGTCACACGGAACTTTGGGATTTGGCGGAGCAGTTCGGCGTGACGGAGGATTTTATGCAGAAGGCTGTCTGGTATTACCGGCATGGAAATCTCGCGGTCGGGGCATAAAAAAACCGCCGGAAGGTCAAAAATCCTCCCGGCAGTCAAAGCGAGACATGGCCTGCCTCACTAACAGATGGCCCACAGTATTGCGCCGCACGGCTCGTGGGAACTGTTATCACTATTATATGTAATTATATCAATTATATGACATCCTTCCAATTTTTCGGAAAGCCATAGTATTTCATAGCAACGAAGGGAATATCTTCATTCAATTGACAGATTTGCTTTTTCATAGAGGCAAAATCATCAATTGACAAAAGTCTTTTCATCACCAAAATGTACCCAAATAAATGCTGATTATCCATACTACCGTCCTCATTAAGAAGCAGCAAATTTTTTTCAGCATTATTCAAATTAGGTTTTGTAATGAACAAACGATTATACAACCTGCTTCCATGAGCACAGAGATTTCTGATAATTGTAATTCCGTGCATATACTTCTCCAAAATCAAAGCTCTTGAGGATGGTAAAATACCAAGGACTCCTGCTGTAGAATCCCGGATTTCATGGTGAGAAATCTTATAAATCAAAGAAATATCTGCAATTGTAAAAAGGTCGACATAAGCCCAGAAAGGAATCTCCCCATTGCAATTTTTCTCAAAATGTTTCAGGAACGCTTCATGACTAAGACGCTTTTCTTTCTGACCTTCTGCTTTTTTTATTATACGGGAATGTTCTTCGGAATCAGTAAAATTTCTGCTGTCCAGATAACCTAAAGGACCATATTTTTTTGCAAATTCATACGAATAAACAGATTTTACAGCCACTTCTATTTTTTCGATGTATTCAAGCAAAATATGTCGCAATGAAGCATCGAAACAGTAAATGTCTATGATATTCTGGAAAGTCGTACCTTTATAAAACTGGTCATGGTCCCTTAAAGTCAGTGAATATCCGCTTACCCTATAATAATTATTTCTTTGCAGGAACCTCCGGGCTATTGTCTCATCTTCTATCGTAAGCCCCCGGCTCTTAAGGATTTTCATTTGTTCTTCAAGGGTTTTGAAATCTTTAACGGCCATTTATACATCCCCCATCATAACAGAAAGCCCCCCAAGTGTGCATGTGTTTCCACAGAGGCCCGGGGGGAATTGTTGATATTAATATAACATGGATGCCGTACTTTGTCAACAAAAAATTTATTCACAATTCACACAATATGTTGAAAACCTCTTTGGATATTTTGTTTCAAATAACAAAAGGAGAACTTTATGAAAAAGAAAGAATTCCCCATAGACCTGTCGATGCTGACGGAAGAAGAGCGGGATCAGTTCCGGAAGGACCCCAGCACGCTTTTGGATGGGGATGTGGATGTGGCGTTATACTTGCGGTACAGCTCCAGCGCCCAGAGTGACCAGTCGATAGAAGGCCAGCTCCGGGACTGCCGCCGGTACTGCAAGGCCAACGGCTACCGGATTGCCGCCGTGTACGTGGACCGCGCCGCTACCGCCCGGAAGGACCTGACGAAACGGGTACAACTGATGCGGCTGATTGCGGACAGTGCGCGGGGACATTGGTCGTATGTGGTGGTGTGGAAGCTGGACCGTTTTGCCCGGAACCGGAACGACGCGGCTATGATGAAAATGCGTCTGAAAAAGAACAACGTGCAGCTCCGGTCGGCTACGGAACATATTACAGACAGTCCTGAGAGTATCTTACTGGAGGCTGTTCTGGAAGGTATGGCGGAATTCTTCTCGGCGGAGTTGTCCCAGAAGGTTTCCCGTGGAATGCGTGAGACAGCGCTGAAATGCAGGAGCGTCGGCGGACAATGCCCGTTGGGGTACAAGGTCAAGGATGGGGCTATTCTGGTTGACCCTCTTACCGCGCCCATCGTACAGGAAGCGTTCCAGCTCTACGCCAGCGGCAAGCCTGTTTCTGAAATCTGCGAGATATTCAACAGCAAGGGATACAGGACCTCCAAAGGAAGCCCCTTCAATAAAAACAGCTTCCGGAGTATGTTCAAGAATGAGCGTTATATCGGCGTGTACACTTACAAAGATATGCGGATTGAAAATGGCGTTCCGGCGATTATCAATAAAGAGCTGTTTGACGCAGTACAAAAGCAGATCGTCAAAACGCGGGAAGCTCCTGCAAGGTCCAGGGCTAAAATACAGTATCTTCTGTCTGGAAAACTCTTCTGCGGTCATTGCGGGGCGCGGATGAACGGCGAAAGCGGCGTGGGGAGCAATGGTCAGTTGTATCGTTACTATACCTGCTTTACCAGAAAAGAAGGTGGCAGGTGCCGTAAAAAGCCACTGCCGAAAGATTACATCGAAACCCTTGTGGCCCAGGACGCTATGGGGCTTATGAATGAGGCATTGATTGAAGAAATTGCAGACCTGGCTGTAGCGCAATCGGAAAAGGATATCCGTGAAACCAGCCGCGTGCCTGAATTGACCGCCCGGCTGAAAGAACTGGATAAGTCTATCGGAAATATTATTACAGCGGTAGAAAAAGGCGTGGCATCGGACAGTATGTTGGAGCGTTTGATGGCTTTGGAAGGGGAGAAGAAAAGCGTCGCACGCCAGTTGAAGGAGGAAGAAAAGCTGGTCTATCGGGTGGACCGAAAACAGGTCGTTTATTGGCTTAGAAGTTTTCTGATTGGTGATATTCAGGATGAAGACTTCCGGCGGAAACTGCTGGACCTCCTTGTGAACTCCGTCACCGTTTGGGACGACCCCGACGGTATCCGGGTGACTGCCGCGTATAACCTGACCTCCAAGAATCCCAGGACCTATCGGGCAGAGAAAATCCCCGACAACGCAGGCTCTTCTTTCGGTCTTGAAGTGCCGCGGTCCACCAACTTGCATTGACAAAAAAGATGCAGGCAAAAATCCCGTACTTCGGTGCGGGATTTTTGCATTAAAGCAGCGATAGCACAGAAAAGAAGAAATAATTTTCGGACATTTCAAAATTTTGGGTGCGTAAAATAAAAATAACGCACCGGAGATGCAAATTCCTTGGATTTGGAGTTTTTTGGAAACACACATGACTCGAACCCCCCATCATTCAAAAAAGAAGAAATCCGCTGTCCACTGTTTGCCGCTTACTCAGGCAGCCGTGGGCGGCATTTTATTCTCTGGCGTGTTCACATTGGTAGGTATGCTTCGTTTGTCTCTGATTCCTTGGTGGTAATGGTAATAGCTTTATCAATACCTTTCGAGTATACTTGCGTTGCAATCAGCGGAAAGGGGAATAACACATGGCCACCACAAAGAATCTCTGCGCACAAATCAGCCTCGACCTGCATCAAAAGATTTCCGAAGGCAAAGAGGCGGCGGGCCTGACCACCGCGCAGTACATCACCAACCTGTTACTCGAATACTACGAAATGAAGGAAAATGGAGGAAACACGACTATGGCTAACAACAGCAGAACGATGGCCTTCCAGATCCCGGAGGAACTTTTCCAGCGGATCAAAGCCCACCTGGAGCGTGAGACCCAGCGCACTGGTCGGAAGCTGACCCAGCGGGAGTTCGTGCTGGGACTGATCGAGGAGGCCCTGAACGAGGCCGAGCAGCAGGTCGTGGAGAACGACCCGGAGCCGGAGGAGAAACAGCCCAGCGAGGACGCCAGTGTCAGCCCCTGTGAGGCCCAGCCGTAGGGCGGCGACACCCAGCCCCAGGAGGATGGCGAACCCGCCGTGTGGGGTGCGTAACGAACCGTGTGAGGCCACAACAATCGAACAGCAGATGAGAAGCTCCCAGAGCATCCCGATCACCGGGATGCTCTGGGGGCTTCTTTGCGTTTCGCCGGAAAAGGAGGTGAATCAACACGAAACAAAATGCAGCCTTTCGCTTCACAGACGAGGAAATGGAGACCGCTAAGGGGACAGACCTGCCGGATCTGCTGGAACACCTTGGCTATACCATCCGCCGCCTGGGCAGCCGGTATCACACCACCAGGGAGATGGACAGCCTCCGCATCAAGGACCGCCGGACCTGGAAGCGGTACTCCAACGGCACTGGCGGAGACGCCATCACGTTTTTGCAGGAGTTCTGCGGCAAGGATTTCCGGGAGGCGGTGAACTATCTGCTGGAGTTCAATGGAGGCCGCGCCAGGGACTCCCCCATCCCCCACCCCAAGCCTGTCCAGAAGAAGGAAAAACCTGTCTTCACCCTGCCCATCGCCCATGTAGATCAGCGGCGAGTGTTTGCCTATCTTCAAAAGAGAGGCATCTCCGCCCAGGTCATCCGTGGCTTTATCGACTCCGGCCTGCTCTATGAGGACAGCCTGCACCACAACTGCGTGTTCGTGGGCCGGGAGGCCAGCGGCAGGCCGGTGTTCGCCAGCAAGCGCGGCACCTATGACCTGAACGGCTCCGGTTTCAAGGGTGATGCGGTAGGCAGCGACAAGAACGTGGCCTTCCGCCTCCCCTGCGACCCGGCCCTAAATTGGGTGGCGGTATTCGAGGCCCCCATCGACCTCATGAGCTTCTGCACCCTGCACCGGCAGGTGCGGAGCAACGCCGTGGCTCTGTGCGGCCTGTACCAAGGCCCGCTGGACACCTACCTGCGGGAGAATCCACACCTGAAGCGGATCGTTCTGTGCTTGGACGCGGACGGGCCAGGGAGGGAAGCCACAGAGAAGTTCCAAGCGGAGTACGCAGAAAAAGGCTACACCGTATCCGTCCGCGCCCCTGCCCAGGGCAAGGATTGGAACGAGTGCCTGCTACAGCGAGGCCGGACCAGAGAAAGGGGGAAATAGGGCTCCCACGGCAGCCCAGCGAAGCGGGTGCCGTGGGAAAAGGAGGAGCAGCGAAGTGAGCGAGTCCTGCCGCTTGCGGCGGGACGAGGGATACGGAGCTTGCGACGACGCAGTCAGGCCGCTGCCAGATAATTCATCATCCAGGCTGAAAAATACGAAAAAACGGAGGAAATACCATGAAACGCATTTTCACCATCCTGTGCGCCCTGGCCCTTGTCATGGCTGGGAGCGCCACCGCCCTGGCCGCAGATGACACGGGCCAGAGCGCCAGCTACTACCCCATTTCCGTGGAGGAGTACACCTACGGCGACTTTGACGAGCTGCGGATCAACAAGACCTATCAGCTCTCCCTGTCGGACGATCCCAGCCTTATCCCCACCGAGGACTTCACTCGGAACGGACGGCGCTACTATCTGCTGGACATGACC
>CAJTMG010000025.1 GCA_910577405.1 uncultured Oscillibacter sp. | reverse complement strand
CGCCCACAGAGCTTTATTCCCTGTGGAGTAGTGTTTGTATGCGAACGTGTCGCACGTGACCAGAATCTGCCGCGCTGTCTCTACATCTTGGAATAAAATCGCTTTTTGATACATTATGTATTGTTCCATGGACGCGTATTCCACCCCGCCCAGCCTGAAAACCGACGGATACCAGTTGCTCAAATAGCCGTTGGGTTCGCCTGGGTTGTGGAAGCAGATGATTTCCCGCATACAATCCACCTCCGCTTGCTTCCATTTATTATAGTGGTACGCCATCTTGATTGCAAGCCCTGAAAAAACGGCGGACGGACCTTCTACAGGATACCCGCCCGCCGTTCTTATGTCCCTCAATAGCCCCGGCGCTTCAAGTCTGCCGCCAGCTTTACATAGAATTCCCGCACGTCAAAGCCTGGGATGTTCTCCCGGTTCAGGTCTATTACATCGCCGTGCGAGATCCCCCGTTTTCCCTTGGGCTCCAGAAGCGTGAACGTCCCCCATTTCGCCGATTCCACCGAAACCAGACCGTCGTTCAGTCCGTCAAAGTGCTTTACAATCGGGTAAGTCATGTTCAGGGGAAATTTCCCGTGCCGGGCCTTCCTGCAATAGGACATCACGCTCTCATACAGCACCCCGGGAGCGTCCGGCGTCGTCTGATTCCGGGCAAGACAGGCGCTTTCCGTCAGGTCCGTTACCGCAGCCAGAAAATCCGGATTCGGGTCCCCCAGCCGCTTCAAGGCCGCGTTGTAGGCCGCCGCTGCTTTTTGCCGGAGGGCTTCGGGAGCCTTGTTCAGCAGGTACTCCGCAAAAATACAGCCGCGATGAGGTGTGTTGATGGTGGTCAGAGTGGCTACATAGGGCGCACAGCCTGCATGGGCAATGGCGGCGCGGCTGTCAAGGCCCCCCTTTGAATGAGCGATGATGTTCACCTTCCCGCAGCCTGTTTCCTCCACAATCTGCCGGATGCGGGCCGCAAGCTCCTTCCCGCTGTCCTCTACCGCTGCCGCCGACTGCTGCTGGCCGTAATAGACCGTCGCACCGTTGCGGACCAGCTCCTTTGGTATCCGGCCCCAGTAGTTCAGATAGCGGAAGTCCCGGAAAAATACGCCGTGGACCATCAGCAGAGGGTACTTCGTCCTACAGATTTCATTCTCCGCCCGTACCGCGTCCAGTTCCCATTTCTGCGTCTCGAATTCTACCTCTTCTCCAGCAATCCTGATGATTTTTGCCAGATACCATATATTTACCAGAGGTATCCAGCCGCAGAGCGCCGCCTTTACCCGATGCCCTATCCCAAGCTGTACCGAGGTCAGATACACCCGCAGCATCCCGTTCCAGAAAATGACGGCCTCCAGGAGCACCGCCGTCAGCAGGTCCAACAGCGCCCATATCGGAAACAGGCTGTCCTTTGCAAGCCAGCTCAGCCAGAGGACCTGAATCAAAACCGTCGCCGTCGCGGTCACACAGAACAGCCGCAGCAGCGCACAGCCCTCCGCCAGACGTTGTATGCGCTTTGTGGGACACATCTTCGGAATCGGCCAGATATTGACGCACACGAACGCCGCCGCCAGAAACAGCAGCAGAAACAGCCGTGTGCCATCAGAAGGCCATACCCATCCCAACAACGGCAGCGCGTTCACTCCCGCAAGAAGCAGCAGCGTGTGGATGATTCTTCGGATATACTTCATAGAACCGCCCCTTTTCGTTCTTTGTCAATCTTTAGTATATCCGTTCGTATCAGTTTTGTCAAGGCGCGCTTGATTGTGGTGGAAATGCTGCCGGAACTGTGATAGACTGGATAACATCATAAATTCAATCGGGGGGATGTGCCATGGGAGGACAAAAATCCATCCAATCAATCTGGTATGAGTTTCTGGCCGTGCAGGAGCCGCTGGACCCGCTGGACAGCAATTCGGACGTACTCTTCGAGCTGGACGATGGGAGCCAATGGTGCGCTTCCTTTTTTACATACCGGAATATTGAAACCCTGCGGAAGAAAAATCAGTCGACCGGGGAATGTCTGTATGGGACTTACTTCTGCGCGTCGGAAATGATTCTGATTTCGGAGATGTCGGAGGAAGTTATTTTGCAGGTGCTTCAGGAACTGCTGGCGAGGGGCGAGATGGAAATTTACTGTCGCAGACTGTCCTGAAACCAGGCAGCATCTTAATTCAGGAAAGGAAACAGAAACGCTATGGAAATTGTCAGACGCGGCTACGAACCAAAGGACGCAGTGGAATTCGGCCCGAAAGCGCTGCAAAAGCTGAACGCCGCCGCACAGGAACTCGTCTTTCTGATGAATCGCGGGTATGATACCAAGACCGCGTCCACGTTTATCGGGAACCACCATTTGCTCTCCGAACGCCAGCGGCTTGCCTTGGCCCGGATTGTCTCTGCCCAGGAGGCCCTGAAAACACGGGAGGAAAAACAGCTCGCCTCCCCGCCGGAGTCCCTCGTGCTGGACGGCTTCAATACCATCATTACCCTGGAAGTCGCCTTATCAGGTTCGCTGCTTCTGGAGGGCATGGACGGGACGATTCGGGATCTGGCCGGACTGCGTGGGAGTTACCGGATTGTGGACAAGACCGTGCGGGCTGTGGAGCTGCTGCTGAACCGCCTGGACACGCTGGGTGTTCGGGAGGCCCTCTTCTTTCTGGACCGGCAGGTTTCCAATTCCGGACGGCTTCGGGCGCTGCTGCTGGAATCAGAACACGCCGTCCGCGTACAGGTGGAACTGCATCCCGGCGTGGACGGCCAGCTCTCCCGTATGAAGAACGTAGTTACAACCGACGCCATCATTCTGGACAAGTGTGAAAGCTGGTACAATCTCAATCGGGACCTGATCGCCCAAGCCGTTCCCGACGCCTGGATCTTCCGCCTGGCCCCTCCTCTGACCTGATATGCCCTACCGGTCGCCCAGGGCCTCGTTCAGCGCTGCCGCAAGCTCTGCCGGACCTGCTTTCGGATTCTTTTTCAGCGTCCGTTCTGCGGTCTCCAGCAGGAATTTCCCGCTGCACAGGGCATACAGCATTCCTTCCTTTGGCGTTTCAAGGCTGGTTTCTCCTTCTTTCGGCAGGTCTTCCAGACAGCAGGCGTCGGACAGGCAGACTTCCCGAACGGGCGTTTTGGTATAAATGTAATAGCTGCTGATTTCGTCCGCGCGCTCCTTGTCCTTTACCCAGAGCCGGGCTTCTTCCAGCAGGTATTCCAGACTGTCCAGGTCCAGGAATATGTTCTCTGCTTCCTTACGGCTTACCGCACTCAGAGACAGTTCTCCGCCCTCCGTGCCTCCAGTAAAAAGGACGTTCCGGGTTTCGTCCCAGCAGCAGAAGACCATCCCGCTGTTTCCGCGAAAGCGTTTCAGTTTCCCATAATTGATGCCGTATTGTTTCAGAACCGCCTTGCTTGCCACCCAATCCTCTTTTTTTACGTCATAATATTCTTCATACCGCCAGCCCCGTTCTTCCAGCGCGCTTTCGGCCGTCTGATAGTCCACGCAGGCCAGCGCTTCCGTCAGCACGCCCAGCAGGAAATCCGACAGCCTTTCATTCTCCAGCTTCCAATCCGTAAGACTGCCTGAGTCCTTCTTCCAGTAAACCGGCGGGTCCGCTTCCGTCAGGTCACGCGTCCGAATCCCGAATGTCCCTATGCCTCCGGCGCAGTCGCTCCCAATCATCAGGTAATCCTCCGCCTGTTCCGGCCAATCCTCCGGTGAAAGCTGCGAAAGGGCATAAAGGGCCTTCTCGTATTTTCCGGGACGCTTCGGCCAGCGGTCTTTACGGTCTTCTATCGCCTCCTGCAATTCCTCATAATACGTTCTCGGCACGCAGACCCCATGCGACATCTTCCCTGTCCAGAGGTCCGACGTTCCAAAAAGCGGATTGTCTGCCGCCAGCTCCAGAAATTCCGCGTAGACCTCCGGGAGACGGCGGCCCCGCTTCCAGCCCTTCAGCCATTCCGCTCCCGTGGGTTCCCGATAGCCTAAGCGGTTCAGTAGTTCAACGGCGGTCAGCTCGTATTCCATCGCTTTGTTCCTCCTTTACGTTCCTGTCTGGTTCCCTCTTTTCAATACGCGGTCCCACGCAAAAAAGCTGCTTCCCCTCCAGTCGCCGCTGGTTCGGAGAAGACAGCTTTTTTTATGCTGCCATTGGCGAATTCAATGGGGCGTCCGGAGGTCCCTTCTGGGAAGCAGCACCTGCTCCACCACAATGGCCGCCGCGCCGATGAACTTCTTTCCCGCCGACGCCCTTGCACGGACGCAGAGACCCGGCTGAAGACGCGGATTGATGGTGTAAAGCTGCTGCTCAAAGAGAGTGGTTACGGCTTCCAGCTCAAAGAGGTCCCCCATCAAGACCAGCTTATCCGGGGAGAGAATATGCAGAGCGTTGCTGGTGACGGAGGCCAAGGCATAGCTCCGGTCCGCCATAAAATCCCAGAGCGTTTCGGAGTCTGACCGCAGATACTGGGAAAGGTTTTTCCTTGACGGCGGTCCAATGCGGTTTGCCAGCGCTGCCAGTCCTCCGGCGGGATAGGAGGCAATTTTCTCATTGATAAACTGCACAATGGCGTCGGCGGAAACGGTAGGCTCCAGGCACCCGATCTGACCGCAGTTGCACCGCAGGCCGTCCTTTTCGGAAACCCGGTTGTGTCCGATCTCTGGGGACTGATAATTATACCCCTTATAAATATGGTCGTGGATCGCCACCGCGGAACCTACTCCCGGCCCCCATTTCAGCATCAGGATATTATGGGCCTCCTCGGTGATATCCGTGAACCGAAGCTCGCTGAGCAGAATGGCGCAGACGTTATTCTCCACCGCCACCGGGAAGGGAAACGCCTCCTCAAAATAACGCCGGATGGGAAACGGCTCGTCAAACAGGCGGAACAGATGCAGCGCGATTCCGTCCACCTGGTTGATGGGTCCGATGACGGTCACCCCCGCCCCCAGGACCTTCTCCGGCGGCATCTGGGTTTCCTCCATCAGCTTCAGGCACTCCGCCGCAATGCCGCCGCAGAGGGCTTCCGGTGTGTCTCCGGCAGGGGTCAGGGATTTTTCCGCCAGCACCCGGCCACGCATATTGGTCACAGCAATATTGACATAGTATGAATGGATGTCAATCGCCAGAATGTACCTCCAGTCATAATTGATCGCCAGTGGCAGCCGCCGCCGTCCTACCTGATTCTGATTCTCCGGCGCCGCCTGCTGCACCACCAGCCCTTCCTCCAGAAGTTCTCCTACAATGGACGTTACCGCAGCGGTAGTGATCTCCAGCGAATCTGCGATGTCCGTTCTGGAAAGCGCCCCGTGGGAAAACAGCAGACGCAGTGTCAGAGCGCGGTTGCTCAAAGCCGCCGACCCGGGCCGCAGCACCATCGACGTTTTCATGTCAATCTCCTTTCCAATGGTTCCGTATTTTTGAAACAAGAACACAGCCTCTTTTGATATCAATCTGAACGATCCCTATATTAGTAAAGTTAATTATGTAAAACTCTGTTAAGATTATACCCAATCGCTTGAAAACTTACAAGACCTTTTTGCTATGAATTCCCCAAATGCCCTTTGTGAGAAATCACCAAAAAACTGGCGTGAATATCATGTAATATCGCGGGTTGACTTTTGGGACGTTTGGCCTTAGTATTTAATTAACTTAGTTAATTTTCGTTCGAGAGGGAAAAAAGTGGTCTCACCTATGAGAATTAACAGAATATGAGGTGTAAAATATGAAGGTTATTATTGGTTCTGACAAATCCGGTTTCCCGCTGAAGGAAGCGATCAAGGCCCATCTGATGGAGAAGGGTCACGAGGTCGAAGACTGCGGCACGCTGGACCTGGACAACGTAAAGCCCTTCTTTGTGACGGCGAAGGCGCTGGCCCCCCGGGTGCAGAGCGGCGAGTTCGAAAAGGGCATTCTGGTCTGCGGCACCGGCGCGGGTATGGAAATTGTGGCCAATAAGTATCAGGGCGTTTACGCGGTGGTCTGCAACGATATCTATGACGCCCGGATGTGCCGCGCTATCAACGACGCCAACGTGATGACCATGGGCGGCTGGAAAATCGCTCCGGAAGTGGGCTGCGAGATGGCTGATGTGTTCCTGTCCACCGCGTTCACCCAGGGTCTGGAGGAGTGGCGTCAGGAATTTTTGAAGGGCGCCCGCGAGAAGGTCAAGACCATTGAAGAGGAAATCTACGGCTGAGCCAAATCTGTCAAGGAGGGAACAGATATGCAGAATGTGAATGAAGTAAAGGCGTTCGCCAAGGAGATTCGCCGGGAGACCATCAAGTGCATCGGCAATTTGGGCGTAGGTCATATCGGCGGCGCGCTGTCCATCGTGGACGTGCTGGCCGTGCTGTACAGCGGCGAGATGAACATCGACCCCAAGGACCCCAAGAAGGATGACCGGGATATGCTGGTGGTTTCCAAGGGCCACGCCGGTCCCGCTGTCTACGCCACTTTGGCCCTGAAGGGCTACTTCCCCATGGAGATGCTGGATACCCTGAACAAGCCCGGCACCCGGCTCCCCAGCCACTGCGATATGAACCGCACCCCCGGCATTGATATGACCACCGGTTCTCTGGGCCAGGGCGCCAGCTCCGCTATGGGCATTGCCTGCGCCAACCGGCTGAAGGGTTATGAGAATGATACTTACCTGATTTTGGGCGACGGCGAGATCGAAGAAGGCCAGGTCTGGGAGGCCGCTCTGTTTGCTGCCGCGAAGAAGCTCAGCCATCTGATTGCTTTCGTGGACTACAACAAGGCACAGATCGACAATACCCCCGAGGCCCTCTGCGCGCTGGGCGACGTGGCGAAGAAGTTCGAGAGCTTCGGCTGGCACGCCCAGAACGTGGAAGACGGCAACGACGTGGAACAGATCGCCGCCGCAATTGCCAAGGCCAAGGCTGAAAAGGACCGCCCCTCCGTGATTGTCCTGAACACCGTCAAGGGCAAGGGCTACAGCAAGATTGAAGGTTCCCTGGGTTCCCACAATATGCCCGTAAACAAAGAGATGGTGGAAGAGGCCCTGGCAGAGCTGGCCTGATGGTCCGGCAGAATTACGATACAGCCGCTTTTTTGATGAGACGAAAAGCGCGCGTTGAAATTAGGAGGAAAATGGCATGAGCGTAAAAGTGGCGGACCATCACGAGGTCAGCAGCAAGGAACTCCGGAAGGAATTCTGTGACATCCTTCTGGCTATGGCGGCAGAAGACGAAAAGGTCGTGGTCCTGGACGCGGACCTGATGAACGCGGCGGGCACCAAGCCGTTCGGCGCCGCGTATCCCGAGCGGACGTTTGACTGCGGCGTCCAGGAAGCCAATATGATCGGCACGGCCGCGGGTCTTTCTTCCAGGGGCTTTATTCCCTTCACCCATACTTTTGGGCCTTTCGCAGCACGGCGGGCCTGCGATCAGATCTTTATGTCCTGCGCTTACGCAAAGCAGAACGTCAAGGTCGTCGGTTCTGACCCCGGCATCACCGCGGCTCTCAACGGCGGCACCCATATGCCTTTTGAGGATCTGGGCATTATGAGCACCATTCCGGAAATGACCGTTGTGGAACCCTGCGACCTGGTGTCCATCGCCAAAGTCACCCGTCTGGCGAAAGAGACCTACGGCTGCTGGTATATGCGCCTGCATCGGAAGGGCGCGCCGGTGATCTACGACGAGGAGACGGATTTCACCATTGGCAAGGCGAACCTGCTGCGGGACGGCAAGGACGTGACCATCATCGCCATGGGCTATCTGGTGGCCGAGGCCCTGAAAGCCGCCGACGCCCTGGCCGCTGAAGGCATCTCCGCACGAGTGCTGGATATGTGGTGCCTGAAGCCTCTGGACGTGGACGCGGTTCTCGCTGCCGCAAAAGAGACCGGAGCCATTGTCACCGCCGAAAATCACAATGTGAAGAACGGCCTTGGTTCCGCCGTGGCGTCCGCTTTGGCCCTGAACTGCCCCGCCGTTGTGGAGATGGTAGGCGTGCAGGACGAGTTCGGTGAAGTGGGACCGGTACCCTATCTGGCGGAGCGCTTCAAGCTGACGGCAGACGAAATCACGGCAAAGGTCAAGAAGGCCATTGCCCGGAAAGCGTAAGGGAGGCGGCAGCAATGACCTGGGAATATTTACAGCCGGTAACCATCCGTTTCGGCGAGGGCGTCGTGGGCGAACTGAAAGCCGCCGCCGAGAGCCTTGGCTGCAAGCGGGGCCTGCTGGTAAGCGACCCGTTCTTTATGAAAAGCGGCCTTGCGGATAAGATCGTAGCTTCCAGCGAGGGCGTTCTGGCGGGGATTTACAGCGAAGTCTCCCCTAACCCGGAGACCGTGGAAGTGGACGCCTGCGCGAAGAAAATCCGTGAGGAAAACATTGACTTCCTGGTGGCCCTAGGCGGCGGCAGTGCGCTGGACTGTGCCAAAGCCGCTGGTTCCATCTGCTTCACGACTGATTCCATCCGGAAGTACCACGGAACCGGCGCGCCTATGCCCCAGAAGCATCTGCCCCTGATTGCCATCCCCACCACGGCGGGCACTGGCAGCGAGGTCACCTGCGTTTCCGTCCTCAGCGACCACGAGCTTGGCAAAAAAGGCCCCATCGTGTCCAACGGCTTCTATCCTGCCCTGGCTCTGGTGGACCCGGAACTGACTTACACCCTGCCTCCCTATATGACGGCCAGCACCGGCATCGACGTTCTCTGCCATGCTGTGGAGGGCTTCTGGAGCCGCGGGCATCAGCCGATCTGCGACGCTCTGGCCCTTCATGCAAGCAAGATTGTATTCCAGTATCTCCGTACCGCCTGCAAAGAGCCGGAAAATAAAGAGGCGCGGGCAAAAATGGCGGAAGCGTCTGTGATTGCGGGCCTGGCGTTCACTCTGCCCAAGACCACCAGCTCCCACGCCTGCTCCTTCCCTCTGACCAATCTCTTCCATATCCCTCATGGCGAAGCCTGCGGCCTGACTCTGGACTATTTCGCCCGTGTCAACGCTGACGCCGAGCCCAAGGACGGACGGATTCACAAGTTTGCGCAGGAGCTGGGATTCAAGGATATGTACGACATGGCTGACGCGATTGCCGATCTGAAAAAGGATCTGGGCCTGCGGACGGATCTGAAGGAATTCAACCTCACTGACGAGCAGGTGGCCGAGCTTGTGAAGACCAGCCATCACCCCAATATGCTGAACAATCCCGTTGAAATCACCGACGAGATCCTGAACAAAATGTATCAGTCCATGCGCTGAACAGGGAAGGATCAAACGATGATTGAACGGCTGAATCAAGTCAACGACGTGTCCATTCTCCCCGTTACGGACCCGGCCTTCGCGCCCTACGGACGGATTCTCACGGGCTGGGACTTCAGCGGCATGACGGCCTGGATGGAATCCTGCGCGGCCATTCCGGAGACTGGGAACATCTACCTCGCCTCCGTCCCGGAACTGGAAGCCCTGGAGCCGGCAAAGGAGCTGGAAACGGTCTTTTACGGCGGAATGCCCTGTCAGATCGGCTATTGCAACGGCAGGAACACGACCTATAACGGCTTCGAGTACCATAAGGGCAGCGAAATCAACGTGGCTGTGACGGACTTCATGCTGGTTCTGGGCCATACCTGGCAGATGAAAGGCGGGACCTTCCGGGTGGAGGACGCGCAGGTGTTCTTTGTGGAAAAGGGCACGGCGCTGGAAATGTATCAGACTACCTTGCACCTGTCCCCCTGCCGGGTTTCGGACGAGGGCTTCAAGGATATCGTGGTGCTGCCCCGGGGGACCAACACGCCTCTTCCGGAAAAGCACGCCACAGGCGACCCGGAAAGCCGTCTGCTTCTCCAGCGGAACAAATGGGTGATTGCCCACCCGGAACGGGAACCGCTGATGAAACAGGGCGCGTTTCCGGGACTGCTGGGCGAGAATAAGGAACTGCGCTATTGACGGCGAACATAACAAGGAGAAAGGAGGCGAGGCGTGATGAAATTTGAGTGGAACGGCACAGCCTGGAAACTGGAGCACGAGGGCCGGACGATTCTGGAATGCAGCGAATGCGCCCCGCTTTTGTATGTGGGCTGCGGACAGGAAACCGTGGATATGTACCGGGGCAACTACAAGATTGAGGACTACGTGGTAGAACGCCGCCCGCTGTCTGTAAAAAATATCAGGACGACACCTAAAGGCGCGGCGATTGACTATGGAGAGATTTCCGTTGAGCTGTCCATTGAGGGCGACTGCGCGGAACTGGCTTTCCAGCAGGTGAATCCGAAGATCAACCGCTTTTGGTTCCGGGTAAAGGCTGACGCGGACGAACACTGCTACGGCTGCGGCGAGCAAATGTCGTACTTTGATATGCGCGGGCGGCACTTCCCCCTCTGGACCGGCGAGCCGGGCGTGGGACGGGATAAGACTACCTATGTCACATGGCGGTCCGACGTGGAGAACAAGGGCGGCGGGGATTACTATAATACCTACTTCCCCCAGCCTACCTATGTTTCCAGCCGCCGTTATTACCTCCATGTGGATTCCTCCGCCTATGCCGACTTCGATTTCCGGAACCCGGACTTTCACGAGCTGCAAATCTGGGAGGTTCCCGCTTCCATCCGGATTGAGGCCGCGCCCACGTTCCTGGAGCTTCTGGAAAAGGAAAGCGCCTTCTTCGGACGCCAGCCGGAACTGCCGGATTGGGTCTACAACGGCCTGATTATCGGCGTACAGGGCGGAAACGAACGGTCCTTCGGGCTGATGGAAAAGACTCTGGACCACGGCATTAAAGTCTCCGGCGTCTGGTGCCAGGACTGGTGCGGCAAACGAGTCACCAGCTTCGGCAAACGCCTGCAATGGGATTGGCATTTCCATCCGGAGATGTACCCTGACCTGCCGGGCGAGATTGAGAAGCTCCACGCACGGGGCATCAAATTCCTGGGCTATATCAACCCCTATCTGGTCAATGACGGCGAACTGTACCGCAAGGGCAAAGAGGCGGACGTGTTTGCCAAGAAAGCCGATGGGACGGAATATCTGGTGGACTTCGGTGAATTTGACTGCGCTATCCCCGACCTGACGGATCCGAAAGCCTATCAGTGGTTCAAAGACGAGGTCATCAAAAAGCACAGCCTGGATATCGGCATTGACGGCTGGATGGCGGATTTCGGCGAATATCTGCCTACGGACGACCTGGTGCTTCACAGCGGGAATTCTCCCATGATCGAGCACAACCACTGGCCCGCGCTCTGGGCAAAATGCAACTATGACGCTCTGGTGGAAACCGGCAAGCTGGGTGAGGTCGTTTACTTCATGCGCGCCGGCTTTACAGGGAATCAGAAATACTGTACCCTGATGTGGGAGGGCGACCAATCCGTTGACTTCTCCATCCATGACGGTCTTGCATCGGTGGTCTGCGGCGCTCTGAGCCTTGGCATGACCGGCTGCGGACTGACGCACAGCGATATCGGCGGCTATACGTCCCTCTTTGGAAACTGCCGTACAAAGGAAGTCTTCCTGCGCTGGGCGGAAATGGCGGCGTTTACGGCTGTGATGCGGACCCATGAGTGCAACCGGCCCGAGGAAAACTTCCAGTATTACGACGACGAGGACTGTATGGCGCGCCTGGCCCGTCTGGTGGATGTGTATACCATGCTCAAGCCCTGTCTCAAGGAGCTGGTCCATGAGAACTGCACCACTGGCGTGCCGGTACAGCGGGCGATGTTCCTCCACTACGAGGACGACCCGAAGTGCTATGAGATTCAGTATCAGTATATGCTGGGTCCTGATCTGGTGGTCGCTCCGGTGTATCTGGCGGACCAGACCGAATGGAACGTCTACCTGCCGGAGGGCGAGTGGATTCACCTCTGGTCCGGCAAGGCCTACGGCAAGGGAGAGCATACCGTGCCCGCGCCGCTGGGAGACACACCGGTATTCTATAAGAAGGATTCCAAATTCACGCCGCTCTTTGAGGAAATCCGTCAGAAGCACGGCAGGGCGTAAGGGAGGCCGTCTGTGGTAAATACCGTATTGTTCCTGCTGGTGATCTTCGGCGCGAATATCATGCAGGGCATCACCGGCTTTGCAGGAACGATTCTTGCCATGTCGCCGAGCCTGCTTCTGGTGGGCTACGATATTGCGAAACCGGTTCTGAACGTGCTGGCGCTGATTTCCGGGGCCTATGTGTTCCTGGGCAACGTGAAGTATGTGAACTGGCGGGAACTATGGAAAATTGTGGTCTGGATGGCGGCGGGCATTCTGGCGGGGGTCTGGATTCAGGGCCTTTTTGCCGGACAGGAGGCGATTCTGCAAAAGCTGCTGGGGGTCTTCGTGGTCCTGCTGGCTTTGCAGGGAATCTGGAAGATGTACCGGCCTAAGAAAGACGAGGGCAGGAAGGTCTCCCCAGCCACGGTGCTGTTCCTTCCAGCGGCGGGCATCGTTCACGGCATCTTCGTCTCCGGCGGGCCCCTTCTGGTGAGCTACCTGACAAAAAAGAATCTGGATAAGGTATCTTTCCGCGCTACCATCTCCACAGTTTGGGTCTTCCTGAATTCCATCGTGCTGGTGGATGATATCCGGACGGGACTCTGGAACCCATCCCTGCTGAAAATTCAACTGCTTGCTATTCCCTTTCTGCTTGCGGGTATGTTTGTGGGAAGCAAGTTATATGCAAAAATGAGCCAGCAGTTATTTATGAAAATTACATTTGTACTGCTGCTGATTTCCGGCGTATCCCTGCTGGTCAAGTGACTGGCTACAAATATTAAGGAGGATATCGAGATGAATAAGAAAAGGACGCTTGCTCTGCTGCTGACCCTGGTTATGTCCATGGCTCTGCTCCTGAGCGCCTGCGGAGGCAATTCCGGCGGCGACACCAGCGCTCCCCCCAGCGGCGGCGACACACAGACCGAAGGCGAAGACACCGGCGGAAATCCCGATGCCAGCGGCGGCACCGTGAAGATCGTCTGCGGCTACGGCGTGGGCGGTACTGCGGACGCCATTGCCCGGAAGTACGCGCTGGTTGCCAACCGGCTCCACAGCGACTATAACTTCATCGTGGAGAACATGACCGGCGGCGACGGCTTTGCGGCTGCGGACTACTATACCGACCTGGACCCCTCCACCAAGGAACTGCTGATTTACGGCTATGGTCTGATTTACCGCCACGATGAGGGCAAGACCTACGGCACCGAGGTTGTGGACTTTGACCGTGCCGATATCCAGCCCATCGGATGCATCGACGACCGGACCAACATCGTCTACGCCAAGCCTGACACCACCCTGGCCGACGTGATTGCCAAGGCCAAGGATGGCACTCTGAAGATGTCCGGCGGCAATCCCCTGTCCGAGCTGCATCTGGCTCTGGGTTCTCTGGCTGCTCTGGAAGGCGGCAAGGTCATGGTCGTTCCTTATGACGGCGGCGCGGCTCAGAAGAAGGGCCTCATGGACGGCGAAGTGGACGTGTTCGTCGGCACCACCCAGGCTGCTCAGGACGAAGTGGAAGCTGGTACCCTGGTTCCTATCCTCGCGTTCTCTGACCAGCCCTTCGAGGGATTTGTCGGTCCCGACGGCCCCATTGATGTTCCCACCGTTGCAGGCGACACCAAGGCTCCCGAGCTGAGCGCCGATATCGACTTCTCCGGATGCGTGCTCCGTTCCGGCGGCTTCATCGCTACCCGTACCGGCGCGGACCAGGCGTGGGTTGACGAGCTGACCCAGATCACCAAGGACGTTTGGGCCGACCCCGAGTTCTCTGACTGGATGGCTTCCGTTCTGCTGAACCATCACGAGGTCTACGGCGCAGACGCTCAGGCCGAAGTGGAAGAGGCCGCCAAGAAGTGCCTGACCGCGTTCGAGAACCTCAGCGGCGCAAACTGATTCCATTCTATTCCCACCCCATTTTACCCCAAAGCAAACTGAAACCAATGGCGGGAGGCGCGGTTGATTACGCCTGTGCCTCCCGCCCCCCACACCAATCGACAGAGGGAGAAAAGGCTTTATGAAAATCAAAATTAAAACCAACCTCTGGTCAGGCATCGTTATGGGAGTGTTCAGTATCATCATGCTGCTGATTCTCCCCAGCCAGGTCCGCGTCCCGGCTTTCGACTCCGGCGCGCCCAGTCCCCGCATTATCCCGGGAATCTGCCTGGTGGGTATGCTGATCTGTTCGGCGGCTCTGCTGATTCAGAGTCTTGTCTTCAAGAAGGAAAAGGAATTCGAATTTGATTGGGCCGTGGAAAAGCCCTGCATTCTGATGATTCTGGGCCTCTGCGTCTACACGGCCATGATTATCTATCTGGGCTTTGTCATTGCGTCTGTAGTCATCTTCCCCCTGCTGCTGGTTTACTGCGGCGAACGGAAACCGCCTATCTACATTTTCACCATCGCGGCGGGAATCGGCATCTTTTTCCTCTTCAAGTACGTGTTCCATGTGTCCCTGCCCGCCCTGCCGTTCTTAGGAGGTTGAGCTTATGGGAGATATGCAAATGATTATTCAGGCCGTCGGCATGGTCTTCTCGCCCATCAATCTGGCCATGATTTTCGGCGGGCTGATTCTGGGTATGATCGTGGGCTGCATCCCCGGCCTGAGCGTTACCCTGGGCATCATCCTGCTGCTGCCCCTGACCTACTCCTTCAAGTCTCCGGATACCGCCATTATCGCGCTGCTGGCCGTTTACGTCGGCGGTATGTACGGCGGTTCCATCAGCGCCATCACCCTGAACACCCCCGGCACCAACTCCGCCATTGCCACCACCTTTGACGGCTATCCGCTGGCGAAACAGGGCAAGGTGAAAAAGGCGCTGGATACGTCCCTTTTTGCCTCTACCTTCGGCGGACTGTTCTCTGCCCTGCTCCTGCTGGTCTGCGCGTCCTTCATCACCAAGCTGGTGGCGAATTTCGCGTCCGTGGAATACTTCTCCATGGCCATTCTGGGCATCTCCCTGATTGCGGGCGTCAGCGGTGACAGTCTCCCCAAGGGCGTTCTTTCGGGACTTCTGGGCATCCTGATGGCCTCCATCGGCACGGATGCAATTACTGGCGTGACCCGGTTCTCCTTTGGACTGGACACCCTGAAATTCGGCATCGATATGCTTCCCGCCATGATTGCCCTGATCGCTCTGACCCAGGTGGTGCAGAAGCTGCGGGATTTTGTCATCAGTCACGGCAAGCTGGATGACGCGAACAAGATTGACAACGAAGGTCTGACGGTCAAGGAAATGCGTTCCATCATCCCCGCCTGCACCCGGTCCTCCGCCATTGCCTCTATTCTGGGCGCTATGCCTGGCGTAGGCGGCGGCGTGGCCCAGTTCATGTGCTACAACGAATGCCGCCGGGCCTCCAAACACCCGGAGAAATTTGGCAAGGGCAGTCTGGAGGGCATTGCCGCGGCGGAATCCAGTAATAACGCGGTGGTCGGCTCCGCCATGATTCCCCTGCTGACCCTGGGCATCCCCGGCGACGGCGTGACGGCTCTGCTCCTGGGCGCGTTCATCCTCCACGGCATCCAGCCCGGACCCACTATGTTCACCAAGCAGGGCGTCATTGCCTACTCCATCATTCTGGGCTGCCTGGTTGCCAACCTCTTCCTGTATCCCATCGGCCTGCTCCTTACCCGGGCCGTGGCGAAGATCATTCAGGTCCGCTATACTTATCTGGCTCCCGTCATTATCATGTTCTGCTTTGCCGGCGCCTTTGCCGCTACGGGCAATACCAAGGAACTGATTCTGGTGGCCGCGATTCTGGTGTTCAGTTATGTCCTGGTGGTGCTGGATATTTCCTCCACGCCTTTGATGCTGGGTATGATTCTGGCGGATATCATGGAAATGAACTTCGTCACCAGCATGATGAGCTACGACAAGGATTACCTGATTTTCTTCAAGCGCCCCATCTCCTGCGTCATTCTGATTCTGACCGTTATTCTGGTGATCTCCATGCTGCGGATCAACAAGAAGGTTGAGGCCCTGAACAAGGCTCAACTGGAAGAGATGATGAAAGAGCATGAAGAAACCGGCAAGCCCGCCGAGGAACCCCGCGAGAAGGCCACCGACTGGGCAGGTCTTGAGAAGCTGGACGAGGCGGAAAGCTCCGAAGAGAATGCGGCGCGGAAAGACGCTAAACCAAAATCATAAGCAAGGAGAAAAACCATGAGTTTTCAGGTTGCCTATATTCCCATCGGCGTCGGCACCTTCCATCTGGAAAGCGCGCAGGCGGAATTTGAGAAATCTGTTCAGATGCTCACGACTCTGGCGGATGTGAAGTGTCCCGAGAAAATGCTCCTGACCATCCCGGACCTGACCGCGTTTCTGGACGGTCTGGACCCGGATTTGATCGTGCTCCAGAACATCACCTTTGCCAACGCCGCCTACGCCACCGAGGTTCTGAAACGCTTCCAGTGCCCGGTTCTGCTCTGGACCCTCCGGGAACCGGTGATTGACGGCGGGCGGCTGCGGCTCAATTCCCTGACCGGCGCTTACTCTGCCGCCAACGCAATCCGGGCCTTCCGGGACGGCGAGTTTGAGTATGTCTTCGGTTCCCCCGACGAGGCCAAGGGCGAAATCGGCGCGGCCATCCGTGCGGCGCAGGTGCTCTATGACCTCAAGCATCTCAAGCTGGCTTCCATCGGCCATACACCTCAGGGCTTCGGCTTCGGGCGGGCCATGGACGCGGAGATCGCCTGCAAGTTCGGCGTGACCCTGGAATCCATCGAGGTCCGGGAGCTGATCGACCGGGCAAAGGGCTACTCTGACGAGGAATGCCTGACGGACTTGGAAGAGGCCAAAAAATCCCTTGTGGGCCTGGATCAGACGCCGGAGAAGAACGTGAAAGACTTTGCCCGGCTGTACAAGGCTTACAAGGCTTACATCCAGGAGAACGGCATTGGGGCCATTTCCTCCCGCTGCTGGCCGGATCTCTTCACCTCCTACGGCACGCCGGTCTGCGCGGTACTGTCCCTGCTGAACGACGCGGGGGTGATTGCAAGCTGCGAGTCCGACACCTACGGCGCGCTGTCCATGTTCATCGGCGCGAAGCTCTCCGGCGGGCCGGTCTTCTTCGGGGACCCGGTTTCCATGGACGAGAAGGACAACACCGTTACATACTGGCACTGTGGCATGGCTGCCTGTTCCCTGGCGCAGGAAAGCTCCGGGGCGCAGGTGGGCGTGCATCCGAACCGCAGGCTGGGTCCCGCTATGGACTTTGGCTGCAAGGCCAGCGAATCCGCCACTATCTTCCGGATAGGACGGAAACCTGACGGCACATTCCGGTTCTTTATCGCGGGCGGCAAGGCTGTGGATAAACCGAAGCAGTTCTGCGGCACGTCCGTGGTGGTGGAAACCGAGAACAGCGCCCGGGATCTGGTCTGCAACAGCGTAAAAGACGGCTGGGAGCCCCATTTCGCCGTGGTCTACGCGGATGTAAAAGACGAGCTGACCCGCCTGGCGCATATGCTGGGCATGGAAGTCTGTCTCTATTAAGTACAGGACCCAACCCGCCGACGGTTATAGAACGCAAACCGCAGGAATGACCGGCGGCGGGGTTTTTTATGCAATTTTATGCAATTTTATGCAATTTTATGCAAAATTTTAGATTTTCAGGGAGGCATTGTTATGAGAAAGGCATTTATCTGCCCCACTAAGTACGTGCAGGGCGAGGACGAGCTGCTGAATCTGGGTTATTTCGTCAAGACCTTCGGCGATTCCGCGCTGCTGATTGCCCTGGACAGCGACGTGGAACGGGTGAAAGAGAAGCTGGACAAGACGGCTGAAAAATTCGGCGTGAAATTTGTGCCCAGCAACTTCCGCGGCCAGTGCTCCCGGCAGGAAGTGGAGCGCCTCCGGGTCGTGGCCGCTGAAAACAAGTGCGCCTGCATCGTGGGCATGGGCGGCGGCAAGGCCATTGACACCTCCAAATGCGTGGGCCAGGGCGACGGCGTGATTATCGTCCCCACCATCGCCGCTACTGACGCGCCTACCAGCCATTCCGCCGTGCTCTACACCGAAGACGGCGAGTTTGATGATTACGCCTACTTCAAGCAGAGCCCCAGCGTGGTTCTGGTGGATACCACCGTGGTTGCCAGCGCTCCCACCCGCTTCCTGGTCTCCGGCATGGGCGACGCGCTGTCCACCTATTTTGAAGCCCGGGCCAACGTCCGCTCTTTCTCCCGGGTCAACGCCAGCCTTCCCTGCGGCGCCCGTGAAGGCCTCTGCGCTCCCGGCATGGGCACCAACGCCGCCTTTGCTCTGGCCACCCAGTGCTATAGGACCCTTCTGGAAGACGGCGTGAAGGCAAAGCAGGCTTGCGATATGAACATCGTCACCCCGGCGCTGGAGAACATCATCGAGGCCAATATCCTGCTGTCCGGTCTGGGCTTTGAGAGCGGCGGCCTGGCGGCGGCTCACGGCATTGTGGACGGCCTGACCCTCCTCCCCGGCACCCATAAGTATATGCACGGCGAGGAAGTGGCTTTCGGCACCCTCTGCCATATGATGCTGGAGAACGCCCCCACCGAGGAGCTGGAGGAGGTGCTGGAATTCTGCGTTTCCGTTGGCCTGCCCGTGTGCCTGAAGGACCTGGGCGTGGACAGCGTGAGCCCGGAAGAACTCAAGGCTGTGGCGGAAAAGGCCAGCATTCCCGAGGAATCCACCCACGCCATGCCCTTCCCTGTCAACGCGCAGACCGTAGCCGCCGCCATCGTTGCCGCCGACAAGCTGGGCAGCGCTTACAAAGAGGGATTGGTGTGATATGAAAAAGATTATTAACGACCCCACCGCCGTTGTGCGGGAAATGTGCGCAGGCATCGTTCTTGCTCACCCGGAACTGACTATGGATACCAAATATAAGGTCATCCATAAGAAGAACCTGAACAAGAGCAAGGTCACCCTCATCAGCGGCGGCGGCAGCGGTCACGAGCCTGCCCATGCCGGTTTCGTGGGCAAGGGTATGCTGGACGCGGCGGTCTGCGGCGATGTGTTTGCCTCTCCGTCTCAGATCCAGGTCTATCAGGCTATCCGGCAGACTGCCAGCGACGCGGGAACGCTGCTGATTATCAAGAATTACAGCGGCGACATTATGAACTTCCGCAACGCCGCGTTCCTGGCACAGGAAGACGGCATTACGGTGGACTATGTGAAGGTTGACGATGATATCGCCGTAAAAGACAGCCTTTACACTGTGGGACGCCGGGGCGTGGCAGGCACCGTCTTCGTGCATAAGATTGCCGGAGCCGCCGCTGAGGCCGGGAAATCTCTGTCCGAGGTGAAGGCCATCGCAGAAAAGGCCGCCGCCAATGTGAAGAGCATCGGCTTTGCCTTGACCTCCTGCACAGTCCCCGCCAAGGGCACGCCTACCTTTGACATCGGCGAGGGCGAGATGGAATACGGCGTCGGCATCCACGGCGAACCGGGCATCCGTCGGGAACCCACCGCCACCGCCGCAGAACTGGCCTCCCGTATGGTGGACGCCCTCTCCCAGGAACTGGCTCTGACGGGCAGCGAACGGGTCGCCCTGCTGGTAAACGGCTTCGGCGGCACGCCTTTGATGGAGCTGTATCTTCTGAACCATCAGGTCACCGGCGAACTGCGGAAAAAAGGCGTGACCATTGCCCGGACCTTCGTGGGGAACTATATGACCAGCATCGATATGGCCGGCGCTTCCGTCTCCATCCTGAAGCTGGACGGCGAACTGGAAGACCTGCTGAACGCCCCCAGCCACGCGCCGGCCTTCCAGGTCAGCGGCCCGGTGGACGTGGTGGCGGAAATGCCTGATATCAATCCCGCGGCCCAGGCTGGCGAGGCCAACTATGGTATTGAAACTCCGGCGGATTACGCGGCGGTTTCGGGCGGTCTGAGCCTCCAGAACGTGATGTATATGGTGGACGCCATGTGCGAGTCTGCCATCCGGAACGAGGTGCCCTTCTGCGAGCTGGACTCCCACGCGGGCGACGGCGACTTTGGCATGAGCATTGCCAAGGGCTTCCGGCAGTTGAAAGCTGAATGGAAATCCATCGTGGCAGAGCAGAAGGACATTGCCGGATTCCTGAACGCCTGCTCTCTGGTGATTATGGAACACTGCGGCGGCGCGTCCGGTCCTATCTGGGGCAGTGCGTTCCGTGCGGCGGCCAGAAGCGCAAAGGGTAAGGAAACCCTGTCTGTCGGCGATTTCGCGGAGCTGATGCAGGCGGCGGTGAGCGGGATTCAGGCTACCGGCGAACGTTCCTTCGGCCGGGGCGCGGTAGTGGGCGACAAAACCCTGATCGACGCTTTGGTTCCCTGCGCCGACGCCTGGACCGAAAGCGCAAAGAAGAACGTTTCCTTCAAGGACGCCTTTGACGCCGGCGCGGAAGCTGCTATGGCCGGCGCAAAGAGTACCGAGAAAATCGCAGCCCGGATGGGTCGCGCAGGCACTGTCGGCGAACGGAGCATCGGCTGGGCGGACGCGGGCGCTTACGGTCTTGCGGTCATCTTCGGCGATGTGAAAAACGGCCTGAAATTCTAAGCAAAGACCCTGTATCTGTCAATTCAAACGGAAAAAACCTGAAAAACGACCTGTCCTTTCTTTTGGGCAGGCCGTTTTTTTGAATTGGCTACAGGTTCTCCGGCGCGTCCTGCACCACAAATCTCCGGGAGGGCTTCACCAGGAGGGTCACAAGCAGAATCGCCGCCGCGGTCAGGCCAAGGCTCAGGGGATAGACCTGCATAATGGTCGTGAAGGAGGGCCAGCGCCGGAAGACCGTAAAAATCCAGGTCAGCCGCACGCCGCAGATGCCCGCCACCGCGCAGGCCGCCGGGATAAACGACACTCCGAAGCCCCGCAGATAGCCGGACAGATTTTCCTGCACAAAGCTGAACAGATAGGCAAAGAAAATATATACCAGCCGTATCCGCGCCGCTGCAATCACATCAGGGTCCGTATTGAAAAGGCTCAGCAGAGTGCGGCTGAAGGCCAGGATCAGCACGCAGGATACCGCCGTACAGAGCAGGCATTGCAGCAGACAGAGCTTCAGCGCTTTCCGGCAGCGGTCATTCTTCCCCGCGCCGTAGTTCTGGCCCACAAAGGTGGTACACGCCTGCCCGAAGGAATTCATGACATAGTAGGAGAAAATTTCCAGGTTGTAAGCCGCCGAGGACGCCGCCATGATGGTGGTTCCAAGGCTGTTTACCGCCGACTGCACAATAATATTCGCAAAGGAGAAGATCATGCCCTGTATGCCCGCCGGTACGCCTATTTTCAGAATCTGCGCCAGCACGTCCCTATGTACCCGCAGCTTTCGGGGTTCCAGCCGGATGGCCAGATCGGTTTTCATCAGTGCCGCGAACAGAATGGCCGAGCTGATGAAATTGGCCAGCACAGTTGCAGCAGCCACGCCGTCCACATCCATGCCGAAGCCCATGACAAAGAACAGATTGAAGATGACGTTCAGAATGCCGGAAATCACCAGCGCGATCAAAGGCGTCCTGGTATTGCCGCAGCTCCGGAAAATGGCGGACTCAAAGTTATAAAGCAGGATCACCGGCATTCCCGCCAGATAAATCCGGAGATATTTCACGGCCATAGGGCAGACCTCCCCCGGCACGTCCAGCAGCTCCACCACCACCGGCGCAAGCAGTTCACCCAGGACGGCAAGGAACAAGCCTCCCAGCAGGGCCACCACCACCGACGTATGTACCGCCTTTGAAATCTTCCCATTGTCCTGCTGCCCGACGGCTTTCGCGATCACCACATTACTGCCCAGCGAAATGCCCACGAACAAATTCACAAGCAGGCCAATCACCGGCGCGTTCCCTCCTACCGCGGCCATAGCGCTTTTGCCGGAAAACTGCCCTACCACCGCCAGATCCGCCGCGTTGAAGAGCTGCTGCAAAATCCCCGTGGCCGCCAGCGGAACAGCGTACCTGATGATCTTATCTCCCAACGAGCCGTTTATCATATCCATTCGGCTGCTCACTTTCACGCCCTCTTTCTCTTGTTTTCTGTAAAATTGCCGACTGCTATCATACCACATTTTTTGCCCGGAGAGAACTCTTTTTTCAAATTTTTCAGATATTTCTTCCTCCCTTCCAAAGCCGTGGAGTACAGGAAGACGCCTGATACTTTCCAGTCTTGTTTTTACCGGAATTTTATTGAAAACAACGGGAAACCTTCTTTTATCAGCCAAAAATCATACGGCAGAGAGACAATCCGCCCCTCTGCCGCATCGTCAGCTTTCCGCTGCTTTCAGCATATTTTCAATCAGGATTCCATACCCTTTATTCGGCGCGTTCAGCAGGACATGAGTTACCGCGCCCACCAGCTTTCCATTCTGGATAATGGGACTTCCGGACATTCCCTGCACGATGCCGCCGGTGGTCTCCAGAAGCCTGTCATCGGTAACAGAGAGCACAAGATCCCGTCCGTCAGCGGCGTTGGGGAGCACCTTCAGGATTTCCACGGCATACTCGCCCACCTGGTCGCCTTGAACGTTGGAGCGTATAACGGCGTGTCCCGTCACAGCGGTTCCTATGGGCAATGCCTCTGCGTCCGGCGGCGCTTCCATAACGCCGAAAATGCCGCTGGTGGTATTGGCGCTCAGGGTCCCCAGATTCCGGGTAAGATCAAAATCGCCCCGTAATTCCCCGGCGGCTCCTGCTTCACCCTTTTTCACCGCCTTGACCGTGGAGGGCAGAATAGAACCGTTGGAGAAGGGCATCAACAGGGCGGTATCCACATCCGTAATCCCATGTCCCAGGGCGCCGAAGGTTCCATCGGCAGGGTCATAGTAAGTGAGGGTTCCGATCCCGGCCATGCTGTCCCGCACCCAGGCGCCAATACAGCAGACGCCTTCATCGTTTCTGGAGGGCGCTACAGACACGGTCACGCTGTCCCCGGAACGCTTTACCTGCAAATCCGCGGTGCTCTCGCCGTTCTCCTGGAGCAGCGTCTGAAACTGTTCCGTGGACGTGACCGCCTTGCCGCCCAGCTTCACAATCACATCGCCGGTTTGCAGGCCGCTTTCCCGTGCGGGACCGTCGGACAGCTTCACGACTACAATGCCCCGGGAGAACAGCTTGATGCCTACCGTATGCCCTACCGGAACCAGCAGCCGCCCGCTCTCCGCCGCCCTCACCGGAACGCCTCCGCACAGCAGCAGCGCCAGCAGTACTGCCGCCCCGCACCGCAGCAGGCCTTTTGCTCTTTGCGCAAGTCCATACAATCAAATCACCCCTTTCCTTATATTCCGCCGAAGGCCCCGGCAACACCATTTTTTTGAATTTATCACGATTTTCCCGGAACCGCCGGCCCGTTTATCATTTGCGCTTTCCCGCGATTCACCACAAGCAAAAACCGCCAGATTCCCCATGGACGTGCCTTCCTGCTCCTGTCCCCCATGCGCAAAAAAGAACCTGTAGGCAATCACCCACAGGTTCCTCCAGTTTTTTCTGTTTTTTGACGGTCTCAGTATCCGCCGCCGTCCCGCTTGTTGAACAGCTTCATCAGCGTCTCAAACTCCTTGTCCAAATCGCTCCTGGAACTCATCAGCTCGTCCACGACCTTCTTGGCGTCCGGCTGTTCCGGGACAGGCGCGGGAGCAGGTTCCGCCTGGGTCTCCACAGGAGCGACAGGGGCCGCGGGAGCAACAGGAGCCACAGGCGCAACGGGAGCAACAGGCGTCACCGGCGCAACCTGCACGGTCTGCATGGTAGAAGAAGCGGGGGTAATGACCTGGAGCCGCGGCGGGTCGCTCTGCAAGCTGGGGAGCTGTCCGGGGGGCTGGTCAAAACCGGTAGCGATAACGGTGACACGGATTTCATCGTCAAGTGTTTCATCAAAAGTAGCGCCAAAAATGGTATTTGCGTCAGGATGTACAGCGTCCTTGACCAGGCCCACCGCCTGTTCGACCTCTTCCAGACCGATATCAAGCGAACCGGCCACATTCACAAGAATCCCTTGAGCGCCGTTGATACTGGTTTCCAGCAAAGGACTGGAGATGGCCAGACGTGCGGCTTCCTCGGCCTTCCCCTTACCGGCGGCCCGGCCAACGCCCATATGCGCAAGTCCGGCGTCCTTCATAACAGCTGTAACATCGGCAAAATCCAGGTTGATATACCCGGTATCCCGAATCAGGTCGGAGATAGACTGCACGGCCTGTCTGAGCACGTCATCGGCGATCTCGAAAGCGTTGGCGAAGGTAATCTTCTGATCGGTAGCGAATTTCAGCCGTTCGTTAGGAATAATCACCAATGAATCCACCTTAGTGCGCAGCTCCGCGATACCTGCCTCGGCCTGCCGCATCCGCCGGGAGCCCTCAAACCCGAAGGGCTTCGTCACCACGCCGACGGTAAGGATATCCATTTCCTTGGCCAGCTCCGCCACAATGGGAGCCGCGCCGGTGCCGGTACCGCCCCCCATACCGGCGGTAATAAAGACCATATTTGTCTCTTCCAGGGCCTTGGCAATCTGGTTCCGGCTCTCCTCGGCAGACTTCCGGCCCACCTCCGGATTGGAGCCGGCGCCCTGCCCATGGGTCAGCTTCTCACCAATCTGAATCTTATCGGTAGCGCTGGATACGCTCAGTGCCTGTTTATCAGTATTGATGGCCACGAAATCTACGCCTTTTGTTCCAGTGCGGACCATACGGTTCACCACGTTGTTCCCGGCGCCGCCCACGCCGATTACTTTAATATTGACCACGGTATCAGGACCGGTCTCCAAGCCAAATGCCATAAGTGCTGCCTCCTGCTATCATTTGTGAAAAAATGGGCCGTGGCCCGCTCTCTCACGGATTATTCCAAACGTACAAATTGCCCTTCTTTATATTGTAAGCTACTTTCCGCCGCAGGTCAAGTCCCCTGCGAATCATTTAACAATTTTTCTGAAAAAACTGCCTTCTTTTCCTTTCATCCCGGTCTTTTTGAAATAGGGGAAAATTTTTACAGCCATCTGAAAGGGTACGTCTCCGGGGACTCTCCTGGACGATCTTGCGGTTTTCGGACCAGACTCCATATGTCTTGCGGTCTGGAGGGATTCAGCGGACGTTCTGCATCAAATAAACGTTCTCGTCATCCAAGCGCAGGTCTATGGTGCCGGTCATATTGCTCTGAATTTCCTCCCGGGCCAGGGTCTGGGTGAGCTTTGTCAATTCCCAGCTGTAATCCGCGTTATAGGCAATCCGAACGGTGAAGCGGCCGCCGTAGTCCATATTGATATAGGAAAGGTCGTCCAGGCGAATGCCGTCCACCTCATCGGTAATTCCGGCGTCCTCCAGGGCCTCCAGCAGGTTGATCAGGCTTTCCTGCTGGGCGGCGTACTCCGTAGCCAGGGCGATGGAGGTACCTACTGACGGGGCCAGAAGCTCACAGCCGGTAATCAGGCCGTAATTCACAGCCTCGGCCTCCGGCTTCTGCTCCACGATCTTCCCGTCGCTGCTCACAAGCCAGGCGCTCCCGTCCTGCACCACCGCCATAGGCTTCCCGCTCTCCTGAATCTCAATCAGCAGCGTGTCCGGGAGCCTCCGGTTAATTCGGATTGTGGAGATATACGGCAGTTCCCGCAGGATATTCCGGGCCACCTCGTGCTTATTCAGAAGATACATATTATCGCCGGGATGCACGCCGCTGGCCGTCCGGATCTCCTCCTCTGTGTAACGCTGCTGTCCGCTGACAACCACGGAATCCACCCGGAAGAACAGCGTCAGGGCAATCACAATGGCCATGCAGATCACTATTACCGACAACATCTTATAGAGCAGTCCGAAGCCCCTCTTCCTCCGCCGTCGATTTCTCCGTCTTGCCATTTTTTTCGCTCCAGTTCTCTGTCTTAATTCATGTCCGAACGGCGTCCGCCCCCAGAGCCTTCAGGTCCTGCTCCAGATTCTCATAGCCCCGGTCGATATGCCGCAGAGCGCTCACTTGGGTCTCGCCCTCCGCCGCCAGAGCCGCCACGCATAACGCCGCCCCGCCCCTCAGGTCCGTACAACGCACTGCCGCGCCGCACAGACGGTCCACGCCGCTGACCACCGCCGTCCGTCCGGAAACGCGAATCCGCGCGCCCATACGGGTCAATTCGTCCACATGGCGGTATCGATTCTCGAAAATATTTTCCTCAAACACGCTGGTTCCCCGATTCCGCAGCAGCGCCGCCATTAAAATCGCCTGTGCGTCCGTAGGAAAACCAGGATAGGGAGCCGTACGCACGGGGCGCACTGCCATAGGACGCTCCCTGCACGCGCACCGGATGCCCGCGGGGTCGCTCTCCAAGGTACACCCGGCCTCACGCAGAACGGCGGTCACCGTGGCCAGATGGTCCTCCCGGGCGCCCCGCAGGAAGACCTCCCCTCCCGCGGACGCCGCCGCACACAAATATGTCGCCGTTGCAATCCGATCCGGCATCACCCGATAAGTACACCCATGCAATTTCCGTCCGCCCTCCACGGCCACCGTAGAGCTTCCAGCGCCGGAAACCCTTGCGCCGCAGGCATTCAGGAACTCCTGCAAATCCACGATCTCCGGCTCTCTCGCGGCGTTGGCGATGGTCGTCACGCCCTCCGCGCCGCAGGCGGCCAGCATCAGATTCTCCGTGGCCCCAACGGACGGCAGGCTCAGCACAATCTCCTTCCCACGCAGCCGGGAAGCCTTGCAGTGCAGCAGCCCGCCGCATTCCTCGATCTCCGCCCCCAGCTCCCGCAGGCCCGCAAGATGCAGGTCAATGGGCCGGGGACCCAGCTCACAGCCGCCGGGGTAGCTCAATTCCGCCTGTCCGCACCGCGCCAGGATTGCCCCAAGAAAAACGGCCGAGGAACGCATTTCCCGCATGAGTATATCAGAAATCTCCCACTGATGCAAGACGGAAGTATCTGCCGTCAGTGTGTTTCCCTCCCAGCGGACCGAACAGCCCAGGCCCTCCAGAATACGCATGGACGCGTCCACATCCCGCAGACGGGGGCAGCCCTCCAGCGCCACGGTGTCCGACGTCAGCAGCGTGGCCGCCAGGATGGGCAGGACGCTGTTCTTTGCTCCCTGTACCGCCACTTCCCCATGCAGCCTTCTGCCGCCTTTGATAATAAGTTGACTCATACCCGTTTCCCTCCACTCACTGAATCGCTGCCCTATCCTATGGGCGGAGGGACCTTCTGGTTACTTTCCGATGGACGCCACGGTCTGCAAAATTCGTTCCGCCGCGTCCCGAACCCCAAGAGAATTCATCGCTTCTTCCATTTTCTTCCTGCGTTCCTCGTCATGGAGTATCCCGCAGGCCGCCTGAAACATGGCCGGTCCGGAGGCTTCCGCTTCCAGGAGCACCGCCGCGCCGCCAGCCTCTTCCAATGCCCGGGCGTTTTTCTCCTGATGATTGTTTGTCACATAGGGAGACGGGACCATCAAAGCCGGAACGCCCAGGGCTGTCAGCTCGCTGATGGTAGACGCTCCCGCCCGGCAGATCACCAGGTCCGCCGACCGCATCACCGGAGCCATATCGTAGATATACTCCCGCAATTGCAGCGCCGGATGGTCTTCCAGCGTCACGCCTTTTTCCGCAAGGGCCGCTTTCATAACCGGATAGCCCTGCTTTCCCGCGCCGTGGATATGATGGAACGGCTCCCTCGCGGCTTCCAGGGCCATGAATTCCACCATCTGCCGGTTCATCCCCAACGCCCCCAGGGACCCCCAAAAGGAAACGATCAGCGGTCTGCCGTCGTCGATTCCAAGCTGCCGTTTTGCCTCCTCTTTTGTCTGGGCAAAGAAATCTCCCCGGACCGGCGTGCCCGTCACGATGACCTTCTCCGGATGGCGGTAGTGCTTCCGGCAGGACTCGAAGCCCACCAGGATACGGTCCGCGTAAGGCTCCAGCATTTCCGTCGTCAGCCCTGGCACCGCGTTGGACTCGTGGACTGCCGTGGGAATACCCATTTTTGCCGCGGCCTTCACCAAAGGATAGCTTGCGTAGCCCCCGGTGCCCACGACCACATCAGGCTGGAATTCCCTCAGAATCGCCTTTGCCTCCCTGGGCGCTCTGAGCAGATTGCCCACGGAAATAAGATTGTGCTTGATTTCCCTTGGCCTGAAGGACCGGTGAAAGCTGGAAATATGCACGGTCCGGAAGGGATAGCCAGCCTTTGGAATCAAGTCCTTTTCCAGCCCCCGTTCCGCGCCCACGAAGAGGAATTCCACTGTCGGGTTCTGCTCCGACATCAGCTGCGCCAGGGCGATGGCCGGATTCACATGACCCGCTGTGCCGCCGCAGGTAAAGGCCGCTCTTTGAATTTGCCTGCTCACTGTACTCCCTCCCCGCTAACCGGATTTGACGGGCCGCATCTGCCTTGAGACGGATAGAACGATGCCCATTTCCGCAAGCTGTATGGTCAGGGCCGTGCCGCCGTAGCTGAAGAATGGCAGGGAGATGCCGGTGGTCGGCAGGAAGCCCGTGACGACTGCAATATTCAGGAAGGTCTGGACGGCTACCAGGGTAATCACCCCCACCACCAGCAGGCTTCCGAAGCGGTCCTTTGCATGGAGGGAAATCCAGTAGCCCCGGAGAATCAGCGCCGCGAAGAGCATCATAATCAGTCCCGCGCCGATCAAACCCAATTCCTCGCAGATAATCGCAAAAATGAAATCGTTATGTTCCTCCGGCAGATACAGGAATTTCTGACGGCTCTTCCCCAGACCTACGCCCAGCAGCCCTCCGGACCCGATGGTAATCAGGCTCTGTGACAGCTGGTAGCCCTTATCCTGCGCGTCGGCCCATGGGTTCAGCCAGTATTCTATTCGTGACGAGTTATACCCCACCACAAAGACAGCAAACCACATCAGCAGCGCGCCCAGACCTCCCGCGCCGATGACCCAAGCCCAGTTGATGCCGCCCACCAGCATCAGAGCCGCCCCTGCGCCGAGAATCAGAATCGCGCCGGAAAGATGGGGTTCAATGGCCACCAAGCCCGCGATCAGGATCAGACAGGCGGCATACGGCGCGACTCCCTGACGGAAGGAGTGCATTTTATCCATCTTTCTGGAAATCGTATCGGAAAAGTAGATAATCACCGCCATTTTCGCGATTTCCGAAGGCTGGAACTGCAAAGGCGTGCCAGGAACCCCCAGCCAGCGAGTAGCGCCTTTGATGGTCTTGGCAAGCGGATTATGTGGGATCGCCACCAGCACCAGCAGGAAAACAGAGACGTACATCAGGATTTTCCCCGCGCCCCGGAACCTCTGGTAATTGAACTTGGAGATAAAGAACATGGCGGCAATGCCCATCAAATCAAACAGCGCCTGCTTATTGAAGTAAGCCGTTGGATTCTTGCCTTCGGACTCGTAGTAAGCCGACGGAAAACTAGCCGAGAGCAGCATCACCAGTCCCACTGCCGTCAGGAGCATGACCAGCAGGCAGAAGGGCAGATCCACGGGGCCTTTGGCGAGGGCTTCGCTTTCGGCCCGCATCTGGGCTTCCCGTTCCTCCTTGAGACGGCGCATCTCCTGCCGTCGGAGGGCTTCCTCCCGGCTGATCTGCGGCCGTCTTCTCTGCGGGTACGTGGTGGCGCTGCCGCGGGGTTTCCTCTGCTGGCTTCCGGTTCGGGACTGCCCGTAGCCCGACGCCGGTTTCCTCTGCTGGCTCCCGCGCCTTGACTGCCCGCTGTAACCCGACGGCGGTCTTTGCGTAGGCCTGCGCTGCTGGGAAGGCGGTGGCGGTTTCCTTTGGGGCGCCGGACGTCTTCCCATTGCGCCGTTACCTGCGGCCATAGGCGTTCCTCCTTTCCTGTTTTCAAGCCATTACAAACTCAATAGCGGCCCTGTATCCCCAGCCAGGCCAGCACACAGAAGGCCAGCGTCACGGCGGAAAAGACCGTTACCAGCTTTGCCTCGCTCCATCCGGACAGTTCCAGATGATGATGCAGGGGCGCCATTTTGAAAAAGCGCTTGCCGTGGGTAGCCTTGAAGTAAACCACCTGTATGATATCCGACAGCGTTTCCATAATATAGACAATGCCCACGGGAATCAGGATCAAGGGCATATCCATCGCAAAGGCCAGAGCTGCCACCGCGCCCCCCAGAAACAGGCTTCCTGTATCGCCCATAAAGACCTTAGCGGGATGATGGTTGTACAGGAAGAAAGCAGCCAGTCCCCCCATCAGCGCCGCCGGGAAAAGGGCCAGAGGGGTCAGCTTCCAGAACAAGGCCACGACGGTAAAGAAGCCCATCACCACGAACGTCACGCCTGTCGCCTGCCCGTCAATGCCATCGGTCAGATTCACCGCGTTCACACAGCCCACAATCACGAAGGCAGCGAACATCAGGTACACAATCCAGTTGATTTCAATACTGATATTCACAAACGGCACATACAGCCAAGGGGTCAGCATTCCCTCGTAACGCATCAGGCTCAGGAACACCACCGCCGCGGCCAGTTGGAGGATAAACTTCTGTTTCGCGGTCAGGCCCTCGTTCTGATGCTGGCGGACCTTGCGGTAATCGTCCACAAAGCCGATCATGCCAAAAATCAGGGCGAACAGATAAACATACAGGTGCGCGAACCGGCCCTCCAGCATTTCCTGCCAGCCCAGGACAAAAATTGTGACGCCCGCGCCGATCATAAACATGATTCCGCCCATAGTCGGCGTGCCGGCCTTCCCGGAATGCCAGGCGGGGCCGTCCTTCCGTATCTCCTGGCCGGCTTTCAGCTTCCGCAGCTCCGTCAGGACAAACCGACCAATTACCAGCGTCAGTACAAAACTCACGCCGATGGTCAGCAGCATTTGTTTTTCCATATTTCTCCCTCTCTTGCTGTTATCATGAAAACGAACGCGTCAGGATTTTTCGCGTCTCGATTCACGTCTTACAAATAATCCCGGACGATTTCACGCTCATCCATGTGCCGCTTTTCGTGACCTACCTCCTGATACGTCTCGTGTCCCTTTCCGCATAGTACGATCACATCGCCGGGCTCCGCATGGTCCATCGCCCAGTGTATGGCCTCCACCCGGTCCTCCACCACCTCGTAAGGCGTCCCCAGGCCTTCCAGACCCGGCAGGATATCCGCGATAATGTCTCCGGGGCGTTCGGTCCTTGGATTGTCGGTGGTCACTATGGCAAAATCGGCGTTTTCCGCGGCGGCCCGGCCCATTTTCGGACGTTTGCCCTTATCCCGGTCTCCGCCGCAGCCAAACAGCGCAATGGTCCGGCCTTTTGCGAAGCCCTTCACCGTTTGCAGAACGTTCACCATGCTGTCCGGGCTGTGGGCGTAGTCAATCAGGATAGTGTACGCTTTCCCGGGCGTGGGCACAACTTCCACCCTGCCCTTTACATGGGCGGCCCTGGACAGCACCGCCGCGCTCTGCTCAATGGGAATCCCCAGCTCCAGCGCCGCGCCCAGCACATCCAGCGTATTGTAAACCATAAATCCGCCGGGAATATTCACCCGCACCGGCGTCCGTGAATCGCGATAAACCGCTGTGAACGACACATGGTCCATCCCCAAGCTCACATCCTCCGCCCGCAGGTCCGCCGCCGCCCGCTCCCCGTAGGTCAGAAGCTTGCAGGAAGCCCCTTCCGTCAGCCGGGGTGTCCAGGGGTCGTCGGCGTTCACCACACCGGCGCGGCAGTTCCGGAATAAAATCGCCTTTGCGCCGCAGTATGCCTCCATGGTCTGATGAAAATCCAGATGGTCCTGAGTCAGATTGGTAAACACGCCCACATCATATGGAATGCCATAAACCCGGTCCAGGGCCAGCGCGTGGGAAGATACCTCCATCACAACATGGGTGCAGCCCTCATCCCGCATCTGGGCCAGAAGCGCCTGCAAAGCAAAGGATTCCGGCGTGGTCCGCTCTGCGGGAAGCGCTTCCTGTCCAATCATATTCTGGTTTGTGCCGATTAAGCCCACCTTTGCGCCGGTGGATTCCAGAATTTCTTTGAGAAGATAGGTTGTGGTCGTCTTCCCGTTGGTGCCTGTAACGCCTGTCATTTTCATCGCGTCCGCCGGGTGACCGAAGAAATTCCCGCCTACGACAGCCAGCGCCCTCCGGGAATCCGGCACCCGCACAAAGGGCACGCCATCCTCCGGGGCATTCTGGCACAGCACCGCCGCCGCGCCCGCCGCCATTGCCTGGGGAATAAATCGGTGTCCGTCGGCAGCGAACCCGGTCATAGCCACGAACAGGTCTCCCGGCCGGACCTCCCGGGAATCCCAGCAGACGCCGGAGACTTCCGTTTCCAGCACGCCGTCCGCAGCGGAGAGGATTTCCCAGCCGTGCAGCAGCTCTTTCACTTTCATTTCGCGAACCTCCCTAATCTAATGATACACGGCCAGTATCTTCAAAAACAGACTCCCTGCATAGACAAAATCCTGCTGAAAATCTTGCAAAAGCTGTCTTAATCCAACACAGAGTTATTTCCGAAGCGCACCGTCACCACGCTTCCGGGAGGCAGTTCCGTCCCCTCGGCCCGGTCCTGAGAAATAGCATGCACATCCCCGGAACTGGTGCTGGTGGTTCCCGCTACCCGCATAATCAAACCCGCGTTGGTCAGGGCCGTATTCGCTTCTGCGGCGGTCTTGCCGATCACATTGGGCACCACGCACTGTTTGTCTTCCTTCTCCTGGCCCAGGTACAGCACGACGGTTGCATTATTGGGGATAATCGCGCCGCCTGCCGGGGTCTGATCCGTCACCATTTCGCCGCTGCCCACTGTCCGGCAGGCAAACCCGGCGTTCTCCAGCTTTGCTTTGCCATCGGCGGCGGTCTGGCCTACCACATTGGGCACAGCCGCGTCCGCGCCGGACATCTCTTCATCCGAATAATCCGGTTCCACGCCCAAAACCGGCAGAATCTCGCCCATAATCTGGCTGGCTGTAGGCGCTACCATACTGCCGCCGGAGGGATAGGTGCCGGTGGTACGGCTGGGTGTGTCCATGGTCAGGAGCATGATGTACTGAGGGTCGTCCGCCGGGGCAAAGCACATGAAGGAAACCACGATATCGCCCTTGGGATTTTCGGGGGTCTTGGTGCCGGTCTTATCCGCCGTGCCTGTCTTGCCGCCGATGCGATAGCCCGCGACCTGTCCGTTGGAACCTGTCCCGGAGGCCACTACGTATTCCAGGCATTCCCGAACCTTGGCGGAAGTCTCCTCGCTGACGACCTGCCGGATACAGGTAGGCTCATGCTGCTGAATAATATTGCCGTCGCTGTCCAGGACCTGCTCAACGATGTAAGGCTCGTAGAGATATCCCCCGTTGACGCAGGCGGCCTGTGCGCGGATGAGGGCCAAAGGGGTGACATTGAACGTCTGCCCGAAGGAATAGGACGCCAGGGAGACCACGTTGGAATTAAAGTCCTTCTCCGGCGCGAAGATCCCCGGAACCTCGCCGATCATATCCACATTGGTCCGCTCCATCAGCCCGAACGCTTTCAGGTAATCATAATATTTCTGGGTACCGATTTTCAGTCCCATGGTGATAAATGCCGGGTTGCAGGAATTCCCCACAGCCTGTTTGAGGACCTGATGCCCGTGGCCGCCTTTTCGGGAGCAGTTGATCGGCTTATCCCAGCCCTTGACCGTAATGGAACCATTGCACTGGAAGGTAGAATTCATATTGACCAGACCTTCCTCCAAAGCGGCGGCCAGGGTGATGGGCTTGAAGGTTGAACCCGGCTCATAGGTGGAGTCGATGCACTTGTTCCGCCACTGGGTCTGGACGGCGGTGCTTTTGGTTTTGGAGACGGCGGCGTTATAATCCTCTTCCGTCTCATAGGTGCTCCGGGTCTGTTCCAGCTCCTGAAGACTTTTTGCCAGCTTACCCTTGAGTTTTTCGTCATAGAGGGTGCCGTACTGATTGGAATCGTAATTCGGGTAGGAAGCCATGCCCAGAATCGCGCCGCTCTTTACATCCATCACGATTCCCGTGCCGCCGTTTGCCGCGTTGAACTTGCTCAGCATACTCTCCAGACCCTTTTCCAACGCAATCTGCACATTGATATCCAGAGTCAGCAGCAAATCATTCCCATTCTGAGCGTCGTAATACTGCTCGTACTGAAACAAAAGGGGCTGGTCGATTTTATTGACCTTAGCGGAAACGGTCATGCCCGACTCTCCGGACAGCACGCCGTTATACTTAGCCTCCAGACCCACGCCGCCCTTGTTCTCGCCGTCCACGAAGCCGATCACGTTGGCCGCCATGGTGTTGTATGGGTAGTACCTCTTGGAGTCCGCCCGCAGAAAGACGCCCCGCACTGTCCGCCGCTGGCCCTCCGGGACCTCATTGCCCTCGTCGTCCAGCTCGCCGTTGATAAAGCGCCGCACCTCGTCAGCCAGTTCCTTTTCGGCCTTCTGATTCAGCACCTCGAACTGAGACCAGGTCTTCTCCATCAGCTCCAGAATGCTCTCCTCTTCCAAGCCCAGCACATGACTCAGGCCCCGGGCGATGTATGCCTGATCCAGAATCTCCGGCGGGGTATACTGCTTTCCCTTTTCCGCCGCGGCCTTGGACGCCTCCTCAATGGATTCCTCCTGCTGTTCCACAAACTGCTTGACTTCCATAGGGGAAATAAAGATCGTCTCAGCCGTTGCAGAAATCGCCAGAACGTTATGGTTTTTATCGTAAACCGCCCCCCGGGACGCCGAAATCTGGGTCGTCAGGGTCTGCTGATGCACCGCCCGGTCCTGCATCTCGCCATGGCGGTTGACCTGCAAATGATAAAGCCTTCCGAACAGCGCAAGGAACGTTCCCACGCCCAGAACGGCCATCATCAGCATAGTCCGGGACCGGATCACCTGATTGGCACGGCGGGCGGCGTCGCTTTTCCTCCGGTTCTTCAGCGGATTGAAATTCGGAAGCTGTCTTGCCATCCTTTCATTCCTCCCAACTCCAAGACTTGGAAAGGGGGAGTAAGAAGCCCTCTTCTCACTCCCCGCTGCAAACTCTCGACTGCGGCCTTTCTCAGTCCATTGTAGTGCGGCAGTCAATCAAAATATTCCACCACAGCATAAATCCCGCCATGAAGGGACGTCAGAAGACGGCGGAGCATCCCAGGCGACTCCTGCTGGTACACGACGGCCGTGTCTCCATCGGAAAGCTCCAGACGCACGATCTGACTGCTGCTGGGCTTACCCATACCGGCGGCTTCCGCGGCTTCCTTCACCGACGCCATGTCAAACATCTGCTCGTATTCCGCCGTCAGCAGCACGTGTTTTGTCTCCAGTTCCGACAGCTCCGAACGCAGCGCCACTGTATTTGCAGACAGCGCTGTCAGCTTTACATAGCTCAGCAGCACCAGAACTGACAGCACCGCAACAGCCGACACGGACAAGAACGCCATAGGGGAGATGGACAGTCTTGCCCGCACCTGGACCTCCGGCATTGTGTAAACATTTGCATCCTGCCGGGTCTTAGCCTCTCCCGCGTGCCGAAGCTCTCGTTCCCGCACCGCCCAATCCAGGTCATAGGCCAGACTTCCGCCAACACCCTTTCTGCGGTATTCCTCGCCGCGCACTGCCGACGCCATGAATAACCCCTCCCCTCAATCGTCTGCATCCGTGAACGTACCCGCCCCGGTCCGCCGCAAAACGGTGATCCGCTGCGGAGCTGCCGGGGCGTTTTCTCTCTCCTATAATCTCTCCGCCACCCGAAGCCGGGCGCTCCTGGCCCTTGGGTTTACCTCCAGCTCTTCCGGGCCAGGGGTCACAGGCTTGTCCAGCCGCACAATAGGTTTCCGTCCACACACACACACCGGAAACGAAGGCGGGCACACACAGCCCCGAGCCAGCTCCCGGAAGGTCTGCTTCACGATACGGTCTTCCAGGGAGTGAAATGTGATAACGGCCAGCCGTCCGCCGGGAGCCAGAGCGTCCGCCGCGGCTTGCAGCATAGGCGGCAGCGCGTCCAGCTCTCCGTTGACAGCGATCCGGATGGCCTGAAAGCTCCGCTTTGCCGGGTGCTGTTTCTCCCGCAGGGCTTTCGGCGGCATAGCGGAACGAATGACCTCCGCCAGCTCCAGCGTTGTCTCCAATGGCCGGGCGTTCACAATGGCCTTTGCGACAGCGGGGGCGTAACGCTCCTCGCCGTACTCGTACAAAATCCGCCTAAGCTCCTCGAAGCTCCAGCAGTTTACGACTTCTCTTGCCGTCAGCGCCGCCGAGCGATCCATTCTCATATCCAGCGGCGCGTCCTTCTTGTAAGAAAAACCACGGGACGCGTCATCCAGCTGCGGCGATGAAACACCCAAATCAAACAGCATCCCATTCAAAGGCCCCAGGTTCAGGTTCTCGAGAATCTCCCTCAAACCGGCGAAATTCCCATGGACCAGCGTCACCCGTTCCCGCCAGGGACCCAGACGTTCTTCTGCGGCGTTGATAGCGTCCTGATCCCGGTCGATGCAGATCAGCCGGCCGGTGGTCAGCCGCTTTGCGATTTCCCGGGAATGCCCCGCCCTGCCCAGAGTACCGTCCAGGTAAAGGCCCTCCGGACGAATCCGAAGCCCTTGAATGCAGGCCTCCAGCAGTACGGGCTGATGAGTAAACTCCATAATTTATCCTCTGTTCCGGCGATTCCGGGAAAGGGCGTCCAGTGCGGATTCCAGGTCGCACTCCGCCAGCATTTTCCGTTCCCGTTCCAGCCAGGCGTCCTGGTCCCAGATTTCGGCGAAGCTGTTCAGGCCCACGATGGTACAGCTCTTTTTCAGCCCCGCGTAGTTCCGCAGGGAAGCCGGCAGCAGGACTCGGCCCTGGGCGTCCGGCTCGCACTGGACAGCGTTTGCGCACAGCAGGGACAGGGCCCGGGCCTCGGAGTAGGGCAGCTCGTCCATTTCCTCGGCAATCTGCTCCCACTTGCTCTCTGGGTAGATGGTCAGGCAGCCTCCCGCGCCGATGGTGATATAGAAGGTTTTCCCCAGGGCTTCCCGCATGGTGGCCGGGATGACCAGACGGCCCTTGGCGTCGATACTGTTGTTGGACTTGCCCACCAGTCTCGCCATAGCGGTCCCCTTCCGCGATGTATTTTGGCAGCGGGATGGGAAATGATCCCCACACAGCCGCTTTCACGTGGCACAAATCCCCACGCTTTTATTTCCATCACCCCATCTTAGGTATGAGTATACGAAAATTTTTCAAAAAAAGCAAGAATTTTTTTTCGACATGAATCCCCCACAAATCTCGAATTCTCTCCATTTTCCTTCAAAAAACTCAAAAATAAAACGCCGGTTTTCGCTTTTAGAACAGAGTTCTTGTGCAAAAAAATCCCCCATTGGCGCAACATCCTGCGGCAATGGAGGTGTTTTCAGCAATCTGCCAGTAAAAACCAGATTTTTTTAGAGAAAAAGCCCAAAATATTTCGTCGTTTTTCACAAAATTCACCGAATCATTTCTCTTCATCCTCCGACTGGGGCTTTCGATCCAATTTATCCCGCTGTTCCTGGAGCCGGGCGGCGGAAATTGCGCGGAAGCGTGCCCGGGACTCCTTGACTTCGCTGAGGGCGGCCTGTACAGCTTCCTCGGTGCGGGTCAAGGCGTCGTCGGCGTACTCGTTTGCCACCTGGTAGAGCCGCCGCGCCCGTTCCTCGGCCTGGGAGATAATCTGTCGGGCCCGTTCCTTTGCGGCATAGAGGATTTCGCTTTCGGAGACTTTGGTCTTGGCCTCCAGCTCGGCCTGCCGGATCATTTTTTCCGCCTTCTGCTTAGCGGTTTCGATGAAGCGGTCCCGGGTTTCCATCAAATCCTGGGCCTGCTTCAGCTCTACCGGAAGCTGCGCCCGGAGTTCGTCCAGAAGATCCAGCATTTCGTTATTGTCCACAATCCGCATATTGGGCTTCAGGGCAGGCGACTTGGCCTCCTCGATCTTCTCGCAGAGCATATCAATCAACCGGTTGATATCGTTATTGGCCATGTTTCGTTCCTCCTTCTTCCCGCAGTTTTTCCACCAGGGGGATGATGGGCGCGGGCAGGTACTTCTCCAGCGGCTGGCGGTAGCGAATCATTTCACGGGCCATGGAGGAGCTGAAATGCTGGAATTCCCCGCTGGCGGGCAGCAGCATTGTCTCCAGGCCGGGCCGGAGTCCCCGGTTAATCAAGGCCATTTGGTACTCGTTATCGAAATCCGACACGCAGCGGACGCCCCGGACAATCACGCTGGCCTGATGGGCGGCGGCGAACTCAGCCAGAAGCCCCGGCCAGAGTTCAGCATATACGTTCGGCAGGTGGGCCACAGCTGCCCGGACCATTTCCAGCTTTTGGTCCGGCAAAAACATCGGGCTGGTTTTCTCGGCGTTGGGGCTGACGCAGACCCAGATTTCGTCGAAGCATCCGGCGGCGCGGCCAATGATATCCAGATGCCCCAGGGTAATGGGGTCAAAGCTGCCGGAGCAAATCGCTGTTCTCATGACTCATTCCTCGTTCTGTTGAATTCGGCGGTAAAGCGTCGCCGAGATTTTTCCATAGCGGTAGGTCTTTGCGGTCAATCCATCCGCCATGGGTCCGGGCTTGTCCGCGGGATGCTCCGCCACGATGATGCCCCCGGGCAGGAGCGTCTGGAAATCCCGCCGGGCCAGCTCCTGAAAGACCTCCTCCAGCAGACCGGAGGCATAGGGCGGGTCCAGGAATATCAGTCCGAAACGCTCCCCGGCGCTCCGCAGAAAGTCCAAGGCGTCTCCCTGCACCACTCTGGCCCGTTCTGAAAGGCCGGTGGCTTCCAGGTTGTCCCGCACCAGCCTCACCGCGTCCCGCCGCCTGTCCACGAAGACTGCCGACGGCGCTCCCCGGCTGAGGCATTCGATCCCAAGCTGACCGGTGCCGGCGAAGAGGTCCAGCACGGGCCGCTCCTCGATTTCAAATTGCAGCGCGCTGAACACGCCTTCTTTCACCCGGTCGGTGGTGGGACGGGTTTCCAGGCCCTCCAGTTCTCCCAGCCGCCGTCCTCTGGCGCTGCCGGTAATCACTCGCATGGTCTTCTCTCCTTCTTTTCCAGACGGCGCTGCTCTGGCCTCCGTCCGGCGCTTTGTTTATTCTACGGCAAATCCTTCCGCTTTTCAATAGTTTTCTGTCACAAATCCGGAATCATTTCCCTTCCACGACCGTAGAATTGCCCAGTTCCGCCGACATCCGGAGCCTTGAAGGGAGAAATTTTTCTTGAGGGTCTTAACTTTCTGTGAAAACGTCCGATAATAAAGAGGAAGTATACAGTCATGTTGCCGCACGAGTTCCCGCCGGGTATGCGCGCCCCCCTGAATCGGTTATGATTTAGGGGGATTTTTGGGTTTGGTTATGAAAAAGGAGGCAGAACATGGCGGATTTGAATACAGATGTACAGACCATCGTAGGCGTAGGGGAAAAACGAGCGGCGGCCATGGAAAAGCTGGGGGTCCGGACGCTGCGGGAGCTGATTTCCTGGTTCCCCCGGCGCTACGAGGACCGAACGGAGCTGCGGCGGATTGCGGACCTGTCGCCGGACGAGACTGCCTGCGTCGCCGCTATGATCGCCGCCCCGCCTACGGCTTCCTTTATCCGGCCTGGGCTGACGCTGGTGAAGCTCCGGGCGGTGGACGATACCGGCGTTCTGGATGTGACTTTCTTCAATCAGACCTGGCTGAAGGGCAGCCTGCGGAAGGGGGAGACCTACATTTTCTGTGGCCGGGCGGAGGGCGACGGTCCCCGGCGGCGGATGGCCTCCCCTATCGTGGAACCCGAGGGACGGCAGGAGCTTACAGGGCGCATTGTGCCTGTGTATCCTCTGACGGCGGGGGTCAGTCAGCTGGTGCTCTCCCGTTGCATCCGCCAGGGCCTGGACGCCTGCGCCGATATCCTGCCGGACGTGCTTCCCGACGAAATCAGGCAGGAACACCAGCTCTGCCGGATCGGGTACGCCTATGAGAACATTCACTTTCCGGAAAACGCCGAGGCATTGGACCTGGCACGGCGGCGGCTGGCCTTTGAAGAGCTGTTCCTGTTTACCATCGGCCTGCGGCGTCTGCGGAAGCGCCGGGAAGTGGTGGAGGTCCCCCCCTGTCAGGCGGTCGATATGGACGGGTTCTATAACGCCCTGCCCTTTACCCTGACAAAGGCCCAAAAGCGGTGCGTGGACGAGGCCCTGACCGATATGTCCTCCGGCGCGCCCATGAACCGCCTCTGTCAGGGGGACGTAGGTTCCGGGAAAACCATGGTGGCGGCAGCCTGCGTCTACTTCTGCGTAAAAAACGGACGTCAGGCGGCGCTGATGGCTCCCACGGAAATCCTGGCCCAGCAGCATTATGACGGTCTGGGGCCGCTGCTGGAGCCTCTGGGAATCCGCTGCGCGCTGCTGACCGGTTCCACGACAGCCAAAACAAAAAAATCCATCTCCGCACAGCTTGCCGCCGGAGAGCTGGATTTCATCGTCGGCACCCACGCGTTGATTACCGGCGGGGTGGATTACGCGGACCTGGGCCTTGTGGTGACGGACGAACAGCACCGTTTCGGCGTGGCCCAAAGAGCGGCGCTGGCGGCTAAGGGCAGGCATCCCCACACGCTGGTCATGTCGGCCACACCCATCCCACGGACCCTGGCGCTGATTCTTTACGGCGACCTTGATGTTTCCATTATCGACCAGCTTCCCCCGGGACGGAAGCCGGTGGAGACCTCCCGGGTGCCCGGAAGCTACCATCCCCGGGTCTATGGCTTTATCCGGAAGCTGGTGGACCAGGGGCGGCAGGCTTATATCGTCTGTCCCCAGGTGTCCGAAAACGACGACCCCGGAGATGATCGGAAGGCTGTGACGGAGTACGCCCAGACCTTACAGAAGGAGGTTTTTCCGGATCTGAAGGTCGCTTTTGTCCATGGCAAGATGAAGCCCAAAGAGAAGGATGCGGTGATGCGGGCCTTTGCGGGTCACGAGACGGATATTCTGGTTTCCACGACGGTGATCGAAGTAGGGGTCGACGTGCCCAACGCCGCTGTGATGGTGGTGGAAAACGCGGAACGCTTCGGTTTAAGCCAGCTCCATCAGCTCCGGGGCCGAGTTGGGCGCGGGGAGCATCAGTCCTATTGCGTGCTGATTTCCGACAGCCGGAATGAGGAGACCCTTCAGCGCCTGCGGGTGATGGTGAAGACTACGGACGGGTTCAAAATCGCGGAGGAAGATCTGCGCCTGCGTGGTCCGGGAGATTTCTTCGGTGAACGCCAGCATGGTCTGCCGGGCCTGAAAATCGCGGACCTCGGCGTGGATGCCCAGCTTCTTCAAGAGGCCCAGAAAGCCGCAGAAGACCTTCTGGCCCGGGACCCCGATCTGACCTCCTGCCCTGCTACCGCTGAACGTATCGCGGAACTTTTTGCCCAATCCGCCGAAACACTGAACTAAAAACAGCCATATTCCCATTGATAGGTTTGTCTTGCTGTGCGGACCCGCTGCTGAAAACTGTTGATCCTCCACGCGCCGTCCCTGCATCGGAGATTGAACCGATAATCCAGACCGCCTTTCGCAGACAGTATGGTGATTTCGGCACGGTTTCCATTACAGTCCGCCACGCACTCCGGACCGTCCTCCAGCCCGTGGAATTCCGGCGGGTCCGACAGGCCGAAGTAATAGCAATGGCGTTTGCGGGGCGTTAGGAAGCGAGTGTAAAGGGCCTCCATTTCCTGATGATAGGCGGCAAACACCTCCGACGCGGTCTGACGGTCTTCTGCAAGTTCCGGCGCGTATTTTCGTTGCAGGCCGTCGACGCTCCGGGCAAACTCCAGCACAAAATCTATCAATACCTGTTCGTTCACAGCAAACCTCCAATCAAGTCCTCCAGCTCCAGGCGGGCGAGTTTTATCGGGCCGGAACCGCGGTATGCCACGCCTGCCTGATAGCCTGGGAATACATCCGCCTCCTGATAAAATTCCCCTGCTTCCATGGGCGGTTCCGTCCGGAGCATGGAGCCGATCCCCGCGCCGGTGCATTTTGTACGGGCCTCCCGGCGGACCCAGCTGCGGAAAAAGACGTCCTGATCCTCAACACCCATGAGTTTCCGCATAAACGCCTGGCGGAGAGGCCTGATCTGTTCAATATCCGCTCCCACCGGCTGGCCCGATACCGCAGCCAACGCCGCGCCCGCCGTATGACTGACGCTGAATTGTACGTCCGGGCAATCCGGGAAAAAGGGCTTTCCTCCGTCGTTCAGGGCCGTTTCCGGGAAGTCTGTCCAGTTTTTCAGACGGCGGAGCGCAAGCAGGAGCAATCCATAGGCGCAGAGAGCCTCCTGACGCTTCTCCGGCGATTTCAGGCGCGAGAGGCGTTCCCTTCGGGCGGACGGCAGCAGGTCTGTCAGCGCGGCGGATTCCTCTTCTGTCAGTGGACGCGTCCACCGTACCGCCCACAGCGATACCGGCATTGACCCTTCCCCCTTCCTGTCGTTTTTTGCAGACGGGCGCGGATGGTTCCTTTTAAGAGCACATCTGCCTCCCCTTTGCGCCTTTATTGTAGACCCCTCATGAGATGGTGTAAAGGGCGGCAGAGAAAGTTTTTCAAAAATATTGAGAAAAAAAGAGGAAATCCAGAAGCGGCGGCGTATAACTTTATCTATAAATGAGCAAATCTGAAAAATGACAAAAAAGAAGGCATAGCCTCAAGTGTT
>CAJTMG010000024.1 GCA_910577405.1 uncultured Oscillibacter sp. | reverse complement strand
ATTCCGCTCAAAAGGGCGTTGACTGGCAGTTCACTACGAACGATGCCAGAACCAAGCTGAAACATCTTTACCCTATTATAGAGGTTTAGACTTTACAAAGCACTAGGGCATGGAACGCGCCTCTGGACAGGACGGCGGCGGCGTAACCAAGGGACAGGCCATTTTTCCGATGCCGGAAGCACCCCGCGATACCGAGGGCAGCGAACGCGAGGACGTAATCGCAGCAGACCTGGAAGAGGGAAAGGAAGTAAGGCTCTTGAAGGAACTGGAGCAGGCCGTAAGCGAAGCCGACAAGGATGCCCGTACGAGTACCGAACCAGTAAGCGGCGAGGACGATAAAGAGCATACTGAGCAAGGTAACGGAACCGCCGTAAGGGAGCTTGAAGAGCTTGATAAAGCTGGCGACATAAGCAAGGGCCACGGCCATAGCGCAGAAAGCAAGCTGTTTGGGGCCGGAGGCTTTTGCGCCATGCCGGTCAACGAAAGCGAAGGCGCAGAGAAGGGAGGCGGCAAAGAGAGCGAAGCATAGAACGTAGCCGCCCACGGTCAGGCCGCCGTCAGAGTTCACGAACAGGTTGAGCATAAAAAAGGACCTCCTTAAAAATGACTGCAAGCCTGGCGAACAAAAAAGCCCCCCAGAAACTGGGAGGAGAATCCGTACAAGCGAAGGTGCAAGACGGCAATGACAGCTCCCTACGTTGGCATTATCCAAAATCAGGTCACGGGTCGAAGCAAAAAACTTCCTCTCAGCCTGCCTGCGCAAGCTCCCCGGCTTACAATCGTATGAAATTAAAATAAGGATAGCACAAAACGCAGAGAAAATCAAGCCCCAAAATCAAGGAGCGAAAAAAAGATTGCTTGCGTTTTGGAAGGAATTGCGTTATAGTCAAACGCGAGAAAGAACGCGAAAGAAAACAAGGCAGGAGGAAAGGCATGGTATTCAGCGGCGTATTGTTTTTGTTTGGATTTTTACCCGCGCTGTTACTGGCGTATTACATCCCGATCATCAGGACACGGAGCTGGCGGAACGGTGTATTGCTGCTGTTCAGCCTGATCTTCTACAGCTGCGGCGGCTGGCGGTTGATGCCGTTGATTGTCCTGTCCATCGGGGTAAATTACGTCTGCGGGCTGCTGGCAGGAAATCCCCGATGGCGCAGGACAGGCTTATGGACTGCGGTGATCTTTGACGTAGGGATGCTGATGGTATTCAAGTACACAAATTTTCTGTTAAGCAATCTGTCCCACATCATCCCAGGCCTGCCGTCTCCGGAAATCGTGCTCCCCATAGGCATATCCTTTTATACATTTCAGAGCATGAGTTATGTAATAGACGTATACCGGGGCCAGGAGAAGCCTGCCCGGAATCCGTTTCACACAGCGTTATATATTGTCCTGTTTCCACAGCTGATAGCGGGTCCGATTGTACGCTATACAGACGTAGCAAAGGACATTACGGCCCGGCAGGAGACGATAGAGGACGCGGCGGCAGGGGTACAGCGTTTTCTGTTTGGCATGGCGAAAAAGGTTCTGCTTGCGAATCCGATGGGGGAGATTGCGGGCGAGGTATTTGGGCAAAGGGCGGCGATGCTGTCCACAGGGCTTGCATGGCTGGGCGTGCTGGCATACACGGCGCAGATATACTTTGATTTTTCAGGCTATTCAGATATGGCCATTGGACTGGGACGGATATTCGGCTTTCACTTTGGAGAGAACTTCCGCTATCCGTATATCTCCCAATCCATCACAGAATTCTGGCGTCGCTGGCACATATCGCTTAGCTCCTGGTTCCGGGACTACGTCTATATACCGTTGGGCGGCAGCCGGGTAAGCAGGAAACGCCAAATCTGGAATCTGCTGGCGGTCTGGAGCCTGACCGGACTCTGGCACGGCGCGGCCTGGAATTTCGTCCTGTGGGGCCTGTTTTACGCGGTTCTGCTGATGGGTGAACGCTGGTTATGGGGGAAAGCAGTTGCGTCCGCGCCGAGGCCAATCCGCCACATATACGCAATGGTACTGATTATGCTGGGCTGGCTGCTGTTCCGTTCCGAGAGCTTGACGCAGGTATGGACATTTCTGACGGCGATGTTCGGCAAAGCGTCGGACGGCCTCTGGAACCAGCAGGCAAGTTATCTGGTCCTGCAATACCGCTGGGAATGGCTGCTTGCGGTACTGGCCTCACTGCCATTGAAACCCATGCTTGAAGAAAAGCTGTCCCGGAATCCGGAGAAAATCAGCATTCTGAAAACGGCAGGGCCTCCGGCAATCGCGCTGGCACTGGGCGGAATTTCGGTAATCCATCTTGTCAGCAGCGGCTTCAACCCATTTATTTACTTCCAGTTTTAAGGAGGCCCGTCATGAAAAAAGCGATAGAACTCACACTGATAATCCTGTTCACGGCGGGACTGTTCGCGATAGCAGGCTACACGATATTCGGCCCCCAGGACACGGTGTCATACTACGAGCAAAGGCCGCTGAAACCGATCCCGAAGCCCACGTTGACGGCGCTATGGACCGGTGAATATTTCACAGACCTGGAGGCGGCATACACGGACCATATAGCGTTACGGAACACCATGCTGAAGCTCCACACAAAGGCGGAAATGGGCATGGGAAAGGTGACCGTAAACGGCGTAACGGCGGGAACAAAGGAGCTTTTGGACTATAACGGATTCTTACGCTGGGGCCTGACGGAGGTGCCCGGACAAGCGTCAGAGATGGCGGAGGGCTATGCGTCGCTGCAAAAGAAAATACAGGCAAACGGCGGCTATTTCTGCTATCTGGGCCTACCATTGCAATCGACGTATTTTGCGGAAAGCTACCCCGCCTGTTTGGACAACCGTCAATGGCAGATGTCAGCGGTCCGGGAGACATTTGGCGAAGAGATGGAAGCCCGCGGCGTGCCGTTTCTGGATATGTACAAGGTGTATGAAGCGGAAGGGTTCCCGAAAGAATACTATTACGAGACAGACCATCACTACACGATGCAGGGAGCGTACGCGGCATATGAGGCGCTGATGGGAAAGCTGTCCCAGGAATCGGGATATGAACTGAAAACGTACAAAAAAGAAGACTACAACTGGACGACAATCCCGAACCGTTTTTTAGGCTCAGCAAACCGGAAGCTCTACGGCCTGAAGGAGACAGCAGACACGCTTGAGATTGCGGAAGGCCCGGAAATCCCATTCCAGCGGTACGACAACGGCCGGCCTGTAGAAGCGACGGTGTACAGCGTGCCGGAGCAGGAATGGGAACCGGCGACCTACAGCGTCTATATGAACGGCGATATTGGGGAGACGGCAATACAAACGAACCGTCCGGAGCTTCCGTCAGCGCTGATTTACGGCGACTCGTTCACCAACCCGCTGGAATCGCTGTTATGGCAGTCATTTGACGAGACGCGCAGTTTAGACTTCCGCTATTACGACGAAAAAACGCTGACGGAATATCTGGACGAATACAAGCCGGAAATCGTCATCTGCATCCGGGATGAAACGGTCTATCTGTCCCCCGAAGGCAACGGAACGACAGAATAGACCGCAAAAAATCAGGACGCGGATTTCTCCTTTTTGGCAGGCCAGAGCAGGGAGACGGCAGAGAGAAGCAGGTAAACACCGAAGGGCTTCCGAAGGACGTTAACATCGACGCAATTAGAAATCCAGGCCCCGATCAAAGCGGCGGCGACGGCAAAGGGCACGGCGTTTTTGAGGCAGGGCTTGTCAAGGCAGTCATTCCGGGCATGGCAGAAGAGCGCGCTTGCAGCGGTAGGGAGGAAAAAGAGCAGATTGATTCCCTGGGCGGTCCGATGGTCGACGCCAAGGAAGAGGGTCATGACAAGGAGCAGGAGAGTCCCGCCGCCCACGCCCCAGGCCGAGATAATACTGGCCCCCAGACCGCAGAGAAAGGGCAGAATCCAGGCAGTCACAGCAGGTAATTCACCCCCCCATAGACGAGAAACGCGGCAAAGAGCCATTTCAGAAATTTAGTAGAGACGCGGTTATAGAGCTTCCCGCCGAACCAACCGCCGATCAGCCCGCCAGCGAGGTAAGGCCAGGCGTCGGAGAGTGCAGCGCCGTCATGCCAGAGGTAAACCGCGGCGGAGACAAGACAGACCGGAAAGATGACGCCCACACAGGTAGCGTAGCGTTTCCGGGCGGAGAGATTCCCCCAGCGGGAGACGACAGGAAGGAAGACCATCCCGCCGCCGCCGCCGAACAGACCATTTGCAAAGCCTGCCGCGCCCCCGGCAATCCGCGCCGTCCAATTTTCCCGCATAAAGAACACCTGCCCTTTCTCAAGCAAAAATCCATCAACACAACACAGCAGTTCCAAAAGAACCCCCAATGCCTGATTCAAAACTATGTACCCCCCGGAGAGAAGGGGGGCTGGATTATTTCATCCGGAAGCTCTGGCAGTCGGTACACTCAACCATAGTGGGATTGGACTCATGAGTGCCGACCTGGATGCTGGTCAGTCCGCAATAGTCCTTATCCTGGCAATGGTTGGCGCAGTTGTTGACAGTGCATTTAATGCTCTGATTAGGGGTGCAGCCGCAGCCGCCATTTGTGCAGTCCTTGCTCATGGTAAGGTCCTCCCTGCAAAAAGAATAGATTCAGAAGCGCCGCCGCAGGAGAATTTCCGGACCAAAGAAGCGGCGCTTCCCTGTTCCAGTGAAAAAACTCCGTCGGCTCCACAGCGCCCTCCTATTGTGCGCGGGGCATACGAAACTATACGGGGAGAAAAATGGCAGAAGAGCAAAAAACAGTAAAAAAACGCCCCCTGGAATCGATACATCCAAGGAGCATTGGAAAGCGGAAGGGAGCGCATTCAGCGGGTCAGGGAATGGAAGGCTTCTGCTTAAAAGGAAATGGTTCTGATTTCCACGATAAAAACTCTATTCTATTATTTGAGAAGCTGTCATGAAAACGAGAACGCAAAGGGCCATCAAATCCCGGATTCCTCCCGCCAGGCGGACAGTTCCGCGGCGTCCTGGTCGTCCAGAGCGTGCAGTCCGGCGCGGTCCTCCATATGATGGGTCAGCTCATGGGAAAGGGTCTCCCGCAGTTCCCGGCGCCAGTCTTCATCGGACCAGTGTTCTTTCTCTGCCAGAGCCGCAAAGGAGCCGTAGTACAGATTGACGTAACGCCCCAAGAGATCGCTGCAATATTCGCCCAGGATATAGACCTCGCCGTCGGGGAATTCAGGGTCGGAGCGGGTGTCGGGGAGGAAGCTGACGCCGCCGTTAAGTTCATCGAAAAGGACATCCGGAAATGGTTCTGCGATTTGGTCCAGCAGATCGGCGGCCTGTTCAAAGCTCAGCATGGACCCTCCAGGATGACCTGTTCAAGCGCCTCGACGGAATCCGCCAGATGGTCCGCGCCTGCATTCACCAGGGACTCCCGGGGCCGGAACCCCCAACTGACCCCGCAGGCAGTCAGGCCGGCGTTGTGTCCCGTTTGGATATCAACACTGCTGTCACCCACAAAGAGGGTGGTTTTCGGGTCCGCGTGAAGCTCTGCCATGATCTGATGAATTCCCGCCGGGTCCGGTTTAACAGGCACGCCGTCGACCTTGCCCCGTACCAGTGTGAAGAGGCCCGGCAGGTAATGCTCCACGATATCGCGGCTGAAGCTGTCGGCCTTGTTGGAGTATACGGCCATCTGAACGCCTGCGGTTTTCAGTCTCTTGGCCATCTCCTGGATACCGGGATAAGGGGAGGTTTTCTCCATATTGTGCGCGCCGTAATACTCGCTGAACTGGGCCACAGTGTTCAGGAGCATCAAAGGGCTGCGGCAGTTCTTGGGCGAAAACTGTGTGACGAGGTTGGGGATGCCGTGGCCGACCATGGTCATGAATTCCTCAATAGAATGTTCCGGCCAACCGTTGCGGCGGCAGACATAGTTTCCAGCGCCTGCCAGGTCGTCGATGGTGTTCAGGAGGGTTCCATCCAGGTCGAAGATTACGGTACGAAACATATGGCACCTCATATTCTCTATTCTCTGATTCCTGCGGCGGAGGAAATTTCCGGCATTTTGCACACGAACCGCAGGTGACTTCTATATTATTTTAACAATTTTCCAGTTCATTGGCAACTGTAGAACGGACTGAAAGCTTCCCTGCCCAAGGTCGCATTTTTAGCGCAATTGGCGAAAAGGGAACGTTTTTGTCAACGGGCGAAAACAGGACTGCCCGCACAGGTTCAAAGGAATACGGCCATATTTTGCTGCGGTGAACGAATAATGGACGGTTTTTGCGCAGATGGAGAAAAGACAGCGCTTTATTTACCGAAGAAAACAGAAACTGAAATCCCGAAGAAGGGCCGTCTTGTTTTGCATGGTTGGTGAAAAAGTGAATGGAATTTTATCTTGCGTTTCGGGGCGGATTCCAATATAATAATAACCTGCATCCAGATAAAGAACAGGGGGAGAAGACAATGAAAACCCGCATTGAACACGACACAATGGGAAAAATCGCGGTGCCGGAGGAACGGAAGTGGGGAGCGCAGACACAGCGGAGCCTGGAGAACTTCCGGATAGGAGGCCAGCGTCAGCCGAGAGAGATTATCCAGGCCTTTGCGTACCTGAAAGAAGCCTGCGCCCTTGCCAATGCCGCCGCCGGAAAGCTGACGGAGGAACAGGCCAATGCAATCGCCGCCGTCTGTCAGGAAATCCGTACAGGAAAATGGGACGATGAATTTCCCCTGGTCGTCTGGCAGACCGGCAGCGGCACTCAGACCAATATGAACGTCAACGAAGTCATCGCGCATCTGACGGCGGAAAGAGGCGTGACGCTGCATCCCAACGACCATGTGAACGCGTCCCAGTCCAGCAACGATACCTACCCGTCGGCATTGCACATCGCGGCGGCGCTGGCGGTGTCGGAGCAGGTGCTTCCCGCGGCGGAACGTCTTGCCGAAGCCTTTGCCAAGCTGGAGGCCGCCTACCCGGACCTGATCCGCATTGGCCGGACCCACCTCCAGGACGCGACGCCGCTGAAATTTGCCCAGGAGGTCTCCGGCTGGCGGGAACTGGTGAAAGCCCCCTGCCGGATGCTGCAAGCGGCGCAGAAGGAGCTTTGCCGTCTGGCCATCGGAGGCACCGCGGTAGGCACCGGACTGAACGCCCCCAAGGGTTATGACGAATCCGTCTGCAAAGAACTGCGGGCCATGACGGGACAGGACTTCCAGCCGGACGCCAATAAATTCCACGCTCTCACCAGCAAGGACGCTCTCGTTTTTGCCCATGGCGCGCTGAAAGCTCTTGCGGCAAACCTGATGAAGATCGCAAACGATATACGCTGGCAGGCAAGCGGTCCACGGTGCGGCATGGGCGAGCTGCATATTCCGGAGAATGAACCCGGCAGCTCCATTATGCCCGGGAAGGTCAATCCAACCCAGTGTGAAGCCGTCACCATGGCCGCCGTGCAGGTGATGGGCAATGACGCCGCCATAGGCTTTGCCGCGTCTCAGGGGAATTTCCAGCTCAATGTTTTCCTGCCCGTTTCCGCCTATAATTTCCTTCTCTCCGCAAATCTGCTCGCCGGCGCTATGGACTCTTTCCGGGAACACTGTGTGGAAGGAATTACCCCCAATATAGAGAAAATGCAGGAAAATCTGAATAATTCCCTGATGCTGGTTACCTGCCTGACGCCGAAAATCGGGTACGAAAAAGCCGCCGCCTGCGCGAAAAAGGCCCTTCACGACGGAACCACCCTGAAAGAAGCCGTTCTCGCGCTGGGTCTTCTGACAGCGGCGGAATTTGATGAGACCGTCCGGCCGGAAAAGATGGTATGACAAAAAATGGCCGCGAAAAAGGGCTGGGTTTGTGAAAATGGCAGAATTTATCGCGCTGCCGAATTAACGCTTTACTTCGATAAAACTTTGCGGTAAACTGATCCATAGAACAACCCTGCTTTGTGAGGAGGAGCAACCATGGAATTGGATTTGAATATGCTGCGGCCCCAGGAGCGGATAGCCTTGCAGCTCCGGATGCTGTATGAGAAGGAAGGCTTCCGGCAGTATCGGATGGGGCGGTTTGAGGAATACGGGCTGTACCAGGAGAACCGCCGTTTTCTGGCCAGTGACCAGGTGATTACATTCACGGATCTGGATGGCCGTCTGCTGGCCTTGAAGCCGGATGTGACGCTGTCCATCGCCAAGAACGCCCAGATAGAGGACGGCGGCTGCGGACGGTTCTGCTACCTGGAGAATGTCTACCGGCCCAGTCAGGAGAGTCATACGTTCGAGGAAATCCGGCAGATGGGACTGGAGTGCATCGGGGCGGTGGACGACGGTGTGACGGCCCAGGCGGTGTCTCTGGCGTGCCGGAGCCTGGCCTTGATGGGGCGGGATTTCGTGCTGGAGCTGAGCCATATGGGGTACGTCACCGGCCTGCTGGATGCCGTAGGCGCGCCGGAGGGCTTCCGTCCGAGACTGCTGGCCTGCATCCGGGACCGGAACCTGCATGAACTGCAAACGGCGGCTTCGGACGCGGGACTTTCCAGGCAGGGGACCGACGCGCTGTGCCGCCTGGGGAGCCTGGCCGGAAACTGGGAGGAAGTCCTGAACGCGGCGGAACCCATTGCCCTGAACGCTTCCATGGGCGCGGCCCTGACGGAACTGCGGACCCTTTGCGAGGCCCTGTCCAGAGAGGATTTGACGAACTGCCTGCGGCTGGACCTGTCCCTGGTGAACGATATGGATTATTACAACGGTCTGGTTTTGCAGGGCTATCTGGCGGACCTGCCCAGAGCGGTGCTGCGGGGAGGACGCTATGACCCGCTTGCGGCGCAGTTCCGGAACGGCGCGAAGGCTGTGGGATTTGCCCTGTACCTGGACGAGCTGGACCGGCTGAACGACGCCGCTTCCGGCCAGGAGAAACGGGTGATGCTGAACGTGGCCCTGCCCAAAGGACGGCTGGGGGATAAGGTCTACAATCTCCTTGCCGGCGCGGGCTACGGCTGTTCCGAGGACTACAGCGATTCCCGGAAACTGGTGGTGGAAAATGCGGAAGCCGGTATCCGTTACTTTCTGGTGAAGCCCAGCGACGTTGCCATTTACGTAGAGCACGGCGCGGCGGACATCGGCATCGTAGGCAAGGACATTCTGGAGGAGTCCGGCGCGGATGTGTATGAATTGCTGGATACGGGCCTTGGAAAATGCCGGATGTGCGTGGCCGGCCCGGAGGAATTCGTGGACGATCCCGGACGGTCCCTGCGGGTGGCGACGAAGTTCGTGCATATCGCGAAGGAATACTATGCCGCTCAGGGACGGAGCATCGATATTATCAAGCTGAACGGCTCCATTGAGCTTGCGCCGCTTCTGGGACTGTCGGACGTGATTGTGGACATCGTGGAAACGGGCACGACGCTGCGGGAAAACCATCTGAAGGTGCTGACGGAGTTTATGCCCATTTCGGCGCGTTTTATTGCGAATCGGGCCAGTTTCCAGTTCAAACGCCGGGAAATTGAGACGCTTCTGGACCGTTTGACGGAGGTGATGGGATGATGCGGATTCTGGAGTTTGACGCCCTGACGCCACAGGAATTTCTGAACCGGGACATTCAGGCGGAGGAAGACGTCAGCGCCGCTGTGGACGAAATTCTTGCGGAGGTCCGGCGGAATGGCGACGCAGCCCTGCGGGAGTACACAAAGCGCTTCAATGGCGTGGAACTGGACAATCTGCGGGTAACCCAGGAGGAATTTGACGCCGCCCGGAAGACGGTGGATTCCTGTTTTTTGGAAACTCTGAAAGAGGCGGCAGAGAATATCTGGAGGTTCCATGAGCGTCAGAAGCACAATGATTTTATTCTGACGGACCGTCCCGGCATGGTGATGGGCCAGCGCTGGACGGCTATTGAGAAAGTCGGCGTTTGCGTCCCAAGATGCCCCGAGGCGTTCCCGTCCACGATTCTGATGAACGCGATTCCAGCGAAGATTGCAGGTGTGGAGACCATCGTGCTGGTGACGCCCCCCGGTCCCGACGGCAGCGTCAGTTCAGAAGCGCTGATGGCCGCGGAACTGGCAGGCGTGACGGACGTTTTCAAGCTGGGCGGCGCGCAGGCGGTGGCGGCGTTGGCCTACGGGACGGAGACGGTGCCGAGGACAGACAAAATCGTAGGTCCCGGCGGCGTTTTTGTGGCCACGGCAAAACGGAAGGTCTTCGGGCAGGTGGACATTGATATGATCGCCGGGCCCAGTGAGATTCTGGTGCTGGCCGACGGAAAGACGAACCCGGTCTGGGCAGCGGCGGACCTCCTGAGCCAGGCGGAGCATGATGTGCTGTCATCCGCGGTGCTGGTCACCGACAGCCGGGAACTGGCGGAGGCGGTACAGGCGGAAATTGAGAGACAGCTTGCGGACCTGCCCCGTCGGGATGTGGCGCGGAAGGCCATTGAAGATAACGGGAAGATCATTGTGACGGACAGCCTGGAGAAGGCCGTGGAGACGGTGAACCGCATCGCGCCGGAACATCTGGAGCTTTGCGTGGACGACCCGTTTGCCCTCCTGCCGCGCATCAAAAACGCCGGGAGCATCTTCCTGGGACGTTCCACCCCGGAAGCCTTGGGGGATTACTTTGCGGGGCCGAATCATACCCTGCCTACCTCTGGGACCGCGCGCTTTTCCAGCCCTTTGGGAGTGGACGATTTTATGAAACGCTCCAGCTTTCTCTGCTGTGACCAGAGCGCCTTGAACGCCAGCGCGGAACGGATCGCCGATTTCGCCCGCCGGGAGGGGTTGGAAGGTCATGCCCGTTCCGCCTTGAGCCGTTTGGAGAGTTGAGATGGCAGAGGAGTTGATTTTCTTCCGGACCCTTCCAGGCGTGGATTTGCAGGCGGAGGAAATCTGGGAGACGTTCCGCAGGTCCGGAATGTGGCGTAAGAAAGGGGAGGAGCTTCTGGAACATCTGCCCGTAACAGAAGCGCTGGAAGGTATCCGCAGTCTGCCCGGCTGGGTGGAGGACGGTCTTGAAATACCGGACCGGGATATCATCTGTTGACAGAAGCGCAGATCGAAAGCCTGAAAGACTGCCTGTCCCGGTTCGGGATTCCTCTGCAATACCAGGAAGCCGACGATGAATAAATAACAGAAAATGTCCCGGAAATAAAAATCAATTCCCAATTCCTAATTGAAACAGTGAGGTTACGTTATGAGCAGATTTCTTTCCCCGGAGGCCAGCCGTCTGGAACCCTACACACCCGGCGAACAGCCCCAGGATCAGCAGTATATCAAGCTGAATACCAACGAAAGTCCCTTCCCGCCGTCCCCGAAGGTGGTGAAGGCCCTGACCAAGGCGGAGGTGCTGAAGCTCTGCCTCTACTCCGATCCCACCTGCGCCGGACTGAACGCGGCCCTTGCAAAACGCTATGAGCTCCAGCCGGAAAACGTGATCAGCGGCAACGGGTCAGATGAAATCCTGGCCTTTGCGTTCCGGGCCTTCTGCGGTGAGGGAAAGCCTGCCGCCTGCGCTGATATCACATATGGGTTTTATGAAGCCCAGACCGCCCTCTTTGGCCTGGACTGCAAACGCGTGCCCCTCCGGGAGGACTTTTCCCTGAATGTGGACGATTACATGGACTTCCCCGGCACAATTTTTATCGCCAATCCCAACGCGCCTACCGGTATGGCCGTTCCGCGGGAGGATATTCAGCGGCTTCTGGAGAAGGACCCTGAACGCGTGGTGGTGGTGGACGAGGCTTATGTCGACTTCGGAGGCGAGAGCTGCGTGCCGATGATTTATCGTTATGATAACCTCCTGGTAGTGCAGACCATGTCCAAGAGCCGCTCCCTGGCAGGCGGACGGATTGGCTTCGCCTTAGGTTCTCCGGAACTTATCGCGGACCTGAACCGGGTGAAATACAGCTTTAATCCCTATAATATCAACCGCCTGTCCTTGATTGCCGGGGCCGCCGCTGTAGAGGACGAGCCGTATTTCCAAACCTGCTGCAACACCATTCAGGAAAACCGGGCCTGGCTGGTGGGCGAGCTGGAGCGTCTGGGCTTCTCCGTCCTGCCCTCCAAGGCGAACTTTGTCTTTGCCAAATCAGACCGTATCCCCGGCGGCGAACTCTACCGGAAGCTGAAGGAAAACGGCGTCCTGGTCCGCTGGTTCGACAAGGACCGTATCCGGGATTACGTCCGTATAACCATCGGCTCCATGGAACAGCTTGCGGAACTGGCGGGCGCGCTGGACCATCTGCTGGACGAACTGTAAGGAGGGCGGTACAATGCGGCTGTCAGCCATTCATCGGGAGACGAAAGAGACGCAAATTCAGCTTGCCCTGGCCCTGGACGGTACCGGCAAGGCGGATATTGATACCGGCTGCGGCTTCCTGGACCATATGCTGGAGCTGTTCGCGCGGCATGGAGATTTTGACCTGACCGTAAACTGTCATGGAGACATCCGGGTAGATTATCACCATACTGCTGAGGACATAGGCATCTGTCTTGGCAAGGCGTTCGAGGAAGCCCTGGGGGACAAGCGGGGCATTTTTCGTTATGGACAGTTCCTCCTGCCTATGGACGAAACCCTGGTCCTCTGTGCCGCTGACCTCTCCGGAAGGGATTACCTGGGCTGGAACGTGACCCTGCCCGCGGCGAAGGTGGGGGATTTTGACACGGAACTCGCGCAGGAATTCTGGCTGGGCTTTGTGCGGAACTGTCCCAGTACCATTCACGTCCGGATGCTGGCGGGGGAGAATACGCACCATATACTGGAAGCCGTCTTCAAGGGCCTGGGCCGGACACTGAAAGCCGCCGTCGCCCTGGACCCCAAACACGCGGGAGAAATTCCGAGCACGAAAGGTGTGCTGTAAATGATTGCAATCGTTGACTATGGCGTTGGGAATCTCTTTTCCCTGTCCTCCAGCCTGAAAGCCCTGGGCCGGACGGCGGAAATCACCTGTGACCCGGCAAAACTGCGGACGGCGGACCAGATCATCCTGCCTGGCGTAGGGGCTTTCGGGGACGCGCGGGCCAAGCTGGACGCGACTGGTCTGGTGCCTGTGCTGCTGGAAGAGGCCAAACGGAAACCCCTTCTTGGAATCTGTCTGGGTATGCAAATGTTGTTTGATAAGAGCTTTGAATATGGAGAGCATCCCGGACTGGGACTGGTGCCGGGAGAGGTTGCGGACCTGCGGCCGGATTTGGACGACCCCGCCTTGAAGGTCCCTCATATGGGCTGGAACAGTCTGGAAATCGTGAAAGACGACCCCTTGTTCCGTTATTTCCAGCCCGGCGAGTACGTCTATTATGTCCACAGCTTCTATGCCAAACACTGCGCCGAAAGCACCCTGGGCGTCTCCAGTTACGGCGGCGTATCCGTCACCGGCGTGGTTCGAAGGGGAAACGTCTGGGGTACGCAGTTCCATCCGGAGAAGTCTGGTGACGCGGGCCTGCGGCTTCTGAAGGCGTTCGCGGAGCTGTAGAGCGGGCGGTATGAAAAGCAGCTTCAAGGGTTTGCCTGGATTCTGTTCGCGCTGCTGCTGTCCAGTCTGACGCAGGGGATGTGGGAGCCTGCATTCTGGTACGCGTCTTTGTTATGCGGTGTGATTGGCCTTGTGATGGTGATTTGCCGCAGCGGGTCTGAGGATTGAATATCCGTGCAGGGCCATAAGAGAAACTTCAATAAGTGAGGATAATTTATGCAGATTTTTCCGGCGATTGACCTCCGGGGCGGGCAGGTGGTCCGTCTGTATCAGGGGGATTACGATCAGGAGACGGTCTATGGTTCCGACCCGTGCGCCTATGCAAGGGAGTTTATCGACGCAGGTGCCCAGTACCTTCACGTGGTGGACCTGGACGGCGCGAGAGACGGCACGACGGCCAATTTCGACAGCATTGCCGCCATCGCAAAACAGGGCGGGCTGTACATCGAAGCCGGCGGCGGTATCCGGACGGAAGACCGTATCCGGCAATATCTGGACTTGGGCGTGGGACGGTGCATTTTGGGGACCGTTGCTGTCAAGGATTTTGCCTTTACAGAGAGAATGGCCAGAACCTACGGTGATCAGATTGCGGTTGGCGTGGACGCAAGAGACGGCTATGTGGCGGTAAACGGCTGGAAGGAGATTTCCCGGGAAAAGGGCGTGGATTTCTGCCGCAGGCTCCGGGACGCAGGCGTGAAGACGGTCATTTACACGGATATCAGCCGTGACGGAGCGGGGCAGGGGACCAATCTGGAGCTCTACCGGGAGCTGTCCGGAATCGAAGGGCTGGAGATCACAGCATCCGGCGGCGTCAGCTCCATTGAGGAACTCCGGGAGCTGGAGCGTATGGGCGTACGGGCGGCGATTCTGGGCAAGGCCCTCTATTCCGGACGCCTGAACCTGCGGACCGTGATCGAGGAGGTAGGCGTATGTTAGCCAAACGCATCATTCCCTGCTTAGACGTGAAGGATGGCCGGGTGGTCAAGGGCACCAACTTCCAGGGCCTCCGGGATATGGCCGACCCAGTGGAGATGGCCCGTTTCTATAACGATTCCGGCGCGGACGAGCTGGTTTTCTACGATATCACCGCTTCCGCCGAGGGCCGGGGCTTGTTTACGGATATCCTCCGGCGGACCGCTTCCGAGATCTTCATCCCTTTGACGGTCGGCGGCGGCATCCGGTCCCTGGACGACTTCGACCGGGTCCTGAAATGCGGCGCGGATAAGGTCAGCGTCAATTCCGGCGCCATTGCGGACCCCGGCATCATCGGCGCGGCGGCGAAAAAGTACGGGAATCAGTGCGTGGTGCTGAGCATGGACGTAAAGCGTGTGGATGGTCAGTTCCGGGTGTTTGCGAAGGGCGGAAGAGAGGACACCGGGCTGGACGCTATGGATTGGGCGGTAAAAGGCGTGGCCGACGGCGCTGGGGAGATCGTGCTGAACTCCATCGACACCGACGGCGTGAAGGGCGGCTTTGACCTGGAAATGCTGGACGCTCTTGCTGCAAGGGTTTCCGTGCCTATCATTGCCAGCGGCGGCGCGGGGAATCGGGAGCATTTCGCGGAGCTGTTTACCCATCCCGGCATTGACGCGGGACTTGCGGCTTCCATTTTCCATACCAAGCAGGTGGATATCAAAGAACTGAAGCAATTTCTGCGGGAAAAGGGCGTGGAAATGCGTCTTTGAGTTCATAATCGGATTTGGGAGAGCGAACATGAGAAATTATACAAAAGCCAGTAAATTTCTGAGCCTTGTATTACGGCATAAACCGGAAAAAATCGGAATTCAACTGGACCGCCGCGGCTGGGCTAAGGTGCCGGAAATCCTGATGGGCGTGAACCTGACCATGGAGGATTTGGAACACATTGTGGAGACGGACGAAAAACAGCGCTACAGCTTCAACGACGATAAAACCTTGATCCGGGCCAATCAGGGACACAGCATCCCCATTGACCTGGAACTGGAAGCCGTAGAGCCGCCGGAAACTTTGTATCATGGCACCATCGGGCAGTTCTTGGGCAGTATCAAAAAGGAGGGCCTTCAGAGGCGGAGCCGACAGTTTGTCCATTTGTCGAAGGACGTGGAAACCGCGCTGGCTGTTGGACGCCGGAGAGGAAAGCCCGTTGTGCTCCAGATTGCCTCCGGCCGGATGTTCGAGGACGGGTATGAATTCTTTTTGTCTGAAAACGGCGTCTGGCTGACCAAGGAAGCGCCGTCTTCTTACATCAAATTCCCCGGTGAGAGCGCCGGAAAAAAGGAGTAAATTATGGATTTGAAATTTGACGAAAAGGGCTTGATTCCGGCCATCGTGCAGGACCATTACACCAAGGAAGTCCTGACCCTGGCCTACATGAACGCGGAGAGCCTTGCCATTACCATCGACGAGCGGCGGACCTGCTTCTGGAGCCGGAGCCGTCAGGAGCTTTGGCGGAAGGGAGAGACCAGCGGCAACGCGCAGCACGTGGTCTCCATTACCGCCGACTGCGATGGGGACGCCTTGGTGGTGGAGGTCGTGAAGGACGGCCCTGCCTGCCATACCGGCGCCGAGAGCTGCTTCTTCCAGCCGGTCTTTCTGTCCGGGGAATTGAAGCAGTTCAGCTACGAGGGCCTTTACCGGCTGATTGAAGGACGGAAAACCAATCCCAAAGAGGGCAGCTATACCACCTATCTCTTTGACAAAGGGCTGGATAAGATTCTCAAAAAGGTCGGCGAGGAATGCACCGAGGTCATCATCGGCGGACGGAAAGAGGACAAGGCTGAAACCGTCTACGAAATCGCTGACCTCTGTTATCACGTCATGGTGCTGATGGTCCAGATGGGCATTACCATGGAGGACGTTACCCGGGAGCTGGAGAAACGTCATGTAGTGGATCACAAGGTCAAACAGGAGCGGATGCAGTGATGCGGTTCTGCTCGGTCCATACCCATTCCATCTGCTGCGACGGGAAAAATACCCTGACGGAAATGGCGCGGGCGGCTTACGAGGCGGGGGCGGTTTCCTTCGGCGCGTCCGGGCACAGCCATACCCCACTGCCGGAGGACGAGGGCTGTGTGCTTCCGGCGGATATGTCGGCGTACCGGGCGGAGGTCCTTCGTCTGCGGGAAGCCTGCGCCGGACAGATGGATGTGCTTTTGGGCATTGAATTGGACAACTGCGCAGACGTTTCGGCGGAGGGCTTCGATTACTGGATTGGCAGCGTTCACCGTCTGAAAGCGCCGGATGGACAGTATTACACGGTGGATTGGAGTCCGGAGATTCTGTCGGACTGCCGGTGGGAAGTATTCGGCGGGGACGCTTACGCCATGGCTGAATGCTATTACACCGAGGTTCGGAAAATGGCCGCGATGAAACCAACCATTCTGGGGCATCTGGATTTAATTACCAAATTCAACGAGAAAGCTCCCTGCCTGGACGAGGAGTCTTCCCGTTACCGCGCCGCCGCTCTGGACGCCCTTCACGCCGCGGACCCCGATGCGACCCTGCTGGAAATCAATACCGGCGCCATGTCCCGTGGCTGGCGGACTTCACCTTACCCGGCCCGGTTCCTTCTGGAAGAGTGGCGGGATATGGGCGGGCAGGTCATTCTTACCGCCGACGCTCACAGTTCGGACGCCATCGTTTACGCGTACCCGGAAGCCGCAGAACTCGCCCGCGCCGCAGGGTACAGCCATGCCATCCTGCTGACTGCCTCCGGCTGGGTCCCGGAACCGCTTTGAATGCAACAATTTCCATAAAAAAACGACCTCCGGGATTTTCCGGGGGTCTTCTTAATAAAAAAGACCGGAGCGTTTCAGGCCCCGGTCCGTTCGCTATGAAATGCCGTTCCGAGCAGGTTCATTGATTCAGGTTACAGAGCTTTCAAATCCCGCAGACATTTCGGGCAGATGTTTTTTCCCTTGAATACAGAAATGTCCTTGGTGGCGTCGCAGAAAATGCAGCTGGGCTTGTATTTTTTCAGAATAACAGAGGCACCCTCCACATAGATTTCCAATGCGTCACGCTCGGCAATGTCCAAGGTGCGGCGCATTTCAATGGGAAGGACGATGCGGCCAAGTTCGTCTACCTTTCTTACAATTCCGGTGGATTTCACGAAAATCTCTCCTTTCCCTCAATTTTACAGTTGAGCCCTCTCAGAAAAGCAATGAAAGGATATCATATCAAGTCGACCTTTGTCAATTGAAAGAGAAAAAATTAAGAAGATGTTCATAATTTGGAAAAAAAGGGAGGAATTTGGAAATGGCAATGTCCTGGGTCTGGTCGGGAATGGTCGTTTTAAGCCTGGTGTTCGGCGGGCTGTTTGGGCGGCTGGACGGCGTGGCAAATGCGGCTCTGGAGGGTGCGCGCTCAGCAGTGGAATTGAGTTTATCCATGGCGGGGGTCATGTGCCTTTGGAGCGGCGTGATGGAGGTCATGAACGTCTGCGGCATCTCCGGCGGGCTGGCAAAAGCGTTTCGGCCTGTTCTGCGGCGGCTGCTTCCGGAATCCAGCAGGGATGAGGAGACGCTGGCGGCTGTTTCGGCCAATGTGTCCGCGAATCTGCTGGGCCTGGGCAACGCCGCCACGCCTCTGGGGATTCGCGCCGCAAGACGGATGGCCCGGGGCTGCCACGGAACCGCCAGCAATGAACTCTGCCTGCTGGTGGTGCTGAACACGGCTTCCATCCAGCTTCTTCCAGCGACTATCGCTTCTGTACGGGCCGCGGCGGGATGCGAAACGCCCTTCGATATCCTGCCGGCGGTTTGGGTGACCTCGGCGATTTCGGTGACTGTTGGGCTGCTGTCGGCGTGGGGACTGTCCAGATTGGGGGGGCGGTCATGAGTGTCAGCGGGCTGGTGATTCCTCTGCTGCTCTCCGCCGTGGCCATGTACGGTATGGGCCGCAAGGTGGACGTTTACGGCGCTCTGACCCACGGCGCGGAGGAGGGCTTGACTGTGCTGCTCCATATCGTTCCGTCTTTGGTGGGACTTTTGACCGCCGTGTCTATGTTCCGGGCTTCCGGCGCGATGGAATGGCTCTCCGGTCTCTTCGCGCCCTTGCTGGAATTGCTGGGACTGCCGCCGGAAACCGCCCCTTTGATGCTGGTCCGTCCGGCTTCCGGCAGCGGCGCCCTTGCTGTGGCCAGCGATCTGATGAGCGTTTACGGCCCTGACAGCTACATTGGACGGGTAGCCGCGGTTATGCTGGGCAGTACTGAAACGACTTTCTATACCATCGCTGTTTACTTCGGTTCTGCCGGAATTCAACGCACCCGGCATACCATCCCCGCTGCCCTCGCCGCCGATTTGACCGGGTTTATCGCCGCTGCTTTTACCGTCCGGCTTTTCTTTGGACCCGGCGGCTGAATGGCGGAGATTCTGCGGCTTATTTAGAGATTCTTTCAATTTTTTCTGCCGGCTTGCACTTTTTTGCTGGGCTTCAACGGCAGACACACGCTTTTTATGGAACGTTTTCAGACAGGGCAGGGGCGTTGATTCGTTCCTGCTCTGCGCTTTTTCCAGGTCTGGAGGCGTTTTCCAATAAAAAGAAGAATTTCCCGCTTGCCTTTTTCCAGATTTCCGGTATACTGGAAGAGACTATTTTATCAGGAAAGAGGATGTGTTTTATGGACCGCTTTTCCATTGTCATCGGCGATATCGCGCAGTCCGACGCGGAGTGCATCGTCAACGCCGCCAATTGCTCCCTTCTGGGCGGCAGCGGCGTGGACGGAGCGATCCATCATGCCGCCGGTCCGGAACTCCTCGCCGAATGCAGAACCCTCGGCGGCTGTGAAACCGGGCAGGCTAAGATTACCAGGGGCTACAACCTGAAGGCCAAATACGTCATTCATACACCCGGTCCCGTCTGGCAGGGCGGCGGCGCGGGGGAGGCGGCTCTGCTGGCGTCCTGCTACCGCTCCTGCCTGCGTCTCGCGGAACAGTACAACGTCGCCTCCATCGATTTTCCCTCCATCTCTACCGGCGTCTTCGGTTATCCCTTGCCCCAGGCCGCCAGCGTCGCCCTCCATGCCATTATGTCCTTCCTCAATGAACATGATCACCCCCAGTACGTCCGTATGGTCTGCCATTCCCAGAACGCCGCCGACATCTACCGCTATACCTGGAATGCCTTGTTCGCTGATGACAAGTCGTCCTGTCTTTGATATTTTTTCCCGCGGGCATTGCATTTTTCTTCCTTTTGTGCTATCCTGTTCTTAATGACTTTCGCGCCCCAGCGTGATTTTTCGGAAACGGAGGAATTTCCATGAAACTTCGCCTTTTGTCCCTTCTCCTTGCTTTGACCCTCGTCCTCTCGCTCTTGCCGGTCGGGGTCTTGGCGGCGGATGAAAACAATATTGTAGACTATTTGGGCATGTCGTTTAACAAGTCAACAGGTATTATTGAAAAGTGTACGTCAAGTGCTTCCAGTTTGGTTATCCCCAGCCAGATTGAGGGTAAAACTGTTGTCGGAATAAAGGCGGGCGCATTTGTGAGTTCCAGTGTAGGTTCTGTTACGATTCCTGATACAGTTGAAACAATTGGAGATAATGCGTTTGATGGATGCACTTCGCTGACAACTGTGATACTTCAAGATGGAGCCAGTACCACTAAAACTCCTTTGTCAATTGGTGCGAGAGCCTTTGCAAGCACGGGACTTAACAGTATAGTTTTGCCCACAAGGGTAGGCTCAATTGGTAATCATGCGTTTATGGACAGTGCCCTTTCTTCTGTTGTTGTGCAGCAAGGTGTAAATACGTTTGGTACAAATGTCTTTTTAGGTTGTACTAAGTTGACTATAGCGGTCGTTCCGGGTATGAAAATTACTTCTAATCCGTTTGTTGGCTGTAAGGATCTTAAAATAATTCACTATCTTGGAACTGTGAAACTTGATATAACAGATTTGGATCCAGAAATAAAGATTCATTATGCTGGAGTTGTGCCTAATGGTGAGCGGACTGAGGCGGGACATGCAAAACCCGGTATCATTCCTGAGAAGATTTATTGTTACGAGACTACGGATTCCTGCGCTACAGTGGTAGATTCGACGCGTTATATCACAGGAGAACCTCATGTATTGGATGATATAGAAAAGAAGGAAGCTACCTGCACAGAAAATGGCTCTGAAGGTGGTAAGATTTGTACAGTTACAGGCTGTGGTGAAATTGTGGTACAGCCTACTGTTTTGCCTGCACTTGGCCATCATTATGTTCCTGACACGAGCGAGTTTGTAAATGGTGTTGAGGAACAAGATTCTACCTGCAAAGATACAGGTTGGAGAAAGACCCATAAGATTTGTGATAGAGCTGGTTGTGGAGATAAATACGTAGAGGAAGAAATCATAGAAAAGAAGGTCGACCATTCTTACGCCGGAGATAAGATCGTAGAAGTCGGAAAGGGCTATAATCTCAAAGAACCTACGTGCGTGGATGTGGGTTCTGAAATCGCGTTTCGTGTTTGTGATGACTGTGAACAGGCCGAGGTAATTGACGAAAAACATATCAAGGATGAACATGGCGAAACGCCCGTTTGTACTGTTCATACAACAAGAGACATTCCCGCTTTGGGCCACGTCAAGGGGGAGAAGTGGATTCCGGACCCTGCTTATCCAGATCAGAAATATGATTGTTCAAAGGGAACCGGCGAGGAGACAATTCATGTAATTTATCAGTGTACCCGCTGTGAGAAATTTCCTAAAGACGACTCTAAGCTGAAAGCCGAAATCAAGGTTCCCGCGGGAGAGCATTCCTATGGGGAGCCGGTGAAATTGACAGGCGAAGGCGAAAGCAAGGACCCCACTTGTACAGAAAAGGGTCAGTTGGTTACTCAGCGGACTTGTACTGTGTGCGGATTCAAAGAAGGTAAAGTAACGAAAGAGCTTGACGCGCTGGGCCACAATGTTACCAAATGGACCACAACGAAAGAACCGACCTGTACCGAAAATGGTACTCGTTCCGGTACTTGTGAGAATCCTGGATGCGGCAAGATCATCGAAGAACCTATCGAAAAACTGGACCACGATTTTGATACAAATGCTGACAAAGGAACTGTAAAGGTTCCCGCAACCTGTACGCAAAAGGGAGTTTTGGTTGTTACGTGTTCCAGATGTGATGAAACCGAAGAGAGAGAAATCGAAATGCTTCCCCATTCTCCCAAAGCGCCCGAGAAGGGGAAACTGGTCAAGGCGGCTACCTGTACCGAAGAGGGTTCCATGGTTTATGACACCGTATGTAAGGACTGTGGGACGAACCTCCAGAATACCCCCATTCCCATCCCCGCGCTGGGACATGATTTCGGACCCTGGACCACCTCCGGCAGCACACGGACGCGGACCTGCAAACGGGAGGGCTGCGGCTACAAGGAAACCGACGCCAGTTCTACGCCTTCCAATCCCTCCGAACCTTCCAACCCCTCTAATCCCGGTTCTTCTTCCAACACTTATTACTCTGTCGACGTGATCCGGCCTGCCAATGGCTCTATTTCCGTCAGTACCTCCAGCGCGCGGGCCGATACCAGAGTTACCGTCACACTCCGGCCCAACTCCGGTTACCAGCTCGACAGCGTTTGGGTCACGCGAAGCGGCAGCGGAAGAAACGTCGCCCTCTCCGGCAATGGTACCAATCGCTATACCTTCATCATGCCCGCCGCCAGAGTGGAGGTCCGCGCCGCGTTCTCTTCCATTTCCGGGACCAGTACCAATACCACCACTCCGCCCAATGACCGGAATACCAATCCGACCAAAAATGTTGTCGTCAATATCCCGCAGATCAGCTCCGCTTCTACTCCCGCAGGCAGCCGCGTCTTCGTGGACGTGCCTTCCAGCTTCTGGGCGCAGGGAGAAATTGCCTGGGCTTGTCAGAAAGGCTTCATCAGCGGGTCCGGCGGTAATTTCTTCCCCAATAACCCCATTACTGTCCGACAGCTTTGGATGGTCATGGCGCGTATGATGGGCAAAAATCCCGCCAATATGGAAGAAGCCAGGCTTTGGGCGCTGAACAACGGCTTTGCGGACGGCGGCAATCCGAACGCGGCGCTCACACGTCTCCAGCTTGCGACTATGCTCTACCGCTGCGCCAGGTTGATGGGGAGCAAAAATACCAATACTACCAACCTCGGCAATTTCACTGACAGCCGCAATATCCCCGCCTCCGCCAAAAACGCCATGGCCTGGGCAGTCGCAAACGGTATCATTACCGGCACTACTGATGGACGTCTTAATCCTTCCGGTACCGTCAGCCGCGCCCAGTTCTGCGTAATCCTTTACCGGTACTATCAGAGGCTTTTCTAAGCAGCTGCATATAAGAATACCCGGAAGTTTTTCAGGCTTCCGGGTTTCTTCTGCGCTTTTTTACGGGATTCACGCTTTTTGCTCCTGATGCTTTCGCGCGGCTTCGCAGGAAAGTGTTTGTGCAAAAATTCGTGCAGGATTCACGTCCCCGGCTCTGTGGGCGGGAGCCATTTCAGCAGCACGGCTTCCAGTCGCTCCAAATCTACCGGTTTTGAAATGTGATCGTTCATCCCAGCTTCCTTTGAACGCCGGATGTCATCGGAAAAGGCGTCCGCGGTCATGGCGATAATCGGTATCTCCTTCAAGTCCGGGCGATCCAGTGTCCGGATGGCGTGCGCCGCTTCGTAGCCATTCATTACCGGCATTTGGATATCCATGAAAATCAGGTCATAATACCCCGCCGGACGCTCTTGCACGCATTCGGCCGCAAGCTGTCCGTTCAGCGCCGTCTCTACCTCTATGCCTACCAGATGCAAAAGCTCCTGGGCAACCTCAATGTTAATCTCGTTGTCCTCCGCAAGAAGCACCCGGCGGCCCGAGAAGTCCTGTCGCTTGAAGGTCTCCAATACACTGGCAATCTCTGTGCCGCCTTCCGGTCCCAGTACGTTTTGCAGGGTCCGTATCAGCTTGGATTTGAACATTGGCTTGCTGATAAACCCGTTTACCTTGGCTTCCTTTGCTTCCGATTCAATGTCCGACCAGTCGTATGCCGAAAGGATGATGATCGGTATCTCGTCTCCTGCCGTCTGCCGGATTTCCTTCGCTGTAGCCAGTCCGTCCTTTCCGGGCATCAGCCAGTCCAGAATCACTGCCGAGAACGGCTCTTGCGCTTTCCCGGCCTCCTGTATCCGCCGGACCGCGCTGTCTCCATCCAATACGTATTCCGCTTTCATCCCCAGACTGTTCAGCACCTCGCAGGCGTTCTCGCAGGAGTCTTCCTCGTCGTCTACAACCAGTACCGGCCGCGACGCCAGACAGCCCATATCCTCCGGCGTCGCGTTGTCCAGCTTCAGATGCACCATTACTGTGAATTTTGAACCCTCGCCCAGTTTGCTCTCTACCTTAATATCACCGTCCATCATACGGGCAATGTTTACCGCAATGGACATACCCAGTCCCGTACCCTCTATTTTGTTGCCGCTGGAATTTGTCGCCCGGGAAAACGGTTCAAAAATCGTTTGGATATACTCCGGTTCCATGCCGATGCCGGTGTCCGCAAAGGCAAATTCATAACAGCCGCAGTCATTGATGTGGGACGGCTTTTCCTCTATATGTATTGTAATACTGCCCCCCGGCGGCGTGAACTTTACAGCGTTCCCCATGATGTTCATAAAGATTTGCTGCAAATGCTGTTCGTCGCCGATTACATTCTCATGGGTCAGGTTTGTAATCTGCACATCCAGTTTCTGCTGCTTGGCCTCTACCTGGGAATGAAATACCGTCAGAATGCCTTCGATGGTATCGGAGAGATTAAAACATTCCTCCACCAGATTTACCTTTCCGCTCTCTATCCGGCTCATGTCCAACACGTCGTTGATCAGACCAAGAAGATGCTTGCCGGATACCGTGATCTTATTCAGAGCGTCCAGAACCCGGGCCTTTTCGTCAATGTGCATGGCTGCTATGGAAGTCATCCCCAGAATGGCGTTCATGGGCGTTCGGATATCGTGGCTCATACGGGACAAAAAATCACTCTTGGCGCGGCTGGCCGTTTCCGCCCGGGAGACTGCCAGCGCCAGCATCTGCTTTTGATCTTCCTCACGTTCTATCACGTCGTCTATGCTCCGGATTGCTATGGTGATTGCCAACAGCTTCCCGTTCTTTTTCTCTGCCATCGTTACCGAAATTGAACACCATTCGTAGCCCTTGCCGATGGTCTGCCGGGTGTTCACATCAAACATACTCCGCTTGAATTGCAGTTCGATATGGTCCCGGTCCTCCAGACGCCGGATAATATTGTCCATGTCCAGAAAATCCGCCGCCAGTTTCCGATGCTCTTCCGCGATCACACCGAATTTGAACCAGTCCGCAACTTCTTTGTCGTAGGTGCTGTGTCTGGGTCTCCCGTTCGCGTCCGGGGGATACACCGTGTCCACCGTTCCTTTCTTTACGTCCACATAGTATATAGCGCGGCAGGCTCGGGCGGCGCTGCTCATGGCGTTCTGATAGACCCTGTATTCCTGCTCCCGCTGACTGTTCCCGTATTCCCGGAAGAACTGGAACAGCACCAGAATGACGCCGAAGCCTACCAACAGAAAGCTCACGTTCCGGAAAAGCCGCGAGTCGGAAAGAATCTCATCCTGAGGGATTGTCAGTATGCCCGTCCAGCCGTTCTCTATATGATGGAAAAATACGCTGCGCACCACACCGTCCGAATTCTTTACATTTTCCCTTGAATGGCTGTCTTCCTTGCAGATGGTGATTTCCCGGTAATTGTCCACCAGCGCCTGCAATTCCTCCCGGCTGCAATCCCAGGATGACAGATCATACAGCAGCGTGCCCTCCTGGTCTACCAGAAAATACGAGGTCTGTTCCGGCAAGTCTACATTCTGACGGTCTACCGCAAAACAGTCCGGCTTTATGTCGATTGCCAGAAAACTCCCTGATTCTGGTATGGTGCGGCACATGGTCACAACCGGAAGCCCTGTTGCCGCGTCCGTGTACACAGAGGAAATATACGTCTCCCCATTGGCCAGCTGCGCGCCCCGATACCAGTCCTGCTTCGTCACATCGTAATCGCCCAGATTCGCTATTTCCGGCGCGGTGCTGACCAAAGAGCCGCCGCTGATTTGGCCATACGTCTGTAGCTTCTCCGCGCCATACAAGCCCGTCAGTCCCACCATAAAAGGGATAAGGTCCTCTTGAAGTTCCTCTGGTGAAACGCCCGCACGTTCCCGCTCCGCTACGTAGTTCGTGCAGATCTCCAACACGATTTCGCAGGTCTTCAGATTCTGCTCCTCTGTGGACGAATAGTTCCGTACCAGAGCCAGCCCCATTTTGTTGGCATTCTCCTGTAATATCGTTTGCAGTATATTTGCGCAGAAAGCAAGCATCATTACAAAGGCGGCAAGTATAATCAGATTGCGCCATAATTTTCTGGATATTGTTCTCTGTTTGCCCATTTCCATCTACTCCCATACCGGACAGCGCCGTAAAGTCCTTTTCATTATAACACACATCCTGAAATTGTGAAATAGGGAGTTTTTGCGGCGGATTTGAGATCTTATTTGACATATACACAAAAAACCGAACTTTTGACAGAAAAAGCGCGGACCTGTCCTATGTTCTTCCGGTCCGCGCGCGTTTCAGTTTTCCGCGAGATAGTCCTCTACCGCTGTGACGCCGCCTCCCCGCAGATACACCCGGGGCACCCGACGGGATACGGCGCAGAGCAGTTCATAGGAGATCGTTCCTGCTTTTTCGGCCGCCTCCGCAAAGCTGTCTGCCCCGCTGCCGCCAATCAGAATGGCTTCCTGTCCGGGCTGGACCTCCGTGCCCCTGGCGTCCACCATGATTTGATCCATGCTCACACGGCCTGTCACCGGCGCGGGCTTTCCGTTGATGGACGCCGTGCCTCTGTTGGACAGCGCCCGGGGATAGCCGTCGGCGTAACCGCAGCAGAGCGTTGCGATTCGGGTGGGGCGTTCCGTGATATACGTCCGGCCATATCCGATAGCGGTCCCCGCAGGCACTTCTTTCACGTGACTTACGACGGATTTCAGACGCATAACCGGCCGCAGTCCCGGAACCCGCAGATCGCCGCTGGGGTCCTGGCCGTATAGAATAATTCCCGCCCGGACCAGCGTCTGCCCGCCGTTCAGATGGCTTGCCAGTCCAGCAGAGTTGCAGCAGTGGACAGACTCCAAAGGTTCCAACGCCGTTACCGCAGACAGCACCCGCTGGAATAACGCAAGCTGGGATTCCGTGTAGGCAAGGTCGTCCGGGTCCGCTGAATCCGCTGCTGAAAAATGCTGGAAAATCCCCGTAATGCGCAGCCCCGGCAGTTTCCGGCAGGCCAGAAGTTCCCGGACCGCTGAATCAAAATCCGACCGCGCCCCAAAACCAATACGCCCCATGCCGGTGTCCGTTTTCAGATGGCCTTCCACTGTCACGCCGGCTTTCCGGGCTTCCGCGGACAGCGCTTCCGCATAAGGCAAACTGAAAATCGCCTGTATGATATGATATTCTGCCAGCCGCGCCGCTTGACTGGGCTGGGTCATGCCGAGAATCAAAATCGGCTGTGTGATTCCGCCCCGCCGTAAATGCAGCGCCTCCGCCAGCGAGGACACCGCAAACCATGCCGCCCCCGCGTCCCCCAGCGTTCGGGCGACCATCCGATCTCCGTGACCGTAGGCGTCCGCTTTCACTACCGCGCAAATAGGCGTTTCCCCGGCAAGACCCTGTATCAGCCGGAAATTGTGCGTCAGCGCGTCCAGGTCGATTTCTGCCCAACAATGAGCGTCTTGTAATTTCATATGAAATCCCTCCCGCGCTTATCATACGCCCTCCGGCTGACGGATACAACGGCATTTCCTGTTGAAAATCCTGCGTTTTGTGCCTCAGTCAACCGCAATACCCTTTTCCGCAAACGCAGACAGCAAATGTTCCATATCGCCGGGAATTGTAATCGGTTCCCCGCAGGCAGCAATGGCGTTGGCTACGTCCTTCAGTCCATTGCCCGTGACGACGGAAACCACGGTGTCGTTCCTGCCAATCACGCCCGCCTCGCAGAGCTTCTTGACGCCCGCCGTGCCGGTTACGCCTGCCGGTTCGCCGAAAACCCCACAGGTCCGGCCAAGCAGTTTCTGCGCTGCCATGATCTCCGCGTCCGACACGTTTACCGTCAGGCCGTTGGATTCCCGGATAGCGTTCAGGGCCTTGTCCGCGTTCCGGGGCACGCCCACCGCGATGGAGTCCGCCAGCGTGTTTTCCTCCATAGGACGCCATGGCTCGCCAGTCTCGATCGCGCGGTTCAGAGGACAGCAGCCCTCCGCCTGGGCCGAAATCAGCCGGGGGAGACGGTCAATAAATCCGATGGCGTGGAGATCCTTCAAGCCCTTCCAAAGACCCGCAATTGTACAGCCGTCGCCCACCGAAATCGCGATGTAATCCGGCACCTGCCAGTCCAGCTGCTCCATGATCTCCAGGGCCACCGTCTTCTTGCCCTCGGAGAGATACGGGTTGATGGCCGCGTTCCGGTTGTACCAGCCCCATTTTTCGATAGCCGCCTTGCTTAACTCAAAGGTCTCCTCATAGCTGCCCTGCACCGAAACTACCGTGGCCCCGAAGGTCATCAGTTGGGCGACTTTTCCCTTGGGCGCCCGTGAGGGTACGAAAATATATGTCTTCAGGCCTGCCGCCGCCGCGTTGCCCGCAAGAGAGGATGCCGCGTTGCCCGTGGAGGAACAGGCAATTACATCCGCTCCGGCTTCCAGGGCTTTTGCGACCGCCATGGCGCTGGCGCGGTCCTTCAAAGACGCGGTGGGGTTCTGGCCGTCGTCCTTGACCCAGAGGCGCTTCAAACCCAACTGCTCTGCAAGCCGGGATTCCTCGTACAGCGGCGACCATCCCACCCGCAGAGGCGTCGGCGCGGTGCTTTCCTCTACAGGCAAAAGCTCCTTGTAACGCCACATACTGCGTTCCCCGCGGCCTGCCAGCGCTTCCTTTGTCAGACGGGTTTTGATGTAGCCGTAATCGTACTCAATGTCAAGAATCCCGCCGCATTCGCAGACCGTCAGATCCGGCACGGCTTCGTATGTCTTCCCGCATCGGGTGCATTTCCCGTATTTTACGTTCTTCATAGCCTGTCTCCCTCGTCGTTTTGTTCCTTACAGCATTTCCGCCGTCTTTGGACAAATCCATCATAGCAAAAAGGTCGACCTTTGTCAATCGGCCCGCGCTCCAGAACTGCCTTTCTTTTCCGTAAAAAGACGCGGGGAATTTCTGCGGTCTTCTTGCGTTTCAGGGGAAATTATGGTATCCTGTCAGAGAGAACAGACCTGATACAGAGATGAGAAAGGAGTTTTATATGGTAGTCGGCATACAAACGGCAATGCCTGTGGAGATGGACGCGATGACCTCCAGGGGCAACAGCTCATTCATTGAGGAGAATGGCGGCGCGTCGTTTTATCATCTGGCTGATGGGGTCGTGGGCTGTGTGGGCGGCGTAGGGAAGGTCAACGCAGCGCTGTCAGCGGATTTGCTTTGCAGGCGGTACGGCGTGGAGTTGATTCTGAATATCGGCGTGGCGGGCTGTCTGACGGATTTGCCCACCGGAAGTCTGGTAATTGCCTCGGAACTGGTGCAGCATGACGTGGACACTACAGCCGTCGGGGACCCTCTGGGCCTGGTGTCGACCGTCAACCGCACCGAATTCCCTGCCTGGAAGCCTGACCATTGTTTGGAAGTCCTGCGGGGTCTGGGTTTCGAGGCCGTGAAGGGTCGGGTGGCCACCGGGGATTGGTTCGCCGTGAAGGGAGAGCGGGCCGACAGGATTCAGAAGCATTTCCATCCGCTGCTGGTGGAAATGGAAGCCTGCGCCATTGCTCAGGTCTGCCTGCGGAACCATACGAAATTCATAGCGCTGAAATCCGTCTCGGACCATATCTTCTCTGACAGTCAGCCGGAAGAGTATTTCGACTTCAAGCAGGCATTGGCGCATCTGGGTGAGGTCGCTGTCCCGTTGGCCCAGGCCCTGGCTGATGACCGGCTGCTGTGGAACGAAAGGCAGGACCCGTTCCCCATGGGCCTGGATGATTTCATGAGAAACGAGGGTTGACAGTATGAAGGAAGCTCTGGAAAGAATTGCCAGTTTTAACGTGGACCATAACAAGCTGCTGCCGGGCCTGTATCTCTCCCGCCGGGACGGAGACGCGGTGACCTTCGATCTGCGCTTCAAACGGCCCAACACCGGCGACCTGCTCTCTAACAGCGAAATGCACTCCGCCGAACACCTGATTGCCACCTTGCTCCGGAATTCCCCCCAGAAAGACGCCGTGATCTACTTTGGACCCATGGGCTGTCAGACGGGCTTTTATTTCGTCTTTGACGGACGGCTTCTGTCTCTTGCCGGGGCCGTGGACCTGATGAAGGAAGTCTTTGCCGCCGCTGGAGCGTTTTCCGGAGAGATGCCAGGGAAGAGCGCGGCGGAATGCGGAAACTTCCGGAATCTGGATGTAGATACCGGCCGGGCTGTCTGTAAGTGGTACGCGGATTTGATTGCGGATTGGTCGGAGGAAAGACTGGCCTATGAGTCGTGAGAACGGGAGGGGTACGCTGTTCCTGACTTTTTGCCCCTTTTTTACCGTTTTTCCCGCCTTGCTTCTGGTGCTGGGGGCCATGTCCGATACCGTTCAGCGCTGGTGCCTGGGCAGTGAGGACATGGCCGCCGGGATTCTGAGCGGATGCCGGAACTGGTGCTTTCTGATGCTGGCCGCAGTCGCTTTGGGGATCGTGCTTACGCTGGCGGTTTCCATCCTGGCGGCCAGGGCTTTGCGGAAACGGGGCGGCGGTCTGATGGATTTGCTGAAAATGGCCTCTATCCCTCTTGCGGCGGAAGTCCTGCTCTGCGGCCTGATGCTGAAAAGCGAGGTCCTGCCCCTGATGGACAAGGTTGGACCGGATCTGCGTCAGCTGGAAGCCCGTGAGCTGGACAGCAGGGAGGTCTGGTTTCTGCCCGGAAGCGTCGAAACCCACCTGCCCGGGGCCTTCGGTCCGGTCAAGGATTTGGTGCAGTTCCAGGCACGGGGCACAGACGGGGAAGCGATGACCGTATATATTCCCGCCTGCTGGAGCTTCAAGCCGGAGGCGACCTATCAGACTGCGCAGGATTTGGACTGGAACCGGGAGAATACGCCGCGCTATCAGTTGGAGACCACCAGCCGGTTCTGTCTTTCGCCCATGGTCCCGGAACGGGTTTCCTGAGAGGCTGGCCCGAATGAAAAAGAAACAGAATCTTTTCGCCCTGGCCTCCCTGATGCTGCTGGCAATCATGTTTACCTACTGGCTGGCCGCGTTCAATATCCGTGGGGGAGGGGAGGGCTTTGAAATTGGCGGCGTGGTCCATCTGGCAGGGCTGACGCTGTGCTTCCTGATTGCGGGAGCCATCATCTTTGCCGCAAAGGGTCACCGGCTTAAAATGGCCCTCCTGATTGCCGCTGCCGGAGTGGGTGGGATTGCCCTGACCTGGCTGGACTGGCCCCTTTGGTTGGAACTGCTGGTGGTGTGCGGCGGATATCTGGCGATCTGCATTCTCTATAACAGGCGGCGTTATGGCAGAGCCGTCCGGATGATTAACGCTGCTGCGGAAGCCTACCAGAAGGACCGGGACGGGGAGGCATACCTGAAAGCCCTGGAGGACTGCGCCAAGGTTGTGCCGGGAAACACGCCGTTCACAACACAGGATATGGGTACCATCACTTATCAGGAATTCCTGGCCTGCCTGAAGCTGCACGTTCTGAATGATATGGGCCGTCAGGAGGAACGCGTGGCTTTGATTGAACGGCTTCGGAGTGAAACCAGGAGTCCCGATTTACCCAAATGGCTGGACAGTCAGGAATAACAAAAGCTCCCTACACAGTAGATTGTGCAGGGAGTTTTGTATTTCGTTTCAGATGCGCTTCCGGATTTCAGCGCCCATTTCCTTACAGCCAAGAAGCGTACAGCCCTCGTTCATGATGTCGCCGCAGCGGTATCCGGCCTTGAGGGTTTGATCGACCGCAGACTCAATGGCGTCGGCCTCCGCGGGCATATCAAAACTGTAGCGGAGCATCATCGCCGCTGCAAGGATTGTGCCAATAGGGTTCGCTTTGTTCTGACCAGCAATGTCCGGCGCGGAACCGTGTATTGGCTCGTAAAGTCCCCGGGTCCCTTCGCCCATGCTGGAAGAGGGGATCATGCCGATAGAACCGGTAATCTGGCTGGCTTCGTCGGAAAGGATATCGCCAAACAGGTTTTCCGTCACTACCACGTCAAACTGACTGGGGTCCCGGACGATCTGCATAGCGGCGTTGTCCACATACATATGCAGCAGCTCTACGTCCGGGTATTCCGCCGCGACCTCGGTCACCACCCGCCGCCAGAGCCGGGAGGTGTCCAGCACGTTGGCCTTGTCTACGGAGGTCACCCGTTTCCGCCGCTTCCGGGCCATGTCAAAGGCTACTCGCGCCACCCGTCGGACTTCATGCTCGCTGTAGGCCATGATATCCGTAGCCTTCTGCTCGCCGCCGGCTTCCGACGTGGAATGCTCACCGAAGTACACGCCGCCGATCAGCTCCCGTACTACCACAAAGTCAATGCCTCTGGCCGCGATATCAGCCCGCAGAGGACAGGCGGAAGACAGGTCGTCGAACATCCGGGCGGGACGGACGTTGGTGTACAGACCCATGGAGGACCGCAGCTTCAAAAGCCCCCGCTCCGGACGGTTCGCGGAGGGCTGGCTGTCCCACTTCGGACCGCCTACCGCGCCAAGAAGCACGCTGTCAGACCTAAGGCACGTTGCAAGGCTTTCGTCCGGCAGGGGAACTCCGTACGCGTCAATGGCATTCCCGCCCATGGGGGCCTCCTGGTAGGTAAAGCTGTGGCCGAATTTTACCGCCGCCGCGTCCAGTACCCCAATTGCTTCTCCTACAATCTCGGGACCAATGCCGTCGCCCCGAATCACAGCTATCGTCTTGTTCATGCGTCCGCCTTTCCAGCTTTCAGGGAAGCCATCAGCCCGCCCTTGGCGATCATGTCCTTGATGAACGGCGGGAAGGGTTCGGCCTGATATGTCTCGCCCTTGGTTTTGTTGGTAATCACGCCGGTGTCAAAGTCTACCGCCACCTCGTCTCCGTCCTCAATCCCGGCGGACGCGGCAGGGCATTCCAGTATTGCAAGCCCGATGTTGATGGCGTTGCGGTAAAAAATCCGGGCGAACGTGGCCGCAATCACACAACTGATTCCGCTGGCCTTGATTGCAATCGGCGCGTGTTCACGGGAGGAGCCGCAGCCGAAATTCACTCCCGCTGCCATAATATCGCCCTCACGGACCTTGCTGACAAACTCCTTGTCGATGTCCTCCATACAGTGGGCCGCAAGCTCCTTGTGAACCTGGGTATTCAGATACCGGGCGGGGATAATTACGTCCGTGTCAATATGGTCCCCGTACTTATGAACCTTGCCTTGTACATTCATATCAATCAAACCTCCTCAGGATGGCAGATGTGACCTGCGATACCGGACGCGGCGGCAGTGGCGGGGGAGGCCAGATAGACCTCGCTGTCCACGTGTCCCATACGGCCGATAAAATTGCGGTTTGTAGTGGAAACGCAGCGTTCCCCGGCGGCCAGAATCCCCATATATCCGCCCAGGCAGGGTCCGCAGGTGGGCGTGGACACAATGCACCCGGCGTCCATAAACTGCTCCGTGTAGCCCAGACGCATGGCCTCCCGATAGACCTGCATCGTCGCCGGAATCACAATCCCCCGGACGCCCTTTGCCAGATGCCTGCCCTTCAGAACAGCGGCGGCGGCGGCAAGGTCCGGAAGCTGGCCGTTGGTACAGGAGCCTATCACGATCTGGTCAATGGCAATCTCTTTCCCGTCACGGGCGCTGTGGGCGTTCTCGGGCAGGTGGGGATAGGCGACCGTGCAGTCTGTCGTGTCCAGGTTGATCTCAATGGTGCGCTCATATTCCGCGTCCGGGTCGGCTTCGTAGGCGGTCCAAGGACGCGTGACGCGGTTTTCCACATAGGCCCGGGTGATGTCGTCCACGGGGAAAATACCGTTCTTCGCGCCAGCTTCAATGGCCATGTTGGAAATTGTCAGGCGGTCGTAAATGGACAGCTCTGCCACGCCGGGGCCTGTGAACTCCAAAGACTGATACCGCGCGCCGTCAACCCCGATCATGCCAATCAGCGTCAGAATCACGTCCTTGCCGGAGACATAGGGCCGCAGCTTCCCCGTCAGATGCACCCGAATCGCGGAGGGCACCTTGAACCAGGTCTGTCCCGCCGCCATTGCCGCGCCCATATCCGTGGAGCCGACGCCGGTGGAGAACGCTCCCAACGCGCCGTATGTACAGGTGTGGGAGTCCGCGCCGATGACTGCCTCGCCGGGGGCCACCAGTCCTTTTTCCGGCAGAAGGGCGTGCTCAATTCCCATATCGCCCACATCATAATAATGCTCAATGTCAAAATGCCGCGCGAACGTCCGGCACTGCTTGCACTGCGTCGCTGCCTTGATGTCCTTGTTGGGCACAAAGTGGTCCATCACCAGTGCAATCCTGCTCTTGTCAAATACCTTGTCAAAGCCCGCCGCCTCAAATTCGTTGATGGCTACCGGCGTTGTAATATCGTTTCCGAGCACCAGGTCCAGCTTTGCCTGGATCAACTGCCCTGCACGGACGCTTTCCAGTCCCGCATGGGCTGCCAGAATCTTCTGGGTCATTGTCATTCCCATTTGTTGTCAGTTCTCCTTTCAAATTTCACAGGCCGTCTTCTGTCTCTCAGGACCTTACCGCCCTGCACCAGAGACGCACATAGTCCGCATACCAGACGCCCTCCCGGAACAGGGGGTCCTTCAGCGCCGCGACAGCCGAACGGACGATTTCTTCCGTCAGCGCCGCCTCCATACCCGCAAAGGGCGTCCTGATAAACAGCTTGATCCAGTCATACAGGCCGTCGCGTCCCCGAAGCTCTGTGGGTCTGTCCCATAATACTGCATTCCGGACCAGAAATCCACCCCGTTCCAGCAAAACCGCGTATTCGCCTACAGTAGGGAAATAGAAGGGCATCCGGTAGGTCAGCCCCCGCCGCGTGAACTCCTGACGCAGGGCTTCATGAATCAGGTTGTTGTTGCCGTGTCCGCCGAACTCAAAGACAAACTGTCCGCCGGGCTTCAGGGCGTTGTAAACATTGGCGATCAGGGCGGGCTGATTTTCCTCGTCTATCCAGTGCAGCACCGCGTTGGAAAATACCGCGTCATAAGCCCGTTCCGCCTGGAATCGCACCGCGTCCCCCTGAATGAACCGCAGTTCTGGATAGCTCCGGCGGGCTGTTTCCAATAACTCGCCGGAGGCGTCCAGTCCTTCTGCTTGATGACCGCGGCCGGCCAGGGATTTCGTCAGCGCGCCGTTCCCGCAGCCAAGGTCGAGCACTGTCAGTCTCTCTCCTTCCAACCAGTCCAGAAGGGAGGCCCCGTATTGATGGACAAAGGAGAAATCAGCCGTGTACTTCTCCGCGTCCCATTGAATGTTCATTCCTTCGGCTCAGTCTGTCCCGCGTCCTCCAACATCTTGTTGATGCCGTTGACATACGCCCGGATAGACGATTCGATGATATCCGTGGAAAGTCCCGTGCCGGTGTAGGTCTCGCCGTTGGGGGCCTTTACCTTAACGATGGCTTCTCCGATGGCGTCCTTGTCATCTGTAACCGCGTTCAGGCTGAAGCTCTCCAGACGGATGTTGATTCCAAGCATCCGGTTGATGGCCGTGAAGGACGCATCCACAGGGCCGGAACCTACCGCCACATCTTCCAGGAACAGGCCGTCCCGCTCCAGCTTGACATAGGAGGTGGTGGGCAGGCTGCTGCTGGTAGAGGTATTGATCAGATGGCCGATCAGACGGCACGCTCCGGACTGGGTGCTCATGCTGGTATTCCGGCGGTGGAGCACCAGGGATTCCAAATCGGAGCCGGTGATGTTCTTCTTTTTGTCCGCCATGCTCTTGAAGCGCTGGAAGACGACCTCCAGCTCCTCGTCAGTCAGCTCGTAGCCCATGGATTCCAGTTTCTCCCGCAGGGCGTGCTTGCCGGAGTGCTTGCCAAGGACCATAGTATTTTGAGGAATGCCCACCTCGGCGGAATTCATAATCTCGTAGGTGAGGGGATTGGCCAGGACGCCGTGCTGATGGATGCCGGACTCATGAGCGAAGGCGTTGGCGCCAACAATGGCCTTGCTGGGCGCGATAGCCACGCCGGTGATGGAGCTCAGGAGCTTGCTGGAACGGTAAATTTGCTTGGTATTGATGCCGGTATCCGCGTTATAGAAGGTCCTCCGGGTCCGGAGGTTCATAACGATCTCCTCCAGGCTGGCGTTCCCGGCCCGCTCGCCGATGCCGTTGACAGTGCATTCCAGTTGGGTAGCGCCCGCCTGTACGCAAGCCAGGGAATTTGCCACAGCCATACCGAGGTCATTGTGGCAGTGGGTGGAAATATCCACGTTCTCAATGCCCTCCACGTGCTCCCGGAGGTAGGTGATCAGCGCGCCCATTTCCTGCGGCGTGGAGTAGCCTACAGTATCAGGGACATTGAGGGTCTTTGCGCCGGCGGCTACTGCATTGGAGAAGCACTGGGCCAGGAATGCCGGTTCGGAACGGGACGCGTCCTCGGCGGAGAATTCGATGTCGTCGCAGAGGCTCTTTGCGTAGCCTACCATATCCGTAATGCGCTGGAGAACCTGTTCGCGGGTCATTTTCAGTTTGTACTCCATATGAATATCACTGGTGGCCAGAAAAACATGAATCCGGGGATGCTTTGCCTCTTTCACGGCGTCCCACGCGGCGTCAATATCCCCCTTGGTGCAGCGGGCCAGACTTGCCACCGTGCATTTCGATACCGCCCCTGCTATGGCCTTCACGCTCTTGTGATCCATGGGGGACGCAATGGCAAACCCGGCCTCGATGATATCCACACCCAGACGCTCCAGCTGTTTTGCCATCTCGATTTTTTCCGGCAGGTTCATGCTGCATCCCGGAGACTGTTCGCCATCCCGCAGCGTGGTGTCGAAGATTTTAATGCGCTTCATAGACAATACCTCCTGTTTTTTCGGTTCCCAAAAGCGGGCAATAAAAAAGCCTTCGTCTCCTGCATCAAGAGACGAAAGCCTGGCTTCCGCGGTACCACTCTCATTGGCAATTTCATGCCCGCTTCCGGCATCGGCCCGGCATCCCGGACGAATCCCGCCTCTTTGATAACGGTGAGGAAACCCGTTCCCGCCTAAAATCCGCAGACTTTCAGCGGGACTGCTCAAGGGCCAGTGACATCAATTCCTCCCGCACCGTCTCGCAGCATCCGACGGCTCTCTGAAGCGTTCTGAAAGGACTTTCTCCCTGTCATTGCATTTCTGATTGTCATTGAAACTTAAAATACAGGATTTTCGCTCATTTGTCAAGTCCCTTTTTCATCCTGCTGAAAATTTATGAAACCTCCCAAAAGTAAGGGCAATACCGCCGGAATTTTTCTTCCCCCCAAAAGTAGAAAACAGGAATCAAAGCCGTCCTGCCGAAATCAGGTCCCGGGCCTCCAGAAGACTGGAGCAGACCGCCTTGCAGAGGCCCCGCAGTTCTTCTGTAGCCGGGGCGGTATCGGGGACCATTACCGGGGCGCAGCCAGCCGCGGACGCCGCCCGGATTCCGTTGCCGCTGTCCTCAAATACGTAACAGTCCTCAGGCGGAATCCCGATACGTTTCGCGGCCAGCAGGAACACATCTGGTGACGGCTTGCCGCGCTCCACCTCCAGACCGCTGGCGATGGCGTCAAAAAACGGAAGCAGACCGCCCTGTCCCAGATTTTTCCGTATCCGCTCCTGGCTGTTGCTGCTGGCCACCGCGATCTTTATGCCGTGGTCCCGGAAAAACGCCAGAAGCTCTGGTGCGCCCAGTTTTACCTCCGCCCCGGACTCATCCAGAAGCGTTTCCACCCGGTCCAGGCAGCGCCGCCGGAAGGCTTCCGGGTCCACTTCCGGATAGAACCGCCGCACAACCGCCCGCAGTTCTTCCCCGTTGCTTCCGCTGACCGCAATCGGAAACGCGGGGTCCGGCTTCTGTCCGAACACCTCCGCGGTTTCCATCCAAATTGCCTGATAGACTCGCTCTGTGTCCAGCAGCAGGCCGTCCATATCAAAAATCGCGCCTCGCTTCATATTTGCTCACCTCTCACGAAAGCACGCCCAGTTTCCCAGGCGTGTCCTCTGTTTGTATCGTTGTTTCTTATCAGCCAAGAAGCTCCTTCAAACGGGCTTCCAGAGCGTCCTTTGCGTCCTCATAGCCCGGCTTGCCAAGAAGCGCGAACATATTCTTCTTGTACGCCTCAACGCCCGGCTGGTCGAAGGGATTCACGCCGATCATATAGCCGGAAATCGCCAGGCTCTTCCAGAAGAAGTATACCAGCTCGCCGAAGTTGTAGTCGCTCAGCTTGTCGATGGTCACCACCAGATTGGGCGTGCCGCCGTCCACGTGGGCCAGCAGGGTGCCCTTCATGGCCTTCTCGTTCATAGAGTGCATGGAGGTTCCGGCGGCGAAGTTCAGTCCGTCCACATTGGCGGGGTCCTCGGGAACGATCAGCTCCTGACGGGACTTCTCGACCCAAAGCACCGTCTCAAACAGATTCCGGGAGCCGTCCTGGATGAACTGGCCGATGGAATGCAGATCCGTGGTGAAGTTGGCGGAAACAGGGAACAGGCCCTTATGATCCTTGCCCTCGGACTCTGCCATCAACTGCTTGTACCACTCGCCGAACTGCACCAGGGAGGGCTCGTAGCTGGCCAGAATTTCCACCTGCTTGCCCTTCATCAGCATCAGGAAGCGGGAAACGGCGTACAGCATGGCGTCATTGCTCATCAGGTCAGGGTTCTTGTACCGCTCGCAGGCGTCCAGGCATCCCTGCATCACCTGATCGATATCCATTCCGCCGGCGGCCATAGGCAGAAGACCCACCGCGCTCAGGCAGGAGAACCGCCCGCCGATGTCGTCAGGCACCACGAACGTCTCATAGCCTTCCGCCACGGCCAGTCCACGCAGCGCGCCGCGGGCCTTGTCGGTGGTAGCATAAATTCGATCCTTCGCGCCGTCCTTGCCGTATTTCTCCTCCAGCTTTGCCTTGAACAGACGGAAAGCCACAGCGGGTTCGGTGGTGGTGCCGGATTTGGAAATCACGTTCACGGAGAAATCCCGGTCGCCGATGATATCAAAAATATTCTGCACATAGTCGGAGCTGAGGTTGCTTCCGGCGAAGTAGACCTCCACGCCGCCGTTCTGCCGGAGCTGGTTTCCGAACGGACCATGCACGAATTCCAGACCGGCCCGGGCGCCCAGGTAGCTCCCGCCGATGCCGATGGCCACCAGAACCTGGCTCTGCTCCTGAATCCGTTTCGCGGCGGCCTTGATGCGGGCGAATTCCTCCTTGTCGTAGGTATGGGGCAAATCGTGCCAGCCCAGCATTTCATGCCCTGCGCCGCTCCGGTCGGTCAGCGTTTTGAAGGCGCACTCTGCCAGCGGGCGGGTGAATTCCAGCTCATGCTCCCGCAGACCCAGGTTCTTGTAATTCAGTTTGATTGACACACGCAACACTCCTCAAAGCTTCGGAGAACGCGCCACAGCTTGTCCCCCGCAAAATCAAGCCCGCAGAACAGGCAAATGAACGGGCTTCATTCTTATTATCGGCACGCTTCGCTTTCTACTTAATGGTTTTTCTAAATATTTTTTACTTTTCTGGAAAAATCCTGTGAAAGTTCCACAAGAGCCCTTCTTCCGCCAAAACGAAAGGGGAGAGAGCTGTTTTTAAGACCTTCTCTCTGTAAAAATCTGTCCATCCTGCGGATTTTTTCAGCGCCTGTTAAAATCGTTTGACAAGAGCGGGAAATCCTTATTTTTTGGTCAGCCCCTTTATTTGCGCCCGTTTTCTGCGATATACAGCGATCCATTCAATGCTTTCAGATTGCTGATTTTGGCGGGCTTTCGATGATTGAAAAAAACACGCTTTTATCTTCTCAGCTTCTTCTGTTCCGCCATAATTTCTTTCATCATTAATGCGAACATGACAAAAAATTACACAGTCCGTATACGCGTTTCATTCTCAAAAACGGCTGGCGCAAAACTGGTCGTTTCCACTCTTTTCCAAAGCGTGAAAAGGCGGAAAATAACGCTTTCAGACAAGAATTTTTACAATTTTGTCATTGCGTTTTCCGGCGTTGTGTGATAGAATCCATCTTGAGAGGGAGAAAGAGGTCTTTCGCCATGACGGATAAAATCTTGTCTCAAGTGCTCTCCGCTGAAATTGGACGGCAGTTGGCAGACAACAAGAAAGCCTTTGAGCGGATTCTTCGGAAGGTCCTTCCCGAAGACTGCGAGGTGGACCCTGTGCTGGCCGATCTGCTGGAGGAGACCGTCCGCTACTCCGCTCAATTCTCTGTACAGTTTCTGCTGCGTACCCTGGAGGGCGCAAACGTTATCGACCTTCTGGAAGACGGGACGCCGGTGCTGTATCCGCTGGACAGAAAATAAAGCGCTGCACCGGCTTCAAGGAACCCGAACGCCGCGGAGAGGCTGCTTTTCCATGGGAGAACGTCTTTCCGCGGGATTGGGGGAAGCGGGAGACTGGAGAATTGAGCGGAGGAGACCTCTGTTTGATACCTGAGAAAAGCAAGCCTGCCAACGGGAATCATCCTGTAGGCGAGCTTGCTTTTTTGCGTTCAGAAGATGTCGCAGTGCTCCGCCAGGTACTGGGCCATTTCGCCGGGTCCCTGATCGCGTTCCATGCAGAAGCAGCGGTGCCGGAAGAGATCGCTTTCCTCCATCAGACGCGGGTATTCTTGCAGGAACTCGAACAGCAGGGTATTCTCGATTCTGGCCCAGGCTTCCTCCTCCGAACAGCCCTCCAGCCGGGCGAAGGGACCCTCGATAAAATGCCGCAGGGGGGAGCTCATGGGAATCTCCAGATGGGGAATGACCTTCACGGGATGCTCTGCCAAACGTTCAGCGGTCCTTGCGCGAAGTTCGTCCCGACGGGGGTAGTAGATGTAGTTGAACAGATAGTTTTCCTCCCCCAAACAGGGGCTGCGCCAGATGTCCAGATCATTCCAGCTGCCCAGATAGACCGTCCGGCCCTCCCGGATCAGGCATTGCAGACCTTCGTCCTCCCGCCAGTCGCACCCGCCGCTCAGGTTCAGAACAGGAATGCCCGGGTCCAAAGGTTCGCTGATATGAAGCATTCCGAGGTCCATATACCGCAGGATTTCCATCGGGTCCTGAATATGCTGGATCTCCTCGTCCAGAAGTTCGCCGACGCTGGTGCGTTCCAATGTGTCTTGTAAGTAATAGCAGGCGTACTGACAGATTTCCCGTATCAGGGCCTCATCAACCTGAGCCAGCCATTGCAGGGATTTTGCGGCATATTCCGGCGTCACCCCATCCTCGCAGGTCACTTCGATGTTCCGCTGAAAGTAGGGGAAGGGTGCAAAACCGCACATATTGCCGAATTCGTCCTCTCCCGCGCCAATGAGAATGTCTTCAAACTGCATTTTGTACCTCCAAAGGTTTTCTACAGTATAGCAGACCGGCAGCCAGTCCGCAAGGAAAAAGAGAGCAAAAGACTGTCAGGCCAAGCGTCCGCAGCATAAGCTAAGGCAGTCAAAACCTAGGGAGGCGAAAATAATGGCAAAGATAACCAATTTTTTCGTAGGAGCCAACAGCGGCGAAGGATTCCGGAATTTGTTCCCGGAGATTCTGGACCTGGAGGATACATACGATTTTATGATTCTCAAGGGCGGGCCCGGCGTAGGGAAGAATACGTTCATGCGGGAGATCGGCCGGACGATGGAGCAGGCAGGCACGCCGGTGGAATACCTGTGGTGCTCTGGGGACCCGGATTCTTTGGACGGCGTGGTGCTTCCGGAGCTGCGCTGCGCCGTGGCGGACGGTACCAGCCCCCACGTTCTGGAACCACGGTACCCGGCGGCGGTGGATCGCTATGTGGACCTGGGCCGGTTCTACGATCTTGCGGCGGCGAAGGCGTCTGCGGAGGAAGTGAAAGCCCACACTCACGCCTATAAAGCGGCTTATGTCCGGGCGTACCACAGTCTGAAGGCGGCAAGGCAGATAGAGCTGGACGCGGTGGCTTCGGTGGCAAAGCGCTTTGATTCCGCCCGCTTGGAACGCCGTGTCAAGGGGATTGTCGCAAGAGAACTCCGGGCCAAGGGCGACGGCGGGCGTACCATCCAGCGGTTCCTGGGCAGCGTGACCCATAAAGGCCCCATCTGGCGTTACGACAGCGTGGACGTTCTATGCAGTAAGGTCTACGAGTTCTCCGACAGCTGGGAACTGGCCGGGGACGCGCTGGCACAGCTTCATCGGGCGGCTTCGGAGAAGGGCTGGGATACCATCGTCTGTCCCTCGCCGGAGGACCCCGGGCGGATAGAGCATCTTCTGATCCCGGACCTGAGCCTTGCCTTTGTCACGTCCCGCCCCGGCATGGATTATGGCCGGAAGCCCTATCGCCGGGTTCGGGTGGACGCCATGACGGAACCGGAAGGCCGTCTTCGTTTCCGGGCCCGTATGACGGCGGTGCTGCGTCAGGAGGCCGTCAGCGCGCTGAAGGACGCCAAGGCCAGTCACGACGCTCTGGAGGCCGTCTATAACCCATACGTGGACTTTGACGGCGTCCGGGCCCTTGCCGCTCTGGAGGCAGGCCGTCTTCTGAGCTACGTCTGAACAGAAGACAGCCAAAAATCTGAACACGGAATAAAGGAAAAGACGTCTGGTGTGTTCCAGGCGCCTTTTCCATATAAAGAGCTTTTATTTTCAGGGGACTCCCGACTTTAATTGAGGAAGTCCTTGAGCTTTTTGCTTCTGGAGGGATGGCGGAGCTTCCGGAGGGCCTTGGCTTCAATCTGCCGGATACGCTCCCGGGTGACGTTGAACTCCTTGCCCACTTCCTCCAGGGTGCGGGTCCGTCCGTCCTCGATGCCGAACCGGAGCTTGAGCACCTTTTCCTCCCGGGGGGTCAGGGTGGCCAGCACGTCCATAAGCTGTTCCTTGAGCAGGGTAAAGGACGCGGCTTCGGAGGGTTCGGACGCGCCCTCGTCGGGGATGAAGTCGCCCAGATGAGAATCCTCTTCCTCACCAATCGGCGTTTCCAGGGACACGGGCTCCTGTGCGATCTTCATAATTTCCCGCACTTTATCCACAGGCATATTCATCTCCGCCGCAATCTCATTAGGAGAGGGGTCGTGGCCCAATTCCTGGAGAAGCTGACGGCTGACGCGGATGACCTTATTGATGGTTTCCACCATATGCACAGGAATGCGGATGGTCCGGGCCTGGTCCGCGATCGCCCTGGTGATGGCCTGCCGAATCCACCAGGTAGCGTAGGTAGAGAACTTATAGCCCTTGGTGTAATCGAACTTCTCCACGGCCTTGATCAGCCCCAGATTGCCCTCCTGAATCAGGTCCAGGAAGAGCATACCCCGGCCAACGTAACGCTTTGCGATGGAGACCACCAGACGCAGGTTTGCCTCAGCCAGCTTCTGTTTTGCGTTCTCGCCGGCCTTGAAGATCTTACGCAGAGCGGCCTCTTCCCCGGCGTCCACGGTCTCGCCCTCGTCCCGCCGCCGCCGCAGGTCCTCCATACGCCGCTGGGCCTCGTTTCCGGCGGACATAGCCTGGGCGAGTTTCACCTCCTCGTCGGGGGTCAGCAGGGGGACTTTACCGATTTCCTTCAGATACATCCGCACGGGGTCGTCGATGGAAAAGCTGTTCACCAAAGTATTGGGGTCCACCAGCTCTTCCTCTTCCATCCCGGCGATTTCCTCGGCGGCGGGTCCCTCGTCCGGAAGCTCCGGCAGAAGGTATTCCTCAGCGCTGATATCAATATTCAAGGCTTCCAGGGAGTCGTAGAGCTGGTCCATCTGCTCCCCTTCCAGATTCAGGTCGTCCACGGCCTCCATCAGCTCCGAGGACTCCAGCTTGCCCTTTTTCTTGCCCCGCGCCAGCAGTTCCCGCAGCTTCTCGTTATTCATCAGCCAAGCCGCCGCGGGAAGCGCTGCTACCTGTTTGTCATCCAGCCGCAGGATTCCGGCCTTTTTTGCCTCCGCGTCGGTCATGATGGGGGGATTCTTTGCCTTTTCAGCAGCATCGGCAGCCGCAAGCAGCGCGTCGGCCTGCTTTTCCAGCTCCCGGGCGGTAGGTTCCTTTTTGTTAGACATTCCGCTTTCCTCCAGTACCCTTCTTCTTATTTTTTTCTATTGCCGCGGCCAGGGGGTCTGCACAGCTCCCGCCCTGCCGTTGGTCCCACTCCTGTAGAACCACCTCTATGTAATCCGTCAATGCCTGACGGCCGTTTTTCAGGGATTCCGGCTTCTGACAAATTCCGCTGATATGGTTGATTTCCTCCGCCTCCAGGGTTCCCGAGAGCAGACCCAGCGAAGGCGTCCGTCCCTGCTGCCGCGCGTCCCACAGAAGCCCGAACGCCCGCCCCAGCAATGGAGAGGAAAACTGTTCTGTCCGCAGGGGGGCCTCCGCCGGAAATAAGGACGGGTCCATCAGCAAAAGCCGCAGCAGTCCTTCCTCCGCCCGGGCAGACCGCAGATTCTCATATCGCATGGACCGTTCCTTTGGCTGGAGCCGCAGTGTGGGATTGACTTCCTTTCGGATAGCGGCCCGGTTTTCCTTCTGCACCCGCCGCTTCCATGCCTGCTGGACCTCCAGTCTCATGGCGGCGGGGTCCACGCGGGCGGTTTCAGCGGCGCGCAGGGTGTAAACCTCCCGTTCCACGGACCCGGACAGCTCCGACAGCAGTTCACTCACAGCGCCGCAGTAGGCTACCCGTCCCTCGTCGCTGGTCAGGTCGAACTGCGCGGCGGTCTGGGCCATCCGAAAGTCAATTCCATTCTCGCTTCCGTTCAGCAGGCGTTCAAAGGCGTCGGGACCGTGATTCTTGATAAAATCGTCCGGGTCCTGCTTCACCAGCTCGCCGGATTCCGTACGCCGCCGGGGAAGCTGCAGGACCTTCACGGACAGCCCGGACTCGTTCAGAAGCTGCAAAGCCTTTTCTGTAGCCTTCTGTCCCGCGTTATCGTTGTCGTAGCAAAGCACCAGCTCCTTTGTAAACTTGGACAAAAGCCGGACCTGCTCCAGGGTCAAAGCCGTGCCCATGGAAGCTACCGCGTTGTCAAACCCCGCCTGATGGAGCGTCACAATATCCAGATTGCCCTCGCAGAGGATGATGTTAGGCCGCTTGGACTTTCTGGCCAGATTCAGGCCGTAAAGGATATGCCGCTTGCTGTAAACCGGCGTATCAGGGGAATTCATATACTTCGGCTCCGAACTGTCCAGCACCCGGCTTCCGAAGGCCACCACATCCCCTCGGGTATCAATGACAGGAAGCATCAGCCGGTTCCGGAACTTGTCGTAAAACCCGCCCTTTTTGTTGTCCGCGATCAGGCCAGCCGACAGGAGCTCTGATTTGCTGTAGCCCTTATCCGTCATAGCCTTCAGCAGCACATCCCATGCGTTTGCCGAAGCTCCCATACCAAAGCGCACAGCGGTCCTCCAGGAGATATTCCGCCGCTCCAGATAAGCCCGCACCGCCGAACCTTGCGGCTGTTTGAGGAGCCAATGGTAAAATCGTGCCGCCTCCCGGTTCAGTTCCAGAAGACGCTGCCGCTGCCGGAGTTCATTGCGGTTTCCCTGTTCCTCCGGCACCTCCAGCCCGGCGCGCTTGGCAAGGAGCCGCACCGCGTCCGGAAAGGGCAGGTTTTCCACATCCATAATAAACTTGACAGCGTCACCGCCCTTTTTGCAGCCGAAGCAGTAATACATCTGCCGCCCCGGTTCCACGTGAAAGGAAGGCGTTTTCTCGCTGTGAAAGGGACATAGCCCGAAGAAGCTGCCGCCCTTCCGGGTAAGGGCCACATAGGAAGAAACCACGTCGACGATATCACTGCGTGCGTGCAGCTCGTCCATAAAACCCTGAGGAAATGCCACGTCAGGCCCTCCTTTCGGTCAGTTTAGCCAGAAACCGCCCCTGTCATACGCAGGAGAAAAGATTCTGTCAAAGATGGGAATATAAAGTCTATAAATGAGCAAATTCAGGAATTGACGAAAGCAGTTCGGCAGAGGTGAAGGCCGATGTGGAAGGGCACAATATGGCCAAGACCGCAGGAAAAGAAGAAATG
>CAJTMG010000023.1 GCA_910577405.1 uncultured Oscillibacter sp. | reverse complement strand
AACAACGCGAGGTGGCAGAGCAGGCGAGAGCGGAGGCCGTCGAACAACGCGAGGTAGCCGAGAAAGCGAAAGCAGAAGCCGTTGAACAGCGTGAGGTAGCCGAGCAAGCGAAAGCGGAGGCCGTCGAACAACGCGAAGCAGCCGAGCAAGCGAAAGCAGAGGCCGTCGAACAACGCGAGGTAGCCGAGCAAGCGAAAGCAGAGGCCGCCGAACAACGCGAAGCAGCCGAGCAAGCGAAAGCAGAAGCCGTCGAACAACGCAAGATAGCCGAGCAAGCGAAAGCAGAAGCCGTAAAGCAGCACGAAGCAGCCGAGCAAGCGCAAAAGGACGCGACAGAATTCCTACAGGAGGTAGAGCGTTACGATGCGGAAGCGAAGGAAGCGCAGGCCCGGGCAGAGAAAGCTAAGGGTGAAGCAAACAGTTTACGGGGCGAAATCATGCGGTTGCAGGGAGAGGTAAGCCAAGCGGAAAAGGAAGCGTCGAGGCAGCAGGCGGAGCGGATGAAGCAGGCGGAGGAATCAAAGGCCGCGGCTGAAAAGATGCAGAGGGAAGCAGATGAGCTGAAAAAGAAGATCATACAACTCCAGCAGCGTCTGGACCGCCGGCATATCAAATGAGCATAGAGCTGTTATCACCCGCAGGTTCACCGGAATCACTGCGGGCGGCGGTGGAAAGCGGAGCAGGGGCGGTATATTTGGGCTATGGCAGCTACAATGCCCGGCGGAGCGCAGCAAATTTTACAGAAGAGGAGTTCAAAGAAGCCCTGGCCTTCTGTCACGCCCGCGGGGTTCGGGTATTCCTGACGCTGAACATCCTCCTGACGGACCGGGAGCTTCCGGAAGCGTTGGAGACCGCGCGTCAGGCTTGCCGTGAGGGTGCAGACGCCGTTCTGGTGCAGGATTGGGGCCTCTTGGACCTGCTGCGCAAAGCCTTGCCGGACCTGCCCCTGCACGCCAGCACCCAGATGAGTATTTTTACCAGCGGCGGGGCGGAGGAAGCGGCGTCCGACGGCTGTGAGCGTGTCGTCATAGCCCGTGAATGCACAAAAGAGGAAACGGCGGAGATCTGCCGGAATTGTCCCGCTGAAATCGAGGTCTTTATCCACGGCGCGCTGTGTATGTGCTACTCCGGCCAATGCGGGATGAGCGCCTTGATAGGAGGCCGTTCCGGGAATCGGGGCCGGTGCGCACAACCCTGCCGGCTGCCGTACGGAGTGAACGCCCCCGCAAAGGACCGGCGGCCGTTAAGCCTGAAGGATAGCTGTTTATCGGACCGTCTTCAGGAAATGGAAGAAATAGGGGTCGCGTGCGGGAAGATCGAAGGCCGTATGCGTCGCCCGGGTTACGTTCGCACAGTGACTGGAATTTACGCGAAGCTGCTGAACGAAGGACGGAAGCCTTCCAAAAAAGAGCGTCAGGCGTTGGAAGAAGCCTTTTCGCGTTCGGGTTTTACGGAGGGCTACTGGCTTGGCAGAACGGGACCGGAAATGTTTGGCTTCCGTCCGGAGGGAGAAACGTCGGGCAGGAAGGAAGAAGCAAAGACCGCGGTCCTGACAACGACCCCTGCAATTCAGGTGAAATTTGTCTGCCGGGTCATTGCGGGAGAACCGTCGACCCTGACAGCGGAAGACGAGAAGGGCCGCCGGGTAACGGTAACAGGGCCAGTACCGGAAGCGGCGCGGACCCGTGAGCTGACGCCGGAGGAATTGACCGCGCGGCTGAAAAAGACAGGCGGTACAGGCTATGAATGCGTGGAGGTGAAGGCGGAGACAGGCACGGGTTTATCACTGCCTGCGTCGGCGATCAACGGCTTGCGTCGTCGGGCGTTGGAAGCGCTGGCCGAGGCCCGGAGGGAGCGCCGGGAAATGGAAGCGCCGCCTATGCCGGAGGACTTGTGCGCCCGGAAGGGAAAGCCGGCGCTGACGGTCAGCCTGACAGAGACGGGCCAGCTGACGGAGCGTTTGCTGTCAGAGCGTCCTGCAAGAATTTATCTGCCATTGGAGAAGCTGAATGAGCTGGACACGCTGCCGGATGGCCCGGAATGGTGCGCAATATTGCCCCGAATCTGGCGCGATCGTGATGAGACGGAGCTCAAATCAATGCTTCTGCGGGTGAAAAAACAGGGCGTAATGTCCGCGCTGGCAGGAAATATAGGCCATTTGCCCTTATTGCGGGACAGCGGCTTGAAGGTCTATGGCGACTATGGACTGAATCTGTTCAACAGCCGTTCATTGGGCTTTATGAGAGACAAGGGGCTGGCCGGGGCGTGCGTATCATACGAATTGCGGTTCGCGCAGATCCGGGACCTGCGGAAGCCTCTGCCCATCGAAGCGATTGTCTATGGACGCCTGCCTTTGATGATAACGGAAAACTGCATCATAAAGACCGGAACAGGGGAGTGCCGGTGTGAAATGCGGAACGAACTGTGGGACCGGACCGGCGCGTCATTTCCGATGCTTCCGGCTTATGGGCACCGGACCGAGATCGAGAACAGCCGGGCGCTTTGGCTGGCGGATCGTACGGATTGGCACAGGCTGGGATTGAGCAGCGGCCGTCTGCGGTTCACCACGGAAAGCGGTCTGGAATGCGCCGAGATTTTCCACAAATACAAAGAGAATGTGGAAAATGGGATGCACGCTGAGCCGCCGCGGGACTTCACAAGAGGTCTGTATCTGCGGGGCGTGGAGTGATTTTGAAAACGGAATGTATTCTCCAACTGAAAAATAACGGATTGGAATTTTAGATATGAGTAAGCAAGTGGAAATTAAGATAAAATATTTTGCGGAGGGACTGGAACCCATTCAGACGGCGGCAGGCTCGGACTGGATAGACCTGCGGGCGGCGGAGGAGGTCCATATGGAAGCCGGGGAGTACCGGCTGATACCGTTGGGCGTCGGGATGGAGCTTCCGGACGGCTGGGAGGCGCACGTGGTGCCCCGAAGCTCTACCTTCCAGAATTACGGCCTTTTGCAGGCAAACGCTATGGGGGTCGTGGACGGGAGCTACCGGGGTGACCATGATCAATGGCGCTGGCCTGCCTACGCGACAAGAGAGATCGTGATACCAAAGAACGCAAGAATCTGTCAGTTTCGGATTATAGAGAACCAGCCGCGGATAGAATTCCGGACAGTGGAGCATCTGGAGGGTCCGGACCGCGGCGGCTTTGGTTCTACAGGCCTTCAATAGAGGAGGAAGCGGAGTATGTCGAAAATCATATTGGCCTCCGCGTCGCCCCGCCGGAGAGAATTGCTGGAGCGGATCGGCGTGACGGACTTCGAGGTGCGTGCGCCGGAGGTGGATGAGAATTTCCCGGAGGGTCTGAGTCCGGAGGAGACCGTTCAGTTTATTTCCCGGGAAAAGGCGGAGGCGGCCCGGGAACAGTGGGGACTTGAGCCGATTATTATCACTGCGGACACAATGGTTTTTTTGGACGACCGCCGTCTCGGGAAGCCCCGCAGCGAGGCGGACGCGTTGGAAATGCTGACCGCTTTGCAGGGCCGGCGTCATACGGTCTGCACAGGGGTGACGGTAAGCCAGGGGGAGAAGATCCTGACGGAGGCGGAGTCAACGGGGGTCATTTTCCGGCCCGCGGAGAAACGGGAGCTTCTTTCGTATATCGCCACGGGAGAACCAATGGATAAAGCAGGGGCCTACGGCGTGCAGGGAAAGGGCGCTTTGCTGGTGGAGCGGCTGGAGGGCGATTTCTTTAATGTGATGGGCCTTCCGGTGCTGCGGCTTTCGCGGATGCTGTCTGAATTCGGGGTGTGGCTGCTGTAGGACGTCCGGATTCGGCTGCGCGGGCTTTGAAGTAAGAAAAGACAGAATTGCTTGCATCCTGGAAAGAAAGGAGCGGGTAAGCGGTTTGAAGAAATTCTTGAAAAACCATGGATTATGGATACTGTTTGCGGCGGCGGTGATATCGGTGCTTCTGGCGGGAATGTCAGTGCTGAGCGTGAACTCATCGCCGCTGACGGACGCCGTGAACACAATGGTAACACCTCTGCAAAACGCGTTTACGGCAATAGCGGAGCGCTTCAACGATATGCAGAATTACTACAAGGATACCACGGACCTCCAGGCGGAGAACGCGGAGCTGCGGAAGAAAATCGCGGAAATGCAGGAGGACGTGCGGCAGGCCGAGGCGGCGCTGGAAGAGAATGAGCGTTTGCGGGAGCTGCATAATTTCCGTGCCCAGCGCAGGGACCTCAGCGATATGGAGCCCTGCACGGTAACGGAGCATATGGTGACAAACTGGACCAGTTCCCTGACGCTGAACAAGGGTACTTCAATGGGCGTCGAGGTCGGGGACTGCGTGCTGGATGAGACGGGGGCTTTGGTAGGAATCGTCAGCGAGGCGGGCCTGAACTGGTCCACGGTTTTGACGGTTGTGGATACGGATACTTCCCTGGGCGCTATGATTTTCCGGACAAAAGAGCTTTGCGTGGCGAAGGGGGACTTTTCCCTGATGGGCGACCGGCGTCTGCGGCTGGATTATCTCCCTGCGGACAGTCAGCTTCTGGCGGGGGATCTGGTGGTAACGTCGGGCTTGGGCGAATTCTACCCGTCGGATTTGGTGATCGGCTCGGTGGAGGAAATTCAGGTGGACGACAGCGGCGCGGCTTCCTACGCGATCTTAAAGCCGGAGGTGGATTTTGACAGCCTGACGGAGGTCTTTGTCCTGAAATCCTTTGTTATCGTGACCTGAGGAGGCGCGGGATGCTTGCAAGAAACGAGACAATTATCAAATGGCTCTTATACGCGGGGGCGGCTTTGCTGTGCTGTCTGGTACAGGGCGGCCTGCAATATTTCACCGTCTGGGGCGTGATCCCTTTCCTGTACCCCTTGGCAGCTGTCATTCCGGCTACCTACGAGGGACCCACGGCCGGAACAATTTTTGCCATAGGCGCGGGTATCCTCTGCGACCTGCTTCTGCCTGGCCCTATTCCTTGTATTTACACGCTGATTTTCCCTTTGGCGGCTTTGTGCGGGGGCTTGTTGTCCCAGAGCCTGCTGCCGGCGGGAATATTCTGTTCGTTGGCGGCGTCGGCGGCGGGCTTCCTGCTGCTGGACGGCTTTCACTGCGTTATCCTGTGGGCCAATGGAAAGGCTGCATGGGAAGCCGGGGGCTGGGTCATGGTAAGGGAATTTTGCGTCACAGCGCCGTTTGTGATACCGGTGACGCTGCTGTACCGGGGCGTGTACCGGCACACGAGATATGACGACTGATAGCGATAACAGTTATGGTTTGCAAAAGAAAGGAGTTACATGGACCGAAAAGAAATGCAGAACACACGGCTTTATCTGCTGGGGGTCCTGCTGATCGTGGTGCTGGGGAGCTATTTCGGGGTGCTGTACGACACCCAGGTGACCCATCATAAGGACTACGAGGCGCTGTCGATACGCTCTATCGTGCGGGAGGAGAAGGTGGACGCGTCCCGGGGCATCGTCACGGACCGGAATGGGAAAGTGCTGATCAGCAACCGTTCCTCCCATAACCTGACCTTTGACGTAAGACTGATCCCGGCGGAAGAGGACGTGAATGACGCGATTTTACGGCTGGTACAGCTCTGCCAGAAAGAAGGCGTGGCGTGGACGGATAATCTGCCGGTAACGAAGACCGCGCCTTATGCTTATACCATAGACGAGATGGACAGCGTGCAGAAGGGCCGGTTCCTGACGTACCTGCAAAGCGTGAATGAATTCAAAACGGCAATCGGCTCATATATATTAAGAAATCCCACGGCAGTAGCGGTCGAGATCCCAAAGGAAGTAACGGAAGAGGGCGAAGAAGAAAAAACGCTTACATTCACAGAGCGGGCAGGGACAATGGCTAAAAATCTCACCGCTGAAAACCTGTCCGCATCCCTGTTGAGCAGCGCCGGAATCACGCCGTCCCGGCTGGTAGAGGTCATGCGGAAAGAAATGGAGCTTCCGTCGAGTTTGAGTCAGGACGAGGCGCGGCTGGTCATGGGCGTGCAGTACGAGCTGTCTCTGCGGAAGATTATGGATACCCTGGAAGCGTATGTGTTTGCGGAGGACATTGACACGGACTTCATTTCGATACTGGCGGATGGCCGGTACAGCGGTGTGAAGGTGACGAATTCTTCTGTGCGGGAATATCAGACGAAGTATGCGGCCCATATCCTGGGTTATATGACGAAGCTGTACGCCGAGGACTACAAAGAACTGAAAAACGAAGGCTACGATATGGACGACTGGATTGGCCGCGACGGAGTGGAACTGGCCTTTGAGAAGTATCTGAAGGGCACTGACGGCTACCGGATGGTTTCTTCTAATATGGACGGCAAGATTACTGGGGAATACTACAGGAAGGAACCCAGGCCCGGCGATATTGTGGAGCTGACAATAGATATCAATTTTCAGCAGCAGGTAGAGGAAATCCTGGAGGACACCGTGGGCCGTATGAACGCGGCGGACGGCGACCCGAAACGTGGCGGCGCGGCGGCGGTGGTTAAAGTCGGCACGGGAGAGGTACTGGCGCTGGCGTCCTATCCCACGTATGACCCGGCCACATTCCGGCAGGGGGAGAATTATCAGGCGCTTCTGAATGACGAACACAGTCCGCTGCTGAACCGGGCGACAATGAGCGCGTATCCGCCGGGTTCTACGCTGAAACCCTTCACGGCGGCGGCGGCTTTGGAGGGCGGTTACACGACATTAAAGGAGAAAATACGGGACACCGGCAAATGGTATTATCCTGGAGATAAGAACAGCTATTTCTGGTGCTGGAACCACGCGGGACATGGCTATCTGAATGTGACGCAGGCAATTACAAATTCGTGCAATATTTTCTTTGGCGAAATGGGCTATCGTATGAAAATGGAAGGCCTGCGGGAATGGCTGGTAAAGTTTGGCCTGGGTGAAAAAACGGGCATCGAGATACCAGAGTCGGCTGGACTGCTGCCGGAGAACCCGGAAGGTCAGAACCAAGCGCCATGGGCGGGCTTCGGGCAGTCGACACAGTTATATACGCCTCTCCAATTGGCGAATTATATTGCTACGCTGGTCTCCGGCGGGAAGCATTGCCAGGCGCACCTGTTAAAGTCGGCAAAGGCATATGACAACAGCGAGGTAACGGCTGTAGGGAACACGGAACCGGTAAATAACGTGAACATCAGCGACGCAAATTTGCAGGCGATCAAGCAGGGAATGCACGGGCTGGCCCACGGAACCTTGTGGCCTTACTTCCGGAACTGTGTCGTGGACGCGGGCGCAAAAACCGGTACCGCTCAGATTTCCAGCAAAGTCAAGAACAACAGCGTTTTCGTCTGCTTTGCGCCCTACGACGAGCCTGAAATCGCCGTTGCCATTGCCATAGAGCGGGGCGACGCGGGCGCGAAATCGGCTTCGGCGGCAGTAAACATCCTGAACGCCTACTTTGCGGAAGAGGAGACTGAAGCGATGGAGATAACGGGTGAAAATCAGATGCTTCCGTAAGAGAATGGCCAGATGGGGAATGTAAAATTTTTGACTGTCGGGGAAATTTGCACGCCGAGGCTGTCCGCTTAACACAAAGGACTGTAGGCGCATCTGAAAAACTTGCAAAAGAGAAAAAGTCCCCGCGCGGCAGTAAAAGAACAGAGCTGGCAGGAAATACCCGGAGATAAACGAAGCCGGCGACGGACATTTTCAGAGGAAGGGCTTTTATGAATTGAGAGGGCATAGAAGTCTGGAGAGGGAAATGGGGAGGGCAATCAACAAAGTAAGGAGGTTCCTGCATGAGAGAACCGCAGGTATTTGACCCCCGGTCGAAGGCGTACAAGGAACCGTATGGAGCAGTCATATGTGGCGGAACGGTAACGCTGACGTGCCGGCCGCTGGCAAAGGATGAATTTCAGCATTGTTCAGTAATCACAAGAGAAGAGTTTTCAGGCTTGGAGCAGGAGAGGGAGCTGCGGCCAGAGGGAATCGAGGATGGGCGGATGATTTTCCAGGGAGAACTGCCCGTGCCGCGAGAGCCGGAACTGGTGTGGTATTCCTTCCGATTCTGGCGGGACGACGGTAGTTGGTGCTTTCTGGACCAGACGGGATATCACTGTAAAGAAAAAGCGGAGGCCCCTTGGCAGATGACGGTCTATGAGGACAGCTCATTCCCGGAATGGTTTGGCGCGGGCGTGACGTACCAGATTTTTCCAGACCGTTTCTGCCGCCTGAAAATCCCCAACGCGGATGGACTGGTGGGGAACCGGTGGGTGCATCAGAATTGGGACGAGGGGCCTGCATGGTGGCCGGACGAAGATGGGGAAATCAGGAACCGTGACTTTTTCGGCGGCTCCCTGGAGGGCGTGATTTCTCACCTGGAGGACCTTGCCGCTATGGGAGTTACAACGCTGTACTTCTGTCCCATTTTTGAATCCGCGTCGAACCACCGGTACAATACGGCGGATTACACGAAGATTGACCCCATGCTGGGCAGCGAGGAAGATTTCCGGGACTTATGCGAAAAAGCAAAAGAGCAGGGAATCCGGGTGGTCCTGGACGGCGTGTTTAACCACATAGGCTCCCAGAGCAGATATTTTAACGCCGACGGCTTTTATGACACCGTAGGCGCGGCCCAGAGCTTGGAGAGCCCCTGGATAGAATGGTTTGATTTTACCCGCTGGCCGGATGAATACGCTTCCTGGTGGGGCATCCGGACCTTGCCGAACGTGCGGGAAGAGTGTCCCAGCTATGTGGAGTATATGATTACCGGCGAGGATTCGATTGTAAAGCGCTGGCTGAGAGCGGGGGCGTCCGGATGGCGTTTGGACGTGGCGGACGAGCTTCCGGATAGTTTCATAGAGAAGCTCCGGAAGGCCGTGGACGAGACAAAGCCGGACTCGCTGCTATTGGGGGAGGTCTGGGAGGACGCCAGCAATAAGATATCGTACTCTCAGCGCCGCAGGTATCTTCTGGGCCGGGAGCTGCATGGCGTTATGAACTACCCCTTCCGGAATGCCCTGCTGAGCTATCTGACCGGCGGCGGCGCGGAGGGCTTTCAGGAGGCCATGGAGACCTTACGGGAGAACTACCCGCGCCCGGCATTCTACAGCTGCATGAACTTCCTGGGAACCCACGATACCTCCAGAGCCTTGACGGTGCTCAGCGGGGAGGGAATGCCGGAGGGCCGGGAAGCACAGTCGAGATTCCATTTGAGCGCGGCAGGCCGTGAACGGGGCTTGACCCGCCTGTTCCTGGCCACGGGCGTTCTCTTTACGTTCCCCGGCTCGCCGATGATTTACTATGGCGACGAGGCCGGAATGGAGGGCTGCACAGACCCATTCAATCGCGGGACGTACCCTTGGGGTTCCGAGAACCGGCGGCTTCTGGAATGGCATACCCGGCTGGGAACCTTGCGGCAGCAGCGGCCGTCCTTGCAGAAAGGCGAGCTGTACTGGCTGAAAGCGGAAGGACCAGTGCTGGTTTATCTGCGGGAGTACGAGAAAGAGGTGACGATCACGGCAGTAAACGCTGGCCCGGAGGAACGATGGATAACGCTGCCTATCATGCCGGATCTGGTGGACCTGATGCGTTCACAGGAGCTGCGGGACGAGGATGGCGGAATCAGATTGATGCTCCAGCCGAACAGCGTGAGAATTATCGGCAACTGAGTGCCTCTGTCCGATAGAAAGAAAGAATCAGAAAAACGTGAAACGAACCCCATCTGACGGAATTGCAGCGCCGCATGAATTGACGTCAGACGGGGTTTTTCTTTTCTGGAACCGGAACAGGGGGGGAGACGTCTTCCGGTATTGCTGATGTTTCACGTGAAACAAAGCGGAATCGGGGTGCATGATTTGAATGATAAGGGCCAGAAAACGAAAAAAGAAGGAAAAGCTGTAAAAATTTTAAGATATGGCTTGCAAGGGTTGGGTATGCTTGATATAATGGAGAACACGTACGGCTCTGGAGAGAGGGAGAACCGCCCAGAGAGCCGGATTTTGCGAAAAAGTAGGTGCTCAAGTGGCTAAAATCATCGCAATTGTGAATCAGAAGGGCGGAGTCGGGAAGACGACCACCTGCGTAAATCTGACCGCGGCGTTATCGGATGCGGGACAGAGAGTGTTGCTGTGCGACTTCGATCCCCAGGCCAACGCTACGTCAGGGATGGGGATCGATAAGACGATTTCCAAGGGCGTGTACACGGCGCTGATTGGGGAGACAACAGCAGAAGAAGCCCTGGTAGAGACAAAGTATGGAGACGTGCTGCCGTCAAATAAGGCGCTGGCGGGAGCGGGCATTGAACTGATCGGGATGGAGCGCCGGGAGTTTTTGCTGAAAGATGCTCTGGAACCCCTGCGGGAACGGTATGACTATATGTTGATAGACTGCCCGCCTTCCCTGGAGCTTTTGACATTGGACGCCCTCTGCGCCGCTGATGGACTCCTGGTCCCGGTGCAGTGCGAATACTTTGCTTTGGAAGGCCTGTCGGATTTGATGAATACCGTCCGACTGGTGCGCCGTTCCCTGAATCCAAGGCTGGAGCTGGAGGGCGTGCTGCTGACAATGTACGACGCCCGGACAAATCTGGCCATGCAGGTGGCGGAGGAAGTGAAGCATTATTTCCCCGGTAAGGTCTACAGCGTCGTGATTCCCCGGAATATCCGCCTGTCCGAGGCCCCCAGTCATGGCAAGCCCATCACCGCCTATGACCGTCTGTCCCGCGGCGCGGAGGCTTACAGCGCAGCCGCAGCGGAGTTCCTGAAGCGTCAGGAGGCGTAACGGCATTGTGGAAAACTTTCGATAATTCGGGCAAATATTTTTGGGACTTGCCTGCTGAAAGTTTGGGAATCTTTTTGAAAATGCTTGATTGACCCTTATTTTGCCCGCTGAAAGTACAAAAACGTAATTGTTGATAAACCTGTGGAAAATGCAGAGAGGGACGGCTGTCAATCTGTGAAAATGGCTTGAGAAGATGCCGGTAAAGACGCTTGCCGCAGGTCCGGGGGAGAGAAGACCGCGCGGCGGCACTGGAACGTGAACCTTTGCAGTGAAAGGAGTTTATGCGATGGCGACAAAGAAGCCTTCCGGTTTGGGCCGGGGACTGGGCGCTCTGCTGGGCGAGGACGTATTAAAGCCTGAGAGCGCGGGTAATCTGTATTTACCGATCTCGCAAGTGGAAAGCTATTCAAATCAGCCGCGGAAGTCCTTTGACGAAACCGCATTGGCAGAATTGGCCGATTCCATTCGGGAGCACGGGATCATTCAGCCCCTGACGGTACGGAAGCTGTCCTCCGGTTACTATCAGATCATTGCCGGTGAGCGACGCTGGCGTGCCGCGCGGATGGCTGGCCTGACGGAGGTGCCTGCCGTGGTGGTGGAGGCCGACGACCGGAAAGCCGCGGAATTGGCATTAGTGGAGAATCTTCAGCGGGAGGATCTGAATCCGATGGAAGAAGCCGCCGGTTTTCAGGCCCTGATGGAGGGTTACCACATGACACAGGAGGAAGCGGCCCAACGTGTGGGGAAGTCCCGGAGCGCCGTAGCCAACGCGCTGCGTCTTCTGGGATTGCAGCTTTCCGTGCGCGAGATGGTGGAGCGCGGGGAGCTTTCCGCCGGTCATGCCCGCGCGCTGGTGCCTTTGCCGGCCGCGATGCAGGAGAAGGCCGCCTCTGCCATTGTCGCCGGAGGACTTTCCGTACGGCAGACGGAGGCTCTTGTAAAGCGAATGTCCGCCGAATGGAAGGAAGAACCCGAAAAGGAGACAAGCGCCCCGGTGAACTACGCTGCGGAAGCCCAAAAGGACCTTGCCGCGAAGCTGGGACGGGGTGTGCGCATTGTCACCGGCAAGAAGAAGGGCCGGATTGAATTGGAATATTACGACCTGGATGATCTCAACAACCTGCTGGAGGCCCTGAATCTTCTGGCAGAGCCACAGAATTAAGAAAGGAAATTCAGAATGAAGCTCGAAAAACGCTGTGAAGGCCAGCCCTCCGCAGTGCCCGAGGAAGCGCCTTCCAAGGGCAAGAAACCGGTTTTGATTTATATTATGATACTCTTTATCGCCGCGTTTCTGATGATGGCACTGTCCTTTGCAGCCCATCAGAGAAGCAATACCGAGGCCCTGGGGGAGCTGCAAAACTCCGTCAGCGCCATGCAGGAGGTGCAGGCGACACAGGAGCAGATTATTCTCCTGCAAACAGAATTAGCCGACGTGCGGAAGGAGGCAGAGGAACTGGAGGACGCCGCTGTCGATGCGCAGAAACAGATTGACGCGCTTCTCGCCCTGTACAGTCTTCAGCAGCACTACTCAAACCGGGACCTGGAAGCCTGCCGCGCTGATCTGGAGGCTTTTGAAAAGCAGGGATATCAGGACGCGCTGCCCGATTCCGCCGGAAAGTCCCTGACGCCGCCGTCTGTACGCTTTCAGGAGCTCAAATCCGCTGTGGAGGCAATGGAGACGGAAGAGAATCCGTGACAGCCCGCTGTTTCACGTGAAACAATTTACTGGACCGCTTGGATTGATTGAAAGCGGCCTGCAAGAAAGGAATGTTTGATTATGTTGGATATGCGCTTCGTTCGGGAGAATCCCGACGCAGTAAAAGAAAATATTCGGAAGAAGTTCCAGGACGCCAAGCTGCCCCTGGTGGATGAGGTCATTGAGATTGACAGCAAACGCCGCGCCGCCATTGCAGAGGCCGACCAGCTCCGTTCGAACCGGAACCAGATTTCAAAGCAGATTGGGATCTTGATGGGACAGGCAAAGAAGGACCCGTCCAAGCAGGAAGAAGCGGAAGCGGTTAAGACCAAGGTCAAGGAGCAGGCGGATCGTCTGGCCGAGCTGGAGCATCTGGAGACCGAGCTGGAAATTGAGCTGCACCAGAAAATGCTGCTGATTCCCCAGATGATTGACGACTCTGTGCCCATCGGAAAAGACGACAGCGAAAATGTGGAGGTCCAGAGATTCGGCGAGGCCAAGACCCCTGACTTTCCTGTGCCTTACCATACTGAAATCATGGAGTCTTTTGATGGTATTGACCTTGACGCCGCGGGCCGGGTTTCCGGAAACGGCTTCTATTATCTCCTGGGGGATATCGCGCGGCTTCACGAGGCGGTCCTTGCCTACGGTCGGGATTTTATGATTGACAAGGGCTTTACCTACTGCATCCCGCCCTTTATGATTCATGGCAACGTGGTGGAGGGCGTGATGAGCCAGACCGATATGGATGGCATGATGTATAAGATTGAGGGCGAGGACCTTTATCTGATTGGCACCAGCGAGCATTCCATGATTGGACGCTTTATCGATCAGCTTCTGCCCTCTGAAAGACTGCCCCAGACCTTGACCTCTTATTCTCCCTGCTTCCGGAAGGAGAAGGGCGCCCATGGCATTGAAGAGCGTGGTGTTTACAGAATCCATCAGTTTGAAAAGCAGGAGATGATTGTGGTCTGTAAGCCGGAGGAATCCAAGGACTGGTACGAAAAGCTCTGGCGGTACTCTGTGGAGCTCTTCTGTTCTCTGGATATCCCCGTCCGTCAATTGGAATGCTGCTCCGGCGATCTGGCGGATCTGAAGGTCAAGTCCTGCGATATTGAAGCCTGGTCCCCCAGACAGCAGAAATATTTCGAGGTCTGCTCCTGCTCCAATCTTGGCGACGCCCAGGCCCGGCGGCTCCGGATTCGCTACAAGGATGAAGACGGGAAGACTCAGCTCTGCCATACGCTGAATAACACCTGTGTCGCGCCGCCCCGGATGCTCATAGCCTTCCTGGAGAACAACTTGCAGGCTGACGGCTCTGTTTTGATTCCGGAGGTCCTGCGGCCTTACATGGGCGGGAAGGAAAAGCTGATCCCCAACGGATAATACGGACTGTATACCGTCGATTACAGAGCGTTGTCAGCCTGATCTGCACCGATATCGGGTTTTGTGCCGCCGGTTGAGTTGAAGGACTTTTTTCGTTTGGCCTTGCACTTGGTTCCGTTCTCTGTTAAACTGTTTTTATGAAGGAGTTGGTCTGTTTGAGTAAGGCGTCCGGTTTTCTGACCGAGTTTAAGACCTTTATCGCCCGCGGGAATGTGATGGATATGGCCGTTGGCGTGATTATCGGCGGGGCGTTCTCGAATATTACGAATTCCCTGATTGATGATGTTGTGATGCCTTTTCTTGGGATCTTTACGAATTCGATTTCCTTTGCGGAGCTTGCGGTGGAAGTGGGGCCTGCCGTGGTGAGGTATGGCAACTTTATTCAGGCCGTTCTGAACTTCCTGATCATGGCTTTTGTTGTCTTCTGTCTGGTGAAGGCGCTGAACACGTTTCATAAGAAGAAGGAAGCAGCGCCGCCACCGCCTCCCGCGCCGACCAAGGAGGAAATTTTGCTGACAGAAATCCGGGATTTGCTCAAGGAGAGATGATTGATGGAGGCTTTGCTGCGTGACGGGCTGTCTCAGCTGGGACTCCCTCTGGATGCCATACCAGCTTTCCTGAAATACGGCGAACTGCTTCTGGAGACGAACCGCGTCCTGAATCTGACCGCCATCACGGAACCCGACGAGGTAGCAAGGCTCCATTTTCTTGACTGCGCCGCGCTGCTGACTCTGGAACGCTTTCAGGGGAAGTCCGTGGTGGACGTAGGAACCGGGGCTGGGTTTCCGGGGCTGCCCCTGAAAATTGTGGAACCCTCCATTTCCCTCACCCTTCTGGACGCCCAGCAGAAACGGGTCCGCTTTCTTGAATCCGTTTGCAGCGCCCTGAATCTATCCGGCGTGAAGTGCTTCCATGGGCGTGCGGAGGAGTTGGCGCGTCAGGAGGATTTGCGGGAACAGTTTGATTTTGCGGTTTCAAGAGCCGTGGCGGACCTACGGGTGCTCTGCGAGCTGTGCCTGCCCTTTGTCAAGACCGGCGGACTCTTCCTTGCGATGAAGTCCGTCTCCTGCCAGCAGGAATTACTGGAGGCCCGTTCCGCAGTCCGGCAGTTAGGGGGCGTGCTGGAGGATACCCGGGACTATCAGATCCCCGGTTCCGATGTTGTCCACCGCGTCCTCCTGATCCGGAAACTTGCTCCCATGCCCGACGCCTTTCCCAGGCCATTCGCCCGTATCAAGAAAAGACCGCTCTGAAATGGAAGCCCGTCCTATGCTGAACGGCTTTCCGTGTCAAATATTGCTTCTTTATCGTCCCCATACATCCAATCTGTTTTGTTTGTCTGACGCAGGGCGCGGATGATTACAGCACCCTTCGTCTTTAGGACAGAAAGCGGCTCCCGGCTGTGGGACTGCTTTCCGCTTACGCCCCTTTTGCCTTTTGGATTTTTGCGTTCAGCTTGCTTTTGAAAGGTGGGATTGCTTATGGATGGTCAATGTCTGGCCGTCGTTTCAGGAAAAGGCGGTACTGGGAAAACTTCCTTTACCGCCGGCGTAGGCTGCGCTTTGGCATTACAGGGTCTGCGCGTGCTCTGCCTGGACTGCGACGCCGGCCTTCGAAATCTGGATATCGTTCTTGGTTTGTCCGACCTTGCTTTTATGGATTTTTCCGATGTCATACAGGGCCGCTGCTCCCTTCTTGATGCCACTGTAGAACATCCCCGGGTGCCCGGCCTGTTTCTTCTGACCGCGCCCGCCTCTCTGCGCAGGAATCTGGCCACTGAAAAGCAGATGCGCGCGCTATTGGATTCTGTGCGTCAGTCCTTTGATTTCTGCCTTTTGGACGCCCCCGCCGGTCTGGGACACGGATTCCGGCTGGCGGTCTGCGGAGCTGACAGGGCCGTCGTCATTACCACATCCGACGCGGCATCGTTGCGGGACGCGCAGCATACCGTAATGGAGTGCAGTCAGTTTCCCCGGGAGTCCCTTCATCTTGTGGTCAACCGCGTCCGAAGGAAGCTCCTGCGCTCTATGCACGCATCCATTGACGACGCCATAGACCAGGCCGGACTCCCGTTGATAGGCGTGGTGCCGGAAGACGATACCCTGCCCCTTGCCATGAACCTCGGCGTGCCTCTTCTGCTAACCGCGAATTCCGGCGCCGCTGCCGCATACCGCAATATTGCAAAACGCATACAGGGCCAGAGAGTGCCTTTGATGCGGATCAGGTAGCAGCGTATTTGCGAGCGCAGAGCCCACACCCTTGCCCCGAATTCGATAAACCAGTCAGCACAACGCGGCTGGAGAAAGGATGCGACCTTCTATGAACATCGCTTTGATGGCCCACGATAATAAAAAGGAACTTATGGTCCAGTTCTGTACCGCTTATGCCGGAATTCTTACCAGACACCATATCTACGCTACCAATACCACCGGCCATATGGTCGCCGACGCTACCGGGCTTCCCGTACACTGCTTTCTCACCTATGCCCATGGAGGCAGTCAGCAGATCGGCGCCCGTATCGCATACAATGAATTCGATATGGTCATTTTCTTCAACGACCCGGAAAATGAAAGCATGGCCGGCGACATTTCCTATATATCCCGTCTCTGCGACCAGAACCGGATACCCTTTGCAAGCAATATAGCCACCGCGGAAATGCTCGTCCTGGGGCTTTCCCGCGGCGACCTGGACTGGCGGCTGATTGTCAATCCCTCCAACCGCCCGATTGCCTGACCTGAACCTTCCGGGATGTTCGCTCTCGTCCCTTCTTCAGCACAGGGGCGAGAGTTTATTCCGTTCTATTTCTTTTTAAGGAGTCATTGCCATGGCGAAAGTTGCCCCCAGAACCCTGTCCGGTTTTATGGAACTGAATCCCGCGCCCCAGGTCCAGATGGAGACCATGATGGACGTGCTTCGAAAGACCTACGCGCTTTACGGCTTCACCCCCCTGGACACCCCCGTGATCGAGTCCAGCGAGGTGCTCCTGGCCAAGGGCGGCGGGGAGACGGAAAAGCAGATTTACCGTTTCCAGAAGGGCGACGCGGACCTCTCTCTGCGTTTTGATCTGACCGTTCCCCTTGCCAAATATGTCGCCCTGCATTATAATGAACTTTCCTTCCCGTTCCGGCGCTTCCAGATTGGGAAGGTGTACCGGGGCGAACGGGCGCAGAGAGGGCGTTTCCGGGAATTCTATCAAGCGGACATAGACGTGATTGGTGATGGAAAGCTGGATATCATCAATGAGGCAGAAATCCCGTCGATTATCTATAAGACCTTCTCGGCCCTGGGCCTGAAACGCTTCCGGATCTGCGTGAACAACCGGAAGATACTGAACGGCTTCTATGCAATGCTGGGACTTACGGAACAAGCGCCAGAAATCATGCGGACTGTGGACAAGCTGGATAAAATCGGCGCGGAAAAGGTCTTCAAAATCCTGACCGAGGACGTCAGCGTCAGCCCGGAGAACGCCCACGAAATCCTGAATTTCATCCAGATCAGCGGAAGCGACCAGCAGGTTTTGCAAGAGCTGGATGTGTACAAGGGCCGGAACCCGGTTTTTGACAGCGGCCTGGAGGAACTGACGACAGTAGTGCGTTATCTGTCAGCATTTGGGGTTCCGGAGGAAAATTTTGCTGTAGACCTGACCATCGCCCGCGGACTGGATTATTACACCGGCACCGTTTACGAGACCACGCTTCTGGATTATCCCGAGATCGGTTCCGTATGCTCCGGAGGCCGGTATGATAACTTGGCGGAATATTACACTGAAAAACAACTGCCTGGAGTAGGGATTTCCATTGGATTAACGCGTTTGTTCTATGTCTTAGGCGAACAAAAGCTCCTGAATCCGGACCTGAACACCGCCCCCGCCGATGTGCTGATACTCCCCATGACGGACGACCTCTCCCACGCCGTAGCCCTTGCAACCCTTCTGCGCGAGAACGGCGTACGGACCCAGCTGCACTGTGAACAGAAGAAGTTCAAGCAGAAGATTTCTTACGCGGACAAACTGGGCATTCCCTACGTGATATTCCTGGGCGAGGACGAAATCAACGCCGGGGTGGTTGCCTGCAAGGAACTGGCCACCGGTGAGCAGACCAAGCTGGACGCGAAAGCCACCATCTACCGGATCAAAGCCGGACTGGACGCAAAAGCAGGCGGGACGGTAATTGTAGAAAGGTAGCATTATGCGGAAAATTTTCAGGTCGAGACGGTCTGTGATAACATTGGCTGCAGTGGTTTTGCTGGCGGTTTGGTCACTCTGGTACGCAAGGCCCCTGAGCGTCCGTGACCTGATGGGCGGCGCGAACCCGGAGACTGCTCATGCCCTTATAGTTGACGCGGAGCTTCAGTCAGATTTCAAGTGGAAGACGGAAACCGGTACCTTTGTTTGTGATGAGGGGCCTGTGATGGACGAGCTGTTTTCCCAACTGGACGGGCTTCGGTTCCATAGAAATCCGTTGGAAGTGGTTCTGCAATTCCTGCCGCGGGACGGAGGAGAAATTACCGGGAAATCCTTCAACCTGTACGCCTATGACCAGTCCGGGAAAGAAATTCTGGAACTTTATTTCAGCGGTGAGCATTGGAGGCATCAGGACAGGCTGCCCCTGTATACAAGCCACAATGAGGAAGAAGCCGGCAAATCCCTGGGCGCATGGCTTTGGGAGAATCGGGACAAAAACTGATTGCTGAATGTTATAAATAATATTATTTATTCCAAGATGTATTTAACCTGCTTTATCAGGAGGCTCTCGACTGTGAAATTTCTACGTCAAACCCTGGCTGTACTGCTGGCAGTTCTGATGCTGGCCGTACCCGTCACCGCCACGGAATCCGAAAACTGGCTGATCCCCAAAATGCGGGAGGACCCTGAATTTACCGACACAGCCGGGACCATCTGTCAGGAGGCGGCGCGAATCTGCTGTGAAGCGGGCCTGATGACGGGCGTGGACGCAAAGCATTTCATGCCGGAGACGGGGCTGACCAACGCGCAGATTATTGTAATTTCGGCCCGGCTGCACCGACTGCTGAAAACCGGCACCGTAGGCGAATTTGACTCCTACCATTTGCCGAGGGACCAGTGGTGGAACCCGTATGACAAGTACCTCCGTGAACAGATACCGGCGTTGGCAGACAGTAAAAAATATGCCTGGATGTGTGAGTCTCCGACAACGAATTGCTATCGGGAGACCTTCTTCCTGATGCTGGCGGATATACTGGAAAGCGCGGAGACAGAACTGCCTGTCATCAACGACGTGGACGCGGTGCCGGACTGCATGGACCCGAAGATTATCCAGTTCTACCGAGCGGGCATTCTGGGCGGGAAGGACGCTTACGGGACCCTTGTGGGGGACGGTGCGCTTTCCAGGGCCGCTGCTTCTTCTATGCTGGCCCGGTTGATTGCCCCGGATCAAAGATTGCACCTGAATCTGGAGACCTGGGATCTCTGCAAGCTGCTGCTGGACGTGGAGACTGATGCGCCGCTGATGGTAATCAATGGGCAGACAATCACGGCGGAACAGTTTATTGTGCCCTATGTGCTTGACCTTTCCCTTTACAATCATAACCATTTGGGCAATATGTTCAATTACAGTTGGCCAGGCGATGATTCAGTAGGACTGATGGCCCGGTATGTTCAGTTAGAGGAGATTGCGGCAGAACTTGGGATGGACCTCCCGGAATCGGAAGAGACTTATTACGACGGCTATCAAGGCTTTACCGCCGCAGGACAAAAGTGGAACGCGGAACATGAGCAGTTGTTTGAAGACGTGCTTGCGGTTCTGGGAAAAGAGGACCTGCCGCCTTTGCCTGAAATCCAATATACTGAGTATTGGGACCGTGACCGGCTGATAGCTCGTGACTACCTGCTCTATCAAGCGCCTGTCTGGGGCGGCGGGATGTGACAGCTTACGCAGTTTTTATATTTTACTATATTAGGAGATGGTTATCATGACCCAGAATCGAACCCACACCTGCGGGGAACTTCGGATAGAAGACGCAGGGAAGACCGTCCGTCTTTGCGGATGGCTTGAAAATGTCCGGGAGGTCGGCTCAGAGCTTGCGTTTGTAGTCGTCCGGGATTTCTACGGCATTACGCAGATTGTAGCGGAAACGGAAGAGATGGTAGGGGCGTTCAAGGCGATTACGAAGGAATCCACCGTAGCGGTTGACGGCGTTGTCCGGGAGCGTGCCAGCAAGAACCCGAAAATTCCCACAGGCGAGATTGAAGTTGTACCCTCGAAAATAGAAGTCCTGGGCCGCTGCCGTCATGGGGAACTTCCCTTCCAGGTCAACCGCAGCCGGGAGGCCGATGAAGCGCAAAGGCTGAAATATCGTTATCTGGACCTCCGGAATCCTGCCGTCAGGGATAATATCGTTCTCCGCTGTCAGGTAGTGGCGGCGCTCCGGAATGCCATGACGGAACACGGCTTCCTTGAGATCACGACCCCCATTCTGACCGCCTCATCCCCGGAGGGCGCGCGGGATTACCTGGTCCCGGCCCGGAATCACCCTGGGAAGTTCTACGCCCTGCCCCAGGCGCCCCAGCAGTTCAAGCAGCTTCTGATGACCTCCGGCTTCGACCGTTATTTCCAGATTGCGCCCTGCTTCCGGGACGAGGATGCCCGTGCCGACCGTTCCCCCGGCGAATTCTATCAGCTGGATATGGAAATGGCATTTGCGTCCCAGGAAGACGTTTTCGCGGTGATTGAGGACGTGCTGCCTCCGATTTTTGCGAAATACGGCAAGTACAACAAAGCCAGCGGCGCGCCCTTCGAGAGAATCCGCTATATCGACGCGATGGAGAATTTCGGCACGGACAAGCCCGATTTACGCATAGACCTCCGGGTAAAGGACGTGACAAACGCGCTGGGGGCCTGCGGTTTCGGGCCCTTTGAAGGCAATCCGGTGAAAGCCGTGGTGGTTTCCGATTTCCATGAGACCCGGAAGTTTATCGACAAGACCCTGACGGAAGTGGAAGTCGTCTCCGGCGGGAAGCCCTACTGGTTCCGGCTGGATGAAAAGGGCGAGATTGTGGGCGGCATTGCGAAGTTTGTCCAGCCGGTAAAGGACGCCGTGATTTCCGCCCTGAACCTGAAGCCTGATGATTTTGTGGCGTTGGCCTCCGGGAAACTGGGCGCGGCGCAGAAGACGGCCGGAGTGCTGATAAAAACCCTGGGCGCGGCAGTTCCGGGACATATGGACAAGGAGCGGTATGCCTTCTGCTGGATTGTAGATTTCCCCATGTACGAGCTCGGGGAGGAATCCGGCGAACTGGAATTCTGCCATAACCCCTTCTCCATGCCCTCCGGCGGCCTGGACGTGCTTCTGAAAGCGGAACGGGGAGAAATCGACCCCCTGACCATCACGGCGGACCAATACGACCTTGTATGCAACGGAGTGGAGCTTTCCTCCGGCGCGGTGCGGAACCACGACCCGGAAATAATGGTCAAGGCGTTTGAGATGGTCCGTTTGGGCGAGGACGACGTAAAGGCCAAATTCCCCGCCATGTACAATGCGTTCACCTACGGCGCGCCGCCTCATGCCGGGATTGCGCCGGGCGTGGACCGTATGGTGATGCTGCTGGCAGGCGAGGATTCCATCCGGGAGATCATTCCTTTCCCCATGAATAAAAACGCGCAGGATGTAATGATGGACGCGCCCGGCACAGTGACGCAGAAGCAGTTGGACGAGCTGCATATCGCGGTGGTCACAGAGTAAGCCGGGACCCGCCGGAGGCTTGGAGGTGCCTTATGATGTTTGACGACGTTACGCAAAATTTGCAGCAGCGCGGCTATACCGTCCGTACCTTTCCAGACGCCCAGTCCGCCGCCGGTTACCTTGACGCTGCGATCGACGGCGTTTCCGTAGGCTTCGGCGGCTCGGCCACCCTGGACGCCTTGCAGCTCTATGAACGGCTGGGGAAGCATAACCAGGTTGCCTGGCACTGGAAGCAGGACCCCGATACAGCGCGGGAACAGGCGATGAAAACCGAAATCTACCTGACCTCCGCCAACGCCCTGGCGGTCACAGGTGAAATTGTGAACATTGACGGGACAGGAAACCGCGTGGCCGGGACTCTGTTCGGGCATCGGAAAGTCTTCTTTGTTATCGGAAGAAATAAGATAGCCCCTTCTTATGAGGAAGCCGTCTGGAGAGCCAGGAATGTAGCCGCCCCGAAACGCGCCCAGCAGATGAACCGGAAGACGCCCTGCGCACTGAAAGCCGAACGCTGCTTCGACTGCAAAAGCCCGGAGCGGATCTGTCGGGGTCTTGTGACGCTCTGGGGTCCCATGCTCGGAATGCAGGCGGAGGTCCTTCTCATCGATCAGGATTTAGGGCTGTGAGGCGGCTTGTCTGCGTGCTGGCGGCGCTCTGCCTGCTTGCCGGATGCGCACCGCTTCTGGAACGCACCTATGCCGTCTCAGAGCCGCACAGCAGCCGGTTTTGGGAAAGCGAGGCCGCCGGGACCCTGCGCGCGGAGTCTTATCAGGATATTGTCAATGACTTGCTCCTTTTGATTGGCCAGCATACCGAAACCGCCGCCCTCCGCCTTTATAACTTTACCAGTGATTTCTCCGTAGCCGACACCCTTGAACAGGCGACGACGGAAATCCAGCAGGATACCCCCATGGGCGCGTATGCCGTGGAGTATATCACCGCGGTCAGTCAGGCCCAGAGAGGATATTATGAGATCGCGGTGAAAATCAGCTACCAGCGGTCTCTGGAGCAGATTCAGGCCGTGGTGAACGCCACCAGTCCAGAGGCACTGCACAGCCTGCTGACCGACGCGCTGGAGAATGAAAAGGCGGAGCTGGCCGTCCGGATGGGATACTGGGGACGGGACGGCTTCGACCAGCTGAACGCCGCCGTTTCCCTGGTCCGGGAGGAATTCGGGCTGGAGGAGACGCCGGATTGGGTGGTCAATTTCTTTCCGTCCAAAGACGTTCCCGGTCTGGTGGAATTCCTTTTTGACAGTCAGGACGCCCCGGAATCCATAGAGGTCATGGAGCCGGAGGAGCCTGGCAGCGCGGCAGATGCTGAGGGAACCGAACAGCCCCAGAAAACGGAGGACGTTCAGAACGGGATGCAGGGCGAGACAGGGACAGAACAGGACGACCCGCCCTCCAATGGATATGGCTGGATTACCGGACTTGCGCCTCAGAAAAATTTTTGAGTTTTTTTGCAAAACCCCTTGACAAGGCAAGATTTCTCTGATAGAATCTTCCTTGTTCCGCGGGCATAGCTCATCTGGTAGAGCGCCACCTTGCCAAGGTGGAGGTAGCGAGTTCGAGCCTCGTTGCCCGCTCCAGAAGAACTCCTTAAGGGTCTTTTCCCTTAGGGAGTTTCTTTTTTGCCGTCTGGAATTCTGATACAAAAAGAAGGATGGGTGATCGATTCCCCATCCTTCTTTCTTGTATATCAAAAGGCCAGCAGTAAAGTCCCGGCCGTAATCAGCACACAGCCCAGGAAGGCTCTCAGGCTCAGAGGCTCTTTCAGGAAGACAAAGGCCAGAATCAGCGTCAAAACCACGCTCAGCTTGTCTACCGGCACGACCTTGCGGACTTCCCCCAATTGCAGCGCCTTATAGTAGCACAGCCAGGAAGCGCCCGTCGCAAGCCCGGACAGTATGAGAAACAGCCAGCTTTGACGGTTGATGGTGTTCAGCCCGTTTTGGGTCCGGGTCAGAAATACCATCCCCCATGACATCAGAACCACGACTGTCGTTCGCACCGCCGTAGCCAATGTAGAATTTACGCCCTCGATGCCCACCTTTGCCAGTATACTCGTCAGGGCTGCAAATACCGACGAGCCTATCGCGCAGATCAGCCACATATAATCCCTTCCTTTGCTGACCCTGCCCCACAGCCGCAGCAGATAAAATCCCTTGCAGGGTTTACTGTCAGGCTGGGGGCTTTGCTGTATTTTATTCCTTCTTTTCCCTGCTGACCAAAAGGCGCAGGGCTTCCAGATATCCATCCAAACCGTGGCCCCGTATAGTCGCGACGCACGCCGCCCGGATATAGGACACATGACGGAAATCCTCCCGAGTGTCGGGGTCTGAAACGTGGACCTCCACCGTAGGAATCCCCACGGCCTTTACCGCGTCCAGCAGGGCCACGCTGGTATGAGTGTACGCCGCGGGATTGATAATGATGCCGTCCATTTTATCATAGTACGCCTGCTGAATCACGTCGATCAGATCCCCCTCGTGATTCGACTGAAAGCAGGATACTTTGACGCCCAGACGTTTGGCCTCATCCTGTATCATAGCCGTCAATTCCTCATAGGTGGTCCTGCCGTAGATCTCGGGCTGACGGACGCCCAGCAGATTCATATTCGGCCCGTTAATTACCAGGATATGCACTGAATTCCCTCCATATTTCTGCCGCTGTTTCCTCCGGCGCTTTATCGTTCCAAACTGAAATATCTGCTGCGCCCGTGTACAGCGGCCCCCTTACGCAGTACATTTCCTCCAGATTTCCCGCCTGGGACAAGGGCCTGCCGTCCTTCGGCAAATCCTCCAAGGCCCGCCGGATGAAGAAGACACGGCCGGAACGCTTCATTGCCAGACGGTTTTCGCTCCACAGGACCGCCCCGCCCCCTGTAGCAATCACCTGACCGCTCTTCAGCAGGCACGCCGACAGAATCTGGTTTTCCAGCCTCCGGAAGCCGCTCTCTCCTTCCGCCGCGAAAATCTCCGGGATGCTCCGGCCTGCCTCGCGCGAAATCTCTTCGTCAATATCGATATATGGTCTGCCGCTCAGCTCTGATAACAGCTTCCCTATGGTGGTCTTCCCGCTGCCGGGCATTCCGATCAGGACGATGTTTTCCATACGATGCCGCAGGTCCCAAAGCACCTGTTCCGTTGTGCCGTCCGGGATAGATACCCCGAAAAAAAGCTCTTCTGCCCGTTTTGCCTGCGCCACCAGCATGGGAAGCCCTCCCGTATGCCGGATAAACCGGATATCATGAGCTGCAAGCTCTTCCGCGTCTGCATTGCCAGTAATCAGCCGGCCGGCCTCCGCGTCAATCTTCGCCGCCTCCAAAAGCAGGTTTGTCCGCAGGGGATTGTAGACCATATCCGCCACCGCCGATGCCTTGGGGAAAAGCTGAAGACTGACCGGCGCGCCATCCACCTTCGGCCACATTCCCACCGGCGTTGTGTTGATCAGCACCTCCGCGAGGGCATGGCGGCTCAAATTGTCATAGTTGTCCTTTCCGTTCCGGGAGACCACCACAATCTGACGGGCGTTCTCCTGTCTTGCCGCCGCCTGCGCTGTCAGGGACGCCCCGCCGCTGCCCAGGATCACCACTTTTTTCCCTGTCAGCTCGATTCCGGCCCGGTTCAGCATATACAAAAAGCCGTCAATATCCGTATTATAGCCGTACAGTTTCCCATCCCGGCGGACGATTGTGTTGATGCTCCCGATTGCCTCCGCCGCCGGGTCGATGCAGTCACAGAATTTCATCACGTCCCGCTTATAGGGAATGGTGACGTTCACTCCGCCCAAATCTTCCCGTGCAAAGAATTCCTCCAACTGTTCCGGCTCGCGTTCGATGATCTGATAGCCTTTGCACCCGAACGCCTCGTGTATCGGTTTCGACCAGCTATGCCCCAGCGTCCGGCCCAGAAGTCCATACAGCTTTTCCATGCCCTTATACCTCCGCGTAGCTGCCCAGGAATTGGAACTGCGCGCAGCTCCGCTCCATTTCCTCCAGCATTGCCAGCACGCTGGGGTCTCTGGTGTCCGCCTCCAGCTCCAGGAAGAAGATGAACTCAAAGTCGCTTCCCACCACCGGGCAGGATTCCAGCTTTGTCATATTGATATCCAGCGCCGCCAGCTTCGAGAGGATTTCATACAAGGCCCCGGGTTTGTTCTCAAAGGCGAGGATCAGACTGATTCGGTTTGCGCCCGCGTAAATGACCGGGTTTCTGGTGACGCAAACGAACCGGGTATAGTTGTTGTCGCTGTTCTGAATATGGTCGTCTACGCATTCCAGGCCGTACAGCGCCGCGCAGGGGTGGGACGAGATGGCCGCCGCGTGACGGTTCCCGGATTCCCCCACCAGCTTTGCCGCCGCCGCCGTATTGTCGCAGGGAATGACCTTGACGCCCTTCAAGCCCTCAAGGAATCGGCTGCACTGCCCGATGGCCTGCTGATGGGAGTAGATTTCGGTAATATCCTCCATCTTCACCCCAGGCAGCGCCAGAAGCTCATGACGGATGCAAAGACGGGTAGACCGCACAATGGACAGCTTCCGCTCCTGCAAAAGCCCGTAAACCGAACGAACGGAACCATTGGAGCTGTTCTCAATCGGAAGCACTCCGAATTTGCAGAGACCCGATTCCACCGCGGACGCGACGGCTTCAAAGGTCTTCACATACATCAAACGTCCCCGGGGAAACAGTCTGTCGCAAGCCGCCTGTGAATTCCCGCCTTCTACGCCCTGGCACGCGATCAGACCCGTCTGAGGAAACAGCTCCGTCCCCGCTTCCAGGGAGGTCCGGACCTGCGCCCCTACCATTGTCGGCGCGTTGATCAGCTCCGCCTGACGGGAACGGGCCAGCTCAAACAGCGTGGAGAACAGATGATATACATACCGCTCCCGTTCTCCGGCCTGCTCCGTCACCCGGGCCAGAATCCCGCGCTCCCGCTCCTTGTTCAGAATCGGCAGGCTGTGCTCGTTCTTGTACGCCGCAACTTCATCGCTCAAATCCATCCGCTGGAGAAACAGTGCAAGAAGCTGATCGTCTACCGTGTCAATCCTTGTCCGAATTTCAGAAAGTTCCATGATTTCCCTCCATCAGCATATCCAAAAGTACCATCGCCGTAACCGCCTCCACCACCGGAACAGCGCGGTGGGCGATACAGGGGTCATGCCGTCCGTGTATGGTCAGGGCGGCGGTTTCCCCTGCTGCCAGACTGACCGTCCTCTGTTCCCTGCCTATGGACGGCGTAGGCTTAACAGCAGCCCGGAGAATCAGCGGCATTCCGGTGGTGATTCCGCCTAAAATCCCGCCTGCGTGGTTTGTCTGCGTGCGCACGGCTCCGGACTCCATCACGAAAGCGTCGTTGTTCTCGGAACCCCGCAGATCCGCCGCGTGAAAGCCCTCGCCGAACTCCACGCCTTTCACCGCCGGTATACCGAACAGCGCCGCGGCCAGACGGTTTTCCACGCCCTCAAACATCGGGTCCCCCAAACCTGCCGGAAGCCCGACCGCCGCGCATTCAATGACCCCGCCCACGCTGTCCAGGGACGATTTTGCCTCCAGAATTGCCGCCTGCATTTTCTCCCCCGCGCCATCGTTCAGCACCGGGAAGGCCTTCGCTCCGATTCCCTCCAGAAGCTCCCTTGACGGATACAGCGGAAACCGCTCGTCCTGTATCCCCGCCGCGGCTTGCAGGTGTGCTCCGACAAAGATTCCCCGGCGAGCTAAAATCTGCTTTGCGATTCCCCCGGCAATGCACAGCGGCGCGGTCAGACGGCCGGAGAAATGCCCGCCGCCCCGCATATCCGCCTGACCGCCCCATTTTACCGCCGCCGTGTAATCCGCATGACCGGGCCGGGGCGTGTCGGTCAAACCGCCGTAATCTTTCGAGTGCTGGTCCGCGTTCCGGATCACGGCGCACAAGGGAGAACCGCAGGTAATGCCATTTTCCAGACCGGACAGGAATTCAGGCGCGTCGGCTTCCTTTCGGGCAGTGGACAGAGGGCTTGCTCCCGGACGCCGGCGATTGAGAAAGCGCTGAAGCTCTTCCAAATCAACACGCTCTCCCGCAGGCAGCCCGTCGATGGTCACCCCTATGGCTGTGCCGTGGGACTGCCCGAATACGCTTGCTTTTATCAGCTTTCCGAATTCAGAGGACAAGCGCTTCACCTCCCAGCTTTTCATAATCATGCCAGAACTGCGGGTACGATTTTCTCACCGCCTCCGCGCCGATGATGGTCACCGGACTGTCGCACCGGGTGGCCGCAACTGCCGCCGCCATCACGATTCGATGATCGTTGGCCCCGTCGACGATGCCGCCCTGAAGTCCCCCGCCGCCGTGGACCGTCAGGCCGTCCGGGTTCTCTTCTGCCCGTACGCTCAGGGCCTCCAGCATTTCCCGGACGGTTGCAAGACGGTCACTTTCCTTCAGCCGCAGCCGCGCCCCGCCATAGAATTCCGTCCTGCCCTGACGGACCGCCGCCATAACCGCAAGGGGAGGCAGAAGGTCCGGGCAGCTGCTTAAATCAATCCGTGTATCGCCGGGCCGGGAGAGCTTCCGGGCGTGTGCCGCGATGACCTTGTCCCCCTGGAATGAACCGCTGTCCATCCCCCGCAGACGGACCGGATTCCCCAGTACCGCCGCCGTGTACCAGAATGCCGCCTGGGACCAGTCCGCCTCCGCCGCCGCGTCAAAGGGCTGGTAGACCGAGGGGAGTGTATGGAAGCGTTCAGGCTCCGGCGCGTATCGGACCGGCACAAACGCCCGCTGCAACGCCCCCATGGTCATCGTGACGTAAGGAGCCGATTCCAGAGGCGTGGTGCTGACAATGGAGCAGGGAGCGTCCAGAAGGGGCAGGGCAAACAGCAGTCCCGTGAAAAACTGACTGGAGACGTTCCCCGGCAGACGGTATTCCCCCGGCGTCAATTGTCCCTCAATTTTCAGCGTGTCTCCGGACTGTTCCCATCGGATTCCCTTTTCCGCGAACAAATCAAAATATGGCTGCTGCGGACGCTCCATCAAACGCCCCCGTCCTCTGAAAATCCCGCCGCAGCCAGCCGTCAGGGAGATCGGGATCAGGAAGCGTAGGGTCGACCCTGATTCCCCGCAGTCAAATTCCGGCAAAGTCCCGAACGGTTCCCGGATACCGCCGACGCCGTCTATCACAAGACCGTCGCCGTCCGTCTCCCAGCGTGCTCCTAACGCGCTCATGCACCGGAGAGTTGCTTCCACATCCTGAGAAAAATCGATGTTCCGGATATGGCTCCGGCCCGCCGCAAGAGACGCCGCGATCAGAAGACGGTGGGCCATGGATTTGCTGGGCGGCGGCGTTACGCTTCCGGACAAACGGCGGGGATAAAGTTTCACATTCATCTCAATTCTCCCGCCAGCCTGCCCGTATAGTGAACAGAAGCCCGCTTACCGGTATTTTCTCCAGCGCGCAGCGGCCAATCTTCCTTGGCACAATGATCGTAATTTCGTCCCCGGAGCGCTTCTTGTCCGCCCCGGCCGCTTCCGCCAGCATATCAGGAGGATATTCCGTAACCACAGGCAGATTCTGGGCTTTCAGGCAGGCGCAGATGCGGTCCGCGATAGGTTCCTCTGTCATTCCCTGCCGCTCCGCGCTCCGGGCCATGATTGCCAGTCCTGCCGCCACCGCGTGTCCGTGGGGGATGCGGTAGCCGCTGCATTTCTCTATGGCGTGGCCGATGGTGTGCCCCAGATTCAGCAGTTTCCGTTCGCCCTGTTCCCGCTCGTCCCGTTCGACCACACCCGCCTTGTACGCCACGCACCGGGCGATTACTTCCGCGGGATTGACCGTCAGCGAACCGTCCTCAAACAGCGCGAACAGGCTCTCGTCGCACAGGACCCCCGTCTTCACCGCCTCCGCCGCGCCGTCCGCAAAGACCTCCGGGGGCAGGGACCGCAGGCAGTCGGTGTCGCACAGAACCGCCGACGGCTGTAAGAACGCCCCCGCCAGATTCTTGCCCGCTTTCAGGTCGATGGCCGTCTTTCCCCCTACCGACGAGTCTACCGCGGAAAGCAGCGTGGTGGGCATCTGCACATACCGGATTCCCCGCAGATAGCAGGCCGCCGCAAAGCCCGCCATATCCCCCGCGACTCCGCCGCCCAACGCGATCAGGCAGTCCGTCCGGGTCAGGGGAACCGACGCCAGAAATTCCAGAATGCCCGAAAGCGTGACAAAATTCTTGCTGGCCTCCCCCGCCGGAAAGACGTGGGTGCTGACCGTGTACCCTGCCGCCGTCAGACTTTCCCGCGCGGTCTCCAGATACAGCGGCGCGACGGTGCTGTCTGTGATGACCGCAAGCCGGCTGTCAGGAAAGAGCCCCTTCAAGTACGCGCCGCTTTCGGACAGTACCCCCGGCCCGATCAGAACCTCATAGGAAGGCTTCGTGTTTACCTGGATGCGCTTCATAGGACCTCCTTTCAGTTTCCGCCTGCCGTGGCCTTCAGCTCCCGGCCTTCCTTCAATAACGCCCGTACCCGTTCCGCGTCGCCGGATTTCAGCGCGTCCGCGTAGGCCTGCAAATTTGCGATCAGAATATCAAGCTCTTTGGTCAAGTAATCCCGGTCGGCCATAAACAGCTCTGTCCACATAGCTTCGTCAAGCCGCGCCACCCGGGTCATATCCTGAAAGCTCCCCGCCGAAAAGCCGCGCCGCCGCTGGGCCTCCGGGGATTTGACGTACGCGCTGGAGGCAATATGGGCCAGCTGGGACGTAAACGCGATGATCCGGTCATGCTCTTCCGGGTCCGAGAAGGTCAGCCCCGCAAAGCCTATGTCCAGAAAATACGCCTTCAGGGTCTCCAGAAGCAGCATATCCGTCCGGTGGTCGGGAGTCAGGATCATGGACGCCCCCACATACAGATCTTCTGACGACGCCGTGAATCCGCCCCGCTCTCTGCCCGCCATGGGATGCCCGCCGATATACGCAAAGCCATGCTTCTCCGCGACAGGCCCGATTTCCGCGACTACAGAACGTTTTACCCCGCACAGGTCCACTAAAATCGCCTTTTTCGGGATCAGCTCCGCGTGCCGTTTCACCCATTCCACCGCCGCGCCGGGACAGATGGCAACTAAAATCAAATCGCAATCCTTCAGGCGTTCATCCGTCAAAGGGCCGTCAATCGCTCCGCTCATCCGGGCCATGGCCATGGTTTCGCCGTCCAGGTCCACCCCCCAGACTGTATGGCTGGTTCGGGCCTTGGTGCTCTTCGCCATAGACCCGCCGATCAAGCCCAGGCCTACGATTCCGATATTCATAAGCCCCTCCTCAGTCTCCCTCGTCCAGGCCCCGGACAAAGGCATGGAGCTTCAGCAGCTTCCGGGCCAGGGGATCGAACACGTCGGGCTTCAGGGACTGCGGGCCGTCGCACAGGGCATGGGCCGGGTCGTTGTGGACCTCGATCTGCAAGCCGTCCGTTCCAGCAGCCACCGCCGCCCGGGACAGCGTTTCCACCAGCCAGTATTTCCCCGTGGCGTGGCTGGGGTCAATAATCACGGGCAAATGGGTAAGCTGCCGCAGGACCGGAATCGCCGCGATGTCCAGAGTGTTCCGGGTGTAGCTCTCAAAGGTCCGGATACCCCGTTCGCAAAGAATCACATTCTCGTTGCCGCTGGCCATAACATACTCCGCGCTCATCAGCCATTCCTCGTAGGTCGCCGACATTCCCCGCTTGATCATCACCGGCTTGTCCTGATGCCCTGCCGCTTTCAGAAGGTCGAAATTCTGCATATTCCGCGCCCCGATCTGAATCACGTCCACGTCCTTGAAGAGGGGCAGCTGGGACAGGTCCATGACCTCCGTGACAATCGGGAGTCCTGTTTCCTCCCGCGCCACTTTCAGGTATTCCAGCCCCTTCTCGCCAAGGCCCTGGAAGGAATACGGGGATGTCCGGGGCTTGAACGCGCCTCCCCGGAGCATGGTGGCGCCGCTGGCCTTCACAGCCTTGGCAATCGCCACCACCTGCTCCTCGCTTTCCACAGAGCAAGGTCCGGCCATAATCGTCAGGGTGCCGCCGCCGATCTGGGTGTCCCGCACTGGAATCACCGTGTCTTCCGGATGGAATTTCCGGTTGGCGTTCTTGTACGGCTCCTGTACCCGCTTCACGTCCTCTACAATATCCAGCGCCGCGATCAGGTCAATGTCCAGTTTCGACGTGTCGCCTACCAGGCCTAAAATTGTATGCGCCTCGCCGATGCTGGTGTGAATGGACACGCCCTTTTCCTGTAACCAGCTGATCAGGCTCTCCAACTGTTCCCGGTTCGGGTTCTGCTTCAGAATGACAATCATTTCGGGAATCCTCCTTTTCATTTTGCCTTAAAAAAAACCCGCAGCCGGCTGGCCACGGGTCCGTTCGGAACGGTTCTGCGTCTTCTTATACCGTCGGAAACGTACTTCTTTCAGCCAAACCAGCAAAAGCCTTACCAAAATAGGTAAAGCTAAAAGTAAAGTACCGGTATTCTGCTGTCAGAATGCGTTTCTTCATGGGAGATACGCTCCTTTATTGCTTTAGATAGCCAAAGTATACCACGGCTTTGTAAAAATGGATACTGTGAGTTCCTACAAATGGGCCAGCCTAAACAGTGCCCCCTTTGTACATTATGCCGCGTCAGGCAGACAACCCGCCATCAGAAGGCTGGTAGCTTTCAGGATATAGCTTGCGTCGCGGTACATACTGGCACGGGTGGCCATGTATTGTGCGTGCAGCTCGTCCAGGGCCTCCGTCAGGTTTTTCCGCGCCTGGGGCCTGACTATGTATTTGTTCGCCAGATATCCCCGGAGGAATTGCCGCAGGTCCGTTTCGTAGCAGTGATGGCTTAACATACTGTCCGGATAGTTCTCATTGTGGGGATACGTGTATGCGTCCGCCAGGTAATGTGTCAGCTTCCCTAACGTGTAATACTGCCAGACCGTCCAACGCTCCCGTTTCTGCAAACGCGCGATTTCGGAGTTGATATACCGGCGGGAGTTGGCGTAATTATGCCCCTTCAGCTTATTGTAATGCAGGGACCCCTTGAGGTAGCTGAACGGGTTTACATCAGGCTGAAAGGAACCGAATAAAAATGCCAGTTCATACCGTTTCATTCCGAAGCCCTGGTCCAGCTTCATCAGTTTCTGCGCCAACAATGTGTGACTGCGTTTCTGCAAGGTTAGCTCCCCCTAACTTCTGGTGTGCAACTACTATACCACAACCGCAAAAAAAATTCAAGGGTATTTTTTGACAAAACCAGTCTTTTTTCAAAAGCGCGTCTTGTTTTTTATGCAGGTACAGGGTATAATATTCCAGATATTTTGTCAGATGGGAGGAATTTTCGTGGCCAGGAGACCTGTTTTCTTTGCCCGGGATGGGAAGGTGTTCAGCAGGATGTTCGACTTTGAATGGTTCCCGGGATTTGCCGTTTCACAGAAGCAGAGGTCTGTCCAGAGTCTCCATCATGCCGTCCTTGCCGCGGTGCCCGACGCCTCGCCGCTGGAGGTCAGCACCAAAGGCAAAGAGGCTCTTGGTGTGGACATGAGCGCGTTCCGGCTGAAACTCTGCGGTCATACGCTTGAAAATGTCTTTCAGAGCGCAAAGGTTTTTCAGCAGGCCGGGCCGTTTGGGGATTTGCTGGAAGCGGACCCTAAAGACGCAAAAAGAGACCCGCGGCTGAAAAATTCCGGCCCCTTGACTGCCTTCCGGTATCAGGGACAGGATTTCCCGCTGGAGCCGAAAACCGTCTTTTACGATTGGATTTACTGCGCCGCCGTCAAAGAATCCCTGACTGCGGAGGACCTCCGGGCCCTTCTGCGCTTCGACTGCTTTTCCGATATTGCATTCACGCCTGGAAAGAGCCTCAATACCCAGGCCAGGAGCGCCGCGCTGGTCAGGCTTCTGCTGACGGAGTTCGGCTGTCTGCCCGATTTTTCCAGAGATGATTTTATCCGGTACCATCAGACCCATGTGATGGATTGAGGAAGCGTTTTCACAGCGGGGAACTGCTTTTTACGGCGGCTCCCCGCTTTTTGAGTCTTACAGCAGCATCAGGACCGCGCCGTAAATCACGCTGGCGCAGGTGCCGAACACAATCACCGGGCCTGCTACCTGAAACATTTTCGCAGCCATGCCTGTCACAAAGCCCTCGCTCCTGAAATCGATGGCCGGAGAAACCACCGCGTTGGCAAAGCCTGTGATGGGCACCAGAGTCCCCGCGCCTCCGTACCGCGCAATTCTGTGGTACACGTTCAGACCCGTCAGCAGCGCGGAGAGAAAGACCAGCGTGCAGCTTGTGGCCGTCCCCGCGTCCTCCTTGCCAAGCCCCAGGCCGCTCCAGCCGTTTTGAATCAGCTGGCCGATCATGCAGATGATTCCGCCGATTACAAATGCAAACGCCGTGTTCTTCCAGATGGGCGATTTTGCCGACTTCGCTTTGACATACTTCTGATATTCCTTAGGCGTCATTTTCATTGTTTGTCCTCTTTTCTTCGTTTTTTGGCCCCGTATCCTTATTGTGTCTGCCCGCGCCTGCTTTACACCCTTGCACTGTCTGGCAAAAAGAGGTATATTGTTCATAAATTTTCCGAAAGGAGTCTGTTTATGGCTTCCCGTAAACCATTAGGGCTTTATTTCCACATTCCATTTTGCCGGCAAAAGTGCGTTTACTGCGATTTCTACTCCCTGCCCGACAGCGAGAGCAGGATGGACGCCTACGCCGCTTCCCTCCGAACGTTCCTGGAGCCTGCGGACGGGTATACCGTGGATACGATCTATTTTGGCGGCGGCACTCCCAGCTATTTCGGCGCCCAGAGACTGACGGACATCCTGAACCGCGTCTTTCAGGTCTTCCGCGTTTCTCCCGATGCCGAGATCACCCTGGAAGCGAACCCGGATTCCGCCGTCAGCTTGGAAGCGCTCCAATTATTGCGGTCCGGCGGCTTCAACCGGATTTCCCTCGGGATGCAGTCCGCCGATGACCGGGAGCTGGCCGGATTGGGGAGGATTCATACAATGGAACAGACCAGAAGAGCCGTCGAAACTGCCAGAAAATCCGGGTTTGAAAATCTGTCCCTGGATTTGATCTATGGCCTGCCGGGACAATCGCTGGAACGCTGGCGGAAAAATCTGGAGGCCGCCGTGCAGCTTGAGCCGGAACACCTCTCCTGCTATGGCCTCAAGGCGGAACCCAACACCCCCCTTTACAGCCGCCGCCATACCCTCCCCGGAGACGATTTGCAGGCCGATATGTACCTTGAGACCGTGCGTTTTTTGGAGGCATACGGCTATGGACAGTACGAGATTTCCAATTTTGCGCGACCGGGAAAATTCTCCCGGCACAATTGGAAGTATTGGACCCTGGGCGAATATATCGGCTATGGCCCCGGCGCGCATTCCGATTTCCAGGGCCGGCGCTGGGCATGGGACCGGAATCTGGATAGCTGGCTTTCCGGGAAGTTCGTCCGCTCCGAGGACTCCTGCCCTTCCAGACCGGAGCGTCAGAGAGAACGGGTAATGCTGGGCCTCCGGACTGTTCACGGCATCGCGGCGGAGGATCTTGACGGGGGACCCGCGCCCTTTCTGCCCTTCCTTGAACGCTGTGCAGAGGCCGGTTACGCCCGCAGTTCTCATGGCAGATGGGTCCTGACGCCGGAGGGCTTTCTGGTCTCCAATCAGATTATCGGCGGGCTGCTTCAGATTCTGGACAGTCAAGGAGGTTCTTTATAATGGTTTACACCACCGGTCAATGGGTCCTGCTGTTCTTCTTCTATTGCCTCTGCGGATGGGTCTGGGAATCCTGCTATGTCTCCGTCCGTCAGCGGCATTGGGTGAACCGGGGATTTTTGCAGGGCCCGCTTCTGCCGATCTATGGTTCCGGGGCTGTCATAATCCTGCTGGCGACGATCCCCGTGGCTTCTGACTTGCGGCTGGTCTGGCTCTTCGGAATGATTGCCGCCACCATTCTGGAATATGTCACCGGGGCTGTGATGGAACGGATCTTCCGCGTGCGCTACTGGGATTACTCCAACCAGCGATTCAACCTGAACGGACACATCTGTCTTTCAAGCTCCATCGCCTGGGGCTTCTTCTCTATCCTGATGGTCCGCGTGATTCATCCCCCGGTCGCCCGTCTGCTGATAAAAATCCCCGCTCTGCTGGTGGACCCTCTCGCCCACGCGCTGACCGTTGTCTTTACCATCGATGTGGTGCGTTCCGTACAGGCCGCGCTGGATTTGCGGGATATGCTGGCCAGAATTACGGAGGAAAACGAGGAACTGCGTCATATTGCCCGTAAGATTGAAATTACCGCCGCTTTTGCCGGGGACGACCTGCGCCGCTTCCGGGAGAAGACCGAGCTGGAAGCCCTGTTTCTCCGTGTCCGTATGGAGGAAGAGCTGGACCAGCGGCGGCGCAAAATCCGGGAACGGGTGGAGTCGAATCTTGAGCGGCTGAACGGGGCAAAGCTGGACGCCCTGGAAACCTTCGCCGGCGCCCTGGAAACCTGCCGGGAGCATCTGGACGGTCTTCCTGCCGGCGAACAGGATCGCGCCGCTCGTAAAGAAGAGCTGGACGCCCTGATTCAGAAGGTCCGCAGACGGCAGGAGAATCTCCGGAATCCCTCTGCGGCCCCTTACCATCGCGCCCTGCGGATTCTGCGGGCCAATCCCTCCGCCGCTGCCAGGGAGTTTTCGGAGGCCATCAAGAATCTGCGGCGGCTCGGCGGAAAGGATTGACTGCCCTTGACGGTTCCGGGGCGATATGCTATCCTAAGAATAACGATGGGGGGATGAAAATTGACCGCTCTGCCTGATCTGCTGGAGCTGCGGCCCGGCGTGACTGCGTTCATTGGCGGCGGCGGGAAAACGACCCTTCTGCGGACCCTGGCGGATTTGCTGAACGGCCATTCTGTCCTGCTGTGTACGACAACGAAAATCTATCCCTTCCCCGATCTGCCCAACCTCACCGGCGCGGATGAAGTACGGATAGCCGCCGCGTTAAAGCAGCATCGTGCCATCTGCGTGGGGGAGCCGCTGGGGGAATCCGGGAAGCTGTCCGCGCCTGCCATTCCCGTTCATAGGCTGGCGGAGCTGGCGGAGTTCGTGCTGGTGGAGGCCGACGGTTCCGCTGGCAGGCCCCTGAAAGCCCACGCGCTTCATGAGCCTGTTATCCCGCTGGAAAGCAGTCAGACCATTTTTGTGGCGGGCGCGTCGGGTTTCGGACTGCCTGTCTTTAACGCCGCCCACCGTCCGGAACGCTACGCGGAACTTGCGGGCGTGAACGTCTGTGACCTTGCTTCTCCGGAATCAGAAGCCCGGGTCAGGCTTGCGGAGGGCGTGCCGGACAGAATTTTCCTGAACCAGGCGGAGGAACCTTCCCATTTCCGGGCCGCGGGGGTCCTTGCTGAACGTCTTCCCTGCCCAATACTCGCCGGGTCTCTTTGGAAAGGAGTGTTTGTCAAATGCTGGTAGTGCTCCGCGGCGCCGGGGACCTTGCTTCCGGTATCGCGCTGAGATTGTTCCGGTCCGGCTTTCAGGTGGCCATGACGGAAACTGAACAGCCCACCACGATTCGCAGGACCGTTGCCTTTTCGTCTGCCGTGACCTGCGGGGAGGCCGTGGTGGAGGACGTTGCGGGACGGCGGGCGGAGTCCGTAAGCGACGTGAAAACGCTGCTGGAATCCGGCGTGATCCCCGTGCTGATTGACCCGGACGGCCTCTGCATCCCCCAACTGAAACCTGACACGCTGGTGGACGCCATCCTTGCGAAACGGAACCTGGGCACCAGAATCACGGACGCGCCGGTGGTGGTAGGCGTGGGGCCGGGCTTTACCGCGGGCGTGGACTGTCATGCTGTTGTCGAAACCATGCGGGGACATTACCTGGGCCGGACGCTTTACCAGGGCTCCGCGCTGCCGAATACCGGAATCCCCGGGCTGATCGGCGGCTTTGCGGGAGAACGGGTCCTCCGCGCCCCTGCCGACGGCATCTTTCATCCATTGCTGGAGATTGGCGCGCGGGTCCATATGGGTGACACAGCGGCAGTCGTGGACGGCGTTCCTATGATCTGTACCCTTGACGGCGTGCTTCGCGGCATCCTGCCTGACGGTACGCCGGTTCACAAGGGCCTGAAATCCGGCGATATCGACCCCCGCTGCGAACTCCGGCACTGCTTCTCTGCCAGCGACAAAGCTCTTGCGGTGGCGGGCGGCGTCCTGGAAGCAATCCTCCACTTTGTTTCAGATAAGAGCGAATAGATGTAAGCTGTTTTTATGCCGGAAGCCTTTGGGGTAGAAATCAGAATTTTTGGCAGAATGGAGGGCTTTGTTTTGGAATCGGATGTGAAATTGACAAAACTGGCGAAATGCGCGGGATGCGGGGCAAAGGTGGGCGCGGGAGTGCTGGCCCAATTGCTGGACGGCCTGCAGGTACATCGGGACCCCAATCTGCTGGTGGGCTTCGACAAGAGCGACGACGCTTCTGTTTACCGTATCTCTGACGACCTGGCTCTTGTGCAGACTGTGGACTTCTTCCCGCCCATTGCCGACGACCCTTACCTTTTCGGGCAGATTGCCGCCGCTAATGCCCTCAGTGACATTTATGCCATGGGCGGCGTGCCGAAGCTCTGCCTGAATATCATGGCCGTGCCCCAGGATTTGCCGGGCGTGCGGGATATTCTCCGGGGCGGTTACGACAAGGTCTATGAGGCCGGCGCGCTGATTACCGGCGGGCACAGTATCCTTGACAGCGAGCCGAAATATGGTCTGGCCGTTACCGGGTTTGTGCATCCGGACCGCTTCCTGACAAACTCCGGCGCGCTCCCAGGCGACGTTCTCCTGCTGACCAAACCCCTTGGCGCGGGGGTGCTGACCACTGCCGCAAAGGCCGGGCTTGCGTCGGAAGGAAGTCTGAACCTTGCCTACCATAATATGACCGTCCTGAATAAAAACGCCCGGGATCTTATGGTGCGGTACCGGGTCCATGCCTGTACTGACGTGACAGGTTTCGGCTTCCTCGGCCACGGGCTGGAAATGGCTCAGGGAAGCGGCGTTGCATTGGCTGTGGAAACCGGCGCGTTCCAGTTTTTGCCGGAAGCCTTTGGGTTTGCCGAAATGGGAATCCTGCCGGAGGGAATGTATCGGAATCGGGAGTTCGCGGAACAGGACGTGGACCCCGGACAGATTCCCCTTGCTTTGCAGGATTTGCTTTATGACCCCCAGACCTCCGGCGGGCTTCTGATGGCCGTTCATCCCGACGACGCGGACGCGCTTTTCAACGAACTTGCTCCCCTTGTCCCCTGCGCCCAGAAAGTCGGCGCCGTGAGGAAGCATCAGGGCGGAAAACGGATTCTTCTCCTTTAGAATACCCGAAACGCGGACGGTTTTCCTCTCTTCCGTCCGCGTTTCGCTGCTTATTTCAATGTCGTCACCGCGCCGATAAAAACGGGCAGATTCGTTTCCAGGTCCACCAGCATATACAGGAAGGGCCGGGTCAGATACACTGTGTTCGGATTCGGGGCCGCGCCGCCTGCTTCCATCGCTACTGCCGTGACCGCCCCTGCTTTTGTGCCCCGTTCGTCTACTGCTATGCTGGTCTTGTGCAGGACCTTGCTGATATACAACGGGCCTGCGCTGCTGATTCCCATGCCGCTGAAATCCGCCTTGCTCATATCAAAAGCATCCCGCATCCCCAACGCTGTCAGACTGTCGTTCAGGGTCCGTGAGCAGTCGGCCCTGAATTTCGGGATGGCCGTCTCGACCAAAGTCTCTTTCGCGTCCAGAAGCTCCCGCAGATGTGCTCCCGTCAGGCTGGCCGCGTAATCCTCCAACGCAAGCCCTTCCTCCGGCAAGAGCGCCCCGAATGCCCATCGGCCTCCCTTGTACGGCTTCAGGAACCCCTGCGCGTGGTCGTCCTCCATGTACAGTCCTTCCATGGAATACATCAGCTCCGCCGGTTGTTTGAGTCCCTCTTCCGTGGTGAATTCGCGGTCCAGTATCTGATCCTGTCTGTAGATATTCTCCCATTCCGCGTCCAGAGACAGGGCGTTGATCAGATACAGCACCGCTTCTTCCGGAATTTCCTCTGCAATGCGCTCGATCATGCCGTCGGTGTGCTTCTTTACCCATTGGTTGATTTGCCCTGCCGTTTCCGCGTCCAGCTTCGACGGGAAGACCTCCGCGCCGTAGACACTGCCCGCCGTCTCCAGAAAGGCTTCCTCCAGCTGGAAACTCCCGTCGTCCCGGAACCAGAGGGAATTTGCCAGCTTCAGATTTTCGTCTTCTGCATAACTGCCCATCCAGGCCCCCAGGTCTTCGTTCAGACGCGCCGCCGGTACGCCCAGAACGTCCTCCATCTGTGCCAGCGTCTCCCCTGCCGCGCCGTTTGCCGTCATGCCCAGGGCGCACAGAATGGACAGCGGCGATATCAGCACATTCTCGCCCCAGTTCTCCCGCAATAGCGACAGTGAGAAGTCCATCAGCGCTTCCGCGTCCGGGATCTCTCCTGCTTCTGCCGTCTGTCTGGGCGCGAGGTTCTTCGGGCTGCCGCACCCGGTTAACAGCAGCAGCGTCAGAATCAGTGCGGTGATTCGTTTTGTCATAGAAATTCCTCCTTGATCTCTTTTCGTACAGGGATTTTTTTGCGGATTCCGGGACAGTCCTCCTGCCTTTACAGACGATTTTCCAGACCTTTTGGTTTCGCAATATCTGGTCCTTTAGAAAGTTTTTCCGGCTTGGGTCTTATACGGCCTTGGTTTGCCCCCAAAATCCGCGCTCCGTTTTTCGTCTTTCCGGCAGTCCAGCGGGGACGCGGGCAGGCTCCATGGTCCGGCTGCGTATGTTTATCGGCTCTTTCACAGAGTAATTTACGCCCTTTGACGCCCCTTCCTGTACCTGCGTCCCCTTATCCGCTCTTGACTTTGCGGGCTGCACGGCATATAATTTAACGTGCAGGCAACCGGACTTTCTTGCTGATTGCCCGGAATTTTATACAGATAGGAGATTGCGCTATGTTGGATATCAAAACTGTAAAAACCAGCACGCCGAAAACGAAACCCGCTGATGAAAGCAAACTGGGCTTTGGCAAGATTTTCTCGGACCATATGTTTGTAATGGACTACTCCCCCGAACAGGGCTGGCATGACGCCCGGGTGGTTCCTTACGCACCCTTCCAGATGGACCCCGCCTGCGTCGTCTTCCATTACGCCCAGGAGCTTTTCGAGGGCCTTAAGGCTTACCGGGCAGAAAGCGGCCGGATTCAGCTCTTCCGCCCTGACTGCAACGGTCAGAGAATGCAGGATTCCTCCGAGCGTATGTGCATCCCCACCATTCCCGTGGACGACTTCGTGCAGGCGGTCAAGGCCCTGGTGGAAGTCGACAAGGATTGGGTGCCCCACAGCGACGGCACTTCCCTGTACATCCGCCCCTTCGTGATCGCTACTGACGTCGGTATGGGCGTTCACGCAAGCCATAATTACACCTTCTGCATTATCTGCGCTCCCTCCGGCGCCTACTACGCTGAGGGCCTGGACCCCATCCGGATCTATGTGGAGGACGAGTACATCCGTGCCGCTCCCGGTCTGACGGGCTTCACCAAGTGCGGCGGCAACTACGCGGCTTCCCTCAAGGCCGGCGCGCTGGCGGAGGAAAAGGGCTTCGCGCAGGTCCTCTGGCTGGACGGCGTGGAGAAGAAGTATGTCGAGGAAGTCGGCGCGATGAATATCATGTTCAAAATCGACGGCAAGATCTACACCGCCGCCTGCTCTGGAACCGTCCTCCCCGGCGTCACCCGTCGGAGCTGCATCGAGCTGCTGAAGGACTGGGGCTATGAGGTCATTGAAGGCAAACTGGCCATCGAGGACGTGATGAAGGCTGGTCATGAGGGCCGTCTGGAAGAGGTCTTCGGTACCGGTACCGCCGCCGTGGTCTCTCCCGTCAAGGAGCTTGACTGGAAGGGCGACAAGGTCTTTATCAACGACGGTAAGATCGGCGATGTGACCCAGAAGCTCTATGATACCATGACCGGAATCCAGTGGGGCCGCCTGCCTGATGAAAAGGGCTGGGTTGTTCCCGTCTGCGAGGCTTGATTTTTATACCGCAGCTTTCATTATGGGGGGAATCCGTCCGGGTTCTCCCCTTGTTCTTTTCTGGAGGCCCGCCATGAACGACAGAGAACGTATTGAACAGCTCATTGCCCGGAACGACTTCCAGACCGCGGAGAACGTTATGCGGAAAGCGAACCTGCCGCCGGAGGCCTGCCGGGAGTTGTCAGAGAAAATCGCGGGGCGGAAAAAACAGAGGGAGCTGGATTCTGTCCGGAAACGGCGGAAAGAACGGCTCTTCAGACGCTTGCAGAAATTCAACTTCCGGACCTGGAAAGTCTTTCTGGCCGTCTTCCTTGTTCTGGGAGGCACCGCGTCCGCTTATTACCTCGCCGCAGACCTCTTCGGAGAGAATGCCTTCGGCGGACTGCTGGCGCGGCTTCGGCTGCCTATGGACATTTTTGGACTGCTTGCCCTTGCCGATATGGTTGTCTGGTGGGGGCTGATTGCGCTAGCCGTCAGACGCCGGGACCGCTCGAGTATGGATGGAGACGCGTTCCTGGTCTGGGCTGTACTTTTTTCGCTGGTACTGTTTTGCTTCCTGCTGAAATATGTCTTTTGATGGGACGGACTGCCCTGTTTCCTGCTGAAACGCGTCTTTTGATAAAATTCGGGCTGCTTTGCTTTTCCCTGACAGGTTTCCGTCCGTGTTTCCTGAAAACGTTTCCCTTCCAAACCTTCTCCGCATGGCTTCATTTTTGCGGCTGAATTGGCATACATAAAAAAACAGGCCTGAACAGTTGTTAAAATTTGCCGACAAAAGAAGACAAACTGTCCCCCTATACGGTAAAATATATGTTTTGGCACCTTTTCCCTAAAATATGTTTTACTGTCTTTACAAGGAGGTACAGTCATGCAGAATTATGGGTATATACGCGTATCCAGTACGGACCAGAATGAAGACCGCCAACGGATTGCCTTGCAGGAAAAAGCCGTCCCGCGTCATAATATCTTTATGGATAAACAGTCCGGTAAAGATTTCGACCGCCCCCAGTATAAACGCCTTGTCCGCCGGCTTCGGGAGGGCGACCTGCTCTATGTCCTCAGCATCGACCGCCTGGGCCGCAATTACGCGGAAATTCAGAATCAGTGGCGGATCCTGACCAAGGAAATCCGCGTTGATATCTGCGTCATTGATATGCCCCTTTTGGATACCCGCAACGGCAAGGACCTGATGGGCACCTTTATTGCAGACCTGGTCCTTCAGATCCTTTCCTTTGTCGCCCAGAGTGAACGCGAAAATATCCGTAAACGGCAGGAACAGGGGATTGCTGCCGCCAAAGCCCGCGGGGTTCGTTTCGGCCGCCCGCCCAGACCCCTGCCTGAAAATTATCCCAGCGCGTACCACCGTTGGAAGGCCGGCGCAATCACCGGTACCGCCGCCGCCAAGGAATGCGGTATGCCCCTGTCGACCTTCCGTTACCGCGCGGAACGCTTTGAAGAGGCGACGACCTCCTGAAAACCGCAATCCGCCAGAATCCTTTTTCTCTCCAATATGTACTTAATCATAACAAAGCCTTCTGTCGGATTCCTGCCAATTTTGCCCCTTTTTGTGTTTGTATTTGACATAGGCCGCCCGCTGGTGATATGCTGATACTATATTTCATGCAGTATGTCGCAAAATACAGGCGCTCCGCCGGAAAGGGTCTACGGTATGATTCAGAAATTCGCCGCGTCCGACTACGCCGCAGGCATCGCAGGGGCCAGACCCCCCAGACTGCTCTCCGCCAGTAAAATCGACGCCAGTACCACCATCCATCCAAGAGTCCTCCATAAGCATGATAATTTCTGCGAGCTTCTCTTCGTCCGTACCGGCTCCGGCAGCTATATCGTGGAGGAAACCCGCTACCCCATCCGCCAGGGCGACCTCGTCCTCTGCAACGCTGGAATTCTGCACGACGAGGACCCGGCAAGAAGCGTCGACCTCAATATGCTCAGCATCGCCATGACCGATCTTCATGTCAAGGGCCTGCCTCTGAATCACTTCGTAGACGCTGATACCGTGCCCGTCTTCCCCGCCGGCGTCTTTGCGGACATGGTGGACTTCCTGATGATCTCCATCTTTGACCTCCTGGCGGAAGACCCTGTGGACTCCGTGGAAACCTGCAACTACCTCACCGCCGGGCTCGTCAGCTCTATTCTGATGATTCTCAGCCGGAGGTGTACCCAGGAGAATCCCGTGGGCGTCAGCAAGAGCAACCTGATTGCCGAACGGGTCAAGGCTTACATCAATGCCCATTACTCCGAAGACCTTACCCTTCAGGATATCTCCGACGCACTCCATATCAGTATCTATTACCTCGCTCATGTCTTCAAGCAGCAGACCGGTTATTCTCCAAAACAGTATATGCTCCGGCGTCGGCTCGGGGAGGCGCAGACACTCCTGATTTCCACCGATCTCTCCATTACCAGCATCTCCCTGGCCGTGGGCTATGGAAATCCCAACCACTTCGACCGTATGTTCTCCAAGTATATCGGTATGTCCCCCAGCAGCTATCGGAGTTTCTACCTTGCGGGCGCCTCCGGTTTGCCCTGATTTTCCGCAAGAAATGCCTGTTTTCCCCTGCCCTGAAGGCTGAAACCAGCACTTTTCAGCAAGATTTATCATATTATACAGATGGTTCCTTGAATATCACTGATTTGCGCTACCGGCGGGGCTGCTGCTCTGCCGGCCTTTTTCTGTGCGTTATTTACAGTTCGATATAGAAAAACGGGTGCAAACTGTAGAAAGTCTCCAAAATTTCCCGAAAGCAGTCCAAACCCGCCCCTTCTCACGCTTCTTTTTTTGACGCCGGTTTTTTGCCGGAAAGGTGAAAAAGCAAGAAATGCTAGCCCGATCAGTAAAAAGCCTGAAAAAACCCGGTTGGAGGGGAAAATTCCACAAGAAAGATATAGCCATCCCCATGAAAAAATGTCATAATTGTTCATGTCAAGAGCAAGGAAGTGGAGAGAATAAAGTAATTTTTGGGCAATACCGTAAGATTTTCAGAACTTTAGGAGGTTTATTATGCGGGCATTTTATGTGGAAGCCGAGTATGCGCCTCGGGAAGGCTACGTCCTCTCCGACCGCGAGAAGGAAACCGGGCGCGCGCTCCGGGGCAACAAAATCTGGAAGAATATTCATGGCTCTGTTGTGGACCGGCCCATGCCCGTCTGCGGCGACGACCAGGTCCTCTTGAAGGTCGGAGCGGCCGGCATCTGCGGTACTGACCAGCATCTGCTCCGGACGGACGCCGACGGCTATACCATGTACGACGGCCACAGCAAGTATCCCATTATCACCGGTCACGAGTTCTCCGGCGAGATTGTGGAAGTCGGCAAAAATGTCCGGAAACTGGCCGTGGGCGACCTGGTGTCCGTGGAATCCATGCATTGGTGCGGTCAGTGCGACGCCTGCCGCCGGGGGATGTTCAACCAGTGCAAGGACCTGGAAGAGCCCGGCCTGACCTATGACGGCGGCTTCGCTGAATATGCCGCGGTCAACGCAAAATACTGCTACAAGCTCAATGATATTATGAATTTCTACGGCGGCGACAAGATGACCGCTTTCGAACTGGGCGCCATGGTAGAACCGACCGGCGTGGCCTATAACGGCATTTTTGTCCGGGCGGGCGGTCTTCGTCCCGGCGGTCACGCGGCGGTCTTCGGCTGTGGCCCCATCGGTCTGGCTGCCATCCAGCTGCTGAAAACCTCCGGCGCGGCCAAGCTCATTGCCTTTGAGAGCGTTCCTGAGCGTATCGAGCTGGCAAAGGCTTGCGGCGCGGATATGGTCTATGATCCCACCAGCTTCAAATCCGCTGACGAGCAGGCTGAGCTGATTATGGACATTACCAACGGCGCGGGCATCTCCCTCTTTGCCGAGTGCGCAGGCGCGACCAAGTTTACTTACCCCGTTATGGCCAAATCCCTGGCAATCGGCGGAAAAACAGCCCAGATTGGTCATACCGTCGGCCTGACCCCCGTGGACGTGTTCGGCTGGCAGTGGAACGCCGCTTTGATTGCCGGCTCTAATGGTCAGTCTGGTCAGGGCATCTATCCCGACGTGATCGCGCTGATGGCCTCCGGTCGTATCGATATGCGGAAGATGTGTACCGGCCGCTATAACCTGGAAGATATCGACGAGGGTATGAAGATCATGGCCGGCAAGGTCCTGGTCTCTACCGAGTATCCCCGTCTCGCAAAATAATCACAGTTCAATCCATATCAAGCGGAGATCATTTTTAAGGAGGAAAATTTCTATGGCAAATTGGAATCTGCCCGCAACCGGGGGGCACATGGAAAAGCAGGATGGTATCTACTACCAGAACATGACGACCAAGATGGTGGAAGAGCGTCTGAAGAAGAACGACGTTCTGCTGCTGCCCATCGGCTCCACCGAGAACCACGGCCCCTCCGCTCCCTACGGCGAGGACACCTACCTGGATACCCGGCTCTGCGAACTGGTGGCCGAGCGCACCGGGGCTACCGTGGCGCAGCCCATCTGGTACGGCTCTCACCCCTATCATCACCTGGGTCAAAAGGGCACCATCATGATCCCTGAGAAGATCCTGGCGGATTATATCGCTTATGTTCTCGCTGGCTTCTGGAACACCGGCTTCCGCAAGATCATCATCGTCAACGGCCACGGTCAGGACTACGTTATCCCTCTGGCCATCCACACCTTCGGCAAAAAGTGGCAGGTGCCCGGCATCGTTCTGTACACCCACTTCTGGAACTGCGCCGGAGATCAGATGTACACCAAGGACAAGGGCGGCCCGTATGAAGACCCGTTCGTACACGCCGACGAGGTGGAGCAGAGCTGGTGCCTGGAGCTGTTCCCGGAGTTCATCCACATGGAGGACGCCATCAAGGTCGAAAAGGCTCCCATGCTGCCTCCCGGACACATCAACACCTCCGCGGAAGACGGCGCGGGCCCCATCAAGTGGTACAACGCGTTCGGCTCCTGCGGCATGGAGTGCATCTGCCAGCCCGAAGGCGTAATCGGCGATGCACGCAAGGCTGACGGCGCGAAGGCCAGAGCTGGTGTGGAACGCACGCTGGATTACCTCACCAAGCTGGTCAACGACATTCTGGAGAAATATCCCGCCGGTGAGCTTCCGCCCATCGACAAGATGACCCAGCGCAGCCGTGAGGATATCGAAGCCGTGATCAAGGGACCCAATGTGCCCGGCGGCCGTCATATCTACACTCTGGAATACTGAGCAGACTGAGGTCCCGGGAATCCTCCTGGTTCCCGGGCCGAAAATAATAGGAAATCTATTTAGATAGTGTCTACATGAGTTAAGCGCGAATAGCAGCCCAAATAGCGATACAACG
>CAJTMG010000022.1 GCA_910577405.1 uncultured Oscillibacter sp. | reverse complement strand
GCTGGCTCAGGCGAATGCTGTTCCTCAGGGCGTGCTCCAGCTGCTGGGCTAATCCTGGAGTTAGAGACGCGCGAAGTAAAAAAAGCGATTGGAGCGGGGCCTTCGGGTCCTGCTCCTTTTTTGCGCGGAGGGGGCGGGCGTAAAAAAAGAGACAGCCGAAGCCATCTCTTTCAGCGGGTATGAAGCGGGGGGAATCAATTCCGCAGGCTGTGGAGGGGCGCAGGAATCCGGCCTCCGCGGGCGATAAAGGCGGCAGAGGACTCCGGGTGAACGGGCATAACAGGCGCGGACCCCAGCAAGCCGCCCATTTCGATGGTATCGCCGACGACCTTCCCAGGCGCGGGCAGGAGCCGGACGGCAGTAGTTTTATTGTTGACCATTCCGATAGCGGCCTCGTCAGCGATAATGGCGGCGATGGTCTCCGCGGAGGTATCCCCAGGGACAGCAATCATATCCAGCCCCACGGAGCAAACGCAGGTCATAGCCTCCAGCTTATCCAGGCAAAGGGTCCCGGCACGTGCGGCGGCGATCATGCCCTCGTCCTCGCTGACGGGAATAAAGGCCCCGGAAAGTCCGCCCACGCTGGAAGAAGCCATTACGCCGCCCTTTTTGACCGCGTCGTTGAGCATCGCCAGAACCGCGGTAGTGCCATGGGTGCCGCAGACCTCCAGCCCCAGTTCCTCCAGAATCCGCGCTACGCTGTCGCCTACGGCAGGGGTGGGTGCAAGGCTCAGGTCCACGATGCCGAAGGGGGTATCCAGACGGCGGCTGGCCTCCTGCGCCACAAGCTGGCCCATGCGTGTAATCCGGAACGCGGTCTTCTTGATGGTCTCAGCCACAACGTCCAGCGGCTGGCCCTTCACGGACTGGAGCGCATGATAGACCACGCCGGGCCCGGAGACGCCGACATTAATGACCTTTTCAGCCTCCCCCGGGCCATGGAACGCCCCGGCCATAAAGGGGTTGTCCTCCACGGCGTTGCAGAAGACCACCAGCTTCGCGCAGCCAAGGCCGTCCCGGTCCGCGGTAGCCTGGGCGGTATCTTTGACGACCTGCCCCATCAAAGCCACCGCGTCCATATTGATGCCAGCCCGGGTAGAGCCCACGTTCACGGACGAACACACCAGCTCCGTACGGGCCAAGGCTTCCGGGATAGAGCGAATGAGTTTCCGGTCAGCGTCGGTCATGCCCTTTTGGACCAACGCGGAGTATCCCCCGATAAAGTTCACGCCGCAGGTACGGGCCGCGCGGTCCAGGGCCAGGGCGAAGGGCACATAGTCATTGGTTTCGCTGGCCCCGGCGACCATCGCCATAGGAGTGACGGAAATACGCTTATTGACGATAGGGATACCGAATTCGTCCTCGATATCCCGGCCGGTCTGTACCAAATTTTCGGCACAGCGGCAGATTTTCTCATAGACCTTCCCGCAGGCCCGTTCCGGGTCCGGGTCACAGCAGCTCAGGAGGGAGATCCCCATCGTGATGGTACGGATATCCAAATGCTGCTGGTCAATCATCTCAATGGTCGAGAGGATTTCCTTTTGATTGAGCATCGGCGGACCTCCTTAAATATGGTGCATGGCGTCAAAGATTTCCTCCCGCTGGATACGGATGGAGAGGCCCATTTCCTTCCCCAGGTCGGAGAGTGCGCCGCCCAGCTCGCCAAAGGAAGCGGAAGCGGCAGAGACATCCACGGCCATCACCATGGTAAAAGCGCCCTGGAGGATGGTCTGGGAGATATCGAGAATATTGACGTTGTACCCAGCCAGACGGTTGCAGACAGCGGCGATAATACCCACCTTGTCCTGCCCCACGACGGTAACAATAGCGTTCATAGGTAAACCCCCTTCATAAAATGCCAGGGACCGGCGGCGATACCGGCCCCTGAAGAATGCGGAAAACGGATCAGATTTCGTCAAAAAACTTGGCGTGGATGGCCTTCACAGCGCGGTTCACGTCCTCTTCATCCAGCAGCACGGAGACGCGGATTTCAGAGGTGTTAATCATCTGAATATTGATACCGGCTTCATAAAGGGCCTCGAACATTTTGGCCGCTACGCCGCAATTGCTCATCAGACCGGCGCCGACGATGGAGACTTTGCCAATTTTATCATCGGCCTCAATATGATCGAACCGGAGGGCGGCGCGGTGCTCGTTCAGGATGGTTTCTGCCTCCTCCTGGTCCTTTTTATGGATGGTAAAGGTAATATCTTTGGTTTCCTCCCGGCCAATAGACTGCAAAATTACGTCCACGTTGATATTATGCTTGCTCAGCAGATCGAAGACCTGGAAGGCGACGCCGGGATTATGCTGCAAGCCCACCAGAGCGATACGGGCGATGCTGGTGTCCTTGGCAACGCCGGCGATATTGGTCTTTTCCATCATTTTTGTGACCTCCTTCACTTTCGTGCCCGGCTTGCGCTCCAGGCTGGACACGACTTCCAAATTCACTTTGAACTTCTTGGCCAGTTCCACGCTGCGGTTATGGAGCACCTGCGCGCCCTGACTGGCCAGCTCCAGCATTTCGTCATAGGTAATCTCGTCCAGCTTCCGGGCGTTGGGGACCAGACGGGGATCAGTGGTATACACGCCGTCCACATCGGTAAAAATCTGGCAGAGGTCAGCCCGGAACGCGGCAGCAAGGGCAACGGCGCTGGTATCGGACCCGCCCCGGCCCAAGGTAGTCACATCCCCGCTGCGGTCCACGCCCTGGAAACCGGTGACGATAACAATCCGATGCTGATCCAGTTCCGCCTGCACCCGTTCGCTGTCGATCCGGCGGATACGGGCGTCCGAATGCACCCCGCTGGACTGAATGCCCACCTGCCAGGCCGCCAGGGACACCACAGGCAGCCCCATAACTTCCAAGGCCATCGCGCACAGGGCCACGGAAATCTGCTCGCCGGTGGAAAGCAGCATATCCATTTCCCGCTTGGAGGCGTGGGGATTGATTTCTCCCGCCTTGGCGATCAGGTCGTCGGTAGTATCTCCCTGGGCGGACAGAACGACGATGACATCATTACCCTTCAAATAAGTTTCCGCAATAATTCTGGCGACATTCTTAATCCGTTCCGCGTCTTTTACGGAACTGCCGCCGAATTTCTGTACAATCAAGCTCATAGCATCACGCTTCCTTCTCACTTCAAATCGGACCCTTCCCCCATACCATCATACGCGGGACCGGGTCTCTTGGGGACCTCCCGGAGAAAACCGTCTGGATGGTCAAAAAGCTTCCCGTCTCAATCCAGCACCCGCATACAGGCCAGGACGTTCAGCAGGCGGGACTGACGCTGGGCCTCTCCGCCGCTGATGGACTCGGTCAGGAAAGCCGTCTCGCCGTCTTCACTGAAGACCTCCACCTGTCCGAAAGCCATAGCCGCGTCTGTCAAACTGCCCTCAATCCGGAAGTAATGCCGTGTGCGCAGTTCCTGGGGGTCTTCAAAGCCGGCGGTGTCCGCGGACCAGCCGATTTCCTCCCGCCGGGGACTGGCCTGCAAGCACTCCATCACATCGGCGACGCAGGCGGAAGCGGTAGGCAGTTCTCCCGCGCCCCGTCCGTAGAACATCACCTCGCCGGTTGCGTTGCCCCGGACCATGACGGCGTTGAATACATCCTCCACATTGGCCATTGGGTTATCCTCGGGAATCAGATGGGGGGCGACGTAGGCTGTCCGACCGCCGCCGGGAAGCCGCACTGCCCGTCCCAGCAGCTTGATCCGGTACCCGGCCCTCTGCGCGATTTTCACGTCCCGGAGGCTGAGCTTGGTAATGCCCTCCATCGGCACGGCGTCGGGGGCGATCTGCTGACCAAAAGCCAGGTCCGCCAGGATACAGATTTTCCGTCCCGCGTCAATGCCCTGCACGTCGGCGGTAGGATCAGCCTCAGCGTAGCCCTTGGCCTGGGCTTCCCGGAGGGCGTCTGAGAAGAAGGCGCCGGTGCGGACCATCCGAGTCAGGATATAGTTGGTAGTTCCGTTCAGGATGCCGTAGACCTCGTCGATGCGGTTCGCGGCCATGCACTGGGTCAGGGGATGCAGGACCGGGATGCCGCCGCCCACACTGGCCTCGAAGAGGTAGCTCACGCCTTTTTTCCGGGCCAGGGAGAGCAGCTCGCAGCCCCGTTCGGCCACAAGCTGTTTATTGGCGGTGACCACGTGTTTCCCGGCGTTCAAAGCCCGTTTCGTGTACTCATAGGCCGCTTCCACGCCGCCGATGGTCTCCACCACCACCCGGATGCCGTCGTCCTCTTCAATCTTCTTGAAGTCGTCGGTCATAAGCTGCCGGTAGGGGCCGTCCTTAAAATGCCGCACCAGCACGGTCTTTACCTGCAAGGGTTCCCCCAGCTTCCGTTCGATTTGCCGGGCATTTTCCGCCACGACCTTCGCCACGCCGGTGCCCACGGTGCCCAGGCCCAGAATCGCAATTTGTATCATAATCCAGTAACCTCGCTTTCAGCCCGCCAGAATTTCGAAGCGCACCACTCCATCCAGGCCGGCGGCTTTGGAAAGGAGCTGTTCCAGTGATTCGGCCATCCGGCTGGTTTCGGCGGAGATGGTGACAGCCGCGCAGCCGTTGGTCGGTATGCTCTGATTGATGGTCAGAATGTTGGCCCCCGACGCCGCGAAAACTGACAGCACGCTGGAGAGCACCCCGGCGGTATCCTTGAGCATGGCGTAGAAGGTAATGATATGCTCAGCCTTCATGTCGTTGAAAGGCTGTACGGAGTCTTTATACTTATAGAAAGCGCTCCTGCTGATACCGGCCAGCCGGGTAGCTTCCCCTACGGTATCCGCCTCTCCGGTCTGCATCATCCGCTTGGCCTCCGCGACCTTCACAAAGATTTCCGGCAGCGCGTCTGCGGCCACGATATAATATTTAATCGGTTTCGCCATTCCGTCCACCTCTTGCGGTCATTTGTCTGCCTGTCATGGTAGCACATTTTTTCACTTCCCGCAACAGGAATACAGAAACTTCTTTTGTCGGATTCAGGGAATCTTCCCCGGCTTTTCCGCCCTTCTGTAGGCAATCTGACAATTTAGAATCAAAAACAGGAAATACAGGAGAACGGCAGGGTCTTGAAACTTCCTGCAAATGGAAAAAGCGTCCCGGCGGGATATGCGGAAAAGAGGCTTCATATAGGCGGAAAGCAGCAGAAACAGCATGGAATCAACGCGAAAAAGAGATATTTTATTGGAACACAGAACGAAAAAGGGCCGGAGCCGTGTCCAAAGGGGAAAAGTTTGTGCAATCAAGAAAGGGAAAGTCCGGGAGGGGTAAAAGAAGGCGGCAAAAACGGAGTTGTGGGACAGGAAATTAATGGAATGTTGCGGCAGGGGCTTGCCAGAATGGGAAAAACATCGTAAAATAAAGACTGAAGATAGATGAGGCAGGAGGGGAGACCTTCCGGAAAGAGGGGGAACATATGAAACGGCTGCTTTTTATATTGGCGTTGGTACTGCTGACGATTCCAGCTGCCGCCTTTTCCGATGTGGAGGAAGGCGTGTATTACGCGGAAGCAGTGGAATGGGCGGTAGAGGCCGGAATCACCACGGGCAAAACGACGTCCACATTCTCGCCGGACGAGCTGTGTAGCCGCGGGCAAATCCTTACATTTCTATGGAGGGCGGTGGACGCACCGGACCCGGACGAAACCATAGAGATCCCATATGAGGACGTGGCAAAGACAGCCCATTATTACAAACCCGTTCTATGGGCGCTGGAGTCCGGCATACTGGAACCCTCCGCGCTCCTGATCCCCGGGGACCCCTGTACCCGCGGAGAGACCATGCTGTACCTGTGGCGTCTGGCAGGCTGTCCTAAAGCGCCCACCGCTGGCTTTACGGACGTGGACATCAGCGCCAAGTACGCACCCGCGGTAGGCTGGGCGGTGAATGCAGGGGTCACGGAGGGCAGGACAGAAACCACGTTCCATCCCGATGACACCTGCACCAGAGGACAGATTGTTACTTTCCTGTACCGGAATTTCAGTGAGAAAGCCCCCCGGGAGACGGACACGCCGGAGCGCCCCATACAGACCCTTTACGCCGACGGCAACGCCTATTCGCTGGGACTGGACGCAAGCGCCTTCATCAGCGACCGGGCGTACGAGGCTCACGCGCAGGTGGACGTCTACTCCGAACAGGAAGCCGTTATCACCATGCAGGCGCCCTTCCCGCTGTTTCAGGCCAGGGATTATTCGGTGCGCTTCGGAGACCCTGTGACCGGCGCGACCTACGTGTTCAGCTATACCCGCTGGGACGAGGCGTTTGAGGGCGTTCTGGACTGGGAGGGAGAACACTATGTCTACCGCTTCTCCGAGTTGACCGCCCATCCCCAGGAGTACGTTCTGGAGGTGACCGAGAACAGTGATGACCGTATGGGCGGGACGGTTACCTGGCGCGTGACTCTTCCCAGAAAGAGCACCTTCCGGTTTGACCAGACCAGCTTGTTCCAGATTTCCTGCGAAATCAGCACGTTTGACTGAAAAAGGAGCCGGGAGTTTTCCTGGCTTCTTTTTTGCGGACAGACATAAAAGCAAAGAGCAATGGAAAGTCCATAGGTCAGTCATGGCCCGTGCTGGAAAGAGAAACATCTGACAGGTCCGGAAGATTTTTCCGCAGGAGGTCCAGGAACAATGCCATGGCGGGAGTTACCCAGCGGCCTTTCCGACGGGCGCAAAGGGCTGGGAATTTGCCGCAGACAGGTGCATCCAGTTCCACCAGCGCGCCGGAGTCCAGCTCTTCACGGGCCACGAAGCGGGGGAGGAAGGTAAAGCCAAGATTGCTCATAACACAGCGCTTGATGGTCTCAATGCTCCAGAGCTCCAGAGTCACGTCCAGGAGGATATCCCGTTCCCGCAGGTAGGCTTCCAGTTTCCGGCGGAAGATGCTGTCCGGCTCGTCGGTAATCAGAGAGGCGCGCTTTCGCTGTCCGGGGGTGACGAAATCCGTGGCGGTAAAATCGGGCGGCGCCAGCAGGACCACATCGTATTCGCCCATAGGTTCTACCTCCAGGGCTTCCCGATTCCAGTCCATATCATAGCCAACACCCAGATCGCAGTTCCCCCGCCGGACGTTCTCCGGAATCTGCATACAGTTGACGCTCCGTATCATCAGCCGTACCTGTGGCGCTTGTTCCCGGAAAGCCCTGATAACCGGCTGCATCCGATAACAGAGCAGCGTTTCGGCCATATCCACCCGCAAAGTCCCCTGCAAGGTCTTCCCGGCCCGCCCGGTTTCCAGGAGACGGTCCGACGCGGCGAGAATAGCCCTGACCTGGGGCAGAATGGCCATGCCGGTTTCCGTGAGGACCATACGCCGCCCGGCTTTCTGGAACAGCGGCACGCCAATGGAGGCTTCCAGCTGCTGGATTTGTACCGTGACCGTGGACTGTGTGTACCCCAGATGCTCCGCCGCCCGCTGAAAAGACCCCTGATCCACCACCGCCTGAAGGGTCCGAAGATGTTTCAGCTCCATATAATCACTTCCGATTCATTGGTTTTATCAATAGTATATATCAAAAACTTTCGCTTTTCAAATTCTTTCTTGCCTGCTATGATATTCCCATGGAAAACAAAAAAGGAAGTGACCGTTATGCCCCTGTCCATACTGCCCTCGTTTCTGATTTACTGCTACATAGGAGCCATTACTCCCGGTCCGGCGAATCTGTGCTCTCTCTCAGCCGCCCTCCGCTATGGAAGAGGGCCGGCGCTCCGTCAATGGCGCGGGATGGTCGTCGGCTTTACCTGCATATCCCTGGCGTCCGTGGCGGCAACTTATCTGCTGGGCACGCTGCTGAATGAATATGTAGGCGTGTTGTCCTGGTTTGGCGCGGCCTATCTGCTCTGGATGGCCTGGCACACGCTCCTTTCTTCCGAAGGCGGCCTGCAAAAGGATGCCAGCGCGCCGACCTTTCTCACAGGCCTGCTGGTCCAGCTTACCAACGTAAAGGTCATGGTCTTCTGTCTGGTGGCCCTTTCGTCATTTGTCCTGCCGTATACCAGCAAGCTCCTGCCCCTGCTGCTGACGGGACTCTTCCTGCCCTTCACGGGACCCGCCGCCAATCTGGTCTGGCTGTTTGCGGGCGCGGCTATGCAGAAGCTCTTTGCCAATCACCGTAAAGCGACAAACCGAGTCATGGCTGCGGCGCTGGCTCTTTGCGCGGCAAGCCTCGTCTGGCCCCATTGAGAAACCGTCATGCGTCCATTTGTACAAATCAGAAAAGGACCTGCTGTCTGTGAATGGAAAACAGCTGGTCCTTCTGTTTTGTCCTGATATGAAGGAAACTTCACATTCCCTCTTGACAAATGGAAATGCAGGTGGTAAACTGAAGCCAGCTTCACGTGAAGGAAACTTCATATCCGAAAGGGGGCGCGTATGAAAACAAGGGTAAAGGAGTACCGGACGGCGGCACGGATGACACAGCAGCAGCTAGCGGAGCGGGTACACGTATCCTCCCGGACGGTGATTTCCATAGAAAAGGGGCAGTACAATCCGTCGCTGATGCTGGCGTACCGGATGGCGGAGGTCTTCGGGGTATCCGTAGAGGAATTATGCTGTCTGCGGGAGAACCGGGAAATGGAGGACCGGAACTATTTTGCTTTATGATGCACTTGCAGGAAACCGCGTAATACGGAAAAAGAAGGAAAGGCAATGAAAATCTATCACAAGAAAAATTTCAAATTTGGTCTATGGGCGCTGTTTCTGGCGGCGCTGAATTTGGCGGTCAGTATGCTCCGGGGCAATTTTGACTGGAAGGACGGCGTACTGATTGTGCTGCTGGTATGTCTGGGCGTCGGGAGCCTGATACGGAGCACAACGGAGAGATACGCCAAAGAGGACAAGGTGGAAGAGCAGGACGAACGAAATCAGCTGGTAAAACTGAAGTCCAGAAGCCAGGCATATTTCATCAGTCAGTTTCTCTTTCTGGCGGCGGAAACGGCACTGATTGCGGCAGGAAAACTTCAGGGAAAGGAAATGCTGATTTACATAGGCATGGGACTGATGGCGGCATTTTTCATCTCTCTGCTGTCGGATTTTTTCACCTGGATCTATTACGACGAACATATATAAACAGAAGAAACGGACTCCGCCGAAGAAAAGGCAGAGCCCGTTTTTTTACAGTTCAGGCGTCGTCCCGGAATCCCAGACCGTCCTTGATATGCCTGCAATCCTCATGGTCGAAGCCATAGACGAAATCCCGGACGCCCAAGGTACGATGAAATCCGCCCTTCCGGTAGAGCCACAGCACGGCGGAATTCTGGATGGCCTCTTTCAGGTCCGCGCCCCGTTCCGGACTGCCCTCGTCAAAGAAAACGTCCGTCAGCGTGTCGTAGGGCACCCGTTTGACGTCCAGAACAAGTCCGGTTTCATAGAATCTCGCACTGCCTCCGCCCTTTTTGGGGAATTCCTCCAGAAGCGCGCCGAACTCCGGGTCCGGACTGCCGATTGCCCGAGGCCAGGGCCATTCCAGAACCGTTTTCCCGCCATGCCGCCGCCGCTGAGCCTCCGCGTTGGCCTGACGCTGTTTGCTGCTCTTGTTCCAGCCCTGGAACAGGCCGATGATGAACAGAACCGAGATAATGACCAGAAATACCATCAGAACAATGCCCAGAATGCCAAATACCAGGCCAAGAATCAGATAAAAATTCATATGTCCTCCCAGTGTTCCAAAGAGAAATCAGGAACGCGGAGCTTCACAGGCAGCCATATCAATTCCTGATTCAGCTCCTGCCTGCCGGTCCGGAGGTATCTTTCAGAAGAACGTCATGGGCGCCGCCCTCCACGATGGAAACGGAGGAAACCAGGGTCAGCTTGGCCTTTTCCCGCAGTTCAGGGATGGTCAGAGCGCCGCAGTTGCACATGGTGGAGCGAATCTTGCTGAGGGTGGTAGCCATACCGTCGGAGAGCGCCCCGGCATACGGCACATAGGAATCCACGCCCTCCTCAAAGGACAGTTTGGAGGCCCCGCCCAGGTCATAGCGCTGCCAGTTCCGGGCCCGGGCGCTGCCTTCTCCCCAGTATTCTTTCATATAGCTTCCGCCAATGAGAATCTTGCTGGTAGGAGACTCGTCGAATCGGGAGAAATAGCGTCCCAGCATACAGAAATCCGCGCCCATAGCCAGCGCCAGGGTGATATGATAGTCCTGCACGATACCGCCGTCGGCACAGATGGGGACGTAAACGCCGGTTTCCTCGAAATAGCGGTCCCGTTCCGCAGCCACGTCGATGACCGCAGTGGCCTGCCCCCGACCGATGCCCTTGGTTTCCCGGGTGATGCAGATGGACCCGCCGCCGATGCCGATTTTCACGAAGTCCGCCCCCGCATTGGCCAGGAACCGGAAGCCCTCGCCGTCCACAACGTTGCCCGCGCCTGCCTTGACTGTATCGCCGTAACGCTCCCGAATCCAGGCAAGGGTCCGGGCCTGCCATTCGGAGTAGCCCTCGGAAGAATCAATCACCAGAACGTCCGCGCCGGCTTCCACAAGGGCGGGAACGCGTTCAGCATAGTCCCGGGTGTTGATGCCCGCGCCCACAACATAACGCTTCTGACTGTCCAGCAGCTCCAGGGGATTGCCTTTATGAGAATCGTAGTCCTTCCGGAACACGAAGCTGACCAGATGGCCGTCCTTGGAAACGATGGGCAGGGCGTTGAGCTTCCGGTCCCAGATGATATCGTTGGCCTCTTTCAGACTGGTACCCTCAGGCGCGTAAATGAGCTTGTCGAAGGGCGTCATAAACTCGGCAACCGGCGTGCCAGGGTCCATACGGCTGACGCGGTAATCCCGGCTTGCCACCAGGCCCAGAAGTTTTCCCGTACCGGTGCCGTCGTCGGTGACCGCCATGGTGGAGTGGCCGGTCCGTTCTTTGAGGTTCAGCACGTCTGCCAGGGTGTCTGTCAGGCGGAGGTTGGAATCGCTGAAGACAAAGCCCGCCTTGTGATTCTTCACCTTCCGGACCATCTCCGCCTGGGACTCAATGGACTGAGAGACGTAGATAAACGCGATGCCGCCCTCTTTGGCAAGCCCGATGCCCATTTGCTCGCCGGAAACCGCCTGCATGACTGCGGAGACCATAGGCACGTTCATGGTCAGAGGGCACTCCTCGCCTTTCCGGAACTTCACCACCGGCGTTTTCAGGGAGACGTTGGCAGGAATGCAGTCCGCAGAGGAGTAGCCAGGAACCAGCAGATATTCGCTGAATGTGCGGGAAGGTTCAGAAAAGAAAAATGCCATAAATCGAAACCTCCTGTTATGAATTAAGATGCGCCGGGAATCAGGAACCGTCCGTTATTTGGAAAGCAGTTCCCGATTCCCTGTCAGATTCAGGAAAAGTAGTCTTTCGCGGCCTGGAAGAGCTGGAGGTCGTAATTCCCGGGAACGTTCTGATACAGGCCGGGGCCGACGCGCTCGGAATGCCCCATTTTGCCCAGAACCCTGCCGTCCGGGGAGGTAATGCCTTCCACAGCCCAGACGGAGCCGTTGGGATTGGAATCGGGGTCCATAGAGGGCAGGCCGTTCAGGTCCGCGTACTGGGTGGCAATCTGACCGTTTTCCGCCAGCTTTTGCAGGAGTTCCGGCGGGCAGAGGAAGCGTCCCTCGCCGTGGGAAATAGGGACGGTGATAATCTCGCCAGGATTCACGCGGGCCAGCCAGGGGGATTTATTGGAGACGATCCGGGTACGGACAATCCGGGACTGATGCCGTCCAATGGTATTGAAGCTCAGAGTCGGGCAGTTCTCGTCACAGTCCACGATTTCGCCGAAGGGCGCCAGTCCCAGCTTGACCAGCGCCTGGAAGCCGTTGCAGATGCCCAGCGCCAGCCCGTCCCGGTTTTTCAGCAGGTCCATCACGGCCTCGGAGGTCTCCGGACCCCGGAGGAACGCCGTGATAAACTTGCCGGAGCCGTCAGGTTCATCGCCGCCGGAGAAGCCGCCCGGAAGGAACAAAATCTGACTTTCCCGCAGCTTTTTTGCAAAGGCGGCGGCGGATTCGGCTACATCTCCGGAAGACTGGTTGTTAATCACAAAGATTTCCGTTTCCAGACCCGCTCTCTGTGCAGCCCGTGCGCTGTCGTATTCGCAGTTGGTGCCGGGGAAGACGGGAATCAGGACCTTGGGCCTTGCCGCGCCGGCCTTCGGAGCAGGACGGGTGAACGGGGGGCAGTTCAGAACGGGCGCGTCTCCGGGAGCGGGGGCACGGGTGGGGTACACGTCCGCCAGCACGCCTTCGTTCAAGGCAAGAAGTTCATCGATGGAATAGCTTTCCGGCTTCTTGAAACGGGGATGTTTCAGCGTAATCACAGGTTCCGACACTGTTTCGCCGATTTTGGAGATTCCCCAGCTTTCCGGAATTTCCTCGGACAGCTCGGCAATGATGGAGTGAGGGTTGCTGATGGACCAGAAATATCCGTCAACCTTCTGCGTGATATTCTTTACGTCAAAGCCAATCCGGTTGCCAAAGGACATCTTCATAATGGCTTCCCCGGCTGCACCTTCGGTCAGTGCCCAGGCAGCTTTGACCTTCCCGGCCTGACAGAGAGCGTGGTACTGGTCCCAGTTCTCTTTGATGTCCTTGGTTTCGCCGCCGCCGCAGAAGAAATAGACGGGATGCCCAGGCTCTTTGAATTCCGGCGTGATAAGTTCATTGGCTTTGATGGGCGCAATGGCAAAGGAAACCAGCGTAGGCGGCACGTCCATATTCAAAAAGGAACCGGACATGGAATCCTTACCGCCGATAGCCGCCGCGCCGAAATCCATCTGGGCCTCCATAGCACCCAGAAGCGCCGCAAAAGGCTTGCCCCAGCGGTCCGGGTCCTTACGGAGCTTCTCGAAGTATTCCTGCAAAGTGAGATAGACCTTCCGGTAATCCGCGCCAGCCGCTACCAGCTTTGTGATGGAATCCTCCACAGACTGATAGGAGCCGTAGAAGGGAGAGGCGGAAATCGTTTCAGGGTCACAGCCCCACGCCATCACGCTGGCCTGCTGCGTCTCCTGTCCGGGCAGTACAGGCAGTAGAGCGGCCATCACCTGCGCGGGAGTCTTCTGATATTTACCGCCGAAGGGCATCAGAAGGGAGCCTGCGCCAATGGTACTGTCGAAACGCTCCACCAATCCCTGACGGCTGGCACAGGTGAGACTGGAAGCCATTTCTTCATAGGTGTTGAAGCGGTCCTCCACGATTGCGGAAAAGGCTCTGTCATCATGGGGGGGCACATAAACGGTGGTATGCTTCACCGCGCCGTTGGAGTTCAGGAAATCCCGGCTCAGGTCCACAATGGTCTTTCCCTGCCAGCGCATAACCAGCCGTGGCGCTTCTGTGACGACGGCAACCTGATAGGCTTCCAGATTTTCAGCTTTGGCGGCGGCGATAAATTTCTCTGCATCCTCCGGCGCGACCACAACGGCCATACGCTCCTGACTTTCGGAGATGGCCAGCTCGGTGCCGTCCAGACCGTCGTATTTCTTCCGCACCGCGTCCAGGTCAATGATGAGGCCGTCCGCCAGCTCGCCGATGGCCACGGACACGCCCCCCGCGCCGAAGTCGTTGCAGCGCTTGATCAGCCGGGTCACATCGCCATTCCGGAACAGACGCTGAATCTTGCGTTCCTCCGGCGCGTTGCCCTTCTGGACCTCGGAGGCCATGGTCTGCAAAGATTTCCGGTCATGGCTCTTGGAGGACCCGGTAGCGCCGCCGATGCCGTCCCGTCCGGTGCGCCCGCCCAAAAGAATGACGACATCGCCAGGGGCAGGCCGTTCCCGCCGCACATTCTCCGCCGGAGCCGCTCCCACAACCGCGCCGACTTCCAGATGCTTGGCCACGTAGCCGGGATGATAGAGCTCCGCGACATGACCCGTGGCAAGGCCGATCTGATTGCCGTAAGAGGAGTAGCCCGCGGCGGCAGTCTGACAGAGCTTGCGCTGAGGGAGTTTGCCGGGCAGGGTCTGTTCCACGGGAGTCCGGGGGTCGCCGCAGCCGGTGAGACGCATGGCCTGATGAACGTAAGCCCGGCCGGACAACGGGTCTCGGATGCAGCCGCCGATACAGGTAGCCGCGCCGCCGAAGGGTTCGATTTCCGTGGGATGGTTATGGGTCTCGTTCTTGAACATCAGCAGCCAGTCCTGGATTTCACCGTCCACCTCGGCGGGCACATGGATGGAACAGGCGTTGATTTCCTCGCTCTCGTCCAGTTCTGGAAGAAGCCCGCGTTTTTTCAGGGCTTTCGCGGCAATGGTGGCAATGTCCATCAGGGTTTCCGGACGTTCCTTGGCCTTCTCGCCATAGACCTCCGCCCGCAGTTTCAGATAATGATAATAGGCCTCCTTCACACGGGGGTTTTCAATCTCGCCGCCGTCAATATGGGTAGAAAAAGTGGTGTGACGGCAGTGATCGGACCAGTACGTGTCTACTGCCCGGACTTCCGTGATCGTAGGGTCCCGGCGTTCGGTATCCCGGAAGTAGGCCTGCAAAAATTTCAGGTCATCCAGATCCATGGCCAGCCCCAGACGCTCCAGCAGTTCCTGAAGGGCGGCTTCATCCATGGCGGTAAAGCCCTCCACGGTGTCCACATGGTCCGGAACGGCGTGGGTCTGCACCAGCGTTTCCGGCTTTTCCAGGGACGCTTCCCGGCTTTCCACAGGGTTAATCAGATGCCGCCGGATTTTCTCCAGATTTTCCTCCGTAAAGGGGAAAGGACCCTCTCCGGAGCTTTCAAACAGGTACTCGACAGCCGTCCGGACCAAGGGACGTTCACCGCCAGTCATCAGCTGAATGCACTGGGCGGCAGAATCAGCCCTCTGGTCGAACTGTCCCGGCAAGGCTTCCACGGCCAGGGACCACTTGGGGCAGCCGCCGGAAACGGGGACCATCTCATCCCAGACGATATCCACCTGCGGCTCGGAAAAGACGGTGCGCCGGGCTTCCTCGAAGGCTTCCGCGTCCAGGTTTTCCACGTCGTAGCGATGCAGAATCCGCACGCCGGTCAGACCCTGAATACCCAAAAAATCCCGCAGGTCTGTCAGCAGGCCGCCGGCTTCGGGATTGAGGCCGGGCCGTTTTTCCGCATAAATCCGTCGAACCATATCAGACCTCCATTGCGGCCAAAGCTCTCTGACCGATATCTGTCCGCATATACTTTCCCTCAAACTGAATCACTTCCGCAGCAGCGTAGGCGTCCTTCAAAGCCGCCCGCAGGTCAGGACCCACAGCCGTCACGCCCAGTACGCGTCCGCCGCTGGTAAGCAGTTTTCCGCCGTCCAGCCTGTCCCCCGCGTGGTATACGGTGACGTTCTCCGGCAAACCGGCAAGCAAAGTGATCTCCTTACCCTTCTCATAGTTCCCTGGATACCCGCCGGACGCCAGAATCACGCACGCCGCGGAGCCATCGGACCATTCCACCGTCAAATCCGCAAGGGTCTCTGCCTCCACAGCCTGCATGACGGTCAGCAAATCGGTTTTTAGAAGGGGCAGGACGACTTGCGTTTCCGGGTCACCAAAACGGCAGTTGTATTCAATGACCTTTGGCCCGTCGGGGGTAAGCATCAGGCCGAAATAAAGACAGCCCTTAAAGGGACAGCCCTCCGCCCGCATTGCCGCCAGGGTGGGAAGGAAAATGGTCTCCATGCACACCTGAGCGATTTCAGGGGTATAGCAGGGGTTCGGCGCGACAGTGCCCATGCCGCCGGTATTCAGGCCGGTATCGCCATCCCCGGCCCGCTTATGGTCCATGGAGGAAACCATCGGTGCAATGGCCGTGCCGTCGGTAAAAGCCAGCACAGAGACTTCCGGGCCCGTCAGGAATTCTTCTACAACGATCTCATTGCCGGAGTCGCCGAATGCCTTGTCTTCCATAATGGACTTGACAGCGGCTTCGGCCTCGGCAAGATTCTGGGGAATCAGCACGCCTTTGCCCAGAGCCAGGCCGTCCGCCTTGACCACGATGGGGAAGGAGGCCGTCCGGAGATAAGCCAGGGCCTTGGCGGGGTCGTCGAAGACTTCATAGCGGGCCGTAGGAATGCCGTATTTTTTCATCAGGTTCTTGGAAAAGACCTTGCTGGCCTCAATCCGGGCGGCTTTAGCGTCAGGTCCGAAGCAGGGGATTCCTACAGCGTGCAGGCGGTCCACACAGCCCAGGGCCAGAGGGTCGTCCGGCGCTACCACGGCGAAATCAATCCCGTGACCCTTGGCGAAGTCCACGATTTTCTCAATGTCCTTGGCCCCGATAGAATGCACGCACTCCGCGTCCGCCGCAATGCCGCCGTTGCCGGGAAGGGCATAGATGGTTTCAACAGAAGGATTTTCCCGGAGCTTTTTAATGATGGCGTGTTCCCGGCCGCCGCCGCCTACAACAAGCAGTTTCATAAACAGACCTCCTTAGTGATGGAACAGGCGCATACCGGTAAAGCACATGGTCATATTGTATTTGTCGGCGGTTTCAATCACGTTGTCGTCCCGGATGGACCCGCCGGGCTGGACGATGTACTGGACGCCGGACCTATGGGCGCGTTCTACGTTGTCGCCGAAGGGGAAGAAGGCGTCAGAACCGCAGGAAACACCGTTGAGCTTTGCAAGCCACGCCTTTTTTTCAGCGGCGCTCAAGGGCTGAGGACAGGTCTGGAAAAACTTCTGCCATTCGCCGTCTGCCAGAAGCCATTCGGACTCTTCCTCGGAGAGATAGCAGTCGATGGCGTTGTCCCGGTCAGGTCTGCGGATGCCGTCGACAAAGGGCAGGTCCAGAACCATCGGGTGCTGACGGAGCCACCAGTTATCGGCTTTTGTCCCGGCAAGGCGGGTGCAGTGAATACGGCTCTGCTGTCCCGCGCCGACACCGATGGCCTGTCCGTTTCTGACATAACAGACGGAGTTGGACTGGGTGTATTTCAGGGTAATCAGAGCCACGATCATGTCAATTTTCGCCGCGTCAGGCAGGTCATGGTTCTTTGTCACAACGTTTTTCAGCAGGCTTTCGTCAATTTTATACGCATTCCGTCCCTGCTGGAAGGTCACGCCGAACACGTCCTTATATTCCTGCGGCGCGGGGACATACGCCGGGTCGATCTGGACCACGTTGTAATTCCCCTTCTTCTTGGTCTTGAGGATTGAAAGGGCTTCGTCGGTATAGCCGGGGGCGATGATGCCGTCGGAGACTTCCGCTTTAAGGTAATTCGCGGTGGCGGCGTCGCAGACATCGGAGAGCGCGGCCCAATCTCCATAGGAACACAGCCGGTCCGCGCCCCGTGCCCGGATATAGGCGCAGGCGATGGGGGAGAGCTCCGCGTCCGGCTCGACAAAGTACATCTTCCGGTCCGTCTCGCTGAGGGGCAGTCCCACGGCGGCGCCGGCAGGGGAGACGTGCTTGAAGCTGGCGGCGGCAGGCAGTCCGGCAGCGGCATTCAGTTCCCGGACAAGCTGCCAGGAGTTGAACGCGTCCAGAAAATTGATGTATCCCGGCTTGCCGTTCAGCACCGTGATGGGCAGGTCTCCGCCGTCCCGCATGAACATTCGGGAGGGCTTCTGGTTTGGGTTGCAGCCGTATTTCAGTTCCAGTTCCGTCATAATCCGCACTCCTTTTTATATCAGTAATCTTTCATGAAACGGTCCAGCCAGGTCCAATAAGGCTCTTCTTTTCCGCATTCCGGGCAGGTACCCGTTCCGTAGACGAGAGGCAGGACTGGCAGAATTTCCTCGTCGCCGAAACGGGAGAGCAGGCCGCTGAACCATACCGCTTCGTCCGCAAGAGACTGTCCGTCCCAGGGTGCAATGCCGGCAGGTTTCAGGCAGCCCGGTTTTTCGCCCAGGGGAAAGCACTCGTTATTCCAACCGCAGGCGCAGGCGGCATGGCCCTCTTCCCAGCAGTAGGCCGACAGAAGGAAAAGGTCGTAAGCGTGCCGCCGGTTGCCCAGGACAGCCAGCGCGCCCAAAGCAAACATCTGCTGTTCCTCCGGACCGGCGGCGTCCAGCGTGTCCTGATGGTTCCGGATCAGATCCTGTACCAAAGGCCGCAGACCGTCCAGTCCTTCCTGCAATTCCCGAAAGTCCTCTGTATCCGGTGGCAGGCCGTTTTCCGATTCCGCAGCCGCAATAGCCGGTCCGATTTGCCCCACAAGAAACATCCGTTCTTCCGGGGACAGCTTTTTGCAGAAGACCGCCAGATGGGGAAGGACGTAGGCCGTGGCGCTGTACCAGCTTAATTGATGGCTCAGGTCTTCGCCAAGGATTTCCATAACCTCCCGGAATTCCGCTTCTCCCGACAGCAGGCGGCCCAGCCATTTCTCCGCGTCGTTTCCGGCGGAATACAGTGTTTTCCATACCGGCGCATTCAAGTCAACCATAAGTCCTCCTTATTCCTCAATGGTTTCCTCGTTGATAAAGTCATACTCGTTTTCAATCAGCATTTCCAGATATGCGTCAAAGCTCTCTGCAATCACCGTCAGCTCGTCGGGGTCGTGGATGTAACGGACGATCTGCCCGGCTTTGCCTTTTTCGGACGGCGTGAAGTCAATAAAGAGCTGGGAGCACCCGCCGTTATTGAAGCAGTCGGCGAAATGCAGCCATCGCAGGCCCGCCAGGTCATGAGTGATCCCCTCGTCCACAGGAATGTCATCGTATTCCCGGAGAATCAGGTACTTGCCCCAGTCTGCGAAACGGTCCTTTGTCTCCATCATTTGCTTCGCGGACAGCAGGTAGTAAGGGAATTCCTCCAGATCAGACCCAAGGAACAGCAGACAGGTCTTTTCTCCCGGACGGTACTCCCGCCAATAGGTGCCGTCGGCGAATTGCAGCAGCGCTTCCAGACCGGCAGGGAGTTCGGGGTAAAGCGCTTTCAAGTCGGCAAGGTACTGTTCGCTGACGCCGGTTTTGACCTCCATAAAATCCGCCCAGACCTGTTCGCCGCCCGCGTCCTCGTAAGCCTCCCGCAAGCCTTGCAGATACCGGCTGGCGGCCCGTCGCTTCTGCGTTTCGGTCCAGCCATTGAAAATCTCCGACAAAAACGCCTGCAAAGACGCCGCCACCGGTTCCATCAAGGGCGCGAGTTCTTCTCGTCCGGCGTCCTCGTCCAGGTCAAACAGCCGCTCATGGTCAATCTGCACCACCGGGCACCGGTCCTCGTCGGGCATATTGGTCAGGTCAATGCAGCGGATAAAATAGCCCTCCGTGTCCCACAAAAAGGGCAGATAGTTCCCACGGACCAGAGTAGGATTCCAGGCGTTTTCAAAGCAGGAAAAGGGTTCTTCCAGAGTTTGCCGTCCAAGGCCCGCGTCCTCAAAGTAATGGCAGCAAGTGGAAAGGAAGACCCTCAGAAGGGAGGGAAATCTGCATCCGCGTTCCTGTTCCAGACGGTCCAAATCCGCCGCTGTTACCGTGGAGGGGACCAGCTTCCATTTACACCAGCCATCCTCGTCCACCGGCCCGGCCTGCATTTCCTCCGGCACGCCGCACATTTTCAGGAAAATCGGGTCCATCTGCTCCAGAGCGCGGTATAGGTCCTCCATACCGTCTCTGACAAAGGAGGACTGTTCACTCTGCGTCATCATAAGTCAGTCCTCCGGCAAATCGAACGGCTCCGGACGAAACGCGCCGTCTTCCCGTACAAAGGCGCTGCGGGAGGGGGCATTCAGCAGAGGGATCACGTCCGGGTCACAGTTGCAGACGGTGTTCAGGTCGCAGACTTCCGTATGACTGATGTCGGCAATATACGCCTCGCTTTCATCCCCCGCGAAGAACCGCCAGCCGCTGTCAGGAAATCCCTCTTCCGGTTCTTCCCGATAGCACCAGCCCACCTTGCAGCCGTCCACGGTAATGCGGTCTGTGGCAAAGCAGCCTGTGGGTCCCTCCCAGTCAGGCAGAAGGAGTTTCATTTCAGCGGGCCAGAAGCGGTAGTTTTTCTTCCGTTCCGGGGTGTACCAGAAGCCGCCGCCCCAGGCGTTTTTATCAGCAAGCAGGGTGCAGACAAGCTGGAGCCAAAGGGGTTGATTGCCCTGGAACGGGTCCCGGTCTGCGTATTCCCGGAAGTACCAATACATAGCTCCGGCGACAAGACTGGCGGCGTATTCCTCCCAGCTGTGGAACGCCTGGGCATCGTAGAGAAGGGGATTCACCAGGCTGTCGAAATCGTCCCGGCCAAGCATCCCGCAGGCCAGCGCCAAACGGAGAAGCCCGACGGTCTCACTGATATCCCAGGCCATAAAGCCCAAATGTCCCACGATGGGATAGAACTGGGCGGCGAAATCCCGGGCGGAGAGGAAAAAGTCCCGGGCTTCTGGCCGGAGTTCGTCGGGGTCAAAGGCAGGACGGCCCTCCCAGAAGCCCTCGAAATCCAGATAATTGGCGTGGCACCGGAAATCCCGGCCGCAGAATTCCAGCAGGCTCCGGCGGTCCGAGATATCGTAGAGCTGTTTCAGATGGGCTTTGCAGGACGCGATCTCCACCGGCGTTTTGCATTCCGGAAGGGTGGTAAAGGCATAGGAACCGCGTTCGGCCGGGCTGGGGATGCCGGGGATTTTCCGCATGGCAGGCACTCCCGCCAGCAGCGCCAGAAACTGTTCGCGCCCGCAGGGTACACGGGGAGAACGCGCGCCATCGTCAGAAAGAAGCTCTCGGAGAGGCGTGGCAAGTCCATCGTCCCGGGGATGGAAATCATGGAGCTGAGAGACGTCAATCATAATATCCTCCAAGAATTTTTTAGATAAGAGATAAGGAAGCAGAGGCAAGAGATATAGGAAAAAGACAGGGGATTCTGGGACCTTTTTGTTATCTCCTGCTGAGTTCTTGGCTGAGCAGTTCTGCGGCCTGGGGAAGAAGAACCCATTCCGCCTGTTCCATTACCCGGCGCTGCAAGACTTCCGGAGTATCGCCGGGAAGAATCTCCACAGCCTTTTGCATGAGAATCCTCCCGCCGTCAGGGATTTCGTTCACCAGATGCACCGTTGCGCCGGTCACTTTCACGCCACGTTTCAAGGCCTCCTCGTGGACCTTCAGACCATAGAAGCCCTTGCCGCAAAAGGAGGGAATCAGGGACGGGTGGACATTCAGGATACGGTCCGGCCAGGCTTTGACGAAGTTTTCAGAGAGAATGGAGAGGAATCCGGCCAATACAATCAGGTCAATTTTATACGCATTCAGTTTGTCCGAAAGTCCCGCCTCGAATTCCTCCTGCCGGACGCCTTTTCTGGAAACGGCAAATCCAGGTACGCCGTGATTCTTCGCCCGTTCCAAAGCGTAAGCCCCTTCGCTGCTGGACAGTACCAGAACGATTTCGCCATGAGGAATTCTGCCGTCCTCCTGGGCATTCAAAAGCGCCTCCAGATTGGTTCCGCCGCCGGAGACAAAGACGGCGATTCTTGCCCGGCTCATACCACAGGGGGACAGACTTCGCCAAAGGAAACGCCCCCGTCTCCCCGGGTCACATGACCGATCACCGCCGCGTCCGTCTCACCGGCGTCCCGCAGAATGTCCATGGCACGGTCAGCCTGTTCCTCGGGGACGGCCAGCACCATGCCAAGGCCCATATTAAAGGTATTGAACATATCATGCTCAGAGACATTCCCATAGGTCTGAATCAGCTCAAAGACAGGAAGCCGGGGAAGCTGGGCCGCAAAGAAGAAAGCTTCCAGGCCGTCGGGGAGCATCCGGGGAACGTTCTCGTAGAAACCGCCGCCGGTAATATGGGACGCGCCGTGGAGATCGATTCCGCCGTCCAGCAGGGCCAGCAGGGGTTTCACATAGAGCTTCGTAGGAGCCAGCAGGGTTTCGCCCAAAGACTTCCCGCCCAAGGTTTCCACTGGTGCGTTCAGGTCGGTGTGTTCGATGTCAAAAACCTTCCGGACCAGGGAGAAGCCGTTGGAGTGGACGCCGGAGGAGGTCAGGCCAATCAGCGCGTCGCCATTCCGGACACGGCTGGGGTCGATGATTTTCGGTTTGTCGATCACGCCCACGGCAAAGCCCGCAATATCGTAGTCGTCAGGGGCCATGACGCCAGGATGCTCCGCCGTTTCGCCGCCAATCAAAGCGCACCCGGACTGCACGCAGCCTTCCGCCACGCCGGAGACGATGGAGGCGACTTTTTCGGCATCGTTCTTCCCAATGGCAATATAATCCAGGAAAAAGAGGGGTTTCGCGCCGCAGCAGATGATGTCGTTGACGCACATAGCCACGCAGTCGATACCGATGGTGTCATGCCGGTCCAGCAGTTGGGCAAGGCGCAGTTTGGTGCCCACGCCGTCGGTGCCGGAGACGAAAACCGGTTCTGACATCCCCGACAAATCCGGCGCGAACAGTCCCCCGAAGCCCCCGATGCCGGAGACAACGCCGGGAATCCGTGTCCGTTCCACAAAGGGCTTCATCAGCCGCACGCCCTCATAGCCTGCCTGGATATCCACTCCAGCGGCGGCGTAGGCAGAAGAATGGGAATCCTTCATAAATAAAACCTCCTTCTTTTTCGATAAGAGCGAAGAGACCTTTTCAAAAACCAGAAAAGAGTGAAGAGATAAGAGATATTTTAACGCGGGGGAAGGTTCTTCCTCAAAATATCTCTTATCTCCTATCTTCTATCTCTGATCTACTCTTTCCCAGTCCAGCAGTAGGTGCAGATTTTCTTCCGGTCAATGCCAATGGCTTCCAGCAGGCCATCCAAAGACTGATATCCCAAAGAATCGAAGCCCATTTCCTCACAGATGGTCTTCAGCATACACTGCCCCCGCTCGGTGGATGCGTCAGCGTACTCGTCCAGATGCTTGTGGCCCTCGTCGCCCTCCAGAGCCTGGATGGTTTTCCGACTCAAAAGCTCCATATCGGAATTGCTCCGGGAGAAGTTCAGATACTTGCAGCCATACATAATCGGCGGGCAGGCGGAACGCATATGGACCTCCTCCGCGCCGGACTCATAGAGAAACTCCACCGTTTCCCGCAGCTGGGTGCCCCGGACAATGGAATCGTCGATAAAGAGCAGCTTCTTGCCCTCGATCAATTCCTGAACGGGGATTTGCTTCATCTTAGCCACCTGATTCCGCACGTCCTGGGATGTAGGCATAAAGGACCGGGGCCAGGTGGGGGTATACTTCACAAAGGGCCGCGCGAAGGGCTTGCCGCTCCGATTGGCGAAGCCGATGGCATGGGGCACGCCGGAATCCGGTACGCCCGCCACGTAATCCACTTTCGGCAGCTTTCCCCGCTGGACCTCGTCGCGGGCCATAATCTCGCCGTTCCGGTAGCGCATCAGCTCCACGTTCATACCCTCGTAGCGGGAATTCGGATAACCGTAGTAGGTCCAAAGGAAAGCGCAGATCCGCATATCCTCTCCGGCAGGCGAAAGCGTCTTCCAGCCCTTGGCGGTAATCTTCACGATCTCCTGCGGACCCAGCTCATAGGCGTCGTGATAGCCTAGTTTCCGGTAGGCGAAGGACTCAAAGGACACACAGCAGCCCTCATCGCTCTGTCCGATAAGAACGGGCAGCCGTCCCAGACGGTCACGGGCGGCGATAATTCCCCCGGAGGTCAGCAGTAAGATGGTCATAGAGCCGTCAATCTGCTCCTGGGCGTATCGGATGCCGGAAATCAGGTCGTCTTTCTGGTTAATCAGGGAGGCCACCAGCTCCGTAGCGTTGACCTTCCCGGAACTCATAGCCATAAACTGATGCCCGTGGTCGGAAAAATACTGCTCCACCAGTTCCTCGGCGTTATTGATGATGCCCACGGTAGAAATCGCGTACAGGCCCAGATGAGAACGCATCAGAAGCGGCTGAGGGTCCGTATCGCTGATGCAGCCAATCCCGGCCTGTCCGTGAAAGGTGTCCAGATCCTTCTCGAACTTGGTCCGGAAGGGCGTGTTCTCGATATTATGGATCTGCCGCCGGAAGCCCTTATCCATGTCATAGACAGCCATACCGCCCCGGCGGGTCCCCAAGTGGGAATGATAGTCCGTGCCGAAGAATACATCCAGCACGATGTCCCGTTTTGAAATTGCTCCAAAAAAACCGCCCATTCAGCAGCCTCCTTATGTTGTATGATTGCGGGAGAGAAACCAGAGCACGGAACGTCTGCCCCAACGGGTACAGAGGGCCGTTGTCTCCGGAGTCAAACAAATTCCTGTCTTACAGCGCTTCCGTCATGCGGCGCATAATCTCGCTGTACGCGTCCTCTACTCCGCCCATATCCCGGCGGAACCGGTCCTTGTCCAGCTTCTCATGGGTCTTGGAATCCCACAGGCGGCAGGTGTCGGGACTGATTTCGTCCGCCAGCACGATGGTCCCGTCAGCAAGGCGTCCGAACTCCAGCTTGAAGTCCACCAGAGTCACGCCGCAGCCTGCCCAGAAGTCTTTCAGAAAATCGTTTACCTGAAAGGCGTACTTCCGGATGGTCTCGATTTCCTCAGGCGTGGCCAGGTTCAGGGCCAGGGCGTGGGAGGTATTCAGCAGAGGGTCGCCCAGGTCGTCGTTCTTGTAGGAAAACTCAAAGGTCGGCGCGTCAAACACAATGCCCTCTTCTACTCTGTAGCGCTTGGCGAAGGAACCCGCGGAGATATTCCGGATAATGACTTCCAGGGGCACAATGGAAACCTTCTTGACCACCGTTTCCCGTTCGCTCAGCTCCTCCACAAAATGGGTCGGCACTCCGGCCTTTTCCAGCAGGGCCATAAAACGGTTGGTCATCTGGTTGTTGATTACGCCCTTGCCTGCGATGGTGCCCTTTTTCAGTCCGTTGAAGGCGGTAGCGTCGTCCTTGTAATCCACAATATAGAGATTGGGGTCATCGGTGGCAAAAACCTTTTTGGCCTTGCCCTCATAGAGCTGTTCCAGCTTTTTCATAGGAATAACCTCCAAAATATCAAATTAAAATTACTTCCGGGACCTGCCTGAAAATCAAATCTCCCCCTGAAGCGCGGCGTCCTTTTCCTCAATTTGCAGCGCCATATCCTTTCGGGCGGATTCCAGCCAGGAGGCCAAGGTCTTGTCTTCCACGGCCAGGATTTGCGCGGCCAGGATTGCGGCATTCTTTGCGCCGTTGAGAGCGACGGTGGCCACAGGGATTCCGGAGGGCATCTGGGCGGTAGCAAGCAAGGCGTCCAGACCGTCCATAGCGCCGCCCTTCATGGGAATGCCAATCACCGGCAGGGTAGTGTACGCGGCCACGACCCCGGCCAGATGTGCGGCCATGCCAGCGGCGCAGATAATGACCCCGAAGTCGTTTTTCCGGGCGTTCTGTGAGAAGTTGACGACCTCCAGAGGGGTGCGGTGGGCGCTCATGATATGGGCCTCGTAGGGAATGCCGAAAGCGTCCAGCTGGGCACAGGCGGCGCGGACTACAGGCCAGTCAGAATCAGAGCCAAGGAGAACGGCGACCTTTTTCATAAATAAGACTCCTTTCATACAAAAACAGAATTTTTTGCCACAGGAACAAAAGTTTCGAACGAAAAATCCAATAGAGGCTGTGTCCGCGTTACAGCTTTTTCCTCATAACGGTGTGCCGGAAGATGCCGTCGGCGAAATACTGGGTAGAAAAGAACACAGGGCGCCCGTCTATATCGTAGTCCACCTCGTCCATCTGGAGCAGAGGCGTGCCTGCGGGGACCTGGAAGATTCGGGAGAGCTTTTCGTCTGCTGCCGCGGCCCGGAGGTCGGTCAGGTCCAGATAGGGATACACGCCGCAGAACTCCTGGAGAAAGTGAAAGATCGGCTTCTGGAGGTCCTGCTGGGTGTAGCCCTCCCGGACCAGCGACCGTTCCACCACGTCCTCGCAGTAGATTGCGGGCTTTCCGTTGGCGGTACAGAGCCGGGCGATGCGCAGCACGGAGGTTCCCACGGGAATTTGCAGTTTCCCGGCCAGGACCTCCCCGGCGGCGTCCTCCCAGGTCTGGATTGACGCCACTGCCGCCGTAAAACCGTTTTGCCGTATCATGTCCAGAAATTCAACTTCAATGTCCATACGGGTCTGCACATCCAGCACGTGCCGGTTGATGATCGTGCCGACTCCATGCCGGCGGGTGATAAAGCCTTCCCGTTCCAGGGAGGCCAGCACATCCCGCAGCTGAGTCCGGCTGATGCCCAGGGTCACGGCCAGCGCGCTCTCACGGGGCAGGCGTTCACTGTGGGCATACTCGCCGTTTCTCATAGCGGACAGCAGTTGGGCGCGGATGGCCCGGGCGTGGGGCGGATGCGTATTCATGTCCCTTACCTCGTTACATCAGAATTTATCCGCAGGGCATAAGCGGGGATAGGTCATACCTCGCATAGGTCGTACCTTATTGTATCTGTTTTTCTCTCTTACCGCAATAGGCAAAACTGACAGTTTGTGTCCCGTTTCTCCATACGACTTGCCATACTCCGCTGAAAACCGCCGAAAAGCCGAAAGACTCCCAAAGCTCAAAAAAACCAAAAAAGAAGCAGAGACGGAAGAAACCCGTCCCTGCCTGCAATTACTCCAGAATATAAACCGTGCAGTTCCGTACACCGAACTGAATGCACTCCTGATAACTGTTGAAATACAAATCGACCTTTTTGCCCCGCACGCCGGTATCCTCCGCCACGGCCAGTCCGTAGACGATACCGCCGTCGGCCACGATATACATCCGGGTACCCAGGGGAATCACGCTCCGGTCCACGGCCACGGTGCCCACATGGACCTTTGTGCCGCTGGCGGTCCGGGTGCCCACGCCGTTGACGCCGCTTGTGTACGCGGTAGCGGTCATCTTCCGGACGCCGGAGTAATTCAGCGTGGTACCGTCCTTGAGCTTCAAAGTACCGCTTCCGTCGGCGTTCTCGCTGGCGCTGGCCACTCCGCTCCGGCTGGTCTTCCCGGACGCGGCGGCAGGTTTCGCGGCGCTTCCGCCTACGGACGGCGTGGCGCTTGCGGCAGCCTTTGCAGCAGCTTCGGCGGCAGCGGCTTTCGCGGCGGCTTCGGCTTGGGCGGCGGCAATCTTTGCGGCAGTCTCGCCGGTGCCGTACTCCACAATCTGATCCACTGCGGTGCTGGCCAGTTCTTCCACAAACTGCCGGGAAATTTCCTCCCCGTTGGACCACACTACCTCATAAACAGATGTACGGGTTCCGTTCGCGCCGGTCTGCACCACCCGTTCCTCGCCCTCGTCCATATCGGGATTGGGCCTGCGCACGGTTTCATAGATGGCCTTTTCACGCACATGGTCATAATAAACCAGCTCGGAAGCCACGTTCAGCTCTATGCCACTGTCCGAGACCTTCACCCCCACGGCCTCCAGGGGACCGGGGGAGACTTTCAGCCGGTTCAGCAGGGAAGTCACGCTCTCCTGCCGGGAAGAGGCGGTCAGCACGGCCCCCTCATGCCGGATGGTCACGTTCGTGTCCTCTTCCAGAAGCAGGTCATAGCCCCGGTTTCCGTTCGACACAGAAATCAGCTTCTCGTCCAGCTCCGGCGTTTCCTCCTGATAGGCCTCCAGCACGACTGCGCCGTCACCATCCTCGCCGGTGACGATGTAGACGGAATCCGCCCTGCCAGCCGCCGCCGCACTGGTGACAGCCACTGCCGCAAGGGACATCAGGACAAACCGGCACCATCGCCGGAAGCGGCACAATCGGTCGTTTGCGTTCTTTGTACTGTTGGTATTCAAGTTCATACCCTCCTGAATTGGTTTTTCCACGGCGCGTTTTCCAGGGATTCCTGCCGTGTTCCCCCTTTGGGGAGGATCGTGGGGCTGTTTTTCCGCGGCGGTCAGGCAGCGGGACGCCTCCGGAACGGGGGACTGGGGAAGGAGGTCCAGGCGTGACGGCGGCGCGGGAAAACAACTTGTAACTTTTGTTACCATCTGAAAAACTGGGCTTATTATACACCCTGGTCCCACTTTTGTCAAGCTATCAGGGAAAAGTGCGTGTAATTGTCCCCACTTTTGCGTCATTCAGACAGGGAGCGACCGGAAAGTTTTAGGGAAATGAAAACAAAACGGTTACAAAACGGTAACGAGAAAACCAAAAGAACGCCAATTTTGCAGAATTTTTCCCGCTTTTGTCGAAAAAAACTCCCGGCCTACCAAATGGAAGACCGGAAGTTCACAAAAATTTTTTCAGCCTGAAATTTCCAAAAAACGGCAGCTTCTGACTTAAAGAACTTTGTCCAGGAAGGATTTCAGCCGTTCACACTTGGGACGGGTGAAAAATTCTTCCGGTTCGCCCTGTTCCATAATGTGTCCGCCGTCCATGAACAGCACCCGGCTGCCCACCTCCCGCGCAAAGCCCATCTCATGGGTCACAACTACCATCGTCATGCCTTCCCGGGCCAGTTCTTTCATCACGTCCAGCACTTCGCCCACCATTTCCGGGTCCAGGGCGGAGGTCGGCTCGTCGAACAGCATCACCTTCGGTTTCATTGCCAGGGCCCGGACGATGGCAATCCGCTGTTTCTGTCCGCCGGAGAGCTGGCTGGGGTACGCCTCCGCCTTGTCCTCCAGCCCTACACGGTGCAGAAGGCTGTCCGCAAGGTCGTCCGCTTCCTTCTGGCTCATGCGCTTCGTCCGTACCGGGGCCAGAGTGATATTCTTCCGGATGGTCATATTGGGGAACAGATTGAAGTGCTGGAAGACCATGCCCATCTGCTGGCGTACGGCGTCGATTTTCACCTTGGGGCTTGTGATTTCCGTGCCCTCAAAGGTGATCTTACCCTTGGTAGGCGTCTCCAGAAGGTTGAGGCACCGCAGAAACGTGGACTTTCCGGACCCGGACGGCCCGATAATCACGACCTTCTCTCCCGGCGCGATATGCTCCGAAATGTTGTCCAGCACCAGATGAGAGCCGAAGGACTTGGAGAGATTTTTAACGTCGATCACTTTGCCGCAGCCTCCTTTCCAGCCTGCTCTGTAACCAGGTGAAGATAATGACAATCAGTAAGTACATAATGGCAATGCCAATCAGAGGCGGCATATAGTCGAAGGTCCTGCCGCCGATACGGGTTGCGTAATAGGTCAGTTCCGCCGCGCCGATGGCATTGACAAGGGAAGTGTCTTTGAAAAGGGTAATGAATTCGTTGCCAAGGGAGGGGAGGATATTCTTGAACGCCTGTGGAATGACAATAAAGCGCATGGTATCAAAGTAATTCAGACCCAGAGAACGGCCCGCTTCACTCTGCCCTGCATCCACGCTCATAAGGCCCCCGCGAATAATCTCCGCCACATAGGAACCGGAGTTGATTCCAAGGCCAATGATACCGACCATGATTTTGTTTCGGCTGTTGGAGAAAATGACAAAGCTCCAGATTAAAAGCTGCACCATCATAGGCGTACCTCTGATGACCGTGGTGTAAAAGCCGCACAGGATGTTCCCAAGGCTCAGAAAAAAGTTGCTCCGTCCGGGCCGCTGCTGGTCATGGGATGTACGGATAATTGCTACAATCAGGCCCAGAACGACGCCGAGAAGCAGGGCACTAATGGTCATTTCCAAAGTGACGCCCAGCCCTTGCAGGTACAGTTTCCACCGGTCGGCTTCCAAAAAGGCCGTGCCGAATCGGCTTATCTGCCTTTCCAGCCATTTTATATATGCGCTCATGGTTGGGGGACCTCCTCTTCCTTCTCTATACTAAGAAAAGGACGGCCCCCGAGAGCCGCCCCTTCTTAACAAGTTATTCAGCGGTAATATACTTATCCACAATCGCCTGGAAAGTACCGTCAGCCTTCAGTTCGGCAACAGCGGCGTTGACAGCTTCCCGCAGTGCGTCGTTCCCCTTGGCGAAACCAATGGCGTAATCCTCGACGGCATACTCGGTGTCCAGAATCGTCAGACCCTCGTTTGCGGCGACGAATGCCTTGGCGGGTTCGTTGTCGATAATCACCGCGTCAATCTGGTCATTCACCAAAGCCATGACAGCCAGTGCGCCGGTATCGTAAGCGGTTACATGGTCTTCGCCGTAGCCAGGCGCGTCAGGGTCGTCTACAGGCGCGGAAGCATAGATATAGCCAGTGGTTTCCGCCTGGCAGCCAATCATATCAGCGTTGCTCAGATCATCAATGGACTGAATAGCAGACCCTTCCTTCACGATAACGACCTGCACGCCGGTAGCATAGCTGTCGGAGAAATCCATAACAGCCAGGCGTTTCTCGTTGACGGTAATACCAGCCATAGCAATGTCACTCTGTCCCTGCTGAACGGCGGTGAGAGCGGCATTGAAGCCCATATCGTCCACGACCAGCTCAAGACCCAGCTTTTCAGCGATGGCCTCGGCTACTTCCACGTCAATGCCCTCGAAGGAACCGTCGTCGGTAATCATCTCATAGGGAGGGAACGCGGCGTTGGTGGACATATGGAGCTTGCCCGGTTCCACGGTGGTAAACTCGCCAGGGGCAGCGTCGTCACCAGAATTTGTCTCGTCGCCGGTGCTGGCATCTTCCACAGAGGGAGCATTGGAGTCGTCTCCGGAATTGCTGCTGTCGTCGTTCTTGCCGCCGCAGGCCGTCAGAGAGAGGACCAGTACCAACGCCAGCAGGCAGGTCATGAGCTTTTTCATAATTCAAACATCCTTTTCCAAACAAAATTTATGTCTTATGCGTCTGACTGGCATAAAAACTCCAGTCTTTGGATACCTTACCACGCCCTGCTGCCCTTGTCAATACGCTTCCAAAGAAAATTGCATAAATATTTGAAGTTCCCACATATAAACGGAAGACCGCCCTAAAAACAGCTGACAGACCACCGGATTTTGTTTATTTTTCCCAATCTGCCTGCATAACCATGCGCAGAAAAAAGCCTGCGGCGTCGCGCATACCACAGGGCTTTCCTCCGATGAAAAACGAGCGGGCACCGAAAAACTCCAGATACTGGAAGGCCGTCAGGAACCGGAAAAATTCTTCATTCCCAAACCAATCAGTACGGCAGGTTTCGCTTCCAGGCCATGAAATCCAGGACCTTCTGCTTGGCCGCGGGGTCAGTGAGGGGAGCGGGCTGCCAGTTGTTGGTGCCGCCGGTGTAGACGCAGCAGGGGATCAGGCTGGACTCCTGTTTTGTGACCTCGCCCTTGTCGATGGTGAGCAGCATCTTATAAATAACCGTCCGGTTCTCTGGATGGCTGTGCCCGCCGTAGCAGAAGTTACCCAGAGAATAGACAATTTCCGCGCCGTGGTAGACCTCCCGGGGCTGGAGGACGTGGGGATGGTTGCCAATGACCAGATCGGCTCCGGCGTCCACGAGTTTCCGGCTGGCGCGGATCTTCCAGTCTTCCGGCTTGTGAATGGATTCCTTGCCTCCGTGGTAGAAGACGATCTGGTAATCGGACAGCTCGGACCATTTTTTGATTCTGGGGATAATCTCGCCTGTCTGCCCCTCGCTCCAGAGTCCGTGGCAGATGACGGCGATTTTGAATCCATTCTTTTCCACCACAAATGTATTGTCGTTATTGCCGTACTTCAACCCCGCGGCTTCCACGGCTGCTATGGTATCCTTGCGGCCCGCTTCGCCATAGTCGCCGGTATGGTTGTTGGCCAGAGAGACGGCTTCCACACTGCCGCTGGTGAGAATTTTCGCGTTGGAAGCAGGGCCTTTGAACCAGAAAGCGCGTTCGCTCTTCTTCGGCGTCTCGGTCAGCTTGCGGTCTGTCAGCACGGTTTCCAGATTGGCTATGGTAAAATCATCGGCTTCAAAAACCGGCTTTACCTTTTCCAGAAAGTAGGACGGGTCTTTATTGGCGGCGTACCAGTTAAAAGAACCCTTGTAGTATCCGCCTTTGTAAGTAGCAAGCATACAGTCGCCTACAATGGACAGGTCAATGGTAAACGATTCATCCTCCGGCTTTTCCTCAGGCGTTGGAGGTTCAGAGGGCGCGGGAGTTTCTGTAGGCGCAGGGGACGTTTCCGGAAGGACCTCCGCCGCGTTTGCCGGGATGCCAAGAGACAGTAAGAGTATCAGTGCCAGGGTCATAGATATCAGCCGCATTTGTCACACATCTCCTTTTGGAAGCTGCATGACAATATTATAGCGTTTTTGTAGAAAAAGTCAAGTTTTGGCCATATATTTGCCGTGTTTTTTGGAAGTGCTGCAAAAAGAATATATCTGGCCGCCTGAAGAGACTGACATTACTTGGGCCGGATCAGACAAATAACAGGAACGGAATTGAGACAGTTGTTGCAATTTTGCCGAAAACATGATATAATGTACCAGTCGATAAAAATGGCGGGAGGGAACAAAATGAGAATAGTAAAACCGGAGATCCAGATTCTGAGCGGGATCAGCTATGGCGAGATGCTGGAAAAGCTGGAGCGTATCGGCCGGGTCTGTTATAAAAGCGAGGGCAATATCAAGGAGGGCAGCGCGGAGAAATTTCTGAAAAACATCATTGCCCGCGGTCACGAGTCGGTGATTGAACACGAATCCATCTCTGTGAAGGTCATCTGTGACCGAGGCGTGTCCCATGAGATTGTGCGCCACCGCATCGCCAGTTACAGTCAGGAGAGCACCCGGTACTGCAATTACGCCAGCGAGAAATTCGGCCGGGAAATCAACTGCGTAGACCCAGCGGGAGCATTCGGATGGAACGAGGGGGATATGTCGGACCAGCGGAAGGCGGCGCTCTGGAGGGAAGCCATGGTGTCTGCCGAACGGACCTACTTCGCCCTCCTGGAAGCCGGCGCGCGTCCGGAAGAAGCACGCAGCGTCCTGCCGAATTCGCTGAAAACGGAAATCGTCATAACAATGAATCTTCGCGAATGGCGGCATTTCTTCCGTTTACGGTGCAGCCGCCGGGCGCATCCCCAGATGGCGGAGGTGGCCTGGATGCTTCTGCGGACATTCGCGGAACGCTGGCCCATCTTCTTTGAGGACCTGCTGTCATATCTGGAAACCATCTGAAATCCCGATCAGACTGAATGAAGATGAAAGCGTCCCGGAGCCGAACAGCCAGCCGGGACGCTTGTTATTATGCAGTTCGGACAGTGACGTTGGAGAAGGAGAACCAGCCGCGGGGGTCCCGGAACGCGCCGGTGAGATGGTCCCGGAGGGTCCAGGCGGTGGTACGGGTGTAAAGGGGAATGAGCACGTAATCCATCATCAGAAGAGCCTCGGCGTCATGGAGGCATCCCATACGGGCCTTGGCGTCTCCGGACCCGGCAACGACATTCAGAAGGGTATCGTAGGCGCTGTTTTTATAGCCCGCCACGTTGTCCTGACTGCCGGAGGTCCAGGCCATCAGGAAGCTCTCTGCGTCATTGGCGGCGGCGGAAACGTCCAGACCGGCCAGCGTGAATTCTCCCTTTCGCAGGGCGCTCATCAAATCCTGCTGGCTCAAGGCTTTGGGGGTGATTTCAAGATGCAGCACGTCCTTCCACTGCTGGCAGAGGGCCTGGGCGACGGCTTCGTTTTCTGTGCCGCGGGCATAGAGGTATTCCAGTTCCCCCACGTTGGACCCGGTGTCGTAGCCCGCCTCGTTCAAAAGCGCCCGGGCCTGCTGACAGCGTTCCTCATAGCCCTCCAGATCATTGTCCATCAGTGGACCGCCTGCGGTACGGAAATCCGCCGTCTCATCCTCCGGCACTCCAGGCGGCACCAGACCCTCCGCTGCTGTCCCGCCAGCTGTTTCCGCCAGAGCGTTCCGATCCGCCGCAAGGGACAGGGCCTGCCGCAGCAAATCCTCCGCAAAGGGTTCCCCGGCGCAGTTGAATACCGCCACGCAGGTCCCCAACTCCGGCAGAGACCCGGAACTCGCCTGACCTTCCTCACAGGGCCATACCGCGTCTACCGTCTTTGCGTTATAAAGCTCCTGTGCCTTCTCCGGCGTGTCCACAAAACGGAAGGTAATTTCCCTCGGGCCGGGCTGGTTGTCGTAATAATGGCTGTTGGGCGTCAGGGTCATGGAAACGCCTTTTTCCTGGGACGCGGGCAAATAGGGGCCGTTGACCGTCAGGGCCGTGATCTCCGTCCACCAGGAACCCCCGGCAGGCGCGGCGCTCTTCAAACGCTGAATCACATCCTCCCGCAGGGGCATGGTAGCGGGAGAAGTGCAGACTTCCTTCAAAAACCAGTCGTGATGCCCCCGGACCACCACCTGAAAGGTACTGTCGTTCTTGGCGGACACCTGTAGCTGCTCCATATTTCCAGACGCCCGGGCCTCCCGGTAGCCCGCCACCATGGACAGCATATCGGCAAAGGGGGAGTTGGTGGCCGGGTTTGCCAGACGGCGCCAGGCATAGACAAAATCGGACGCCTTCACCGCCCGTCCATCGGACCACTTGGCGCTCCGCAGACGGAAGGTATAGATTACATTCACGCCGCCCTCCGCCGTTTCCTCCTCCTCGTCCACGCTCTTGGCCATGCCGCCGATTACTGTTGTGCGTCCGCTGGCGTCCACGGTCACGCGCATCAGATTCTCGTAGAGGTGGGCCAGAATCGTCTGATCGGACAGCTCCTCCGCATAGGCCGGGTCCAGGGTGCCGGGCTTGGCCCCTACGGATACTGACAGTGACACGCCCTCTCCGTCCTTGGCGCACCCGGACAGGCTCAGGCAAAGTACGACGGACAACAGCAGAGCCGTCAGCCGCTTTTGAAACCGGAATTGACAGGTCATAGAAAAAATCCCTCCAAAATACCCCGCGGGGCATAAATATTCTGTCCGTCCATTATAAAGACATTTGCCCACCTTGTAAAGGCAGGCAAAGCAAAAAGTTACAAAATGTAATAAATTATTCAAGATTCCCCTGATATTCTCTGAAACAAACCATCTATTCAACAACCAGAGCGGCATCCTCCGGCAAAAGGGGGGCCAGAAGCAGGCGCACACTGTCGGCAGCCTTTTCCTTTGCTTCCTTCAAAAGACCGCCCTCCAGCGCCTTGGCTTCCATTTCGGCTTTTTGGGCGGCCTGGAAGCTGGTAAAATCCTCCACGGTAAAAGGATTGAAGATACTGGTCCGCTGGTCGAAAATCTCCACGCTGTTCTCGTCCAGCTCATGGGAGAGGATTTCCGCCTCCGGAAGGGTTACCCGCACCTGCCCGCCGCTGACGGACACCTCCGCCTGACGCAAATCCACCCCCGCCTTAATTACGCCGTCGTAGGTCAGGATGAATTTTTTGGTGGTAAAAGGGATCGTATGCCCGTAGAACTCGCCGCTGTTTTCGAATTGGCCCATGTCGGTGTACAGGTAGGCGACGCTGGCCAGTTCGCTGATGGAGGACAGACGGCTTTGCAGAACAACGGCGGAGATTTCTGGTTCCGGCTGACGATTCTGGGCGAAGCGGCCAAAGAGGAACCCCGCCAGGCCCACAATCAGAAGCACCGCCAGACCGAAAATAACGGCCTTTATGGTACGAATGGGACGTATTTTCTCTTCTGTCATAGCAAAATTCCTTTCATACGGCGCAGACAAGACCTATTCAATCACAGCAAGATTCCCGTCGCTGTCAAACCGGACGGGGACAATCTGATTCCGGGTTTTCTGGGCGATATCGTCGATGCGCATTTTGGAAGGGTAGTCGGCAATGAGGGACACCGCGACGCCCTGCCGTCTGGCTCTTCCGGTACGGCCGATACGGTGGACGTAATCTTGATTCTCGTCAGGCACGTCGCAGTTGAACACGATGTCCACGTCGTCCACATCGATGCCCCGGGCGGCCACGTCGGTAGACACGAAGACCCGCAGCCTGCCCTGACGGAAAAGATCCATCACATACTCGCGCCGCCGCTGGGGGATGTCGCCATGGATGCACTGCGCGTCAATCCCACGCATTTGCAAAAACTTGGTGATGCGTTCTGTAGACCCCTTGGTATTGCAGAAGGCCATGCAGCGGTCAAAGCCTGTGGCCTCCAGGATTTTCGCGATGGCGTCGGCCTTTTCGTTCTGTGACACGTCCATGCGGAACTGCTTGATATCGGGCTTGTTCTGCTCGTCCTCCCGCACGGTGATTTCGGCGGCGTCCCGCTGATAGATCCAGGCGATATCCATGACCTCCCGGGAGATGGTGGCGGAAAAGAGCCCCAGATTCTTCCGCTTGCTCATACGGTCCAGCAGCCGGGTCACGTCGTGGACAAAGCCCATATCCAGCATCCGGTCAGCCTCGTCCAGAACCACGGTGCGCACGCTGTCTACCCGCACGGTACGGCGTTTCATATGGTCGCTGAGCCGTCCAGGGGTGGCGATTACGATCTGCGGCCGCTTCTTGAGGGTCTCAATCTGCCGTCCGATTGGCTGCCCGCCGTACAGACAGACGGAGCGCACGCCGGGCCGGTATGCGGAGACCACCCGCAGCTCGTCAGTTATCTGGATGGCCAGTTCTCGGGTAGGGGCCAGAATGACCGCCTGCACACAGTCCTCCTTGGGGTCGATATGTTCTATGATTGGAATGCCGTAAGCGAAGGTTTTCCCGGTGCCGGTAGGGGCTTTGGCGATCACATCCTGCCAGTCCATCATAGGGGGGATGCAGCCAGCCTGGACGGGGGTGGTCATTTCCAGATTCCGTTCCTGGATGGCCCGCATGATTTCCGGCGACAGGCCAAGACTGTCAAACCGGACGCCTTGAGTGAATTCCATAATGTTATCCTCTTTCCATCTGATTCCGCAGTATGCTATAATGAGAGCAGGGGCGGGAGAAAGACCTGCCGTCCGCCCTGAATGCCGCAATGTCATTATACAGGGAAAACCGCCGCTTGTAAAGCATGGGAACGATGGGAACCGGGGCTGACAGGCTCATTTTCGGGAAATCCTGGAACAAGCGGCGCATATTTCTATGAAACTCTACAAATTCTTCTTAATTTTATGCAAAAATTGTAGTAAAATTGTTTATTGTGGGTCCAACAAGTGCGTTTTTTTATGATAAATTAAAGGCAGGATACCAATGGGAACATACACGTAGGGGGAGGTGTCGAACGTGGACGAGATGGAGTATGTACGTATTCTGCGTGATTTGCGCGAGGACGCCGACAAAACACAGACTCAGATTGCCGAGGTCTTGGGAACCTCACAGACCATGTACGCACGATATGAGCGCGGAGCCAATGAGCTGCCGATTCATCATCTGATTACACTGAGTAAGTATTACGGCGTAAGCACCGATTATTTGTTGGGACTTAGTAAGGAACGCTGAAGCGCGCACAGGGTTTTTTCCTGTGCGTGTTTCGTTTTCGGGCGGAAAAACAGCGGCCCGGGTGCGTCTTCCGGACCGCTGTTCTGCTGCGTCATATCAATAGAAATTCTGTTTTATATCGCTGCGGACAGAAGGAGGAGGCTTCCGGCAATGAACAGATTCCTGATTACAGTACAGCCGGCAATAGAGGGAAAATCCCTAAGTCCTGACTTCTGATTGATTCACAGTCTTGTGATGACGGGAATGACCATAGGACTGCGGCGGGTGGTCTTAAAGAGGTAGCTGCTGACGGCGGCCTTGACATTTCCGCGAAGCTCGCCGTCGTCCCTGCCGCGTCTGTGGGAGAAGGATTCGGCGGCGTCCAGGGCAACGGATTGCAGCTCCTTCATCAGGTCGCCGGATTCCTTGACGTAGATAAACCCGCGGGTGATGATTTCGGGAGACGCCAAAAGCCCGCCGTCGTGCGCGGAGACGGGGAGGACCACCACTACCATGCCGTCCTCCGCCAGCCGCTTCCGGTCCCGCATGACCACAGCGCCGACATCGCCCACGCCGGAGCCGTCCACATAGATTTCACCGGCGGGCACGGAACCGGAGAGCTTGAGGGTCTTTGCGGTGATCTCAATAACGGACCCGTTTTCCGCAATGGCGATATGATTCCGGTCCAGACCCATCTGCTGGGCAAGGCCGCTGTGAATCTGGAGCATCCGCTGCTCGCCGTGGAGGGGGATAAAGAACCGGGGCTTGGTGAGGGCGTGGATAATTTTCAGCTCCTCCTGGCAGGCGTGTCCGGAGACGTGGAGCATATCCGCCCGGTCATAGACGACTTTCACGCCCTTTCGGAACAGCTCGTTGATCACCCGGCTGACGGTCACCTCGTTCCCCGGAATGGCGGACGCGGAGATAATGACTTTGTCCCCCGGCCCGATTTCCACCTGTTTGTGCTGTGAGAAAGCCATCCGGTAAAGGGCGCTCATTTCCTCGCCCTGGGACCCGGTGGTGACAATTACCTGTCGGTTTTTCGGCAAGGCCTTGATCTTGTTGATGTCCACCAGCGTGTTCTTAGGGACCTTCATATAACCCAGCTCCGTGGAAACCCGCATGATGTTCTCCATAGAGCGGCCCGTAACGGCGACCTTCCGGCCATGGGCGGCTGCGGCGTCCAAAACCTGCTGAATGCGGTGGACGTTGGAGGCAAAGGTGGTGACGATGATACGTTCCTCACAGCCCTGGAACTGCCGCATAAAGGTCTGTCCCACAGTGCGTTCGCTGAGGGTGTAGCCGGGGCGTTCCACATTGGTGGAGTCCGCGCACAGGGCCAGCACACCCGACTGCCCCAAAGCTCCCAGCCGCGCCAGGTCAATCACTTCCCCGTCGATGGGCGTGGAGTCAATCTTGAAGTCGCCGGTATGCACCACCGTGCCCATATGGGTATGAATGGCAAAGGCCACGGAATCCGCGATGGAGTGATTCACATGGATGAACTCCACCGAGAACTTTCCTGCCCGGACGGTCTTTCCAGCGTCCACGGTAATCAGCTTGGTACTCCGCACCAGCCCGTGTTCCTCCAGTTTGAGCTGTATCAGCCCGGCAGTGAAGCGCGTGCAGTAAATGGGCATATTCACCTGCTTGAGGACATAAGGAATCGCCCCCACATGGTCCTCGTGCCCGTGGGTGATGAACAGGCCCCGTATGCGGGCGCGGTTCTTGATGAGGTAGGACACGTCGGGGATAATGCAGTCAATGCCGTATAGATCCTCGTCAGGGAACGCCATACCGCAGTCCACCACGATAATCTCGCCGCCGTACTCGTAGGCCGTCATATTCTTGCCAATCTCATTCAGACCGCCCAGGGGGATAATCTTCAATTTTTCTGCCATAGATAAAAAAACTCCTTTAATCTGCTGAATTGATGTAAGGGCAGTCCATCCGCGAAGAAAATCGGGCACGCAAAGAAGAGACGCCCGCTGTCTGCCCGGCCCCGTTTCGCCGGCAGAGGTTTGGTTACGCCATACCCGTTGTCCGCAATATAAAGACTGTCCGTTTATTTGACCGGCAGAGGAAACACCTCTCAGGCCGGAAAAATACAAAGCCGCGAAGAATGTCGGAACGCAGGGAGAGGAGGCGGCAGATTCCCGAAGCGCTGGAAAAGAAAGGGAGCAAGTCCCCAAGGCCGCCGGCGGTCCCTGATGAAACTCGGTATAGTATAGCACAGGAATCCGGATTTGTATACAGAAATTTTCGGAATTGCAAAAATTTCACCAAAGACTGTCCATCCGCCGCCTGCCCAAATTCCCGGAAAAACTCTGTACAGCCGTCTGTTTTCGTGTTATACTATATCATTCAAAGCCTTTTGCCGCTCGGAAAATCATGGGCGGGCAAGTACAAAGGAGGACGCGATATGGACGAAGAGATGCGGGTGTTCGGATACCTCTGCCCAGCCTGTGGGAAACCGGTGATGCGGGCGCGGTCTGTCTTTGCGCTGGCGGCTTCAGACGCGGAGGCGGGCTGCTCCTGCGGCAAATCCGTGCTTCGGACTGACTACGACGGGGAACGCTGGCGGCTGACAGTGCCCTGTGGACTCTGCGGGGAGACCCATACGGCGGTCTGCGGCCCGGACCGGATGCTGCATGGCGCCACCGCACTGGCCTGCGCGAGGACAAAGCAATTCTGCTGCTTCATCGGCCCGGAGGAAACGGTAGGGGAGCAGCTTCAGGAGCTGGAGATTCTGGCAGAGAAGGAAAAGCACGGAGAGCAGGAAGTCTTTGCCGATCATATTATTATGTACGAGGTCCTTTCCGAGCTGAAGGACATCGCCTCCCGGACAGACGGAATCCGCTGTGCCTGCGGGAGCCGCCGTTACGGAATCGAAATCCGGCGTTCCGCGGTAGACCTGGCCTGCCGGGACTGCGGGGCGAAACTCCGGATACCCGCCGCCACTGACAAGGACCTGGACGACCTCTGCTGTCATATGAAGCTGGTGATTCCAGGAGAGAAGGACGCGGAGTAAGGTGGACTATCTGGACGCTTCCGGCATATAGTAAATGTACTTGACTGCGGAATGAAACCATTCTCCTAAGGAGGGAAGTCTATGATTACACTGCTGTCGCGGCTGTTTTTGCGGGACCGGACCGAGGAAGGACTGCGGAAAGGCTGCGGCATACTCTGCGGAGCGGTAGGCGTGGGACTGAATCTGCTGCTGGCGCTGGGGAAGCTGCTGGCGGGTCTGATGTCCGGTTCTATTGCGATGCTTGCCGACGCCGCCAATAATCTCTCGGACGCGGGGAGTTCATTTGTCTCGCTGCTGGGGTTCCTGCTGGCGGGACAGAAGCCGGACCTCCATCATCCCTTTGGCCACGGTCGGATGGAATATCTGGCAGGGCTGGGGGTTTCCGTGCTGATTCTGCTGATGGGCGCGGAGTTGGTGAAATCCTCCCTGACCCGCATCCTGCATCCCGCGCCCATGGAAAGCCCTGTGGGGACAGCGGCGCTGATTCTGCTGGCGTCTATTGGCGTCAAGCTCTATATGGCCTATTATAACCGCCGTATCGGGAAAAAGCTGAATTCCGCCGTGTTGCTTGCCGCGGCTTCAGACTCCCTGGGGGACTGCGCTGCAACCGCCGTGGTTCTGCTCTCCAGCGCCGCGGGCCGGTACACAGACCTGCCTTTGGACGGCTGGGCGGGTCTTTTGGTTGCCGGCGTGATTCTCTGGTCCGGAGTGCAGGCCATGCGTTCTACTGTGGACCCGCTTCTTGGCACGCCGCCCTCTCCGGAATTTGTGGCGCAGATTAAAGATCATGTTTTGAACCATTCGGATATTCTGGGCATACACGATTTGATTGTTCACGACTACGGCCCCGGACGCCGCATGGTTTCCTTTCACGCGGAAGTTTCTGCCGAACAGGATGTGCTGACCCTTCATGACGCCGTGGACCGGGTGGAACGGGAACTGCGCGCTGATTTGGGCTGCGAGGTGGTCATTCATATGGACCCATTGGCCTCCGACAGCCAGACCAAGGACTTCCGGCAGCGGGTGGAATCTCTGGCCAGGTGCATCGACAGCGAAATAGGCGTTCATGACTTCCGGATGGTGCCGTCCCAGAACCATATCAAGCTGATTTTCGACGCTGTGGTGCCCTTCCGCTTTCGGCTCAGTGACCAGGAGGTGGAGGAGAAATTCCAGACCGCCGTCCGCGCACTGGACAGCCGCTGTGAAGCCATCGTCAATGTAGAACGCTCATACACGTGATGGAATTGGGAATTTTTGTTTGTCCAAACAGGGGCGTCTTGTAAAAATGGCGGAATGTTTCTGTATGCGAAAGAGGAAGTCTTCTAGTGCATTCAGACAGGAGGTGTCATAATGAAAACGGCAGTCTGTTACTATTCCAGGCATCACGGCAACACGCTGAAGGTCCTGCAAGCCATGGGGGAAATAGACCTGATCGATGTAACCGCGCCGGGGGAGGCACGTTTGGAGGATTATGACCGGATAGGCTTTGCGTCCGGGGTCTACTTCGGGAAATTTCATCAGACGGTGGTGGATTTTGCCCGGGAGCGTCTTCCGGAAAAGAAGGACATATTTTTTGTCTGTACCTGCGGTTCCCGCTGGAAGGGCGCGGAGCAGACGCTGGAGGGGATCGCGAAAGAACGGCGCTGCCGGGTGTTGGGGAAGTTTGGCTGCCGGGGCTATGATACCTTCGGCCCCTTCAAGCTGGTAGGCGGGATAGCAAAGGGCCGTCCGAACCAGAAGGACCTGGACGCGGCGCGGGCGTTTTACTGTGGATTGGAGGACAGGCCATGATACGGGAAATCATGAAGGACGAGACGTTTCTGTCCCGGAAGGCCGAACCAGCCGGGGAGGAAGACCTGGAAACGGCGCGGGATTTGCTGGAGACTCTGCGGGCTCATCGGGAGGGCTGCGTGGGCATGGCGGCGAATATGATTGGGGTAAACAAGCGCGTCATTGCCTTTCAGACGGAAGGGGACCAATATATGGTGATGTTCAACCCGGAGATCGTCAAAAGATCCGGCCCCTATCAGGCGGAGGAAGGCTGTCTGTCTTTGACGGGCGTCCGGACGGCGAAGCGCTGGCGGTCCATCAAGGTGCGGTATGAAAATGAACGCTTTCAGGTACGTTTGAAGACCTTCACAGGCTGGACGGCGGAAATCATACAGCATGAGATAGACCACTGCGAGGGAATCCTGATTTAGACAGCGTTGTCAATAAAAATGCTATAATGGCCGTCAAAACAGAGATGAGGCAGAAAAATGTTGTCAAGGTGGAATGTGAGATTTTTTGATTTCCATGGGGTTAACTGTTCTGAACAGAAGCGCTCCGTTCATGTTCGCATAGTGTAAATGGCAAGGCGGTAATGGCAATATGCAAAAAATTATGATAATAGAGGATGACCCAGCCATTCGGGAAGAGCTGGCGCTGCTTCTGGAAAATGAGGGATATACGCCCCTGGTGATTACGGAGTTTACAGACGTGCCCAATCAAGCAGCACAGGGACATCCGGACCTTATCCTTTTGGACATTGGCCTTCCGGGTAAAGATGGCTTCTCTCTATGCGCCGCGATGCGGAAAGCCGTTTCTGCACCGGTGATCTTCGTTACCAGCCGGGATGCCGGTGTGGACGAGGTACGGGCGCTGAGCCTGGGCGGGGACGATTACATTACGAAACCATATAGCGTTCCCGTACTGCTGGCCCGGATCAAGGCAGTCCTGCGCCGGAGTTCTGGCGAGCCGGAAGCGTCTGATCTGCTGGATGCCGGAGGGCTGCGCCTAAGCCTGACAAAAGGGAGCGTATCGGCTGACGGCGGGACTGCGGAGCTGACCCGGAACGAACTGCAAATTTTAGCCTGCCTGATGACCCATGCGGGAAAGATTGTTTCTCGGGCTGATTTGATTGATGCACTATGGGACAATCAGATTTACATTGACGACAATACGCTCAGTGTGAATATGACCCGGCTGCGGGGAAAACTGGCGGAAATCGGCCTGCCCGACGCGATTAAGACCCGGCGGGGGATGGGGTATCAGTTGTGACGCTTCGGGAATTTTTATCGGACCAGCTGAGCCGGATTGCCCTTCAGCTGTTCTGCGTTGGGCTGGCGGCGCTGTTTCTTTTTGTCACAGGAACACAGCCGGATGTACTGGCGCTTTTGCTGCTGGCTCTGCTGCCGGTCTTTGTGACGGTTTACGCTGCCGGTTTCCTCCGCCAACGCGCCCGGCTCCGGGAATTGGAAGCGATTTTGAACGCCCTGAACCGGAAGTATCTGTTTGCGGAGTGCGCTCCACCGCCAAAAGGTATTTATGAACGCCGTCTTTTTGAACTGTCACGCCGGGCGGGTCGGGCTATGACCGGGGCGGTGTCCGATGCTCAGGCGTCCCAGCGGGAATACCGGGAGTATGTGGAACAATGGGTACATGAAATCAAAGCCCCGATTACCGCCGCCCGGCTCATTTGCCGTGATTTGGATGGGGAGACCCGCCGGAAACTGACCGCAGAGCTTGCGCAGGTTGAAGCCCATGCTGAGCGGGCCTTATTCTACGCCCGTGTGGGGAGTCCAGAACAGGACTGCCTGCTCCGGCTGGTGAAGCTGGAGAAAATTGCTGCCCAGGCGATTGAAAATCACCGCTCTCTGCTGATTCAAAGCGGTGTTCGGGTGGAAACGCAGGGACTGGATTGCAGCGTCTATACCGATGAAAAGTGGTCTGTGTTTATTTTGGGACAGCTGCTGCAAAACGCCGCCCGTTACCGGGGACCAGAGCCGGTTATCACGCTTTCCGCAAAACTTCTTGGGAAACAGACTCAGCTCGTTGTTCATGATAACGGAATCGGCATTCCGGCTCATGAACTGCCCCGTGTGTTTGACCGCGGGTTCACTGGCAGCAACGGCAGGAACCGGGGCGGGGCTACCGGTATGGGACTGTACCTGTGCAAAAAGCTGGCGTCTTTTCTGGATTTGGATCTGCACATGGTCTCTCAGGAGGGAGAAGGTACAACGGTCACGCTGACCTTTCCCGCAAAGGAGAATCTTACAAAATTGTAAGGAAAATCAATATCAATTCGATACCACCTCCTTTGCATCCGGTGTATGATAGGACGCAAAGGAGGTTTGATTATGCTTCAAGTACAGAACATCGAGAAATACTACGGCAGCAAAAACAACGTCACCTGCGCGCTGAACCGGGTGAGTTTTGATGTGGAGGCCAAAGAGTTTCTGGCGATCATGGGGGCTTCCGGCTCTGGCAAAACCACCCTGCTCAACTGCATCTCCACCATCGATTCCATCAGCGCCGGGAAGATCCTTTTGGACGGTGTCAATATTGCCGATCTGTCCGAGGAGGAATTGGCAGGATTCCGCCGGAAGCGCCTGGGCTTTGTATTCCAGGACTTCAATTTGCTGGACACCTTGACCATTGAGGAAAACATTGGCCTGGCCCTCTCGCTGAACCACACCAATCCTAAAACGGTGCAGAACCTTGTCCAAGATGTTGCGCAAAAGCTGGGCATCACCGATATCCTGTCCAGGTTTCCCTATCAGGTGTCCGGGGGACAGAAACAGAGAGCCGCCTGCGCCCGGGCTATGGTGGCGGGACAGTCTCTCCTGCTGGCCGACGAGCCCACCGGTGCGCTGGATTCTAAGGCGTCCAAGAACCTGCTGGAAATTATGTCCGCCATGAATCAGGACATGGGAGCTACAATCATCATGGTCACCCACGACGCATATAGCGCCAGTTACGCCAAACGGGTGCTGTTTCTGAAGGATGGCCGGGTGTTTAATGAATTATTACGGGGAGAACGGGGACGGCCTGTATTCTACCACGAGATTCTGGACGTACTGGCCGCGCTGGGAGGTGATGTCAGTGACGTTATCTAAACTGTCCCTGCGCAACGCCAAACGGCAGGCAGGCGATTATCTGGTATACTTTGTCACGGTGGTGATGGCCGCAGGATTGTTGTATTCCTTTAACGGATTAGCGTTTTCCCAGGAGATTCAGGAACTCTCTGAAAAAATGGATACACTGCCCATAATTATCGTTCTGGCCAGCATCGCGGTGGTGTGCGTCTTTGGCTGGCTGGTGAGCTACGCCACCGGCTTTATGCTCTCTCGCCGCAGCCGGGAACTTGGCACCTATATCCTGATCGGATTGACAAACCAGCAGGTAGCCCGGTTGTTCTTCCTGGAAAACTTGTCGGTGGGCGGTGCGGCTTTGGCGCTGGGGCTGGTGTTGGGCGGATTCCTGTACCAGTTTCTGCGGGCAATCCTGTTCGCTATGTTTGGCCTGCCTTATCATTTCTCTTTGGCATTCTCTGTCCCGGCAGCAGGACTGACCTTGTTTTATTTTGCCTTGATTTATCTTCATGCCCTCCGGAAAAGCCGAAAGCGCATCCAAAGAATGAAAATATACGATCTTATTTACTTTGAAAAGCAAAACGAGGGCATGATAATTCAAAAGGGAAACAGCCGCCGCTTGGTGTTTGCTGTTTCCCTTGTACTGGGCATGGCTGGAACTGTACTGCTGATGCTCGGCGAGTTAATGACCGGCATCATCGGCTCTGGATGCTTGATTGCCGCGCTGTTTGGTTATTTCCTCAGCTTTGCCTCCGGCGTTCCCGCTTTCTTTGACAAATATCCGGCGCAAAAGTATCGAGGGCAAAATTTGCTGATTTTCCGCACCCTCTCTGCCAAACTTTCCACTATGGGTATCATCATGGCAATTATCTCCATGATTTTCACAGCCACGATCATAACCGAGGGGAGTGGACTGATGTTTAACGGTCTTTTTCGAGGGCGGTCCGCAGAAAACGCCTGCTTTGACCTTTATTTTGCCATTGAAGGGGAGGATCAGGACCCAAGTCCATACCTGGATTATATTGCGGAATATATTCCAGTGGAGCAATCCGTTTTGTATCAGGTCTATCTCACCGACAGCCCCACAGTGCGGGATTATATCGAATCACAGACAGTTTACTATTACTATAACTATGACCAGGACCCCATTCTTCGCTGGAGTGACTACGCTGCCCTGCGTTCCATCGCGGGTTATCCGACAGTGGAGCCGGAACCGGGCCGGTATCTCATCCACTGCATGACCTATTTAGAGGAACCGCTGCGGAACTATGACCAGCCAATCACCCTGGGGAGCATTACATTATCTCCAGGGAGCGTCTGCACAGAACGTCTCTCTCAAAGTTTTGGTGTGGCGAACGGACGCGGATATATTCTGGTTGTTCCAGACGAAGCGGTGGATGGACTGGCGGTTCATCATCTGGCCTATGCTGCAAAAACCTCTCAGCCAGTACCAGCAGCACAGTATGACGCACTGACCGATATAGCTGCCACAGAATATAACAAGCAAGAAAACCCTGCAAACTACGCGCTTGTTTCAACAAAGGCCAATGAGGACGCTCAGGTGGCCGTCCAGACCGCGATTTTTGTGTTCCCGCTGTTCTATCTGGCGCTGGCACTCACTATGACGGCCGCAACCATCCTTACCATCCAACAGCTCAGCGAAACAGAACGGTACAGGAGACAGTTTGTTCTGCTCAGAAAGTTAGGGATGGCCCGGAGGGAGATGGCCCAAGCCCTGAGCCGTCAGTTTACGGTTTACTATGTGATGCCCGCTGTTCCGCCAGTGCTGATTGCTGCCCCGATTATCTTCCATTTGACCCGCGTTCCAGAGCCCGGGGTTATGGTTGGCATGAGCAGCCCTCTGGTCATTGTGGCGATTTCGCTGGGGCTGTTCTTTCTGATATACTCAATTTATATCCTGCTGGCTTATACCAGTTTGAAGCGGAATGTGCTGCCCCAATAGCGCTTCGTTTCGGCAGCGGAAAGCAATGGCCTGGTACAGGACAAAGATTCATAAAACAGTAAGCTTGTTTTCTTGGGGTGCAGCATAACCTTCCGCCCAATCGCTTCGTCCAGCGGGATAAATCCAATGAAATCATACTGAATGCGGATATTCTGGCGGCGTTTCCCGTCGATTTCAACTGGAGCTTCAATATAGATGTCCCTCGCCAGCTCCCGCAGAGCATAGACAGATGGCGTCAAGGCCGGCTACTCTTGCATTGAAGCAAAAGGGGGTTCCTCCGTCCTGCTCGGCAAAGGGGAACAGCCAGTTTGTAGTAACGCCGTCGTCCCATCTCAAGAGTTCCAGCGTTTTTCCCTCCCATAACGGACAGGGGCGAACGCGCATTTGAATCCGCAGCAGTTCTTTTGGCAGAAAGGGCTTGACCAGGGAGTCGTCCGCCTCCGGCAAAGCGGTCCTCAGCTTCTTCCTTGGCTGTGAGCATAAAAACAGGCTGCGCGGATCTCCTGAAGCAGTTCAAATCCGTCCATACCAGGCATCATCACGTCCAGAATGATGATGCTTGGTACTTTTTTCGCAATCAACGGCAGGACGGTTGATCCTCCACGGAAAAGAGAACGGGCAAAGCAATATTTTACGCATATGGCTTTCATCTCGTTCATCGCCTGATTGATCTGAGAACGTTTTATGGTAACAGCTTTTTTCTCATGCTTCTCTCGTCCGGCAAAATAACAGCGTCTCTTTATTTGGTCATCCTGGAGCTAGAAAAGGGACTTCCCGCCGCTTCCGGCAACAGAACCAAACCACCGCCCGCTGTCCTTGAGTGTACGCGTTCCCGCAGCATAGTCCACGTAGGCAAGACCGAAGCGCTGGTCATAACCCTCCGCCCACTCGAAATTGTCGGTAAGGGACCAATGGCGGTATGTATGTGATGCTCTCCCGTCCCTCCGACTCCGGCCACACGCCTTTCGGGGACATCTTCCTCAGCCAGAGTCCGGATATGGAGTTCTGGGGCCGTCACCGGCATCTGATCGGCAAAAGCGGCAACTGGTGGGAGAACGTCAAGGTAGGCGGCGGCGCGGCTCCCATTGAAACCGACGAGGGCTGGCTGCTCTTCTACCACGGCGTTACCGGCACCTGCAACGGTTTTGTATACTCCATCGGCGGGGCCATTCTGGATATCGACGACCCCAGCAAGGTCCTGTACCACTGCACAGACTTTCTTCTGACGCCAGAGGAATGGTACGAGGAACGGGGCTTTGTTCCAAACGTCTGCTTCCCCTGCGCCACCCTCCAGGACGCCGCTACCGGACACATCGCCGTCTACTATGGCTGTGCCGACAGTTATGTGAGCCTGGCCTTTACCACCGCGGACGAAGTGATTTCCTATATCAAAGCCCACAGCTGCTGAAAGGGGGAATGCGTCTATGCCTCGCGCTGCGGAAGCCGCCCGGGAAATGCTGACCGACAGGCTGCTTCCCTTCTGGAAAGCCCTGCGGGATGAGACCTTCGGCGGCTATTACGGCTACATGAATTTTGACCATCTTCTGGACAAGGGCGCGGAAAAGGGCTGCATCCTGAACAGCCGCATCCTCTGGTTTTTCTCCGAAGCCGCTATGACGCTGGGGGACGACAGCCTTGTGCCTTACGCCCGCCATGCTTACGATTTCCTCCGGGAGAAGTGCCTGGACCCTGAATTTGGCGGCGTTTACTGGTCCCTGACCTACGATGGCAAGCCTCTGGACAATACCAAGCACACCTATAATCAGGCGTTCGCGATCTATGCTCTCAGCGCTTACTGCCGTCTCACCGGCGAGGAAGAAGCGCTGGAGCTGGCTCAGAGGCTGTTTCGGCTGATTGAAGAAAAATGCACCGATACGGGCGGATATCTGGAGGCGTTCAGCAGGGACTTCCAGCCTGCCAGCAACGAAAAGCTGTCGGAAAACGGCGTCCTTGCGGAGCGGACCATGAATACCCTGCTTCACGTTTTTGAAGGATATTCCGGTTTGTATCAAGTGAAGCCGGACCGGGATTTGGAGACCGCCATGCGCCGAATTCTGAACATCTACGCAGGAAAAATCTACGACCCGGAGAAGCGCCGTCAGAAGGTATTCTTTGATCGGGACTACAACAGCCTGATTGATCTCACCAGCTACGGCCACGACATTGAATCAAGCTGGCTGATCGACTGGGGAACCGGCTTGCTGGAGGACCTGGCCCTGACCGAAAAAATTGCCGCCATCAATACCCAATTGGCGGACAGCGTACTGAAAACAGCCTTTGACGGCGCGTCCCTGGCCAACGAATGCGAAAACGGTATTGTGGACACGCACCGGGTCTGGTGGGTTCAGGCAGAGGCGCTTCTCGGATTTATCGACGAGTACGGCAAGCATCCAGACCGAACGAAATTCCGTGACGCCGCCGCAAGTCTCTGGCGCTTTATCATAGAGAAGGTGGAGGCCCCCAGACCAGGCGGAGAATGGTTCTGGCGGTTGGATGGCGACGGAACCCCGGACACCTCCAAGCCCACGGTGGAACCTTGGAAGTGCCCCTACCACAACGGTCGTACGTGCTTGGAGCTGATAAGGAGGGACCCTGATGTCTATGTTTGAGCAGGCATTTGCCCGTGAAACCACCCGCTATGAAGAATTGATTTGCCGGAAGAATCATCCCGCCGATACCTATAATGGAATTTACACCCGCTGGCAGAATCCTGTGTTGACCCGTGAGCACGCGCCTTTGATCTGGCGTTACGACTTCTGTCCCGAAACAAACCCCAACTTTATGGAGCCAAGCCCCCGCTGCTGATCGACGAGGTGCAGTATGCCCCGGAGCTGTTTCCCTACATCAAAATGATGGTGGACAGTCGCCGCCAGCCGGGGGACTTCTGGCTGACCGGCTCCCAGCTCTTTTCCATGATGGAGGGCGTTCAGGAGTCCCTGGCCGGCCGGGTGGCGCTGTTACAACTCTCCCCGCTGTCCTATGGGGAAATTACGGAGGACGACGCTACGCCGCCCTTCCGGGTGGAGCTGTCCGCCCTGACAGAGCGGCAGAACCACCGGACGGTGCTGGATACCCCTGC